>NZ_CP060633.1:2858360-3572951 GCF_014337175.1 Simiaoa sunii | reverse complement strand
TGATTTCCTCCCGTGCAAGCTGACGCATGCGAAACTCCATTTCATTGTATAATAGAATTACAAATAATTCAAATGCAAGTTATGAACAGGTCATGTATAAAGTTATCCACAATCTGTTGATAAAGTTGTTTATAACTTGTAATATAAACAGGGATTGTGGATAGCGATGTGTAAATGTGGATAAAATAGTAAAATTTCAAGATATCCACATTTACTGGATACTTGTCCACTTTTACACGTGATTTACACATAATATCCCTATGAAAAATAAAAATATCCACAAATAATCAACAAGGTGTGGATAACTCGTTTGTGGGTAAAAATGGTGTATATCTATGTGGATAATTTAATTTAAAAAAATTTTAGAATTTTAAAAAGCTCGTTTTCTCTTGATTTTTCAGCATTTTTATTGATTTTTGCTTGACATTGATGGGCTTTTACATTACAATCAATATGCTATTTTCCGAAAGGAAGGCGTATTTTTATGCGCCCAATTGTTGAAAAATATGTTTACCTTTTTATATAAGAAGGTTTAGAGAAGGAGGTGCCTTTCCATGAAGATGACATTTCAGCCTAAAAAGCGTTCCCATTCCAAGGTTCACGGTTTCAGAGCCAGAATGAGTACTCCCGGTGGAAGAAAAGTTTTAGCAGCAAGACGTGCAAAAGGAAGAAAGAAATTATCCGCATAGGTCACAGCAATGTGACCTTTTTTTCTCTTAACTTTCACGGTTGGAGGATTGCATGCAGTTTTCGGAATCATTAAAGAAAAATGAACAGTTCCGTTTTGTGTACAAGAATGGCAGATCTTATGCTAACAAGTACTTTATCATGTATGTTAAGGAAAATGGCCTTGATAAGAACAGAATCGGAATCAGTGTAAGTAAAAAAGTCGGTAATAGTGTGGTAAGACACAGGATTACACGACTGGTCAGAGAAAGTTACAGATTACATGAAAGTGTATTCAATAGTGGTTTGGATATGGTAATCATTGCAAGACCCGGTGCAGCTTCCATAGGATATGAAGAAGCGGAGAGCGCATTGTTACATCTTGCAAAACTTCATCATATTATAAAAATTTATTTTTATAATGACTAAATTAGAATCGTATATGAAAAAAATATTGATAGCCATGATAAGATTTTATCAGAAATATATTTCGCCTTATAAGGGAACCAAATGTCCTTATGTTCCCAGTTGTTCTCAATATGGTCTGGAAGCCATTGAAAAATATGGTGTGATCAAGGGAGGACTTTTGGCAGCCTGGAGAATTTTGAGGTGTAATCCTTTTTCCAAGGGTGGATATGATCCGGTACCGTAAAATTTTAAATAATGGCACTTATTAGGAGGATAAATGAACGGTATTCTTTTGACACAGAATTCCACATTCATTATCGGACAGGTAGCCTGGCTTCTGGGTAAGATAATGGAAGGAATCTTCGAAGTTCTGAATATGATCGGTATTCCCAATATCGGTCTCGCAATCATCCTTTTTACAATTGTTGTTAACCTGTTGATGATGCCTCTTACCATCAAGCAGCAGAAATTCTCTAAGCTGTCTGCTAAAATGAATCCTGAGATTCAGGCAATTCAGGCAAAATACAAGAATCGTAAGGATCAGGATGCTCAGTTGGCACAGAATCAGGAAATCCAGGCAGTATATGCAAAGTATGGTGTATCTCCTACCGGCAGTTGTCTGTATATGTTGATCCAGATGCCTATTCTGTTTGCTCTGTATCGTGTAATTTATGCAATTCCTGCTTATGTCGGCAGAGTTAAGGAAGCCTTCTTCCCTCTGGTAGATAATATTATTGATACAGCCGGTGCAACGGAGCTGGTTCAGAATCTGAGCAATTCCGCTATGTACAGTAAGCAGTTCACGAATGCAGGCTTTGTAGCCGGTACTCACAGTGAATATGTACAGAATACGATCATTGACTGTCTGAACAAGGCATCTACCGCTGATTTTGCAAGTATCAGTGAGAAGTTTCCTTCTCTTGCAGCAGATGTGACCAATACGGTAAGCAAGCTGGAAGAGTATAATAATTTTTTAGGACTGAATATCGGCAACTCTCCTTCTTATGTGTTGAAGGAAGCATGGGCTAACGGAGCATGGCTTTTAGTAATCGGAGCAATTGCTATTCCGGTTCTGTCTGCTTTGACACAATGGATCAACGTAAAGCTGATGCCCCAGCAGGATACTTCTTCTAACAATGGCAATGATCAGGCGGCAGCAATGGCTTCTTCCATGAAGACTATGAATATGATCATGCCTCTGATGTCTGCATGGTTCTGTTTTACATTACCTTCCGGTCTGGGTCTGTACTGGGTTGCAGGTAGCGTTGTCAGAAGTATCCAGCAGATAGTGATCAATAAGCATATTGATAAGATGAATTTTGATGATATTATCAAGAAAAATTCTGAGAAGAGTGCGAAAAAGCTTGAAAAAATGAAGGAACAGCAGGAAAAACTGAATGCTTATGCAAGCATGAATACGAAAAATATTCAGAAGAAGGCAAATATTTCTTCTAAAATAGATAATAGTGAAGTATCTGCTGACAGCTATTCCGAAGTAAAAGAAGCAAAACCCGGAAGTATGATGTCTAAGGCTAATATGGTCAGAGACTATAACGAGAAAAACAGCCGTAAATAGAAAGTTTCCTTAATAATTGAGGAGGTAAATAATATGGACATGATCGAAGTATCTGCAAAGACAGTCAGTGATGCTATTACAGAAGCTTGCCAGAAGCTGGGTGTTACCAGTGATAAGCTGGATTATGAAGTAGTAGAAGAAGGTTCTTCCGGATTCTTAGGAATCGGAGCAAAGTCTGCTGTGATCAAAGCATCTGTTAAAAAAAGTTCTGTAGAAGAAGTTGCAAGAGTATTCTTAAACGATGTATTCCAGGCAATGAATATGGAAGTAGTAATTGCCATTAAGTACAACGAAGAAGAGAAGAACATGGATATCGAATTAAGCGGTAATGAGATGGGTGTTCTGATCGGTAAGAGAGGACAGACACTGGATTCTCTCCAGTACCTGGTATCTCTGGTGGTGAACAAAGAATCTGAAGAGTATATTCATGTAAAGGTTGACACCGAGAATTATCGTCAGCGCAGAAAAGAAACTCTTGAGAATCTTGCCAAAAACATTGCTTATAAGGTTAAGAGAACCAAGAGAAGCGTATCTCTGGAGCCCATGAATCCTTATGAGAGAAGAATTATTCATTCCGCATTGCAGAATGATAAATATGTTACCACACACAGCGAAGGTGAGGAACCTTTCCGAAGAGTTGTAGTTACTTTGAAGAAATAATCAAAGTGAAGATTACAATAATGTGATGAAAAGCCGGTATTAGAATTTCATTCTATTTACCGGCTTTATTTACAACTGCCCTTTTTTTGGAGTATAATTGTCTATATTTTAAGGAGATATACAAAAATGAAAAACTGGTTTAAAAATAAATGGAATAAGGGAAAGATGCTTGCGGAATTAAAGCCTGCTTTATTTCTGTCTCTGACTTTTTGCTTTATGATTTTTATTTATGCTCCGCTGGAATTTTACATTAATAACAGTAATGAATTTTGGTATGATGCCTACTTATTGTTCCCTTTTATTTTCAAAGATTTCCTTTTGTTTTTTGTGATCAGTCTTATTGGTTTTACGGTAGCTTATTTTATAGCAAAGATAGTTTATGAAATTGCATTGTATGGTTATTTTGCCTGTATGATTGCTTGTTATATTCAGGGCAATTTTATGATAAAAAATCTACCGCCTCTGGATGGTACGGAAATTAATTGGACTTTGTATCGTACGGAAACTATGAAATCTACAATTATGTGGATTGCAGTAGCTGTCATTTGTCTTATTGGATTTTTCCTTTTAAAATATGATAAAATAAAGAAGCTAGTCAGTTATATCAGTATTTTTATGATATTGATGCTTGGAAGTACGATCACTGTTCTTGCTGTAAATGGTGATATTTTTACTAAAAAACAATATGAGAAATTTAATAAATTAGATCAATTTGAAATGTCTACGGATACTAATTTTATTATAGTATTGTTAGATGCTGTTGATGAAGAGTGTTTTTGGCAGGTGTGGGAACAGCATCCGGAATATAAAGAAGAAATGAGAGATTTTACTTTCTATAATAATACTATGTCCGGATATGCCTATACAGATCATTCTCTTCCTTTGATCATATCCGGAGAATGGTATGAAAATAAAGAGCCCTTTTTGGATTATCAGATTAGAATATTTAAGAATTCTCCTTTTTTTGAATATTTGAAAAAACAGGATTATACTTTAAGTTATTATGAAGATGAGTATAAGTTCGAAGTAGGCGTGATGGACGGGGCATTTAATAATCTGGCTTATACGCAGTCTTCTCTTTGGGATGCCCCTTTATTTAATAAACGTATCATTAAAATGGTTGGTATGAAATATGCTCCTTATTTGTTAAAACCGAAATGTTGGTTTAATGTTGATATGCTAAATAATCAAGAGATGACTCCAAAAGATGAAGAATTATTCTCCTGGAAAAATAAAGCATTTTATGATGATTTGAAAGAAGATGAGATAAGTTATGTGGATGGAAAAAGATTTAAACTGATTCATTTGATGGGGGCACATGTTCCTTTCTATTATGATAAGGATGTAAATGTAATAGATAATGCCAATTACTATACTTGTATTGAATCTTCTATGACAGTTACTATGGCATATCTGGATAAATTGAGAGAGGCCGGAGTATATGATAATTCAGTGATTATTGTTCTCTCGGATCATGGATATAATATAGAAGGTGATGCGATAGATACTCCACAGCGTAATGAAAATGAAACAGGTAGACAACATCCTATTTTATTTATAAAAGGATTGAATGAAAATCATGATTTTCAGGTATCCGGAGCACCCATTTCTTTTGAGGATCTGGTTGGTGCGTATTATAAATTGTTGGATGGTGCAGCATCTGATGATTGCTTTGAGTATAAAGAGGGTGATCAGCGGGAGCGCAGATATCTTCTCTATAAATATCTTGGAGAAGATCATATGGTAGAATATATGCAAACAGGTTATGCAGGTGATGAATCTACATTGATTCCCACCGGAAGAGTGTTTGATGCAAAATAGATAATAGTGAGCGTTAATATGGAAAAATATGAAAACGAAACAATTGCTGCCATTGCAACAGCGTTATCGGATTCCGGAATCGGGATTGTAAGAATTAGCGGCGAAAATGCCATATATATAATAGATAATATTTTTCGTTCTGCAGCCGGCAGGAGAATCTTGACAAAGGTACAGAGTCATACGATTCATTATGGTTACATTGTCGATTCGGATGAAAATGTAATTGATGAAGTTATGGTTGCTGTCATGAAAGCTCCGAGGAGTTATACCACGGAAGATACAGTAGAGATCAACTGTCATGGCGGTGTGTTGGTCATGCAGAAAGTATTGGAAGCGGTACTGCATGCCGGTGCCAGACTGGCGCAGCCGGGTGAATTTACAAAAAGGGCTTTTTTGAACGGTAGAATTGATCTATCCCGGGCGGAAGCTGTTATCGATGTGATTCATTCGCAGAATGAATATGCTCTTTCTTCTTCGGTAAGTCAGTTAAAGGGACAGCTTTCGAACAAAATACACACATTGCGGGAAGATATTTTATACCAGATTGCTTTTATCGAATCTGCATTGGATGATCCGGAACATATCAGTCTGGATGGATATCCGGAGCAGCTCGCTGCAAAGGTTACTTATTTCCAACAGGAGATTGCGAAGCTTTTAGCTACAGCTGATAATGGAAGACTTATCAAAGAAGGAATATCCACCGTGATTGTAGGTAAGCCTAATGCCGGAAAATCTTCACTGCTTAATATGATGCTGGGAGAAGACAGAGCTATTGTTACAGAGATTGCGGGTACTACCAGAGATGCCCTGCATGAGACAATCAATCTGCATGGAATCAGTCTGAATATGATCGATACCGCCGGAATTCATGAAACACAGGATGTGGTTGAGAAGATCGGTGTGGAACGGGCCAAAAAATATGCTATGGATGCTGATCTTATTTTATATGTGGTGGATGCTTCCGGGAATATTGATGAGGACGATCAGAATATTATTTCCTTACTGGATGGCAAAAAGGCAATTATTCTTTTGAATAAATCAGATCTGGAAAATAAAATCACAGAAGAAAGTTTGAAAGAAAATCTGGCAAAAAGATTAAAACATAGCGAGGATATTCGTATCCTTCGCACTTCTACCATTGATCCCTCTTCGGAAAATTCTGGAATGGAAGAACTGGAAGAGACCATTCGAAATATGTTTTTTGAGGGTGAATTAAAACATAATAATGAATTGGTAGTCACCAACCTCAGACATAAAGAAGCTCTTCAGGATGCTTTGCATAGTCTGCAATTGGTAGAGAGAAGTATTGAAAATGGAATGCCCGAAGATTTTTATTCTATTGATCTGACAAGTGCATATGCTTCTCTGGGCAGGATCATCGGGGAAGAAGTAGATGAAGATGTGGTCAATGAGATTTTCTCAAAATTTTGTATGGGAAAGTAATAACTAAGAGGAATAAATAACATGGAACTAAAAAAACAAGTGGATGTATGTGTGGTAGGTGCCGGTCATGCCGGATGTGAAGCTGCTCTTGCCTGTGCAAGGCTGGGACTTCAGACAGTAATATTTACGGTAAGTGTAGATAGTATTGCTTTGATGCCCTGCAATCCGAACGTCGGTGGTTCATCCAAGGGACATCTGGTAAGAGAATTGGATGCTTTGGGTGGAGAGATGGGTAAAAATATTGATAAAACTTTTATCCAGTCCAAAATGTTAAATGTCTCCAAAGGTCCTGCAGTACACTCACTGCGTGCACAGGCGGATAAAGCGGAATATTCCAGGGCAATGCGTAAAGTATTAGAAAATCAGGATAATCTGTTGATCAAACAGGCGGAAGTCTGTGAACTTCTCTGGGAGGAAACAGAAGATCATAAGAAAAAGATCACAGGTGTCAAAACCTTTACCGGAGCCATCTATGAATGTAAGGCTGTGGTCCTTTGCACCGGTACATATCTTCGTGCGAGATGTTTGTGCGGTGAATCTATTACTTATACCGGACCTAATGGATTGCAGGCAGCAAATCACCTTACGGATTCTCTGAAAGCAATGGGAATAGAAATGCGTCGTTTTAAGACAGGAACTCCTGCCAGAATGGATAAGCGTTCTCTTGATTTTTCCAAAATGGAAGAGCAGTTCGGAGATGAGAAAGTGGTTCCTTTTTCTTTTTCCACAGACCCTGAATCTGTACAGAAAGAACAGGCTTCCTGTTGGCTGACTTATACGAATAAAAATACGCATGAAATCATCCGGAATAACTTGGATCGTTCTCCAATTTATGCGGGTATTATCGAAGGAACCGGTCCCAGATATTGTCCTTCGATTGAAGATAAAGTTGTTAAATTTGCGGAAAAAGAGAGACATCAGGTATTTATTGAGCCGGAGGGGTTGCACACGAATGAAATGTATGTTGGTGGAATGTCCTCATCTCTTCCGGAAGATGTACAATTAGCTATGTATCGTACTGTTCCGGGACTGGAACACTGTGAAATCGTTAGAAATGCTTACGCAATTGAATATGACTGTATTAATGCGAAACAGTTGAATCCTTCCCTGGAATTCAAAAATATCATTGGACTGTTCAGTGGTGGACAGTTTAACGGAAGCAGTGGATACGAAGAGGCAGCTTCCCAGGGACTAATCGCCGGTATCAATGCGGCAATGTCTATTCTGCACAGAGATCCGCTGATCCTGGATCGTTCCGAAAGCTATATCGGAGTATTGATCGATGATCTGGTTACTAAAGATAATAGAGAACCTTATCGTATGATGACCTCCAGAGCGGAGTATCGTCTGTTGCTTCGTCAGGACAATGCAGATCTGCGTCTTCGTAAGAAAGGCTATGAGATCGGTCTCATCTCACAGCAGGAGTATGATGCTCTGATTGAAAAAGAAGAACTTATCGATCAGGAAATTCAGAGACTGAAAAATACTTCAGTAGGTGCCAATAAAGAGATCCAGCATTTTTTGGAAGAGTGTGGCAGCTCTACTCTGAAAACGGCAGCTACTCTGGCAGAATTGATCTGCAGACCGGAGCTGGGATATGCGGCACTGGCTCCTATTGATAAGGAACGAAAACCCCTTCCTCCTGCTGTTGTGGAACAGGTAGAAATTGAAATTAAATATGAAGGATATATTATCAGACAGAAACGTCAGGTTGAACAGTATCGTAAGATGGAGAAAAAATTAATTCCGGATAATCTGAATTACGATGAAGTTCCTTCCCTTCGACTGGAAGCCAGACAGAAACTGAAGGAATTCCGTCCGATTTCCGTAGGACAGGCCTCCCGTATCTCCGGAGTATCTCCTGCAGATATTTCGGTATTGTTAGTGTACCTGGAACATTATAATGTAAAAAATCATAGTTAATATGAATTCCGGAGGAATGCATGGCAGAATATAACACAGAACAATTTGAAAAAGATTGTAAGGCACTGGGTGTAACCTTAAGTGATGAACAGATCCGGCAATTTCTGAAATATTTTGAGATGCTGGTGGAGTGGAATGAGGTAATGAACCTTACCGCAATTACAGAATATGATGAAGTCATGAAGAAACATTTTGTGGATAGTATTTCTCTCTGCAAAGCTTACGATGTGACACAGAATAAAACAGTGATCGATGTTGGAACCGGAGCAGGTTTTCCGGGGCTTGCATTGAAGATTGCATTTCCGAATCTCCAGGTTACTTTATTGGATTCCCTGAATAAGAGAATCAATTTTTTAAATGAGGTGATCTCTGCTTTAGGGCTTACCGGTGTAGAGACAATTCATGGTCGTGCGGAGGATTATGCCAAGCCTGGAAAATGCAGAGAAAAATATGATCTATGTGTATCCAGGGCAGTGGCAAATCTTTCCACATTGTCAGAATATTGCCTCCCCTTTGTAAAGGTCGGCGGCAAATTTATCTCTTATAAATCTGAAAAAATAACAGAAGAGATGAATACTGCACAGCATGCTGTGAAGATACTTGGTGGAAAAATGGATGGACAGGTTGAATTTACACTTCCCGATTCGGATATTTATCGGAATCTGTTTATTATTACAAAGCAAAAGTCCACACCTGCAAAATATCCCAGAAAAGCCGGATTGCCATCCAAGGAACCTTTGTCATAAAACGAAGAGAATCCAATGTAAAAATTGTGTTAAGATTTATTTATTATTAATAAAAAGAGTTTTACACAATAATATTATTCCTATATTATAAATATAATGGAATATTTCTAAATAGAACATATGTTCTATAAGGTGATATATGAACAATAATTTAAATGTACAAAAGAATGAGTGTAATTGTAATATAGAGAATGGTAAGAAAATTATGGAGATGTTGGAGACGGAGAGAAAAAGAATTGTTTCCGAACTTCATGATACTTCCTTGCAGAATATTGCCCATTTTGTTCATATGATTGAACTGGCTTCCTTATATATTGATAAGGATCCTGCCAGAGCGAAGATGGAATTGAATTCTGTGAGTAAAGGATTGCATAATGTCATTGAAGATATCAGAAGTACTATTTTCAATCTGCGTCCTATGACATTTGATGATCTGGGATTAAAGGCTTCCTTTGAAAGATTACTGGATTTTTTGAATGCTGACAGAGACTACATAATGGATGTGGAAATCGATGATGTTTCATGTGAAACAGATGATTATTTTTGTATTACCTTATACCGTGTGGTTCAGGAATGTCTGTTAAATATTAAAAAGCATTCACAGGCTACCAGGGTATTATTCCATTGTAAAAAAACAGAGCAGCAATATGAAATTTTAATCCAAGATAATGGTAAGGGATTTACCATGGAAGAAGCGGAAGATAAAGCAAATAGTCATTTTGGATTAGCATTGATCCATGAGGGTGTCGTTCTACTGAACGGTACAATACATATAAGTTCTGAGATTGGTCAGGGAACTACGATAGATATTAAGATTCCTTTTGATTTACATTTAGCTGAAAAATAGGACAGCAAGACAAAGAATAAATATATACAAGTAAGTGAGGATATATATGAGTATAAAAGTTATGTTGGCAGATGATCATGTTCTTATGAGAGAAGGAATACGTCAATTACTGGAATTTGACGGTACTATTTCTGTGATCGCCGAAGCTAATAATGGTGTAGAATGTATGGAGCAATTACTTTCTGTCCATCCTGATATACTGCTTCTGGATATTAATATGCCTGTTATGAATGGAATAGAAGTTCTGCAGGAGATTAAGAAGAAGAACATCTCTGTTAAAATATTGGTATTAACGGTACACAATGAAGTTGAATATCTTTTAAAGGCTGTGGACATTGGCGTAGATGGTTATATCATGAAAGATGCAGAATCCGCAGAACTGAAAAAAGCCATTAATTGTATTATGCAGGGAGAAACTTATATTCAACCCAGTCTGGTACCGGCTTTGAACAGCCGACTGGTATCCAGAGATATTGACAAAGAAAAAATCAACAGTCTGACGAAGAGAGAGTTGGAAGTACTTATTGAGGTTGCTAACGGAATGTTCAATAAGGAGATTGCAACATCTCTGAATATCAGTGAGAGAACAGTAAAAAATCATATCTCTAATATCTTTAAAAAAATTGATGTATCCGATCGAACACAGGCAGCTGTGTTTGCTATCAAAAATGATCTGATTAAATTGTATTAGGTTACTGCCAACCTTTGCAGACATCTATCCACTGCAGGAAGTTTGAGTATTTTTCTAATTCAGGGATTGTTAATTCAATTGCACTGTTAGGACTTCCTGCAGCCGGAAATACAGTTTCAAATCTTTGCAAAGATTCGTCTAAGTATACTTTCACATTATCATTCACTGCAAACGGACATACACCGCCAATGGCATGACCAATAATTCTTTCTACTTCATTCCCCGGAATCATTTTTGCTTTTGCTCCGAAAAAGTGTTTGTATTTCGCATTATCGATTTTTGTATCCCCAGCGGTTACTATTAATATTGGCTGATTATCAATTAGGAAGGACATTGTCTTAGCAATTCGTTTTCCTTCACAATGTAAAGCTTCCGCTGCTAATTCTACGGTTGCACTCGAAACATTAAATTCCAAAATATGATCATCCATCTGATAGGTTTTGAAATATTCTCTTACTTTATCAATAGCCATATTAATCTCCATTCCGCTGAGGATTCCTTTCGTCGGAGGAATCGCAAATCAAAATTCAATTTTCTACTCCAAATCGGTTTGTGCTTACTTATACCACTAGCATTCTTATCCTAGCATAGATGTTAAAACAAAACAAGTTACATAGATATCCTTTTAAATTAATTTGTTCACTAGATGTAGGGGTTAATTACATAGAATGTTTCACGTGAAACATTCTATGAGCCTATATGAAAATCATACTACATAATGTTTCACGTGAAACATTACCACCCAAGATATAGTGGCTAAATTTGTGAAACATATTACAAAAGAAGCGTGAAACATAATACTTATGAAAAAAACAACAAATACACAGCCACAATATCTAGTATTTTCCTATAAATGCGAATAAAGTATCAACTTTTTGTAGTATTTTTACCTTGTAACATAGAAATGCTCATGCTATTATTATAGAGTGGTTTCACAAATACAGAATGGAGGATTCATAATGTTAGAATTCAAATATGATACACAATTATTAATTGAAGGTACCAATCTGGATGAAGATGAAATTAATGACTACATTACAGAACATTTCAAAGGTGATTGCTTGTTGGCAGTAGGAGATGAAGAGCTGATCAAGATTCATTTTCATACCAATGAGCCCTGGAAGGTTCTGGAGTATTGTGCTTCTCTCGGAGAAATCTATGATATTGTTGTAGAAGATATGGACAGACAGTCCAGAGGTTTGCACGGCTAAATCATTAAGAAAGACATGGTGAAAAAAGTATGGGTAGAATTATTGCAATAGCAAACCAGAAGGGTGGCGTAGGTAAGACAACTACGTCCATTAATTTGTCTGCATCTCTGGCTGCAAAAGGTAAAAAGGTATTAGTAATCGACACAGATCCACAGGGAAATACTACCAGTGGATTTGGTATCGAAAAAAATGAATTGGAAAATACAATTTATGAACTAATCCTGGGAGAGTGTTCTATCAGAGATTGTATTATTTCAAATATTATCAAGAATGTATCGGTAGTTCCTTCCAATGTAAATCTGGCAGCTGCTGAGATCGAACTGATCGGAGTAGATAAGAAGGAATATATATTAAAGAACGAAGTGGATTATGTTAAGGATGATTATGATTTTATTATCATTGATTGTCCTCCTTCTCTGAATATGTTAACGATTAATTCCATGACTACAGCAGACAGTGTGCTGGTTCCCATTCAATGTGAATATTATGCACTGGAAGGATTGAGCCAGTTGATCCACACTATTAATCTGGTAAAAGAGAGACTGAATCCGGATCTTAGAATTGATGGTGTTGTTTTCACTATGTACGATTCCCGTACCAATCTGTCTATGCAGGTGGTAGAAAATGTTAAACAAAATCTGAATCAAAAGGTGTATAATACATTAATTCCCCGAAATATCAGATTAGCAGAAGCTCCCAGTTATGGTATGCCTATTAATATGTATGATCCAAAATCTGCCGGAGCAGAAGCTTACATGCAGCTTGCAGAGGAAGTAATTAAGAACAAGTAAAAAATAGAGGAGAAGAACGGTATGGCAGCAAGAGGATTGGGAAAAGGTCTGGATTCTCTAATACCTAATGCATTAGGGGAGACAAAGACAAAAAAAGAAACAGCAGCAAAATCAAAGACAGAGACAACAGAGGGAGAAGAACCGCAGACCCTTGTGAAGATCACAAAGGTAGAGCCTAACAGAGAACAGCCTCGTAAAAATTTTGATGAGGATGCTCTGCAGGAGCTGGCAGATTCTATTAAGCAGTTCGGTCTGTTGCAGCCGATTTTGGTACAGGACCGCAAAGATTATTATGAAATCATTGCCGGTGAGAGAAGATGGCGTGCAGCAAAGCTGGCAGGTCTGAAGGAAGTTCCGGTTATCATCCGTAATTATACGGAACAGGAGATTGTGGAGATTTCCTTGATTGAGAATATCCAGCGTGAAGATCTGAATCCGATTGAAGAAGCACAGGCATACAAGCGACTCTTAACAGAGTTTCATCTGAAGCAGGATGAAGTTGCAGAGAGAGTATCCAAGAGCCGTGCAGCGGTTACCAACTCTATCCGACTTCTGAAACTGAACGAAGAAGTACAGCGCATGGTGGTAGATGAGATGATCAGTACCGGACATGCGAGAGCATTACTGGCAGTGGAGAATCCGGAAGAACAGTATAATCTGGCACAGCGTATTTTTGATGAAAAGTTGAGCGTACGTGATGTAGAGAAACTGGTAAAAAATTTACATAAACCTGCAAAGTCCAAAAAAGTAGATGATAAAACCATGCAGGTGATCTACCAGGATATTGAAGAAAAACTGAAACAAAAGCTTGGAAGAAAAGTAACCGTTACATCTAAGGGAGAGGGATCCGGTAAGATCGAAATTGAATTTTACAATCATGAAGATTTGGACAGACTCCTGGATGTACTGAATAAATAAGAGAGACAAGTAAAGAGAAGAGATACAAAGGAGAGTATTATGACAGGTAGTACTTTTTTAAATCAGATCGGTCTGGGTGGATTTGACTTAGGATACCTTCTGATCGGAATGACAGTGACAATCCTGCTGTTACTCATTTTTCTGATTCTGTTGATCGTGCAGATCCGGAAGACGAGTAAATTAAAAAAGAGACTGGATAAATTTCTCACCGGTAAAGACGGTGCCAGTCTGGAACAGGATATTGCAGGTCTATATGAGGACAATAAATTCCTCAAGGCAAATACAGAGAAAAATAAAAAGGATATTCGTACTTTATATAAGAATATGGAATCCGCTTATCAGAAAATGGGTCTGGTAAAATACGATGCATTTAATCAGATGGGAGGACAGCTGAGTTTTTCTCTGGCACTGCTGGATGAAAATAATAATGGATTTATTATTAATTCCGTTCATAGTTCTGAGGGTTGTTATTCTTACACTAAGGAGATCAAACTCGGACAGTGTGTGATCGATCTGGGAGCTGAGGAGGCAGAAGCACTTTCCATAGCAATGGGGGAATAAAAGAGGAAGCAGCATATGAAGAGGATGAAACTGAGCGAGCTGACCGGAAACGAAATTCTTGCACAGTCATTGATGACTTGGGATTATCAGATCATTCTTCCGGAAGGCGTAGTATTAAAAAAAGAGTATATTTCTAAAATAGAAGAAATGGGTATCCTGGAGGTCTATGTAAAAGAAGACCAGGCAAATGAAATAGCAATACTTAAAAACGATATAGAAAAAACGATAAAAAGAAAAGTAAAAAGTATTCTTGAGAGACACACTTATCAGAATAATAAAGAACTGCAGGGACTGACCCAGGCGGCAGATGAGATTATTACGAATATACTGGATGAAAAAGAAGTCATAGAAAAAGTATTTGACATCCGTGAGAGAAGTGCAGATATCTATGAACATTCCATCAGCTTAAGTTCCATGGCAATTCTGACAGCGCTTCGGCTGAAGCTAGATAAAAGTGTGATTCATGATATCGGTGTAGGCTGTCTGTTACATGATATCGGACTCAGATATACGACTTTGGATTACGAAGGTAAATCCATGGAGGATATGAAGCCGGAAGCACTGGCTGAGTATAAGAAGCATCCGGTCTACGGATATACTTCCGTCAAGGATGAGGACTGGATCTCTGATGAGGTGAAGAAGATCATTCTGTATCATCATGAGAGACTGGATGGATCTGGTTTTCCTCTCAAATTAAAAGAAGCGGAGATTCCTTTCTCTTGCCAGATCGTAGCGGTATGTGATGCCTTTGATGAGATGATCTGTGGTATTGCTCAGAGACGCAGTAAAGTATATGAAGCGGTAGAATATTTAAAAAGCTTTAAAAATGTGAAATATAATGGTAAAATAGTAGACGCGTTTTTAAGTTTTACTGCAGTCTACCCTGCCGGAAGCCATGTGCTTACCAGTGACGGAGAAGAAGCAATCGTAGTATCGCAGAACAAAGATTTTCAGGATCGTCCTGTGATCCGGATTATCCGAGATAAAAACGGACAGAAATTAAAAGAAGAGAAGATACTGGATCTTGTGAAAGTTCTGAATGTGTATATTGAAAAAGGATTAGAATAATGCTGTTCAGATCAGAATGGCAGAATGGAGGAAGTCATGATAGACATTAAATTTTTAAGAGAAAATCCCGAGGTGGTCAAGGAGAACATCCGCAAAAAATTCCAGGATGAAAAGCTCTCCCTGGTAGATGAGGTGATCGCACTGGATGCCGAGAGCAGAAAGGCAAAGCAGGAAGCAGATGATCTGCGTGCTTCCAGAAACCGTATTTCCAAAGAAATCGGTGCACTGATGGGTCAGGGCAAAAAGGAAGAGGCAGAAGCCAAGAAAGCAGAAGTAGCTGCCGGTGCAAAGCGTCTGGCTGAACTGGAAGCTTCCGAGACCGAACTGCAGGAGAAGATCACCAAGATCATGATGGTCATTCCCAATATCATTGATGAATCTGTGCCTATCGGTAAGGACGACAGCCAGAACGTAGAGATCGAGAAATTCGGCGAGCCCGTAGTTCCTGATTTTGAGGTTCCTTATCATGCAGATATTCTGGATCGTCTGAACGGTCTGGATAAGGAGAGCGCAGGACGTACCAGCGGTAATGGTTTCTATTATCTGATGGGTGATGCAGCAAGAATCCATTCTGCAATGATCAGCTATGCAAGAGACTTCATGATCGATAAGGGATTCACCTATTGCATTCCTCCTTTCATGATCCGCAGCAGCGTAGTAAACGGCGTTATGAGTTTCGCAGAAATGGAAGCCATGATGTATAAGATTGAAGGAGAGGATCTGTACCTGATCGGTACTTCCGAGCATTCTATGATCGGTAAGTTCAAGGGTCAGATCGTAGAAGAAAAGAGCCTGCCCATTACGATGACTTCTTATTCTCCTTGCTTCCGTAAGGAAGTAGGTTCCCACGGCATTGAGGAGAGAGGTGTATACCGTGTACACCAGTTCGAGAAGCAGGAGATGGTAGTTCTGTGTAAGCCTGAGGATTCCATGGACTGGTATAACAAGATGTGGTCCTACACCGTAGAATTCTTCCGTAGTCTGGATGTACCCGTTCGTACCCTGGAGTGTTGTAGTGGTGATCTGGCAGATCTGAAAGTAAAATCCTGCGATGTAGAAGCATGGAGTCCCAGACAGAAGAAGTATTTCGAGGTTGGTTCCTGTTCTACCCTGGGTGATGCGCAGGCAAGACGACTGGGTATCCGAACCAAGGGTGAAAATGGAACTTATCTGGTACACACACTGAACAATACCGTACTGGCTTCTCCCAGAGGACTGATCGCATTCCTGGAGAATAATGTAAATGAGGATGGCAGCGTGAACATTCCCGTAGCTCTGCGTCCTTACATGGGTGGTAAGGAGAAAGTCCTGCCTAAGAAATGATAGAATAGCTCACCCATGCGAAGCATAGAAAATGCATCTATAATGGACGATACAGATGGAAAGAAGGTGATTTTTTGCATAAATATATGAGAGCCATCGGATTCAGTGAATATACGGACCGAAAGAAATTAAAAGAATTACTGACAGACGTGATCATGAATTCCGATCATCGTGCATATACCATGAATCAGGAGGGCATTCTCCTAGGAGAATTCAGCAAAAATCACACACACACTAAGGGTACCGCAGAATCCGGTACCTTTGGTGTGGCTGTCTGTGGAGAATTTGATGATAACGATAAGTTTATCTACGAATACTATTTTCCGTATCTGACGGGAAGCGGCATTACTTCGTATGAAGATGTCTCTGTGGAACGCCATGCGGATAAGGATTCCTATGCCGGTATCTGTGATGATATCAAGGTGGGAATCTCTCTGATTTTTTATCTGCGGAATCGTATTCCCTATATCAAAGCACAAAGCACCGGAAAGTTACCAATCCGCGGTACTACACTTACCTTATCCGGATTGTCTCTGAAGGGCAGTATTCTTCTACCTATAAAAAAGGATGAAGAACAGGTCCTGCGCGTGAAAAAAGATTCTGCCAATCGTAATAAACTCCTGGCCGCTGCCAGACAGGGAGACGAAGATGCCATTGAGACATTGACACTTGAAGATATGGATATGTATACCACTATCTCCCGGAAGATACAGAAGAACGATATTTTCAGTCTGGTGGACACCTATTTTATGCCTTACGGTGTGGAGTGCGACCAGTACTCAGTACTGGGAGAGATTACAGAGTTTCGCCTGGTGACCAATGATATTACCGGAGAAAAGGTATATATTCTTACGATTCTGTGCAATGAATTGACTTTTGATGTGTGCATTAACGAAAAAGACCTCTACGGTGAACCTCAGGTGGGACGTCGTTTTAAGGGATCTATCTGGCTGCAGGGATATATCAATTTTCCTGAGGAATAATGTTGCAAAATAACAATATTTTCGGTATACTAACAGTTGTGCATATGTTCCTATAGTTAAATCACAAGAGTGATTGAATTCATAGATATGGCAGCCGGAGCCAAAAGAGCTGAAAAGCCCGAAAATACGGCATTTGTCTCCTTAGTTAAATGGATATAACGGGGTCCTCCTAAGGTTCAATCATGGTTGAGACTTATGGAAGTTGGAAAGTGATAAGTCAGAGTTCGATTCCAACAGGGATTGACCTGAATGTCAAAATAAGATACAATGGAAATTCATCACAAGAGTGATTGAATTCATAGATATGGCAGCCGGAGCCAAAAGAGCTGAAAAGCCCGAAAATACGGCATTTGTCTCCTTAGTTAAATGGATATAACGGGGTCCTCCTAAGACTCTATTGTAGGTTCGATTCCTATAGGAGACGCTCATTTTTAGCGGTAATGAAGATAGTTTCATTGCCGCTTTTTTTGTGCAGAATTGCAATTTCAGTGACAAATTTGTCAGCGAAACAAGGTTGAAAATACTGACTTTGTCAGCGGGGATGGATGCTTGTCACCGATTCATATTTTCCGGTCTGTCACCTAGAGGGATTAACTACAGTGTAGGATGAGTTTTGGGGTGTAAAATTAGGAAAAGCAGTGAGATAAAACACTATATTCTTGCCTGTGATATCAGGCCTGTCGGAAGAGTCCGTTCAGATTAGATAAAAACAATCTATTCTGGACGGGCTTTTTTGCGTTCAGGGAAAGGAAGTTGCCTATGGAAGAAAAGAAGGAATTGCTGGATCAGGATGAAAGAGTTGTAGAGATTGAGCTGGAAAGACTTCGGGGATTTGTAAACCATCCATTCAAGGTTCAGGCGGACAGTCAGATGATTGAATTACAGGAGAGCATTAAGAAGTATGGAATATTAAATCCTCTGATAGTCAGACCGAGGCAGGATGGAACTTATGAGATCATATCGGGTCACAGAAGAAAATTTGCAGCTGAAAAGATCGGTTATCGTAAGGTACCTGTGATCATTCGCGTATTAAAAGATGATGAAGCGGTTGTATCTATGGTTGATTCAAATTTGCAACGGGAAATGATCAGTCCAAGTGAAAAAGCATTTGCTTACAAAATGAAGTATGAAGCAATCAAAAGGAAGGCAGGAAGAAGAAAATGTGGTCAGGTAGACCATAATTTGGGAAAGAAAAGCATTGAGCTGATTGGAGAGGAATGTGGGGACAGCCCCAAACAGGTTCAGAGGTATATCAAAATCACAGAACTTATTCCTGAAATGCTTGAAAAAGTGGATGACGGAAGCATGGGATTTACTCCGGCAGTTCAGTTGTCATTTCTGAAAAAGAAGGAGCAAAAGGAAATGCTGGATGCAATGGAATTTGCACAGTGCACACCATCACTTTCCCAGGCACTCCGTATAAAGAAATTGAGCGCAGATGGGAAACTTACAGTAAGGGATATGGAAGATATTCTAAGTGAGATTAAGCAAAAAGAGATAGACAGTGTAGTATTCAAAACGGAACAGCTTCACAGATTTTTCCCTGTTAGTTATACGGCAGAGCAGATGAGACGTGAAATCTTGGAAATGTTGAAATTAAATATGAACAAATATTGGGATGAATAAAGGAGGAACAGATTATGTGCAGAGTAATAGCAGTATCAAATCAAAAAGGTGGAGTAGGTAAAACAGTGTCATGTGTGAATCTTGGAATAGGATTGGCACAGGAAGGAAAGATGACCTGCGGAAAGAGTATTCCACCGCAGATGTTACCAACAGACATTATCAGGGTGGATTTCCCAAAACTGTGCGAAGAGAGTGTGTTGGAGGAAGGGGTATTAGATGAAGATACAGCTGATTGATTTTGGAGGGAGAAGTCCAGAGAGCGCTCATGCCAATGATGCCGGTGCTGATGTATTCAGTCCCAAGGATGCTGTGATCCGGCGGGAGATATCTGTAAGTTGCCTCTGGGATTTGGATGCCAGTCCTGATACCGGATTTTACTTTTGAAAACTGGAAGGAGCGTGGTACGGGGGCTTTTGGTTCCACTGGGAGATAAGGAGAACCTCTTCGCAGAGATTCTCCTTGATTTTAAACGGTAGGTTTTGTAGGTCTTACTGTAAGCTGTAAACCGAGATGCTGAAAAATATTAAGCAGTGTTCCGAGATTCGGGGTTGTTTTGCAGGATTCGATCCGTGCTACGGATGATTGTGGAATACCACACATAGCAGCAAGCTCTCTCTGGCTAAGTCCAAGAGAAGTACGCTGTTCCACCATGGCACTTACGATGGAGGAAATATTTTCAACTTCATCGATGTCTTTTCCAATTTCAGGATCAACGGTTCTTACATATTCCTTATAGTCATTCCAGGTTTTCATAATCATTCAGCCTCCTTTCGGGCAAGGTAATCATCACGTTCAGCCTTTGCCCGTTCAATTTCGCGCTTGGGAGTTTTTTGAGTTTTCTTGCGGAATTGATGCAAAAGAACAAAGGTATCATTTTTGAAATAAAAATATAAAACACGGTTATTGCCTGGGCGAAGCTCCCAGATATCATCATCAAGGTGTTTTGTGATATTTTCATTAAGCCGTGTACCATTATCTTCGAGGAGCTGGATGTACAAACTTATCTGCTTGTATTGAATACGGGCATCTTTGTTTGTAGCTGCTTTGACTCGAAGAGATTCAAGAAATTCCCAAAGCTCTGATCTGCCATTGGAATCTTCGTAAAATTCAATGTTGTACATTAGTATATGTTCTCCAAGTGGAAATATTTATTCTATATACATGATAGCATTTATGCTATCAAAAAGCAAATAAAAAATGAAAGAAGGAAACAAAATTTGAGTGAAAAAAATATAAAATTAGTAATTGCCGAGAAACCTTCGGTGGCGCAGTCCATCGCAAAGGTAATCGGTGCAGATAAGAGAGAGGACGGATACCTGGAGGGCAATGGTTATATTGTCAGCTGGTGTGTGGGGCATCTGGTGGAGCTTGCATCACCAGACAGACATTCAAAGGATAGAAAAGCGCTTGAAAGCCTTGTTTGTTACGAAACTTTTTAAGCATATTAAGAAATAAAAGAGATTGTGTTTAAAGATGGAAAACTTGTCTGAGACGCAGCGAAGTAAATAAAATGAATAATATAGGAAGTCAGTAGTGCGTGAATAAACTGCTGGCTTCTTTTTTGATAGATACAGTCACTCCCAGAGAGTGTGCAGGATAGTAAAGTAATAATATCAACATGACGATATAGAAAATGCAGGGAAGCATTGTATTTCAAAGAGTTTGAGATACAGTGCTTCTGCGTCCTCAATAGTTTTTTGAAATTCCCGTGTGAGGGGGAAAGTTGATTACAAACAGAATAAATTACAGCAGTGAAAGTGACGATACAAATGCAGGAAGAGCAGAAATGTTCTTCCTGTTTTTTAACAGAACTTCAGCAGCTGGCGGGGAAAGGAGACAGTATGGCAAAGTTCTTAAATTATGAGGACCGGCTGGAGATAGAAAGCGGACTAAAGGAGCACATGACTTTCACAGAGCTTGGAGAGAAACTGGGAAGGGACAGGACTACCATCACAAAGGAGATCAGGAACTATTCCATCGAACAGGACACCGGTTATGGAAGTTACCCGCATAATACCTGCAAGTACAGAAAAGCATGTAAGAGGAAAAAAGTATGTGGGACAAATGACTGCAGGCATCCACTGGTAGCTGTCTGTAAACAGTGTGAACTCATATGCAACCGTTACTGCGAGCATTATGAAGAAGAAATATGTACCCATCGCTTTAAACCGCCATATGTATGCAACGGATGCAGTGAAGTAAAGAAGTGTACGCTGACAAAAACTGTTTACGATGCTCTGGGAGCCCAGAGGCGGGCAACGGATAAGATATCGGAATCCCGAAGCGGGATCCTTGCTACGGAAGGGGAAATCGCCAGACTCAATGAAATCCTGGTGCCGTTGGTAAAACAGGGGCAGTCTATCCATCAGATCTACCTGACACATAAGGATGAACTGATGTGCAGTGAAAAGACCCTCTACAACTACGTGGATGGATGCCTGTTTGATATCAGGAACATAGACCTGCCAAGAAAGGTAAAGTACCGTCCGAGATATAAAAAACCGGAGCTGAAAGTAGACCGTGGATGCCGTGTGGGAAGGAATTATCATGATTACGAAGTATATATGGAACAGCATCCGGACACAGCAGTGGTGCAGATGGATTCCGTGATCGGCAGCAAGGGAGGGAAAGTCCTGCTGACGATATATTTTGTAAATGTGTCACTGATGCTGGGGTTCCTGCGGGAAGCGAACACCTCAAAGTCAGTGATAGATATTTATGATGAACTGTACCACCGGCTGGGAGGGCAGGATTTTAGGAAGCTGTTTCCGGTCATCCTGACGGATAACGGAAGTGAGTTTTCCAATCCCAAGTGTATAGAGAACGGACCGGATGGAAAAGGATTTCAAAGGACGAGGATCTATTACTGCAATCCAAGTGCGCCGTACCAGAAAGCAGAGATCGAGGTGGGACATGAATTTATACGCAGGATCCTGCCGAAAGGAAGAAGCTTTGATGAACTGACGCAGGCAGACGTAGAGCTGATGATGAACCATATCAATTCCTACCGGAGAAAGAAACTGAACGGAAAAAGTCCGTATGAAGCGTTCAGCTTTTATTATGGAGAAGACCTGGCGGAGAGGCTTAGATGCCACGAGGTTGCAGCCAAAGACATCAACCTCACCGCAAGACTTCTCAAAAAGTAACCAGAAGACAGAATAAAGCACAGACCGCCGGCTGAAATAGGAACAGCAGAAGACGTGAATTATGGCTTGCAAAATTTGTAAGCCAAAACTGACGTCCGGTTTTTGTGCAAAAAAATACTCTGCCATAAGGTGATTATATCATAAAAGCAAGGGAAAAAACGGGAAAGTCATTACAAAAGTGGAAAGTCGGGTACAAAATTTGCAGGTCGCTTTCAAAATGTGAAACTCGTTTACAAAACGGGAATCTCGGATGACTATTGAACAGTGCTTCTGCGTTTCTATAGGAGATAGTCGTTCTATGCGGAAAATAGTCATTTGATGCGGAGAATGATCGAGCGGAAGATTTGTTTGATATAATAAAGAGTGCTAGGTGAGACTTGTATGGTTTACAGGCATGAGAGAAATCAAAGACAGGAATGAAAAATATGAACATTATTATTTGTGATGACAGGATAGATGACAGAAAAAATCTGTCAGATTTGCTGTCAGACTATGGTGAAAAAAAGAATTATGAGTTTACTATTACAGAATATGATTCTGGAGAACAGTTATGCGAAGAACAATCTGCTTTGGAAGCGTGCCAGCTATTATTTCTGGACATCAATATGCAGGGGATGGATGGGCTGAAAACAGCTATGAGGATCAAAGAAAAATACCCAAAACTTCCGGTTGTACTTGTGACGGCATACATGAATTACGCACTGGATGGATATAAGGTGAAAGCAAGCCGTTTTCTGCTGAAAGATAACCTTGCAGATACTATAGAAGAATGTATGGATGATTTGATAGCAGAAATTAATAAAAACAGTAGGATTCTCGAATTTCGTTTTGTGGAAGGAATGATAAAACTTTATGCAGATGACATCATTTATATAGAAACAGAGCTTCACAAAAATGTATTTTATACAGAAAAAGGGACATTTCAGATTTATAAAAAACTGGATGAACTGGAAAACGAATTAAAGAATATGGGATTTGTGCGGGCGCATTTAAGTTTTCTTGTAAATATGAAATACATTACCAAAATCAGCAGTTATGTGATGACACTTACGACAGGAAAAAAGATTCCGGTTCCCAAGGCACGATATGCACAGGTAAAGAGGGAATATATGCTGTATAAGGGAGAAGAATAACATGACATTCTGGGTATTGACATTTATTGCGGAAATGCTGGAAGTAAAAGGAACGCTATACTTTTTTGATACTTTTATGGAAAAAAGAGATGGCGGATATAGGAACAGATACAGATTTTTTGTTTATTGCGGAGTGCTTTATCTGGCAGCAGTCACAGGGATATGGATCGGAATGTTAAAATGTATCCTGATTATACTGGTTATGTCTTTACTAAATCTGGCTTATTATGAGGTCTCCTTCCGGCAGAGTTTTTTATTTTCAATCATCAACTATACAATGCTTGTATTGATTGATTATGTGACTGTTTTGCTGGGAAGAGGAGGTTCAATCCAAGAAAAATGGTTTTTACAGGCACTGATATCAAAGACTGCTTTTATCATTCTGATGTTGTTTATCAGAAGATTTAGCAAGACAAGAAAAAGCTACGGTCTGATTACCGGAAAAGAGTGGTTTCAGTTTTTCTGTGTTCCTGTATTTACGGTGGTCGGTTTCATTCTTATGTTTTATTCAGAAAACGATGATATGCAGAATGTATTTTTATTTCTTTCGGTGGGACTGGTTGCGATTAACCTTATCCTTATGGAGTTCATGCAGAATACCATTGAAAAAGAAGAGAGAATAAAAATTGCGGTACTTACGGAACAAAATCAGAAAAATCGTATTGCAGATTATCAGGACCGGGAAGAAATCTATGAGCGTCAGCGAAGAAAAATGCACGATTATAAAAATCAGCTTTCCACGATCCAAACGTTGATAAAGAATGGACACACAGATGAGGCACTTTCATTTACGCAGAAGCTGACAGAGAGCATAGCTGTCGAGATGTCGGCGATAAATACGAATCATCCAGTGGTGAATGCTATTTTAAACCAGAAATACCGCAGTATGCAGGAAAAACACATAGCAGTAATCCTAAAAGTAGGGGATTTGCAGGAGATATGTCTGGAGGAGGAAGAGATTGTGATTCTGCTCTCTAATTTATTGGATAATGCAATCCGGGAGAGTGAAAAGGTACTGAAAAATACCGGAAAAGCGGTCATTCATCTGAAATTAGAGTGCGAAGATCATAAACTGATATTTGCGGTGCGAAATCCTGTGACAGAAAAGGTGGAAATTGAAAATGATACGATAAAGAGCAAAAGAGGGGATCATCACGGCATTGGGCTGTTAAATGTAAAAGCAGTTGTGGATAAATATGGCGGCGACATGGTGCTTTCCTGCGATGAAAATGAATTTAAGGCGGTGGTTATCCTGTAAAGGTATGGTCTTTGTGTGCGTAATATGGTCGTTTGATGACATGGGACTGGGAAAACAAGTGATTTTATCCGATAAAAAAATAGAGGAAATAAGTATGTTATGAGAATTTTAAAGAATGAATATGATAAATGGATAAGTATATATAGAGGTTAAAATATATGCAGAGAAGGTAGAAAATATGAGGTGAATTCATGGGAATATCGATTTCAAATGCAACGAGTTCTGCTATTACAAAATATAGTGTATCGCTGAGAAGTGGAGAACCTGATTGGTCTATGATTCCAAGTGCAGGGAAAAGCAATAAGTCACAGGCAGAGTTTGTCTCTGAGATTAAGGAACTGGCTCAGAGAGCTGCCAACACTACGAGTAAAACGGAATTAGAATCTATTCACAGGCAGAGAACAAGGTTATGTGCAGAATACATATCCGATGTATCCCCTGACAGAAAGGCATTATATCAGCAGGCTAAAAATGCGGTAAAAAGTCAAAATGGTAATCCGAAATGCAAAGGAATCGGAGAATTATCATTGCTCGATTTTCTGGAGAGGGCAGAGGGGAAAAATAACAACCTTGCGCAAAAGAAGTTTGCTCTGGCGGGAGGAGGCACACTGGAATGTCCGATTCTGACAGGCGAAGGATATGGTGCCGACATTTCTTATCAAGGAACAAAAGTGTTGACCTATCTGGGAGATAGTTATGGATGGGGATGCGAAAGAACTCCGGCTGAGCGGGAAAAGGAAAGAGAATTTTACGGAATTTACTTCAATGAATACCATACGCAAAAGAATGCCCAAAGCTCAGAATTGAAAGAACTGCCGAACTATTTGGAAGAGAAAACGTCTTTTGATAGGAAAGCGTAAGGATATAGGTAAGATAACAGGTTTAATATGGGAGGATTTTTTATGTCAAAAATAACGGATTATGCTTTTTTGTTTCAAAAATCATTTGGGACATCAGGAGTAAATGCAATAGGCAGTTTTCAGTTGTCCCAGTTGAACAGCAGTTCTGTTCAGTCCAAGTTAAAAGCTGCCGGGATTAACACAAACAGCAAACAATATAAAGCCGCAGTAAAACAAATGATGTCTGCTGGAAATGGTGCAATGTATGGCAATATTCAGGGAATAAAAAATCTGATGAGTCATTATGACAAGGATGGAGATTATATCAACCCTGTAAATGGACTGGCAGGACTTTTAGTGACAGATGAAAATGAAAGTTCGAGAAAAAGGATCATATCAATTCCGGATAGTAGCAAAGAAGAAATGTATGAACTGACAAAAAAAGAGTTCCTGCGTGAAAACGGTGTCCACAATGGAGATACAACAAAACGTTCCGAGGTATATAACAATTTGTACCGCAAAATGCAGAAAAAGGACAGATTGGCTGCCGGGTACACCCTTGAAAAATATGAGAGAATTTACAGACAGGCATTTTATGATGCCGCAAAAAAGGCTGATCCTAACTGGGAAATTGGTAAGCCAATTAAAGATGGTGCATTAGATAGTGTTACAAGAGAATTGGCAGAGTCGGGGAAATCTCCTGCACAGGCAACGCTTGATACTAAAATTTAACATATCAGGTATATTTGAATAATTAAAAAGAGAAAATTTTGAGCTGATTGGAGGAACAAAAATATGAACATTGGTTCTGGTCTGAATACCGTATCTTCATTGTACGGTCAACAAAAAAGTAATTATATGAAAGCACCTGCATCTGCGGAAAAGACATTTTATACGGCTGAAACACCAAAGGTATACCAGATATTCACAACAGATAATATGTTGTGGACAGGAGGTAATGGTACAGGTCTTTCTTATTGCCTTAAATATGCGGATGATTCGACGGATGAAAATCCAGTGGTGTTAGCGAAAGGTGTGGATGAAAACGGGAAAGAGTTTGAGCAAAGAATTTATATCAATGATGTTAATCCATCAAATGCTACAGTAGTCGAAATGCGTGCATTGGAGGCACATTACAAAGTGGAGAAGCAGGGAGGTTTCACGTCTCTGCCGCTTGAAGCTGGTAATATGGGACTTAACGACAGAAGAGATTTTATCGCAATGTTCAAAAAAAGCATAGAAGATTTAAACAAATTGGGAAGTCAAGAGCTTATGTGGCAGCAAGAGGAGCAAAGATACTGAGTTATAATGTTATAAGAGAATGTTGGCAGTTGTTATGAGACTTATATAAGGTAGGAGATAATATGGTTACTTATATATTTATAAATCACTTGGACCATATAAGGAAAGTGATTGCAAATTCCGAATGACAGAGGAATATCAACGAAAAAATGCAATGGAGGAAATGCAATGGGTATAACAGGCGTAGGAAGTTCTTATAATTTTGTTTATAACACAAAAACAGGTAAGCTATCTACAAAGGATGGCAGTAAAAATGAATTTGTTGATTTTTGCAATGGAGATGTAAAGGGAGAAGATACAGAGACACTGAATCATTTTGATGAGCATACAAGATATCAGTTTACAAGAATGCTGTTTGCATATGGAACCGGAATGACCGGACAGAATCCTTTTGCCAATGATGAGAAAGTCGAGATTACAGCGGATATAGACAGTGCAACCCATACTTCCTTTTATGTGAATGGGCAGAAAGCGTTTACGGCAATTACGGGTATGTCATATCTCCCATCCGAGATTCAAACCTTTGGAACCGTACAGCAGCCATTTAAAACCAGAGGGTACAAACCATATGATCCCAGTACAAACAGTATCACGATTGGGGTTGGAAGCAGATTTAATCTTGGAAATGGATACAGCATGACGGTACAGGAAGATTTTGTCTGGGGCGAGGGCTATGGAAACGGAAGCAAGGCAGATGATGAAAGATGCAATATGATGATAGGTGGTCTGAGCTCCCTGATACATTTTGCGGATCAGCAGTATTTTTCAAGTATGACAGATACATACACCGATTATATTTTAGATTTTCTTGCGTCACAGGGAGTGGATACAAGCAGAGAATTTGTGATAAACGGGACACATTGCGAACTGGTAAATGGGAAAATAAGTGAAGTTGGTAACGATTATGTGGTGCCTAGTTCCATTCAGCAGAAAGCAGTGAAAAGATATGAAGAAAGTATGTCACAGCTTTTGAATAGCGGAACTTGGTATAGATGGTCATAAAAGTAATAGATCACTTGGACCGTTATGGAGAGTGAATAGATTCCGAATGACAGAGGAAAGGACAGCATATCTGCAACAGGAAAAAGAATTTTATACAGTGTTGGCATCCAAAATAGGAGAATAATTTTATGCATGATGCAAAAATGATATTGAGATAGGAGGAGTTCCATATGAAATTAGGGAAGAAAACAAAGACTGAAAAAGGAACATTTATGGCATATGCTTCTTGTTCATGTACTTGCTTCTGCGTATGTAAGTGCCAGAACTGTAATAGATCATTGGGGAGAAGAAAATAGAAATGGAAATAAACAATACTGGTTCTACATATGGGGCAGCATTTCGTCAAAAACCGATTTTTTTCATGTCTGGAAAGGAAACAGTGGCATTTTTTGAAGGAAAACTGAAGAAAAATATGACACTTCAGGAAGATTCCTGTACACTTGGCAGCAATGACACTTATCGCAGACAGCATACCACTTATGAGGTTTCGGACAAGAAGAAGGGAAGTACGTTTCTGGATCTGGATTTTCTGATTAAGGACGAAACCAGCAGTCTGAAAGGAAATCTCAGTGATAAAAAGGATGTGGATTTCTACAACTTTTCCATTCCATTTAATCGAACCATACAGAATTATTTTGGGGTTCAAATATACATGGACATGCCGGAAGGCTGTGATTATGACCTCACCTTATATGATGAATATGGCAATCAGGTCGGAAAGGCAGAATGGGACGGAGAAGGACGTAAAACACTGACCATCCCGAACTGGGATACAAATACCAATAAATATTGTATCAAGATAGAAAACAAAAATGGGGAAGAAGTTTCCCCGGATGATTATTATAAAATCAGTTTCAAGGTTTCTGAAAATAAAGAACAGGAAAAGACCGATGCCATAAGGGCGGCATTCGGGAACCTTCACGGTGCATACAGCCGGAAAGATGAAAATTGGAGGGAATACCTCGACAAATATAATGAAGTCCTGATGGATACAGAGAAAAATTATACAAAAGAAATGGATAAACTCCACCAGAAGCAGTTTGAAAGTCTGCCGGAAGAAAAGAAATACAAAGGCGGACGCACAGTGGATGAATTGTTGCAGGACATGGCAGAAGGAAAGACACTGGATGATGTGGAAATGGAGTATGTGAAAATTTTTGCCAACCTGAAAGATTTTGAGAAAGCACAGCAGAAGGCGGAACTGAAACATGATTTTTCCGAGGATTTTGTAAAGGATCTGGAAAGCAAAGGTATCTCACGTGATGAGCTGGATGGAATGCAGATAAAGATTGAAAGCAATGGGAATGTAACAGTGAGCGGTATCGAAGATAAAGAAGTCCGGGAACAGGTTCAGAAACTGGTAGAAGAAAAGTACAGTGACCGGATGTATCAGTATTACACAGGAATTGCTGACAGTGTGGGAAATCTGTCGTCTAATACCTATCAGTATGCCACGGATGTGCAGGAAGTCAGGCGTTACTTAAAAGGGGTTACGGGAGAAGATATTTCTCTGGAGAACCTTTATCTGACACCGGACGGAAAAATTGGCGGGTTGCCGGAAAAAGCCGCTAATCTGATCAACAAAACAAAAGACAATGCCAAGATAGAGCGGATAAAGGATGCATTGATAAATATTATAGGACATAATAGGACAAGCGGTGATCTGGGGATTCCAGACTTCACTTCGGAGTTTAAATTCAGTAATGGTGCTTTTTCTGTGGCAGACAGTGGTTTTACGGTGGATATGGCGGCATTGGATAGAAGGCTGACGCCACAACCGCATGATAACATGTATTCGGATATGTATGAGTACAGTTTCAGAAAAGTATTATGATACAGCATCAGGAGGTAAAGGTAAGATGAAGAAAGCAGAAAAGATTACAATCAAGGTATTGAAAGTAGTGGAGAGAATTGCCCGGAATGAAGTGGAAAAAACAGTTCTTGGCAGGACGGCAGAGTGTTCAGCGATTTATCACTAGCCGAAAAGACCGAAGAAAAGGGGAAACTAGGTCAGAATAATGAAATATTTTGTGGAGTGTTGCGGTTGTGATTATCGTAATGGCAAAACAAAAGGAGTAAGATAACTCCAAAAGGGTTATCTTACTCCAATAAATCAATTAAAGGTTACTGCTTGGGCTTCGGATGGAGAGAGCAGGTACGGTTCTGACTGACAGAAGAACCGTGGAAAGGAGTTAATATGGGATTAGGCGTTGAAAATTCAGTTAATGCTTATAATCAGAATTATAGGTATCAACAGAATAAGACGACAGGGCAAGCCAATCATTTAGATTTCAATAAGATTTTATCTGCTAAAGAGGGTGATAATACAGAGAAAGTACAGAAGCCAAATGAAAATAGTGTTTCAAAAGTAGATACCTACACTGAATATTTAAAGGCTAAATATGGGAATATAATGATCCAAAATGTTGGAAGTGATCAAAAGAGTATGGATTCATTGGGGACGGGGACATATGGGATGAATAATATTGTGATTGCACCCAATGTTTTGGAAACAATGGCAAATGATCCCAAAAAAGCAGCTTATTACGAAAAGATGATACAGGATTTTTTTGCTTCGCAGTCAACTGTGAAGGCGCAGATGGCAGTCGGGGGGTTTGAGATTCAATCTTATGGTATGGTTATTCACCCGGATGGAACTGCACACTATTATGTTTGTGGAGATGTTTCACCAGAAAAAAAAGCAAAGATAGAGGCGCAAATGAAAGCTGAAGATGAAGAGAAGGCTAAACGGCGTAGACAATATTTAGAGCGCAGTGAGGAGGCGGCAGAAAAGCGCAGACAGATAGAAGAGATTAATATGCAAAAGAGTAAAAAAGATGCGGCTTTTGATGATAATATATCGGCTGTTAATGTATTATCGGAAGTAGATAGGGCGGTTGCCATAGCTGCTTATGAAAATATTGCCAATACTTTTAATGAAAACATAATAAAAAGTACAATTGATAATTGAGGACTTTACTGACTATATCAACTTATAATAATCGATATATAATATTATACTAGGAGGTAATTAAATGCGTATTGGTTCGGGAGTGCAAAGTGCACCGGAAGTATTTGGAAAGCGACAAAACAATAGCAAAACATCTGCTGTCGGAAATGAGGAATTTTCTCAGACATCGGTAAAAGTGTATTTAAAGACGGATGATATGTTGTTTTCAGGTGGAAATGGAACAGGTCTTTCGTTTTATATTAAGTATGCAGAAGAGTCAACGGAGGATAATCCTGTAGTGATAGCCAAAGGGATTGACGAAAATGGAAAAGAATTTGAAGAAAAAATTAATATTAACGATATTGATTTGAGAAATGCTTCTTATGTCGAAATGAGTGCTTTGGAGGCATATTATAACGTCGATAGGGGAAATAGTCTCAGTTCTTTTCCACCAGAAACCGGGTGTATGGGATTAAATGACAGATGCGACCTTATATCCAGCTTTGAAAAGGTTATTCGGGATATGAATAAATTAGGAAGGTATGATTTGCAGATGTTTTATATGCGAAATATGAATACTTATCTAAATGCAAGCAGTAAGTATGAAACTAATAGTATGAACAGACAATGATATTCTGTATTTTAGAAATATAATATTTTTTGGAACAGACAGAGAAAAAATCGGAATCTTGCAGACAAGCAGATTGCACTGACAAAAGGCGGAACATTAAATTTAACTATTTTAACATTAGATGGTTATGGTGTTCAAATTCAGAGTCGGGGTGTTAATATATTGCTGAATACCAGTATCGGCTGGAAATATGAAATGACTCCGGCAGAATTTCCAAGAAAAATTTTATTCCATTTACTGGAATGAATATAACGCAGTAGAGAATGGAGGGATTATAAATATGGTAAATATGGTAAATACCGCTGTAAATAACAATATTTATGCAGGAAGAAAACCTGGTTCAAAATATAACCAGTCACATACTTTTCAACAAAAGGAAGTATTAGAGGTACCGGGTGGTGCAGCAGTTAACAAATATGCAAATGTTCAAGAAATCTATGAGGCATTAAAATATAACGCGTCATATAGAGTAGATAAACAGGAGCAGGATGAAATTGCTGAGAAAGAAATTCAAAATGAAGAACCAGAAATAAGCAATGATTCCAGTGAAAAAATGACAGCATGGTACCAGGGTGTTCCTTTGAAAGAATGGGCATTAACGGATCCTAAATACACGGATTCAGAAACGGGAATTTCATGGTATATTAGAGACGGAAAATATCCGTATATGGTAGGTGAGGATGCAGAAAAGTTCCGAAAACTTTGTGAAGAATCCGGGGAGTTCCCTCTAAAGAAATTTGGGGAAATGACGGGATTAATACAGAAATTAGATGACAATACAGTAGCGTATGTGGGTGATAACGGAATTGCAGTTAAATCTAAAGATGGGAAAGAGATGTTTGTGGACACATCAGGCTTGTCATATGATATTCTTATGGATATGTTCAGAAATTTGCCTAGAAATGGGAATTTTTTCAGCAATAAGTATTGGTCAGATAATATACAGAAAGCACAGGCTCGGAGCTGATGATACGTTATATTGCAAGAGTGTGTATGCTTGGACTCCGATAGGAGAAAGCAGATTGGTTCTGATTGACAGAAGAATCATATGGTTTTAGGATTGATTTTTTCAATCATAGGATTTATGGAGCGCAAGGAAAATGACTTTGGGGTTGTAAACGAGTGTGATGATATGGGGCTGGGAGAACAAGTTATTTTATCCGATAAAAAAAGCAATATAACGATGCAATCAAGGCTTATGAGCATACCGGTAACGGTGTAAGCTGGTCGCAGTTTGAATGGAAAACTTACGATACACAGATGACAGTCACATTTGAGGATTCGGTGAAAGTTGAAAGCATTTCAAAAGGAATGAATGTGATAAATGGGTAGATGCAATGGTAAATAGGAGGGACATGGTCTGCCGAAAGCATTGGATGACCTATTAAATATTCGGGAGGGAATCTGACCTATCAGGATTACGCAAGCGATATCCGGGAAATTTTAGCATATAAACAGACGCAGCACAAAGATATTATGTCTGAGTTAAACGTACAGTTTTTCATGGCAGACGGTACAATTCAGATAAAAAAATAAAGCAAAGGTAATGAAATGAATAATCAATTTATACAAGGAGTAACATTCGATTGGGATAGAATTGATAACGATAGTTATTTAAAGAGAATTGAGGCTTTTGGGGGTGTTAAAAAACTTGATTTCAACAAACCGGTTACTTTTTTTGTCGGAGAAAATGGCAGTGGTAAATCCACTTTATTGGAGGCACTTGCCGTAGCACATGGTTTTAATCCTGAGGGTGGAACAAAGAATTATGTTTTTTCTACGCATGATACACATTCAGAATTATGTGATGCGATAAGAATTTCAAAAGGCTATCGGAAGGAAAAATGGGGATATTTTCTTAGAGCCGAAAGTTTTTATAATGTTGCAACGCAGGAAGAAGAATATGCAGATTTTGCGCATCCTTCTGCTAAATATCATGAAAGGTCACATGGAGAGAGTTTTCTCGCGTTAGCGCAGAACAATTTGCAGCCAAATGGTCTGTATCTTTTTGATGAACCGGAAGCTGCATTATCACCTCAGAGACAGCTTACATTGTTAATACAAATATATAGATGTGCAAAAGAGGGAGCACAATTTTTTATAGTTACACATTCGCCTATTCTGTTAGGCATACCAGATGCAGATATCTATTGTTTTGATAATGGAAGCATACATTTATGTGAATATGAAGAAACAGAGAGTTATCAAGTGACAGAAATGTTTATAAACAATAGGCAGATGTTGCTGGATAAATTGTTGATAGAGTAAAGAAACAATGTGTTAGGGCACAAATATGATAAAAACAAAAAATATTTCAGAAATGTTGACTTCTTTAAATGAGGAGTATCGTTTTAATAAAAATACTCTTTCAAAATATTTAGAAATAACTGAAGAAACAGTAGATGGAGTAGCAAAGGGAAATGTGGAATGTCTGCCAGATGATCCTGCATTGCGTCTTAAAATACTTAGTAAAGCAGGATTTCTGTATTTTGGAGCGATTGAAGATAAGGATAGGCAACTAAGCGGTTTTTTGGAAGTGCTTGTTTCCTATCATGGCATATCCAAGCTAACGATAGCAAAAATGGCTGGTGTTGAGGAAAAAGATATTGACAGGCTTTTAGCCAATCCACCAGAAAAAGTTGAAATCGAAGTAAAATATAAAATTGCTGTGACTGTTATGGAGCTACGGTTTTGGTTAAAAGATTGTGAGTTGCCAATATAATCATGTGGTGCTTGGGAAACTGGTGGAATAACAGGAAATGTAATTAGAATAAAGAAAGATAGAAGGCGAATGGATACATGCGTGGATTTGTATGCATGATGCAGACAATGAAATTGTTAATTTGCAAGCAACAGTTAATTACTTCTGGTAATAATGGAGAAACAAACTGGTCTTATATTCCGTCGAAAGGAAAAAGTACGAAAACGCAGTTTGAATTTGTGAGTGAGATTAAGAAACTGGTACAAAAGTCTGCCAATGCTACTGATAAAACAGAACAAGATTCGATTTCAAGGCAGAGATGTTTGTGGACACATCAGGCTTGTCATATGATATTGTTATCTATGACAATAACATATCCTGTAGGAGTTGCATGTTCTGCGATTATGTATTTTATAATAAAGCAAAATGGTAATTTTTTGAAAAAAGTTTCGGATTAGATGTAGTGTTTGCCGCTGAAACCGTAGTATATGAGTGAAGCCGGAAAGGAGGCGGTGTGATGATAGACGATGAAAAAATCATAGAAATGTTTTTTGAGCGTTCGGAACAGGGCATACGGGAACTGGACATAAAATACGGAAAAGCCTGTCACAATCTTTCCTACCATATAGTAGGGAGCAGACAGGACGCGGAGGAATGTGTAAACGACGCTTATTTAGGTGCATGGAACGCCATTCCACCAGCACGACCTAACCCATTGTTGTCGTATCTTTTGAAAATCGTTCGGAATATTTCGCTCAAAATCTATTGGAGAAAGGAAGCAGCCAAACGAAGCAGTCATTACACGATTGCTTTGGAGGAAATTGAAGCCTGTATTGCAGACCAGAAAAACATTGAAGAAGAAATCGAGGTCAGAGAGTTAGCCTGTATCATTGAGTCTTTTTTAGACACGCTGACTATCGAAAACCGCGTTATCTTTATGCGCCGCTATTGGTTTTCCGACAGCTACAAGGACATAGCCGAGTTTGTAGGGCTTTCAGAAAAAAATATTTCTGTCCGGCTGACCCGTATCCGCGAGAAAATGAAGCAATACTTGATTGAAAGAGAGGTATTCGTATGAACGCAAAGAAATTTTCTGACGCTATGAGCGAGCTTGATACAAAATATGTTGATGAAGCACTCAACTACAAAACGAAAATGAAAAAGCCTATATGGATAAAGTGGGGAATTATGGCAGCCTGTCTTTGCCTTATAATTTGCGTAGTTACAATTCCGCGTTTACTTAATGGCTCTAATCCCCCTATTTCTGGAGATTTGGCTCCTATGGTTTATGTAAATAACAAGTTGTATCAATATACGGATAGTCAACTCGATTTTACAGATAAAGAAAGCCAGTTCACTTATTTAGGGGAAATCGAAAGCAAAGTTAGCTCATCGCAAGAGCCAAAAGAGAATTTCCAAGCCAATGACGATATTGTAGGTGCTAAAGTATATCAATATGAAAATAATATTGTGGTTTTAATTGATGGTAAATATTTCTTATATAGTCATATGGAAGATGCTGAAAATGAAACGGTTGAATTTGAAGGACAGTTATTTAACAAATCGGACTTATCCGAAGAAACCCTTGAATGGCTTGAGTGGTATAATTCGATACCGCCAGAAAAACAACTTGCTGTCAATTCAATTCCAGCCGAGCTATATACTGATGACGGTGCTGGAACGGTTGACGCAGACCAAGAAAAATAATTTTGATTGACACCTACAAGGGACAGCCGAGATTGAGGATGGAAAGAAGAAAATCCGCCAGTTTGAGAACTTGGAAAAGAGGTTGCGTCAAAAGTTATCCAAAGAGGAACGAAGAACACGCAACAACCACCTGTATAATCAAGAGGGCACTTATGAAAAATAAAAGTATCAATCAAGTTTCCATAATAAATGGTGAAGATGGTCCCACAAGTGTTTTTATATTTGGAGAAGCTCAAAAGCAATCTCTAAAGATTAGAATCCGAAATGCTATCTATCAATCCAGACGAAAAAGGATAGAAAAGAGAATAGCGGCCAACCCGCATACCCTTGCGGAAGTGGTGCAATACGCAAAGGTTCATTATGATTTAGTGGAAATCAATCCTGCCGCAACAAATTGGATAGAACGACAGAAAAATCTAAAAGCTAGTTTGATTATGCAGCATAAACCAGAACTTTTGGGCCAAAGGAAGGATATTCCAAAACCAGATTTTCATAATGAAGAATCTGTTAAAATTTTTTTGAATGAAATGGAAATTAGAAATAAATTGATTGACCAAATGCCTGATAATGTAATTCCCATGGATTTTCATTTATATGAAATAAAAATTGGTGAGGATTTAATGGAAATAGAGGTAGATTATACCTGGAATATATTTGGAATATCTTACTCTGGAAATAAGTCGGTCATAAAAAGGTTTAAGAAAATAGCCAGAGATTTATATTGTTATTATGGTGTCAGTGAAGAGGATATAAAGAACCGGACAAAAAGATATTCTTCACTGGTAACGGAATTGAGTTCATAAATAAGCAGTTAATTTAGCAACAACTTGTTGCAGATTCTAAAGTTATCTTGCATAATTAAAATATAAAAGATGTATATAAGGTCGGAACAGAGACCTTAAACCTGTTCCAGTGGTCGGGATGGAGACCGAAAACCCATTCCCATTGCGGAATAAACTGCAAATACAGTGATCGCGTTGCAGAAACCTGTGAGGCCTGCGACTGGGGGAGAACCTGCGGGGACTCCTCTTTTCTATATTATGGAGATGGTGTATATGCAGAAGATGCTTGATTTTATAACATAGAAGAGAGTACGTGTAATGCGGAGTAAATAATGGTCAAAAAACAATCGACATCCGACCTCACACACGTTATAATATAGATAATCTAATAAGAAAACAGTGTTATCATTACCGCATATTCAGTGAGAATGGTAGCCATAAATATGAATTCGCAGGAACGGAATGGTTGAACCCTCAGGGTGACAGTGTCACTCATTTGTCAGCGAGAGGTGCTTAACTTGGATGATTTTCAGTTTTCTTATTTTGACATGGATTTACAGGAAAGTCAGTAAAATCAAGTTGTTGCTTGACTTATGTTGACCAAGAAAAACATAGATTTTCTGTAGTGACTTGAACTCCTAAGCACTAGTTGTGGGTTCGATTCCCGCTGGGAACATTTGTAAATATAAGATGATAAGTTTACTTAATGATTGTATGTCTTTTGTTTTAGAGTATTTGTGAGTATTAAAAAATTTTAAATTTGAGCGAAAAATAGTTGTAACATTGGTTACTATCGCATATAATATAAACACAGATAAGAATCTGGTGTGCATATGCACATTAATATTTGGGCTGGTCGCAAGACCCGGGTCCACCAAATGGCGGGTAAGACACCCGCCATTTTCATACGGAGAAATAGATGAAAGAATTAAGTTTGAGCCGGAGGGCAATAAAATCAAGGTAGCCGCAATAACAGTCGCCCTCGCCTTCGCCACCTTTGAAAACGTCTGCTATCTGATCCAGAACGGCACAGACCGCTTCTCCTTCATCTTCTTCCGGGGCTTCGGCACGGGAGCCATGCACGTCCTCTGCGGACTGATCGTGGGCGGCGGGCTTGCATACACATGGCGGCGGACGTGGCTGAAGATTGCGGGCACCTGCGGGCTGCTGGGCGCGACCATCACCCTACACGCCATCTACAATCTGCTCATCGCCTACGGCGGTGTTGCGCAGTACATCGCCTACGCCCTGCCGGTGCTGCTGGTGGCAGCGGGAAGATTGTCCACCTTCCGATTATCACGGAGAAAATAACCGAATATCCACTCCTTGAGAGCTGCTTTTTGGCGGCTCTCAATTTTTTTGAAAAAATTTGCATTTTGGGTGAGAGTTTTTTCGATTTTTTGTACCTATATAAATGAAGGGGTTTTTAAGCCGCATTTCAAAAAATCCAGAGAGAAGGTTCAAACGAAATGTACGATACCGCAAAACGAGTCGCACTCGTCAAGCAGCGGGTGCGGGAAAACACCCGCCGGAGGCAGCGGCGCGAGGCAATAAGCCTCTCCGCAGCGTGTATGCTGCTGTGCGCGGCGCTGACGCAGGCGGTGGTCGTTACCGTGTTTTGCACACGATTGAGAAAAAACAATAAACAGCAGGAACAAACCAAGGAGGATGAGGAAACATGAAGAAAAGATTTTTAGCGGCGCTGCTGAGCCTGTGCATGACGCTCACGATGCTGCCAACTACGGCGTTTGCAGCGGTGAGCGATTCGCTGGGCAACACACCCGAGGAAAATCAGGCGATTTTGGAGCAGCTCTCCGCCTCGACCGGCGATAGCAGCGACCAGGTGCTTTCCATGCTGAACGCTTTGGGGCTGCTGGATGAAGACGGCAATTTCAAGGTGGATCAAACCATCACGCTGGACGGTCAGGTGTTAACACTGGCGGCTGTCATGGAGCTGCTGGAAAATCCCGTCACGGATCTCACCCGTATAGCCGACGTGGATGGGACTCCGGTGGCGCTGGGCGATTTGAAGACCATGATCCAAATCGAACAGGAGCTGCAGCGGATCAAGGACACCTATTTCTCCGGCAGGGAGTTTACCGGGGAAGCACTGGAGAATCTCAATAGCCTGATGGAGCAGCTGGAGCTGCAGGGCATCAGTTTGCAGTATTCCGCCTCTGCCACAGCGCCTGTGGGCGTTGAGACGGTGGATATGAGCGGCATGATGAGCCAAACGCTGGGGGATCTCGCAACCAACAGCTGGAGCTCCGGGACTTTTACTGTATACGGCGGAAAACCGGTCGGCTTTTCCTACCGCATTCAAAAAGGCCAGCTCAGCGATTATATCACCGATGTGGAGGTCTCGATAGGCGAGACGAGTGGGGTCGCCAAAGGCGACGGGTCCTACAAGCTGACCTATGACGTAGGCTCGACTTTCAGTTTAGGTGGTTGTAAAATCACTGTCAAAGTTACAACCAAAGGAAGTACCCAAGCCTGGCACGATAATTCTTATTCCTATGGTGACCTGCTGGGGATGATTGAATTTTACGATGCGGAAAATCTGGTGTTCTATGACGGCGCCGGTTATGCCGACCACTGTCAGCTCAAGCTAAAAAAGACGGTTGACGCCCCCACAATACAAACATCAATGACCGCGCCGAGTTATGTTGAAAAACTCGAAAATACAACCGTATTATATGATGATTTGTTTATTCCTTTGCTGGCAAATGAATACCTTGCAGCCACCGGTGCCAACAATCCGGACTTCGTTGCGCTAAGCGATACCATCGGAATTTTGGAGGGTGCCCGCAACTCGGTGCTTCCCGTCGACTCCGACCCATTTTATCAGCCATACCAAATCGACGCCAGCATCAAGTTTGACTGGAGTACCGACGCAGCTGCCTATACTGGCCCTGCGCCGTATGGCAATTATAATTCTATAACCCCACAACCATATGCCCCGTTCTGTCTGACGGAGTACAAGCTCGATGGAACAGCTCTGACGCTCAGCGGCGACAGAAAGAGAACGGAGGAATGTACGATTAACAAGGGCAGTACGGTCAGCATCTCCCTGCAGTCTACCACGCAAAACAGAGGGGATCAGCAGTACTATCTGCCCTTCGAACTGTATCTGAAGAATGTAAATAGAGATACCCCAAATTCCACCACCACCGCCACGACCAGCAACGTCTCCGCCAAGCTGGTGGACACGGACAATCCCACCATTCAAAGCGTCACGGCCCCGGCGGGAATCTATGCCAGCGGACAACACGTGCCCATCACAGTTACCTTTAACGAGTTCGTGGATCTTAGAAACGCCACCGTGACCATCAATGGCAAAGTGTATAGCGCCGCTGAGCTTTCCATGAACAACTACGGCGTCACGGCAATGCTCTGGTACCCAGTGCAGGATGCGGATGACACCACGGTCACCGTCAATGGTATGACCGGTGTGGAAGATGTTTTCGGTCATACGCTGGATACCTCACTCTATCCAAGCAACTCGATTACCGACGTTGATCTGAAGAGCGTCTTGATGCGTAACGCTCCCACCGCACTGACCGCCGACTACGCCGACGGCAAGGCATCGTTCACGATGAACGCCAACATGGAGCAGGTCTACAAGACCGTATACAGCAATTATCACATCCCGGCAGGCACAGACCCGAAGGAAGCCCCGTTCCGCCTCGAGCTGAGGTACGACTCTGCGGTTGAACCAATCCATCTGCAGGTCTATCTGGACACAGAGAAGGAAGCCTTCACCATTAGCGACTACGCAATCGCACCCTCTGCTTTGGACCGCACCTACACGGTGACGCTGCAGGCCAACGAGGGCACGAAAGCCGATCCTGACTGGGTGAATGTTCTTCCCCTGACCCGGCAGTTCACGGTGGCAAAGAAAGTTTCCGCGCACACGGTGAAGGTCGTCCCGGAAGCGGATTCCGCCGACTATACGATTTCCCTCGGCAAAACCGCCCGCCCCACGCTTAAGGCAGAGGTTTTTGGGGAAAACGATGAGCAGGCCAGCTACACCACCGGTAAATGGAGCAGCAGTGACACGCTCATTGCCACCATCAACGAGGATACCGGCGTTGTTGCCACCACAGGAACCAAGGTGGGAACCGTCACCTTTACCTTTACGGCGGACAACGGGACTGAGGACACTGCCGATGATGTGACGGGCAAGTCAAAGCCCTATAACGTGACGGCAGGCGATTCCCTGGCACTGGTGATTCCCGGCGGCGCGTCCATCGTGACGCGGGTAAATCAGCCCGCCACCGTGCTGTGGAGCTCCAACGCCACGCTGATGGCGCCGAACAAAGAGTTCAATTACAGGATTGATCTGTATGAGGGCAACTACGCGAATGAGGCGGCGCTGAGCGGCCGCAAGCCCGTTGCGACTTATACCGCCGGCAAGGATAAAAACAGCGTGCGGATCGAGGAGAATGTGCTCTCCAAGCTCTCCAACGGCAATACCCCTGCCTACACGGTATTGGTTTCCATGCCGCACCCCAACGCCGGCGGTGAGGACGTCCGCCTGTCGGCACTTGCCTGGATCATCGTGCAGGCACCACCTGCCACAGCCAAGCTGACACCGCCCCAGAGCATTTACCTCAAGGATACCGACGGTGCCGTCAATATCGACTGGTCGGTGGAAAACACCACTGACGGCGCCCCTTTGCAGCCTACGCTGACCATCACCCGGGTCACAGAGGACAACACCACCAAAGTGGTGGACAGTGAGCGCCTATCCGGCACCTCCGGGAGCTTCCCCCTGTCATTACAGAGTGTGCAAGCCGGCAATCTGAAGGACACCTATCAAGTGGTTTTGAGCGTGGAGAATCCTGGTGAGGAATCTCCCAGCACCGACTCCTTCCCCCTGTATGTCTACGATGCCGACGCACTGAAGGTGCAGAACGACAAAGGAGACACGATTTCTAAGCTGACCATGGACAATACCTCCAAGGTCAGCGGCAGCCTGCCCACCGTTACAGCTGAAATTTTGCAGCTGCGCCAGGAGTTGGGGCTGATCGAGTACATAGGCATCAACTATGACGAGTACGGATGGAACTCCTTTAAAGACGGCATCCGGTGGCTCTCCAGCAACAACAATGCCATTTCCGTCAACTACAAGCAGGGCGGACTGTATGAGGACATCAGAAACTTCTCCTTTGATTCCTACCTTCCCGAAACCAAAATGGCGCTGTCCGGCTTGGCCAACGGCACCGCAACCGTCATGGCTACCCATGCCGCCACGGGCATGAGTGCCGCCGTACGGGTGACAGCGAAAACACTGCAAAATAAGTTCTATCTCTTCCAGCTGACGCCTGCAGCGGAAACTACGCTGCAATACACCGACGGCAAAGGTGTGCCCAAAACGGTCACGACCAACAGTGAAGGCGTGCTGGCGCTTTACGAACCCAACGGAATCGCCAGTGAGGTGTCTCTGCGGTCCGGCTCCGGCGCGGATATTTATCTGGGCACCATCTATAAAGAAAATCTGCGTTCCGGCGAGCGGGATGCCACAAAACTGCAGCTTTATCCCTTGAATACCTTCAGCCTTCGGCGAGTTGCCCGGGCATCTGTGACGCTCATCACGCCGGGCGGCGATCCGCTGGCGAACAAGACGGTGACCGTTCGTGGCGGCGTTTATAAAAACGGAGGCTACTGCCAGACAGCTCTGCTGGGCTCCAGGGCAGGAGCACTTGTCAGCGGCATCACCGGCGACACCTATACCACGGATGCGGCGGGAAATATAACCGTCTATCTGGATTCCACCCAGTTCTGGTCGGCCGAAAAGGGCGAGAGCAACGCCACGGCGCTTTCTGCTCTGGATCAGCTGGAGTACATTCTGGAGATCAGCGCAATTGACGGCGACAAGTACTATCCGCTGCTGCTGACCGTCAACGGCAAGCTGGGCGTAGACGATGTAATGCGCACCGCAGAGGGCGTTGTCTCTCTGGAGCGCGTGCCGGCGGGGGAGGAAAACAAACCCTTCATTGTGGCGCAAAGCGTTGATTACGGTCTTGCCAACGGTCAGAAGGTGGATGTCCGCAGCTCGACTGGGAAGATTGGCCCTAACAGCAGCTTTAAAACAGCAAGCCTGCACACCACCATGTTCCTCTGGGGCGAGGATATTGCCAACGCGCGGAATTACAGTCTCAAGCTGGCGGACGAATACGGCATTCTTCCTGCCGCCCAGAGCAGCAGTACCAAGCAGTATCCCTTCTCATCCATCCCCGTAGCGGAAAACGATCTGACCCTCACCGAGGCCACCATGACCACCTCTGGATGGATCGCTGACGGCAAGGATGTGGGTATGAAAACGCAGCTGAGCCTGAACGGCAGCCTGCTACAGGAGAAAATAATGCCCTTCCGGGTCGTTGATCTGACCCGAGTGCCCAAGGTGACAGAGGATGACCGCGTCACCGGTATTCTGGCGACGATGGGATCCTCCAGTGGAGTGAATCAAGTCGACTTTGGCGGAGTGGGCGATAGTAACATTCTCAAGGTGCTGACCGGACGGCTGGATGATCTGAGCGGTCCGGTGGACACTTCCGTGTTCAAAATGATTATCACCCCCAGCGAAGATCCCTCCGTGTTCCGTGCCATGATTTGGGCCGGGTACAATACGCTGGAGATGGAGGACATGGATTATTCCGAGGACGGCGTGGCGTTGGGTGCGAATGTGCTGACGCAGAATCTGGAAGTGGGTGTGCCCGGGACCGGGGACCTGAGCCAGATGGCCCAGGGCACCTATGATCCCAAGGGGGACTACAAAACCAACTCCATAGCCGACAATGTCACCAGCACGGATCTCAACTTGCAGTTGGAGGGCTTTTACGAAGCGGAAATCCGCTATAACACCGAAAAAAAGGAGTGGGAGGTTTTCACCGTAGGCGGAGGATTTACCGCCGGCGTTGGTGTGGGCTTCTCCTTCAGCGTGAACGCCATGGCTGGCCCCGTGCCGTTGACAGCAACCTTTGAGCTGGGTGGTGCCATTCAGCTGGATTTCCGTACCGCAGTGCGCTACGGACGGCAGGGCGAGGGTACAGAGCTTGCCTGGAGCGATCCCACGGCCACGGCAGTGAATGACTTTTTGACCACGCTGCGTATCAACGCCTATGTCCACGCGTTTGGCGGTATTGGCTTTGACTATTCGGTCGTGGCGCTGAAGATCGGCCTATTCGGCAATTTGGATGTGGACAGTCAGAATAAGTTCCTTTCCCGCACCTATCTTGCCGACGAGACAAAGCGCCAGATCAACGGTCAGGCCCTGGGGATCCAAAGCGAAGTGGGGATCAAATTTGTGGCAACCTTCCTGTTTATCTCCTACGAGGCGGTGATCGCCTCCGGAACCCTTGGAGCCACCAGGACTTTTAATGACTGGAAAACAATCGACGACTACTGGAATAGCGCCACCAGTGGGCTGAGCCTTGCCTCGCTGCGGATGGCGGCGGCCCAGAGCGGAATGCAGGTGGCTTCTGGCAGTGCAACGCTCCAAAGCCGGGACTATCTGGAGCAATATGCCCGTACCTGGGGCCAGCCCCAGCAGCGGATGATGCTGTTCTCTCTGAACTCCACCAGTGGGCTGAAAAACATCCAGACCAATGCCAACCCCACATCCTATCCACAGCTCAGCGATGACGGGAAAGTATTGACCTACATCAACGACGGCAACAGCAGCAGTATTTACGATAGCCGGGCGCATTTCTCCACCCTCAATGGCGGCGTCTATACTCCCTCCAGTGAAATTGTCGCTCCCACAGGGTTCCCCGGCTACGGCGACACGAGCGTTTCTTTGTCCGGCACTGGTAGCTTCGCGGCGGCGGCTTGGGTTCGCATGGGCACCGACCTGCCGGGTAAAAATGCCGGTGATGCCGTGACATTGGAAGAGCAAAACCTACTGATGAACAGCACGGAGATCGTAGTGTCCGTCTATAACGGCTCAACCTGGACATCCACCCGCCTAACCAACGACGGCACGCCGGATCTGGCCCCAGCCACGGCAGTGGGCGGTGACGGCAAAGCCATCGTGTTCTGGCGCAGCGTCTACACCCCCGATCCCGGTACGCAGGGCAGCAACAACCTGCTGAACTTCACGACCAGAGATTGTATCATGTACAGTTGCTATGACAGCACTAACGGCACCTGGAGCAAGGCAAAAATGCTTTATAACGGTGCTACTGGCAGCGTGAAGGCGTTGCAGGCGGCCATGCTGCCCGACGGAACCGCTATGGCGGTTTACTCGCTGGACCGCAGCGGAACCGGAGATACCTCCGCCTACGAGATCGCCTATTGTACCGTGGCTGCTGACGGAACTCCCGGTACAGCCATGCTGGCGACCTGTGACAGCAATCTTGACGAAAACCCCCAGGTCGTTGCAGCCAACTTCGGCAGCGGGGATGACCGATTTGTCATCGGTTGGCACAGTGTCCGAGATGGCAGTAGCGATATCCAGCTGTTGGCTGTGGACGGTAGCGGCACCATGTCCAACAGTTTCCCCGGCTCTCTGTCTGCCCTGACCAGTAGCGGCAACGCCGTCGTGGGCGGAGACTTCCGCTTCGCTTCCCTCAGCGGGGATCATCGCAGCCGCAATGATCTTACCATCGTCTGGAATGAGACTGTCAATAACACCGACGGCGCGGTAGATCACGGCATTTTGAAGGCGGCCAAGCTGCGCTATGCCACAAATCCCTACACTCTGTCCGCACCATTGGAACTGGCAGAGCTGCCGGATCGCACGCTGGCTGACCACTTTGATGCCTATGTCAGCGGCACCAATCAGGTGCAGGTCGCCATTCAGGCCACCCGGTATGACGATGAACACCAGGAGGTAATCGGCGGCGTGACCGTTCCGGGTGAGGAAACGATCCTCTATACCGCTACCTCTGATTTTATCACCGATGCGGTGGCAGTGGAACAGATCGGTGTGGATTATGCAACGCTGGCGTTGAACAGCCTGACACCCATTCGCTTTACCATCCGCAACACCGGGCTGAACGATGTGACAAACCTAACGGTCAGCCTTGGCAGCGGGGAAACCGCCACCCTTACGGAAACACTGCTGCCCAATGAAAGCACCACCCTTACCGTCTGGCACCATGTGGGGAACCTCGTGACCGACCCGGGCTATACCATCACCGCCGCTGGCGGCATCCACGAAAACGGCACAGTGTATCTGGATTATCCCGACATTGGCATCTCGCAAATGGAAGTGATTGCGGAGAGCGCCGGCAAGCGCACGGTGCGCATGACCCTCTATAATTCCTCTGCCGCCACGCTGGCTGGCGGAAAGAACCGCGAGGTGAAGCTTGCGTTCTATGCGGATGATCTGCATACCGAACCTGCAGAGGTAGCCTGCACCACAAACGGCGTATCGGTTAGCGGTAATGAAATCACCATTTCCGAAGACAGCGCCCTCACCCGCATTGATCAGGGAACCTTTACACTGGACCTGACCTATGATCTGGGCAAGTATATGACATCCATTGGCAAAACCGAGATCCCCAATGTGGGTACCTATCTGTACGCCGAGGCGTGGGCGGAAGGCCTGATCGGTGGAACGGGAAGCAATCAGCGACTGCCGGAGTATAACGGCAGTGACAGCGAGGCCAGCGTCCATATGACCGGCGCACTGGCTCGCACCGGAGAGCAGCTGACGATGGATGTGACACAGGGGAACGACGGCAACAATCACAGCACCGCCGCCATTACTCTGCGCAACAACTGCCTGCAGTCTCAGACTAGCGCAGAGCTGGTGGCCACGCTGCTGGATGCTGCCGGGACCGTTCTGGAAACGAAAAAGACCAGTATTGGCGGTGCCATCTCCGGGGAAACCTTCCAGACGGAAACCGTCACCTTCTCCCGGCTTGGCACCCGCGTAGTGGTGCGAGCCGCAGTGCCCGGTAATGACCTTCTGACCTTTGAAGGTCTGGCAGTGGAGCTCGGCGATTTTACTGCCAACGGAACGAATTATACCTATACGCTGCAAAATGATAGCGGAGCAACATCTACGCTAGTCACAGCGGTGTCTGGAAACGGCGAGCCCGTGAGCATCAACGGGCAGGCTCTGTCCACCGGCGGCAGCGCAACCGTTGCCATCCCCAACAGCGGCACAACCGACATTGTCGTGAGAATCGGTGCTAAAACCTACACGCTGACGATTCTGCGCAATAGCGGCACAGGCGGCAATGAAGGCAATAGCGGCACAGGCGGCAATGAAGGCAGTGGCGGCGGCAGCGGCTACAGCTACTACACCATCAAGGCAACTGCCGGGGCTGGCGGCTCCATTTCTCCCTCCGGCAATGCTAGCGTCCGTGAGGGCAGAGATCAGACTTTCACCATCACTCCGGATAAGGGCTATGCTGTCGCCAACGTCAAGATTGACGGCAAGAGCATTGGTGCGGCGAAGTCCTACACCTTTGAGAATGTCAGCAGAACCCATACCATCGAGGTCATCTTTATGAAAGCCAACGGCAACCCCCGGACCGGCGTGTTTGTGGATGTAGCCACCGGCAGCTATTATGAGGATGCTGTGGATTGCGCTGTTCTCTTTTCACTACAAGAAACAAATTAATGACATTTTGAGCTGCGCCGCTATCCAAGCGCGGCAAGGAGATAGCATTATGAAAAGAATCACAAGAATCATTCGTCCGATCATCTGCATAGTTGTCCTTCTCGTTGCTATGACCACGGCAGTCATGGGCTGCTATCAGAAAGAGACAGAGCCTATCGACATTCCCGGCAGAACGCCTTCCGGCACATCTGCGCCTCAGCCATCAGCGACTCTCGCGGGCGAAGTTATCCCCTCGGTGGACAGGCAGACAGAGTTGGCGGAAGCCAGAGCGAAGAATCCCGACACTGTGGCATGGCTGTATATCCCCGGTGCGGAGGTGGACGACCCTGTGATGCAGGCAGAGGACAACGGCTATTACCTAAAGCTGGATGAAAACGGTGAGTACGCCATGTGGGGCTGTTATTATGCCCATTGTGAAAACAAAATCGGCGGCAGGGATAAGCTGGACAAAAACACCACCATTTTCGGCCACTCCGCCAGCAACTGCGACCCAGACGGTGTGCGGTTCACCAAGCTCTACCGTTATATGGACGCAGACTTTGTAAAGGAGCATCCGTATATCTATCTCTCTGTGGATGGTGAGGACATGATCTTTCAGATCACCGCACTGTTCGTCACGGATATTGGTTTTGACTATATTGCGCCTGATCCCACGGGAGATGATCTGACCAGCTTCTTTGAGACGATTGCGCGGAAAAACTGGCTTGACTTTGATGGCGTGACCTTCTCCGAGGAAGATACTGTTCTGACCCTCTCCACCTGCTGCCGGAAGTATGACAAGGCCAACAGCGGCAATCAGCGGCTGGTGGTCATGGCAAAGCTGCTGCCGGAGGGCGCAACCGCACAGGAGTTCAGCGTATCCCTTGTGGATAGTCTTGAAATGCCCAAAAAGAAATCAGAATACGACGATAATAGGACACCCATCCTTGCTGTCCCAACATTTTTCAGATGAAAGGGACCTATGCGTATGACAGGAGAGCACAGGAGGTGCCGCTATTGAATCTGTTCTGGGAGCAAAAAGTATTGCGGCTTTTAAGGGAAATGCAGATGTTTATAATGAACCTGTGTAAACAGAACAGGCTTGATGCCTGGGGCAATCTTCGGATTGCCTTTACATAGTCTCCACTTTCAAAAAATAAAATATATTGTGTTTTTGAAAGCGACGTCTTGCACATACTATTAGCAGACAGTATAATAAATACATTGAAGCAGTTTCAAAAAATGAAAAATATTCGACTTTTGAAAGCGGGTGACGATATGAAAACAATTACAAGAGCAAAGTATCTCGACAGAATCATTGAACTGAATGGTACTCCTGACATCAAGATTATCACGGGCATTCGTCGATCCGGTAAGTCCAAGCTGATGCAGGCGTATATTGAGTATCTGAAAAGCCATTTTGAAAATATCAATATTATCTTCATTGACTTCATGGATTTGGCGTATGAAGAAATCAAGGAATACCATGCCTTACACGCTTATGTGGAAGAACATTATCAGGAAGGTAAAACGAACTACCTGTTTGTAGACGAGGTTCAGATGTGTCCCAAGTTTGAGCTGGCAATCAACAGCCTGTACTCTAAAGGAAAATACGACATCTGTGTAACCGGCTCCAATGCTTTCCTGTTGAGTGCGGATCTGGCAACTCTGTTTACCGGACGCTATATTGAAATTCATGTGTTTCCTTTCAGCTTCCGGGAATATTGCCAATATTATGATGATGTTAGTGATAAAGATAAGCTCTTTGATGATTACGCTGTCAAGGGCGGTTTAGCAGGTTCTTACGCTTACAGAACCGAAAAAGACAGAACAAACTATATCAAAGAGGTCTACGAAACGATTGTTACAAGGGATTTGGTGCAAAAATATGCGCTCCCGGACACTTTGGTTTTACAACGTCTGAGCGAGTTTCTTATGGATAATATCAGCAACCTGACGTCTCCTAATAGGGTCAGTCAGTTGCTGACAGCAAATGAGACTCCAACCAATCATGTAACCGTCGGCAAGTACATTAAGTATTTGTGCAATGCTTTTGTATTTTATGATATTAAGAGATACGACATCCGGGGCAAGAAATACCTTGAAAGCTCTGAAAAGTTCTATTTGTGTGACAGTGGTATTCGATATGCAATACTGGGAAGCAGAAATATGGATTACGGCAGAGTATATGAAAACATCGTTTGCATCGAGCTTCTTCGCCGTGGATACGATGTCTATGTCGGCAAGCTCTATCAAAAGGAGATCGACTTTGTTGCTCAGAGAGGCAGCGAGAAGATTTATATTCAGGTCAGCGACAACATTTCCGGGCAGGAAACATTTGAGAGAGAATGCTCTCCTCTGCTTCAGATCCGAGATGCTTATCCGAAAATGATTATTGCCAGAACCAAGCATCCCAAATATAGCTATGAAGGAATCGAAATCCATGATATAGCCGATTGGCTGCTACAAGAATAAACAAGGCGAAATATCTCCGTCATTCTCTTTTGAAATGATGGAGATATTTTTATGTTGATGGAGATTCAGGGCCAGGAAACTGTGTCAGATTGCAAAAATCCTTTCCGAACTTTTTACATAGCAGTCACGCACTTCGGTGTGTGGCTGCTTATTTGCATCTATGCTATCAAAATCAAACAAAAATGATCTGCATAGCAGTTTGCTATGCAGAGTGTCTCATCCTTTGGGATGATTTACATTTCGAAACAGACTCGTATAATATAATTCGAGACAGGTTACGAAAAGACCGTATATTATAAGGTTTCCCAGCCCGGCTATACGGATGCTTCCGGCTCCGCCACGGTAAATATTACCAAACGCCCACTCACCGTTTCCAACATCACGGAAAATAAGACCTATGCGTATGCTTCCGGTTCAGACGATAAGGCAATCGGTGTGGATATTGCAGGAAAGCTCCCGCCGGATAGGGGAACTACAATATATACGGTTGCAAAGAAAGATCCAGAGCAGCTTTTAAGTGAGGTAACAGTCGATACAGCCGGAAATCTGACCTATAAAGTAAATCAGGTAGATTCGTCCAAGGTTGGAAAGACAGCAATTATCACGGTAACAGCTTCGATGGAGAACTATGAGAATGCTGAATACACGCTGACGATTAGTATTACAGATACAAGAAGCGAATGTGATCACATACACACTGAAATACGGAATCAGCGGGAAACGACCTGCACGCAGACCGGATACGCAGGAGATACCTATTGTACGGACTGTGATAAACTTCTGAGTACCGGAAAAGAGCTGGCGGCATTGGGACATGATTATAAAGCAACCGTAACAAAGCAGCCGACGACAACCGAGGAAGGCGTCAGAACCTACACCTGCTCCAGATGCAACAGCAGCTACACAGAGAGCATTGCGAAGCTGCCGGAGGAACAGCACACTCACAACTATACGGGAAGCATTACGAAGGAAGCAACCTGTACAGAGGCAGGGGTAAGGACCTACACCTGTTCCTGTGGAGACAGCTACACGGAGAATATTCCGGCAACAGGACACAGCTATGTATCAAAAGTAACCAAGGCTGCAACGACAACTGAGGAAGGCATCATGACCTACACCTGCTCCAAGTGCGGACACAGTTACACACAGCCGATCGCTATGATTAAGTCTGATAACAGCAACAAGGATAATAGCAACCAAAACCAGAAACCGCAGTCTGGCACAGACAATGGTAATCAGAATCAGAAGCCACAGCCTGATACGGATAATGGTAAGGACAATGGTACTTCAATTAAGCCATACATCAAGGATGACAGCGGCAAGGAAGGCTGGGATGTGATCAAGCCACAGCTTGAAGAAGCTAAGTCAGGCGATACGGTAACGGTTGCAATGAACGGAACAACTGTAGTACCGAAAGATGTAATTGACAGTATCAAGGGCAAAGATACAACACTTGTTCTTGACATGGGAAATGGTCTTTCCTGGAAAATCAATGGACAGGATATTACTGATGCAGCCGGAGATATTGATTTTGATGTGACAGTCGGAGCCGACGCAGGAAAATCCATTCCTGTGGATGTGATCAACAACGTGACAGGGGAACGTTCTTCCTTGAACCTGACTCTTGCTTATGACGGAGAGTTTGGATTTACAGCCACATTGACCGTCAACATGGAATCAAAGAATGCAGGACTGTATGCGAACCTGTTCTACTACAATGAACAGACCGGAGAATTGGAATTTATCAGCGCCGGACAGATTAATGCGGATGGAAATGTGGAACTTGAATTTACCCACGCATCAGATTACACGATTGTTGTTGATGCCAAGATTATGAGTGGAAACGCTCAGGCAGACAACAAAGCTGATGAAACCATTCCTGCGCCTAAGGCAGATGAAAGCACTTCAAAATATGCATGGAATAATACGATAATCATTATTATAGGTATCTGTATTATACTGATTGTTTTTGGAGCCGTATTCTATGTAAGAAAAAAGAGTGGTTCTGAGGAAGAATAAGTATCTCACATAGTAATTGAATAAAAGTGGGAATGTGGGAGCGTACTGGCAAAGGGCGTAACAGTATAAACATGACAAGCGGTGTATGTCTTGATGAAGAGACGTATGCCGCTTATTTGCGTCAAAAATGATAAAAAATATTCGTTGAAAAAATCGTTGAATGAATTTTAAAAATCTGATTTGGGTATAGAAACCATAAGTTAGTCATGCAATGGTATACTGAATAGGTATCCTCCTGCAGAAGGAGGTCCTATGCCGAAAGAAGAAAGGAAAAAGGGGACACATTTAACTTGGGATGACAGGCATGAAATTCAGAAGGGACTGAAAGAACATCGTACCTTTAAAGAGATTGCATACATTATAGGCTGTTCACCTGATACGGTTTCCAAGGAAATACGCAGGCATCGTTATCATAAGTTGCGAAGCAGGGATGGCATACTTCATGCAAGTCCAAACCGGTGTAAATACCGAAATAGCTGCAGGCGTTGGGATGTGTGTAAAAAGAAGAAGGGACATAAGTGCAGAATTCCATGCCGGGAGTGTATCAGCTGTAATAAGCTGTGCCCTGACTTTGTGGATGCACCATGCCCAATAGAACACAAGGCGCCTTATGTGTGCAATAACTGCCCCAAGTCCTTCAGCTGTCTGTTTGATAAGTACCTGTATAACGCTGATTATGCCCATAAGGAGTACTGTGAAACGCTTAGGAAATCCAGACAGGGAATAGACATGACCAGAGATGAACTGGCAGCATTGGACAGTCTTGTGAGCCCGCTGATCAGGAAAGGACAGCCCCTGGCACATATCCTGGCGCATCATGCAGAAGAGATTCCCTGTGGGGAACGAACGCTTTATAAGTATATCAGTGCCGGCTATCTGACCGCAAGAAATCTGGATATGCGGAGAACGGTAAGATATCGAAAAAGAGTGAGAAGCGTTCCAACTCCAAAAATCAGCTATCGTAAAAAAGAAGGACATCATTATTCAGACTATCTTGATTTTATTGCGAAAAACGAAGGCATACGAGTGGTACAGATGGACACAGTGGAAGGAAATAAAGGCGGGAAATTACTTCATACGCTGTTATGGCCGGAAAACAATCTGATGCTGGCATTTCTGATTAAAACCAAAGAAATGAAGAATACCGTAGCTACTTTTGACTGGTTGGAAGAGACGTTGGGAAGTGAAATGTTTCGGGAACTGTTTCCTGTAATACTGACAGATAATGGATGTGAGTTTGCAGATCCGGAGTTGTTTGAAAAAGGACATGACGGAAAGAAGCGTACCAGAGTGTTTTATTGTGAATCGAGACATTCTGAGCAAAAGGGAGAACTGGAAAAGAATCATGAGTACATAAGATATGTACTGCCAAAGGGAAGTTCGTTTGATGGATTGAACCAGGAGCAGGTGTTACGTATGGTAAATCACATCAATAATACAACAAGGCCTAAACTTCATGGTTCGACACCCATGAAGAAGGCCCTGAAGTCATTTGACAAAAATGCAATGGAAAAGCTTGGACTGGAGATCATCCCACCCGATGAAATCTGTCTGAAGCCTGAACTATTGAAATAAATAAAACAGGCAGGAGGATACAGAAAAGAATAAACAGTTGATGGCAACCAGAAGTTACTCGTGCAAAAGACTTTTGGAGGCTTCCTTTAGTGTACCCTAAAATCCATTCATTTTTAATTATTATAGGTCAGAAAGGGATGAAAAACAACCTGAAAATGGCGAGAAACAGGGCAAAGCAGAAGTTAGTCGTGCAATTCTTTTTCTGAAGCGTGGCAGTAGAAGTTACTAATGCAATCAACTTCGTTGAAAAAATTTGTAGTTATTTGTAAGAATTTGTCGAGAAGTGCCATGTATATAATGTAGTGAGGTTTTAACATGACCAAAGACGAAGAAATCAGAATGATAAATGAAAAACTGGATTTTTATGTAATGGAGGCAAGTGATGAGGAGTTCGATACCGAAGAGGTACGCAAACTTGTGAAGCGATTAGATGAATTGGATCCCATACCATTGCCGTGGAAATCGGATGAGGAAGCATTGAAAGACTTCTGGGATTATTGCGAAGAGAGACAGAGGGAAGAACGTATAATAGCAGAGATGAAAATTAAGGGCTGAGAAGTCAGTGCCTTTGGAAAAAGTATGTGGTAAAATATATATACGAGAAACGAAATGCTGCAAGAATTGCCAGACGTAGGTCAATTCATCCTAGCTATGGATACCTGGTTTGAAAAACTGATGTAATCTAGGAAAATAGTTTAAAGTTTACATGTTATGAGCATGTATGAATTTGGAACAAAATAAAAGAATTGTGCTATACTATTGTTCAAGAAAAAAATCATTGACATATTTCAATCTATTTAGGAGGATAAACGATCATGTGTACAGCAGCAATTTATAAAACAAAAGATTTTTACTTTGGACGAACCCTCGATTATGAATTCTCTTATGGTGATCAGATAGTAATTACACCACGTAATTATGCGTTTAATTTTCGCCATGTTGGCGATATGAAAAATCATTATGCAATTATTGGAATGGCTCATGTTGCAGAGGATTATCCTTTGTATTATGATGCTATGAATGAAAAAGGAGTGGCAATGGCAGGACTGAATTTTGTCGGAAATGCTGTTTATGCCGCGATTAAGCCAGATGTGGAAAATATTGCACAGTTTGAATTTATTCCGTGGATTTTAAGTCAGTGTTCTTCTTTAGTTGAAGTTCGCGAGCTTCTTGAACGAATTAATATTGTTAATACTCCTTTCAGCGAGCAATTACCATTAGCACAATTACACTGGATCATTTCTGATGAGAATGAGTCAATTACGGTAGAATCTATGTCAGATGGTTTGCATATTTATGACAATCCAGTAGGAGTGCTTACGAATAATCCGCCATTTCCACAGCAGATGTTTCAACTAAATAATTATATGTATTTATCTCCTAAACAGCCCAGAAATACTTTCTGCGAAAATTTGGCTCTTGATGCATATAGTAGAGGTATGGGAGGATTAGGTCTTCCGGGAGATCTTTCATCTTCCTCACGATTTGTACGTGTAGCTTTTACAAAGGTAAATGCAATTTCAGGTGAATCAGAGGAAGAAAGCGTTAGCCAATTCTTCCACATTCTCGGATCTGTGGATCAGCAACGAGGATGTTGCGAAGTAGCGGATGGAAAATATGAAATCACATTGTATACGTCGTGTTGTAATGTTACAAAAGGTATTTATTATTACAATACTTATGAAAACCATCAGATTAGTGCAGTAGATATGCATGTAGAAAATCTGGATAGTGATAAAATGATTTGTTATCCAGTAATTCAAGGAGAACGAATCAACTATCAAAATAAATAATGTTTTGAAATCAGGGATGAGGTAGAAAGGAAAGTTCCATGATAAAAGATGAAGTAAAAAAACTCAGGATGGACAGTCCGGAATCACTACAGTTTTTAAATAATGCTACAAAATTTTATAATTTAATGATGATGTATCGTTGTGCTATTCGGGAGATACAAACTAAACTTGAAGTTTTGGATGATGAATTTTCAGTTGAGAACAATCGAAATCCTATTTCTTTTATAAAAACAAGAATTAAGAAGCCCAATAGTATTTACGATAAACTGCAGAAGATGGGATATGAATTTACAACAGAAAATATACAGACATATCTCAATGATGTAGCAGGCGTTCGAATAGTTTGTGCGTTTATTGACGATATTTATATGATATCAGATTTAATTACCCAACAGGATGATATTAAAGTTATTGAAATAAAAGATTATATAAAAAATCCAAAATCGAATGGTTATCGAAGCTATCATATGATTGTTGAAATACCAGTATTTTTTGCTAAGGGTAAAACACCTATGCGTGTAGAATTACAGATTCGAACCAATGGTATGGATTTCTGGGCAACATTGGAACATCAACTTCGCTATAAAAAAGGAATTGAAGAAATGCCTGGCTATGATGAGATAAGTGAAGAATTACTTCATTCTGCAAGAGCTATCATTGAAGCAGATAATGAAATGCAGAGAATAAAAGACAAAATTGGTATGTTCTACGAAATTTAGGGAGAAAACTGAGCAAGTAGGAAGGTGGAATATATATGAAACAAGATACTTTAGAGGGCAAAGCAAAAACAAAAAATGGGGTAAAACGGCTGTGTTTTTCCATAATCTGCATTCTTCTGGAAGTGATTTTTATTATTACTATCGTAACACGCTTGAATGAATATGCAGAAATCATAAATTTATTTACAAGGATTTTGAGTGGGATCTTGGTTTTGGGATTGTACGCATCAAATAAGACATCCTCTATGAAAATGCCTTGGGTCATTTTAATTCTAATTTTCCCAATTATGGGTGTAGGCCTGTATTTGTTGATTGGTTTGAATGGTGGCACATATAAAATGCGTGAGCGATATGCAGAAATTGATAGCAAATTGTTACCAATGCTTCCGGACAGTCAGGAGTGTTTGAGCAGAATAAAAGAAACAATTCCGAAAGCAGGAAATATAGCAAGTTACATACAAAGAAATTCGCAGTATCCAATCTATCAGAATACGGATATTGTGTATTTTGATGAAGCAGTGAAAGGATTAGAGGCACAGCTTAAGGATTTGGAGAAAGCACAGAAGTTTATCTTTATGGAATATCATGCGATAGAAGACGCTGAAGCATGGCATAAGATTCAAGATGTTCTGGAAGAGCGAGTAAAAGCAGGTGTGGAAGTTAGAGTATTCTACGATGATATGGGTTCTATAGGCTTTATTAACACAGATTTTGTGAAAAAAATGGAGGCAATAGGAATTCATTGCCGTGTATTCAATCCGTTTATGCCAGGTTTAAATCTGTTTTTGAACAATCGTGATCATAGAAAAATAACAGTTATTGATGGAAAAGTCGGATTTACAGGTGGATATAATCTAGCAAACGAATATTTTAATTACACACACCCGTATGGACAGTGGAAAGATACAGGTATTCGTTTAGAAGGAGATGCTGTTCAGTCGCTTACGGTGACATTTTTGGAAATGTGGAATGCAGTAAGTGATAAGGATGCTAATGATTCTGATTTTAGTAAATACCTTTTTCACTATGATTATGCGGCACAGCAAACTGGGTTTGTTCAACCTTATGCAGACAGCCCTATGGATAATGAGCAAGTAGGAGAAGAAGTTTATATCAGTATGATAAATAAAGCTGAAAAATATTGTTGGTTTATGACTCCATATCTAATCATAACAGATGAAATGACGCATGCGTTATGTCTGGCTGCTAAGCGAGGGGTAGACGTAAGAATTATCACACCTGGTATCCCTGATAAAAAATTCATTTATAATATAACTCGTTCTTTTTATCATGGATTAGTTAAACATGGTGTTCGTGTTTATGAGTGGACTCCTGGTTTCTGTCATGCAAAAATGAGTGTGGCAGATGACTGTATGGCAACTTGTGGAACAATTAATCTGGATTATAGAAGTTTATATCACCATTTTGAAAACGGCTGTTTTATGGCAGATTGTCAGGCAGTTGTGGAAATAAAAAATGATCTGATAAGAACGATGGGAGAATGTCGTGATGTGACAGACCAATATCAAACCGGACGAAGTGCATATTTGCGACTGGGACAATTATTTATGAGATTATTTGCTGGATTGCTATAAGAATCTGATGAAACGACCTTTCAAAAAACAGTTGATTTAGAAGTTAACTGTTTTTGAAAGGCCGTTTTTGCTATATCTAACAGTCTGTTGTACAAAGAAGATTTTGCATGGATGAAAAAACAAACCTTGTTGAGGTTAAATTGAGATTGACTTTGTATTGTATAAGTATGAAATAAAAAGGAATCAGGTGATGTACAATGAAAAAGTATAAAATATGTAAAATCCTTCTTGTTATACTGGCAATTTTTTTATGTGTGGCTTTTTATGAATTGCTCGGAATCTGCGTTGCATATAAAAAGCAGCCGGAAGTGTCCAATACAACCAAAAAAGAAACAAAAAATGGGTCATGGAACGAATGCAGTGAAAATACAGAACGGGCAGTAATCATAGAAAAGAATCCAGAAGCGCTTTTACAAAGAGTGCGTTTGATCAAGAATGCAAAAAAGGAAATTATTCTTTCTACTTTTGCATTTCAATCCGATGAAAGTGGAAAATTGATTTTAGGAGCACTGCATGATGCGGCAGACAGAGGTGTACATATTCGTCTGTTAGTAGATGGAATGGAGAGCTGGATTGATATGGAAGGAAATCCGTATTTCTATGGATTATCTTCCCATGAGAATGTTGAAATTAAACTATATAATAAGGCCAATCCGTTGAAACCATGGAAGATGATGGGTAGAATGCATGATAAATATTTGATTGCAGATGGAAAGAGATATATTCTTGGGGGAAGAAATACATACAATTATTTCCTGGGTGATTTTCCGGGACATAAGAACTATGACAGAGACGTGTTAGTGGTTTGCGATGAACCTGAGAAAGAAAATTCAGTTAACCAGTTGTTAGAGTATTTTGAAACGATATGGGAACAAGAAGACAGTGGTTATTTTCATGACAATAAAAAACTGGCAAATAGAAAATCTGTAAAGAACGCAGTTTTAGAGCTGCAGAACGGCTATCAGAAATATTTTGAAGAGAATAAGGAAAGAATCTGCGATACCGATTACACGGACGAAACTTTTGAGACAGAAAAGATTGCATTAGTGTCAAATCCTATCCACACAGGTCCCAAGGAACCAGTAGTCTGGTATCAACTGGGAGAACTAATGAAAAATGCAAAAGAGCGCGTGAAAATTCATACACCATATATTATCTGTAATGATATGATGTATAATACATGGAAAGAGATTGCGGAGAGAGTTCCGGATTTTTCTATCATGACCAATTCGGTTGCCAACAATGGAAATCCGTTTGGTTCTGCTGATTATGCGAGAAACAGAAACAGAATTTTAAATACAGGAATTGATATCTGGGAGTATGAAGGCGGCTATTCTTACCACGGAAAAAGCATCCTGATTGATGATGATCTATCCGTAATCGGTTCCTTTAACATGGATATGAGAAGCACGTATCTGGATACGGAACTGATGCTTGTAATACGTAGCAAAGAGATTAATAAACAGTTGGAAGAAGGCATGATGGAATATGAAAGAGTGTCCCGACAGGTATTGGAAGATGGAACCTATCGTGATCCGTATCATGTAGAGCCAATTGAATTGACAAAGAAGCGTCAGAGAAACATACTTTTGGTACAGCATCTGCTTGGATGGGCAAGATATCTGTTCTGATAAAGGAGGAAGAAGATCGTGTTTCAAATATTAATTGTAGAAGATGATAAAGAATTAAGCCAGCTATTCCAAAAAGTGCTTGAGAAGAATGGATATCAGGTCAAAAGTGCATCGGATGGAGCACTGGCATTAGAAATATTGGATAAAGAGTATATTGATCTGATCATTTCCGATATTATGATGCCGGTTATGGATGGTTATGAACTGGTGTCGGAACTCCGTTCAGCAGGATATCAGATACCGGTACTTATGATCACTGCGAAAGGTTCCTTTGATGATATGCGCCAGGGATTTCTTTCGGGAAGTGACGATTATATGGTAAAACCGGTAAATGTGAATGAAATGGTTTTAAGAGTCGGAGCACTGCTTCGCCGTGCACAGATACTGAATGAACACAAAATTGTGATCGGTTCAACAGAGTTTGATTATGATGCAATGACGGTTATAACTGATAAGGAAAGTCTTGTTTTGCCCAAAAAAGAATTCCTGCTTTTATATAAGCTTGCAGCTTCGCCAGGCAGAACATTTACAAAACAACAGTTGATGGATGAAGTATGGGGATACGAGACGGAGGCAGACCCACATACGATAGAGGTACATATAGGAAGAATCAGAGAGCGTTTTAAAGATAACCCTGATTTTGAAATCGTAACAATGCGTGGAATTGGATACAAGGTGGTGAAAAAATAATGGAACAAAAGAAAGAAAAAGGATTGCGGATCCGATCCTGTCTGACTGGTGCAATCTGGCTGGCACTTGTATTTTCAACAGTCATATCTGCTTTATTATTTGCTTTTTTGAATCATTTTTTTCATCTGCCGGGCAGCATACCTGTGCTTGGCTGGCTTTTGATTTTCAATACATTGATTGCAGGGCTGATCACTTCCTTTATTAATGCAAAGTTACTGGAACCAATTACCAGACTTAGTAAAGCAATGAAGGAAGTTTCTCGGGGAGATTTTGAACAGCATTTGGAAACGAACAGCCGTATAGCAGAAGTTGGAGAATCTTATCAGAGTTTTAACGTTATGACAAAAGAACTTCGTGCAACAGAGGTGCTGCAGATGGATTTTGTATCTAATGTTTCTCATGAGTTTAAGACCCCGATTAATGCCATTGAAGGGTATACAATGCTTCTTCAGGGAGAGGAACTGTCTCAGGAGCAAGAGGAATATGTAGAAAAAATCCTGTTTAATACCCAAAGACTTTCCGGATTGGTTGGTAATATTTTGCTGTTATCCAAGTTAGAGAATCAGAATATACCAATGAAAAAAACAGAATATCGTCTGGATGAACAGATCCGCCAGGCATTTCTTTCATTGGAAACAAAATGGACAGAAAAAGAAATTGGTTTTCAGGTAGAATTGGAGGAAGTTAAATATACTGGGAATGAAGGACTTTTTATGCATATCTGGATAAATCTTTTGGATAATGCGATTAAGTTCAGTCCTTCAAAGGGGACAATTACGATGTTTCTGAAACAAGAACAGGATTCTGTTAAGTTCATTCTGGAAGATGAAGGACCAGGAATAGAGGATGATGTAAAATCCAGAATATTTGACAAGTTCTATCAGGTAGATGGATCTCATAAAGCAGAAGGAAATGGCCTAGGTCTTGCACTTGTAAAACGGATTGTAGATAGTGCCGGAGGAACAATCAAAGCAGAAAACCGTGAATATGGTGGATGCAGATTTGTTATAGAGCTTCCAATACAGAAAGATGAGGCCATATAAGTTTAAGAAAAACAGATAGAGGAGGAATTACATGACATTTTATCAGGAGTTGCAGTTAAATCAGGCAGGTTCTAAAAACCTGTTGAAAAAGAGTGAAACACTAAAAGAAAAATTATATCATATGTGGGTATATCTGGTGAAGATAGCTGTTACAATGGCATTTTGTTTTTTCTTTGTTAGTATTTTCAGCATCCTATTTGGAAAGGAGAACAGCATTGTAGGTGTAGTAGTCTTATTATGTCTCATGGTGTTTAGAAATGCGGATCTGGGGATCCACATCGGACAATCTACGATGCTTTTGGCTTTGTTCTTTGTAATTATGACTGTATGTCCGCATTTAGCAAATCAGTTTTCACCGGTATTGGGAATGCTGTTAAATATTGCGGCACTGGCTGTGTTGATTCTGTTCGGATGCCATAATCCATTCATGTTTAATCAATCTACATTGGTTCTTGGGTATCTACTGCTATATGGTTATGATGTTACGGGAAAAAGCTATCAGATGCGATTAGTCGGAATGGCTTTAGGTGCAGCACTTACCTGCTTCGTATTTTATCGAAATCATAAAAACAGATCGTATAAAAGAAATTTGAATGATTTGGTACAGGAATTTGATATATCTTCTTCCAGAACAAAGTGGCAGTTATGTCAGATCATATGCGTACCGGCAGTACTCTGCATTGCGGAACTCTGCAATATGCCACGGGCAATGTGGGCTGGAATTGCGGCAATGTCAGCAATCTTACCATTTATGGAGGACATGCAATACAGAGTCCGCAAAAGGATTGTCGGAAATATTGCAGGTGTAATATGCTTTACAGTACTATATTTTCTGCTTCCGTCATCCATCTATACATACATAGGAATCCTTGGCGGAATTGGTGTAGGACTTTCTGCAAAATATGGCTGGCAGGCAGTATTTAACACATTTGGTGCTTTGGCCATTGCTACAGAGAGTTATGGACTAAAAGAAGCAGTTGGTCTTAGAGTGATTCAGAATGTTTTTGGCGTTGTATTTGCATTAATATTTTGTTCTATGTTTTATTGGCTTATGTCGAAAAAAAGAAAACAGTGGTAACCGTGGCTGCAAAATAACGTGGGTTAGAAAGAAAAAAGGTTAAGAATGAAAGATATTATCACCGCACGGATGAACAGCTTGTACAGTTTGCAAACTGGAAACCAGAGTTTGAAAAATAATATGGAGAAAATAGTATGAGCAAAAATGATGTATGGCTGAATCGTAATGGTGGCCAACTGAGTGAACTCGATGGAACGGAATGGTTATATCCTCCGGGTGCTCCGAGCACCGAAAGGTGCTTTACAGAGATGAAAACAGGTTTTCTTATTTTGACAGGGAGTAACAGAATAGTTAGGAAAACCAAGGATTTCCTTGACTTAGGTTGACTAATCATTGTATGTATTTACAGTGGTATCTCGAGTTCCTAAGACTCTATTGTAGGTTCGATTCCTATAGGAGACGCTCATTTTTAGCGGTAATGAAGATTGTTTCATTACCGCTTTTTTTGTGCAGAATTGCAATTTCAGTGACAAATTTGTTATCGATTCACATTTTTTGGTCTGTCACCCAGAGGGACTAACTACAATGTAACACTAATAATATAAGGTGTTAAAATTGCGTTGTCTCAAATAGAAATTATGATAGAAGACATAAGATTAGGAGGAGCTATGAGCAAAACAATTGTTGAGTTTAAGGATGTTGTAAAGACATATGGAAGCGGTGATGCTCTTTTATATGCAGTCAACCATATTGACTTTAAAATAGAAGAAGGCGAATTTGTAGTCATACTGGGACAGTCTGGTGCCGGTAAATCGACAGTACTTAATATTTTGGGCGGTATGGACCAGCCGACAGAGGAAAAGTCAAAATCATGTGATCGGCAGGTACAAAGTTTTCGAGGAGATTCCTTGGTTGTTGAAATAGATGGATTGCTCTATAATGGCACTATAAATTGTATGTTTGACACCGACAGTTTTCCGGGAATTGTCTGAGTGTACTGTAAATAGGATATCTGAGGAAGGTATATATTATGAAGTATGAAAATATTGTGGAAGGCAAATTTATCAACAGACCTAACAGATTTATCGCCTATGTGGAGGTCGCAGACAGGATGGAAACGGTACACGTAAAAAATACAGGGCGGTGTCGGGAGCTTTTGCTGCCGGGAAATACCGTTGGTATTCAAAGGTCGGACAATGAGGCCCGTAAAACAAAGTATGATCTGATATCGGTATATAAAAAAGGGTCCGGTTGGGTAAATATTGATAGTCAGGCACCGAATAAGGTGGTAGGGGAATGGCTTGAGAAACAGGAGTATGATTATGTAAAGCCGGAGTATGTGTATGGAAATTCCAGAATAGATTTTTACATGGAAAAGGGTGCAAAGAAATATCTCATGGAGGTAAAAGGCTGTACACTTGAGATAGACGGCGCAGGGTATTTTCCGGATGCACCGACGGAGAGAGGGACAAAGCATCTTCGTGAACTTATAAAGGCGGTTTCGGAAGGATATAATTGTTATATCGCATTTGTCATTCCCATGGAGGGTGTGAAGATGGTGTATCCCAATGCCGCGATGGACAAGGAGTTTGCGGAAGTATTTTATGAAGCACAGGCAGCGGGAGTGAAAGTATTGAATCTTGCCTGCAGAGTCGAAAAGGATGAACTGGAAGTATTATAAACGTTGGAATGACATAGAGGAAATCCTTGCTGCTTTTCGCCGTTGGAAAAGAGAAGATACAGAAAAAAATATGAAACGAATCAAAGCGGCATGTATTACACAGACGATTCATTTTATTAACAAGGATATTACGAAAAGTGAGTATTCAAAACGTAAAGTGCAGGAGGAAATCACCAGATATAAGCACAGATTGGACAGAGAGAGGACAAAATATAAAATTCTGTCGGAAGAGGTTGAAGAGGACGGTTCCGTATTTGTGCAAAACATATTAAAAGAACCTATATGAAATTGGTAAAAACAACTAAAGTCATTCCAAATTTAAAAATAAATAATTCGAATTTATGAACAAAAATTCGTTTGATGCTTTATTATAATTACACCTTTCCGCGAGAGTTAAAAATTCTTTTATGTAGCTTATTTTATAGTATCACCATTTTCAAAAAAACCAATGTACATAAAATTTTCACAAAAAAAGAACTTTATCCTATATTCCTTGTGGATATGGGGAGTTTATCTCCATCATACCTATTGAAATCTCCATCATTCGGTGGCAAAATGATGGAGATATTTTTAAGTTGATGGAATGTGATAACTGAGTATCTTAAATAAAAGGAAGGAAAAAATTATGGAATATTCGGCAATTCTTCATGATATGGATAAAAGATTCTGCTATGCGATCGATAAGGATTTATTTGTGATACGTGTGCAGGTAAAAAAAGATGATATAAAAGAGATTATTCTCCATTATGAGGATAAGTACATACCATTGGAATGGAAGGATACGCGAAAGACGATTCCGATGAAGAAGGTTGCCACATCACAGTTTCATGACTTTTATGAGGCACAGCTTCAGATGCATTTGATATGTCTGCGCTATTATTTTGAATTTACGGATATGCAGGGAGAAAAGGTATATTACGGCAACTATGAGTTTAGCAGGGAATGCATTACAAACAGGGACAGAATGTTCGACTGTCCGCAAAACCTTCGTGAGGAAGAAATGTTTGAGGTGCCGGAGTGGGCAGCAAACAAGGTTGTGTATCAGATTTTTCCATCTCGCTTTGCAGCATCACAGCCAATAGACAAGGAACTGTGGTATAAAGCCCCCATCACATCTAAGGATAATCTGCATGGTGATCTCAGAGGAATTATTGATCATTTGGATCATATTCAGAAGCTGGGAATAGATGTTGTGTATTTAACACCTATTTTTAAATCGGATTCCTGCCATAAATATGATACCACTGATTATTACCAGATTGATCCTTCCTTCGGAACAACAGAGGATCTTAAGGAGCTGGTGCAAAAAGCGCATGAGTGTGGAATGAAAGTAGTGATGGATGCGGTATTCAACCATACAGGAAGAGATTTTTTTGCATTTAAGGATATTATAGAAAAAGAAGATAAATCCAGATATCTGGACTGGTATTTTATCGAGAGATTTCCGCTGAAGGGTGAAAAAGGAGAAACTCCTAACTTCAAATGTTTTGGTTATTATGGCGGAATGCCAAAGTTAAATCTGAAAAATCCGGAGGTTGAAAAATTCGTTACAGATGTTGCATGTTATTGGATTAAGGAATGCGATATCGATGGATGGAGAATGGATGTAGGTGACGAAATCAGTCATTTCTTCTGGAAGCGATTTAGAAAGGCTGTTAAGGCAGTAAAGAAGGATCTGCTGATCATTGGAGAAATCTGGCATTATGCAGGAGATTTTCTTGAGGGAGATGAGTGGGATACGGTCATGAATTATCCGTTTTATCTGAATCTCATAGATCTGCTTGCAGATGAAAAAATCAATGTCAGCCAGTTTATACAGAATCTTGGATATTTGGAGGGGCGCTTAAACAAAAAATGCTATCCCCTAATGTGGAATCTGATCGACAGCCATGATACAGCAAGATTTTTACATCTATGTGATGATAATAAGAAAAAGCAGCACTTGGCAGCAGCTTTTCAATTGTTATTACCGGGAATGCCCATGATTTATTACGGAGATGAATTTGCGATGCCCGGAGCAAATGATCCGGATTGCAGACGTGGCATGTACTGGGATGAAGAATACCAGGATAAAGAGATGCTTGAATGGTATAAGCAGCTGCTGAAGGTGCGAAAAAATCATGCATGTATCGTAGAGGGTGAACCAATGGAAATAGCTGCAAGGGACGAGGAAGAGACGATCGTCCTGACCAGAAAAAATGGAGAAGAGACACTCGCTTTGATCTTCAACTGCAGTAGCAGTGCAAGAGTGTTTCATGAATATGCACAAAAATATGATTTACTTAGAGAGAAACCCTTTGATGGAAAAATAGCGGGGCTTGATGCCGCTGTAATAGTACTTTAAGCTGTAATGCAGAAGAGGCCATTCGGGCATATGCGGAGGTGATGCTTTTCATTTGCAAAAAAGATGAGGTGTGATAAGATGAGAAAAGTATAGAAACAAATTAAAATATATCGCTGGAGAAAATGTTATTATGAAGAAAAAAATAAATTATGCAGAAATTATGAAGGAGACAGGAATCCTGACTGTGGCGGTAGCCATCATCGCGGCAGCAGTCTACTTTTTCCTGGTGCCGAGTCATGCGTCGGTCAGCAGTATTTCCGGTCTCGGCATCGTGCTGTCTAACTTTATACCGCTTCCTTTGTCAGCCATTACGATGATCCTGAATGTAGTGCTTTTGCTCATCGGTTTTGTCACCTGCGGGAAAGAATTCGGGGTAAAGACGGTGTACACCAGTGTGATGCTGCCGGTATTCTTAGGGCTTTTCGAGATGCTGTTTCCAAATTTCGGTTCCATGACGGACAGTCAGGAACTGGATGTACTGTGCTATATTCTGGTGGTCAGCGTGGGACTCAGCATTCTGTTCAACCGGAATGCATCTTCCGGAGGACTGGATATTGTGGCGAAGATCATGAATAAATATCTCCATATGGAACTGGGTAAGGCTATGTCTCTCTCCGGTATGTGCGTGGCACTGTCCGCAGCACTGGTATATGATAAGAAAACGGTGGTGCTGAGTATTCTGGGTACCTATTTCAACGGAATCATTCTGGATCATTTTATTTTTGATAATAATATCAAGCGGCGTGTCTGCATTATTACGAAGAAAGAGGAAGAACTGCGCCAGTTTATTACAAGAGATCTGCACAGCGGTGCCACGATCTATGAAGCCATCGGTGCCTATCATTTCGAAAAACACAACGAGATCATCACCATCGTAGACAAAAGTGAGTACCAGAAATTAATGAAATTCATCAATGAACTGGACCCCAAGGCGTTTATTACCGTATATAATGTATCGAGTATGAAGTATCAGCCGAAGAGTGGGGCCTTTTGACCCTGGCTTTGATGCCTACGGATTGTTCCGTGCTACGCACTCTCACAATCCTCCCCTCTATTCGCATATCGTGGGATTATCATCCCACTTTTATGCTCATATCGGGGCGGGTCATAAGGTCTTTCACCCACTTATGAGCAAGCTCATGTGGGCTTAGACCTTTTGACCCTGGCATCTTAATAATATTATGGAGAATGCGAAATGAAAAAGGTGCGGAATATCGCAGTGATTGTGTTATCTGTCATATGTGTTGGAATTCTGGCTTTTTTATTGTGGGATTTAAGAAGCACAGAGGAGTCTGCACAGGAAATAATACCGGAAGTTCAGCCGGAACCTATGTCGGAACAGAGTGTATCGGATTCTGATGTGAGCGGCAACAGCGCAGAGAACAGTGCAGATCCTACGGAATTGCCGGAGACGGAAGAAAGTGAACCGACGGAACCGGTGGAGCTTGTAGAGCAGAAGGCAGAAGAACTCCTGGCAGGAATGACCTTAGAGGAAAAAGTCGGACAGATGTTCATCGCCCGGTGCCCGGAGACGGATGCAGCATCCAAGGTGACACAGTATCATCTCGGCGGATATATCTTATTTGCACGGGATTTTACCGGTAAAACAAAAGAGGAAGTAACAGCAGCCATTCAAAGCTATCAGAATGCTGCAAAAGTGCCTCTGCTGATCGGTGTGGATGAGGAAGGCGGCACGGTAAACCGAGTCAGCAAAAATGCGAACTTACGGGAAACGCCTTTTGCCTCTCCTCAGGAACTGTATGCGCAGGGCGGATGGGATCTTATTCGGAGCGACACACAGGAAAAATGTCAATTACTGCAGAACCTGGGAATTAATCTGAATTTTGCTCCGGTATGCGATGTATCACAGGATCCGCAGGACTTTATTTATGTCCGCAGTTTTGGACAGGATGCGGAACAGACAGCGGAATATGTGAGGACCGTCGTGCAGACCATGTCGCAGGAACAGATGGGAAGTGTATTAAAGCATTTCCCGGGATATGGCAACAACTCGGACACGCATACTGGGATCGCTTATGATGAACGTCCCATAGAGAGGTTTGTAAATTCTGATTTTCTGCCGTTTCAGGCAGGCATCGATGCAGGGGCGGATATGGTGCTGGTAGCCCACAATGTTGTCTCCTGCATGGATGATCAGGTACCGGCATCTATTTCTCTACCGGTACATAATATTTTGCGTAATGAATTAGGGTTTGACGGCGTGATCATTACCGATGATCTGGTCATGGAAGGAGTACGGCAGTTCGCCGGGGATGCGGAGATTGCCGTAAGGGCGGTACAGGCGGGAAACGATATGCTGTGCTGCACCGATTTTGAAGTACAGGTACCCGCAGTCATCAAAGCGGTCGAAACCGGTGAGATTACCGAGGAACGCCTCAACGAATCGGTCCTGCGTATTTTGAAAATGAAAATAAAGCTGGGCATCATTGCGGATTATCAGAATTTTTCCCAATAAATTCTGTATAAATATTGTGGATATTCAGCAGTTCACAGATAGCAAGAAGCTTGTTAGGAATAAAAAGTAATTATGTAAAGAGAATTGATCTCGTTCTCTAATTGGTGAACTGATTCCATAATAGTATTGAAGCTTGGAATATCGCCATATAACATATCTTTCATAGCTTCATAATCATTGATGAGGGCTGGAAAGCGGTATTTCGGTGGAATCAGCTTTAAGGTGCCGGGAATTGCTTCCGGATATTTAGCCCATGCTCTTGGATAAAATTTCATTTTGAAATCAACTACTGTTTTCAGAAGATCTATGTGAGAGAAAGCAACATCTTTTACAGGGGTCTGGGCCATTCTATAAAGATCATAGTAATGTCTGGAATATCGTTGTGGCATGAATTTCAGTATTTTTCTGCTCAAAGATTTTTGGGTAGTATACAGCTGTATACGGTTCAATGCTTGCAATTTTAGCAGGTGTCCAGGCTGCTAATGCACCGATTTTCAGGCGGATTACCTATAGGGTAGAAGGATTTGTGAACAGATTTGGATAAGCGAAAATAACAGTCTGTTTGTTATTCTCATCTATGTAAATATTAGCGTTACACCCCAGTTGAATAAAGATGTTTCGGAAGACACAACTATTTCAAAAATATTTTAAATACCTGTGGACAAGCAAAAGGGAGTATGCTATATTCTATTTAAAGATAATTTTAAATGGGTAAGAAGATTATGAAAGAAACAAATATTTTTAAAGTATTGGCGGATCAACAACGGAGAGAGATTCTGATAATGCTAAAAGATGGCCGATTAAATGCTGGGGAGATTGCCGAAAAATTACAAGTCACACCGGCTGCTTTGTCTTACCACTTAAAACTGTTAAAAAGCGCCGACTTAGTATCCGAATATAAGGAAAAAAACTTTATATTTTACGAAATCAATACGACAGTTTTTGATGAATTAATTCTATGGATTAACCAGTTTGGAGGAGCAAAGGGATGAAAAAAATCATGTGGATTGTTGCGGTGCTACCAGTGGTGGTTGCAAGTATGATGTTACAGGTGATACCGGATATGATACCGCATAAAATCGGAATTTTTATTTTTCCGATAGTTATTTTGTGTGTTACATTCTTTTGGCACCTTTTAATTGGTACATTTGAAAAAAAGACCGTGAAAGCAAGTACGGATAAAGAACGTATGGAAGCAAATTCCTCCGCAAGGGTACTATGCGTGGTAGGACTATCGCAGGCTATCATGTTTGGAATTATGAATTATTGTATCCTTTATTCCTCTTGTGTGCAGGAAAATGTGAATGGTTCAAAGGTAACAGTTGATATTGCAAGGATTTCCTGCATCTTATGTGGAATTATTTTTGTTGTAGTAGGAAATTATATGACAAAGGCAAAGCGAAATACGGTAGTTGGGTTTCGAACGGCCTGGAGTATGTATAATGATAATACATGGAGAAAAAGTAACCGTTTTGGAGCCATCAGTATTGTTGTTGCAGGAGTATTGACCATTATTACGGCTGCATTTGCCAATGGAATAACCAGTACAATTTTATTATTGGTGTATTTATTATCAGCAACGATTATTGCAATATTATACTCGAAAAAGGTCTATGACCAAGAAAAAAGAGAAGTTTGAGGTTGCACTTATATGGGAGAATGATTATTTATGAAAACAAAAAGATTAGTATTAAGAAAATGGACAGAGGCAGACGCAGAGAGTTTATATGAGTATGCAAAAGATTCGGAAGTCGGCCCTATCGCAGGATGGCCACCCCACAAGTCCGTAGAGGAAAGCCTCGATGTGATCAGAAATGTATTCAATGGTCCGGAGTGCTATGCCATCTGTGAAAAAGAGAATGGGAAAGCAATCGGTGCCATTGAACTGAAATTGAAGGGCCACACGGATATGACAGACCGTGAGGACGAGTGTGAACTGGGCTATTGGCTGGGACAGCCATTTTGGGGAAAAGGGTACATGCCGGAGGCCGCAAAGGAAATTCTGCGCCATGGATTCGAAGAACTTGGGATGAACACCATATGGTGCGGATATTATGAGGGAAATCAAAAATCCAAAAGAGTGCAGGAAAAGGTCGGTTTCGTGTATCATCATACCTGTGAAGAAGTTCCCGTGCCATTACTGAAGGAAGTAAGAACTGGTCATACAAATGTAATGACAAAAGCACACTGGGAGGAAATAAACGAAGGAAGGTAACGATTTTGTTTGTTTTACATGCAATGTACGAGGGGATCGTAAAAGGTCCCCTTAAATGATATCATTTTGAAATATAGTTATTGCATAATTAGAAAACATAGAGTATGCTTTGTTTATAAGTACACTTCACTTATGAAAATTTCTATGTCAGCAAAAGCTGATGTCTGAGACTTTGATAAAAAAGTCAGCCGAACCCTCAAGATAATACAACAGAAGAATAAGGGGAGCAAAACACCACAGAAAACCAGTTGTATCACAAAAACAGGTAAGCTATAATATAGATATGTATAGATTCCTTTTGCGTCTGAAAATATCTATAGTTGCCTGACACAAAAGGAGGAAATTAATTGAATACAGAATTGAAGAATGCGGTAAAAGCAGCCGATCTGAAAGCACAGTATGATGCAAGAGTGAAGCGGCTGGTAGGACACAAAAGAGTTCTGGCACAGATTTTGATCAAAACTGTGGATGAATTTAAGGGGATGAATCCCAAAACAGTTGCAAACTGCATAGAAGGAACCCCTTATATCAGCACTGTGCCTGTGGAGCCGGGGCTGACCAACGCAGTGCTTGACAAAAACGGACAGCGTATTGTTGGTTTTAATACGGAAAGTCAGGAGATCAACGAAGGACTGGCGAGATTTGATATTGTTTTTTATGTGCGGACGAAGGATGGTCTGTCGCAGATCATTATTAACGTAGAAGCACAGAAGGATGAACCGGGAGAGTACGAGATCTTAAACCGGGCAATTTTCTATGTCAGCAGACTGGTCTCTTCCCAGAAGGAAAGGGATTTTGAGAATTCCCGCTACGATGACATCAAGCGTGTGTATTCTATCTGGGTATGCATGAATATGGATGAGAATACCATGAGCCATATCCACCTTACCAAAGAGGATGTGATCGGTTCCTATGAGTGGAAGGGAAATCTGGATCTGATCAACATCGTAATGATAGGGTTGGCAAGGGAACTGCCGGAACATGATGAAACCTACGAATTACACCGCTTGCTGGGGGCATTGCTGTCCCAGGAATTGAGTGTAGATGAAAAGCTGAACATCATAGGAAATGAGTATAATATTCCCATAGAAGAAAATATGAGAAAGGATGTGAGCGCTATGTGCAATTTAGGCGAAGGAATTGAAGAAAAAGGAATTGCAATCGGACGAGAAAAGGGGCGTATAGAAGGCCGAATAGAAGGCGAAGCCGGCCTCATTCTGTAAAATATACCCCATAAAGTGGACACGATAAGAAGAAGGGCTCCTTAAAAATGGACACAAGAAGAAAGGATAAAATCCTGGTTAGTGGACAATAAAAGAAGGGATTTCTTCTGGTAGATGATGTATAATAAAAGTATCTATCGGAGGAAATATGAAAGAATACACACCGAAACAAATTAGGGAACTCAAAGCTAACCCGTACACACTTAATGTGACAAAGAACAAGCTTTATTTTACAGCTAAATTTAAAGAAGATTTTTGGATCAGCTATCAGGTTGGTAACGCTCCAAGAAAAATTCTTCTGGATTTTGGATATAATCTAGAGTACTTTGGACAAAAACAGATAGATGACATTGTGCAAAGAATAAAGCGTCAGGCTCTATCGGGCAATGGCTTTACCGAGGGCGAAAACAGACAAAAAAGAATTCCTATGAAAGCAACAAATGAAGAGGACTTGTCATCACCGCAATCCATAGAACGTATGCAGAACGAGCTTTTGTATCTAAGACAAGAAGTAGAGTTTTTAAAAAAAATTATTATTGCGGACAATTCGAGGAAGAGAGATTAGTCATGGAGACTTCAGAAAGCAAATTTGAAATCATCCATGAGACGATAAATAAAGCAAATAATACATTGTCAGTTAAGATGCTCTGTGAAATAGCAGGAGTATCAAGATCCGGTTATTACAACTGGGTACATTCAGCGGATAAAAGAGCAGAAAAAGAAGCACAGGATAGAGCCGATTTTGAATTGGTATTAGCTGCATATAGCTTCAGAGGTTATGATAAAGGGGCTCAAGGAATCTATATGAGATTGTTACATATGAATCCGCCAATCGTTATGAATGTCAAGAAAATAAGACGGTTGATGAAGAAATATGGTCTTATATGTAACATAAGAAAGGCAAACCCTTACAGAAGGATGGCAAAGGCGATAAAGACGAATAGTGTTGCTGATAATCTTGTGAAACGGGAGTTTGAAAAATATGGTCCGAGAAGGATATTGCTTACGGATATAACCTATGTTCCATTTGATGGTCGATTCTGCTATCTATCAACAATTATAGATGCCTTTACAAAACAAATTTTATCGTATGTGTTAAGCGAATCTTTAGAAGTGGATTTTGTTTTGGAAACAGTCAACCTGATGATAGAAAAGCATGGAGTTTCCCTTACAACTAAAACAATCTTACATAGTGATCAAGGGTGCCATTATACGAGTTGCAGTTTTATACAACTTGTCAAAGATAAAGGCTTAAGACAGTCTATGTCCAGAAGAGGAAATTGTTGGGACAATGCACCTCAGGAAAGTTTCTTTGGACGTATGAAGGATCATATAGGAGACAGGCTAAAAGAATGTGGAACATATAGCGAGGTTCGTGCCATTATTGACGATTGGATGGATTATTATAACAATGATAGATATCAGTGGGAATTAGCGAAGCTTTCTCCCAATGAATACTATAAATATATAACAACAGGCATATATCCGATTAAGGGAAAAATCCCTTCTATGGATATGTATGATGAAGAAGGTAATAAAACAAACTGATATAGCCATCTACTGGTTAGAAAGAACAAATCCCTTCTTCTTAATTTGTCCTTGACAAGGGGTACACTTTACTGAAAATGTATAAGAATGGTCTGTCGGCAGAGCAGATAGCCTCCGCAACAGACAAACCGCTAGAAGAAGTGAAAGAAATTATTGCCGGAATATAACGGGCATTACGAAAACAGTACTTTTACCACGAGACAGAAGGAAGCAGCCGAAGTCGCAGAATACCTCCGGAAAAAGCAGATCATCCGGACATGGCTTAAGAGTATCCGTTTAAAATTTCCCGCAAAATGTCTTCCGGGCGCGGCGTGTGATCCGGGTATTTTTCCCGAAGGGGCGCCGCTGCACCATCCATAATATAAGGATGTCCCACGATATCCAGCATGGATACGTCGTTATAATTGTCACCGAATGCCATGACATCTGTAAGGTCAATACAAAGGATCCTGCAGATAGAGGTGACACCGATGCCTTTGTTGGCAAGGGTAGTATCGATCCAGTAAGGTCCGGCCACTGCACAGTTCGCCTGCTCCCAGCGGGGGACGAAGCGGTCAGCATAAGCCGCTACGCCTTCATGGAGATATACAGAGACCTTTACGATGTCTTCCGGAATTTCGGAAGGATCCTGAATGACCTGATAGTTGTTGCCGATAAACTTTATTCTGTCCAGCATTCCAAGCCCACGTTCCATCAGATACGCAGTATTCTGTCCGGAGAGCATGATTTCACCCTGACCGTCACTACGATTCCACAGATCCTCCGCAATCTCTTCTGCCAGGGCACGGGGCATGGGATTTTTCGCAATACACTGCTCGTCCTTATAGATCACGCCACCGTTTTCACACAGGAAAATACAGCAATCCGCCACCGGAGCGAACATCTTCCGCAGACTGGTATACTGTCTTCCCGAAGCCGGACAGAACAAGATTCCTTTGTCATGCAGCGCACGGATCTGGTCAAAAATTTCCCCCTCTAATTCTTTTTTTCCATATTGTAAAAGTGTACCATCGAGGTCACTGCAGATTAATCTGATTCCCATAGTCGGAATTCCTTTCTCTCAGAATGATAATTTTAAATAGTATATCATAAATTATACATGAATACTTATTTTTATTTAATAGCTACTTTTCCTGATTATTACAAGATATATTGAAAAAAATGCGGAAACATGCTATTATTTATGTATAAAAAATGCGGAAACAAGGAAAATATTAAAATAGAAAAATGCGGAAAGGAGAAAGAAAATGTTTAAGCGAAAAATATATAGTAAAATGTTAAACTGGAAACAAGAGTCGGATGGAAAAACAGCATTGCTAATAGAAGGTGCTCGTCGTATAGGAAAATCAACGGTTGTAGAAGAGTTTGCAAAAAAAGAATATGAATCTTATATTCTAATTGATTTCGCAAAAGCATCATCGGATGTCAAAGCTCTTTTTGATGATATATCTGATTTGAATTATTTATTTCTGCAGCTTCAATTACAGTATAGAGTGGATCTCCATGAAAGAAAATCCGTTATTATATTTGATGAAGTGCAATTATGTCCTAAAGCACGGCAGGCAATAAAAGCATTAGTAGAAGATCATAGATATGATTATATTGAGACAGGCTCTTTGATATCTATCAAGAAAAATGTCAAAGATATTTTGATACCCAGCGAGGAAAGAAGACTTAATATGTATCCTATGGATTATGAGGAATTTCTTTGGGCAGTGGGGGATCAGACTACTTTTTCGCTCTTGGCAAAATGTTATGAAGCAAAGACTGGATTGGGTGATAATGGAAATCGTAAGCAATTAAGACAGTTTCGGTTGTATATGCTCGTAGGAGGAATGCCGCAGGCAGTTCAGACTTATATAGAAACTAATAATTTTAGAAAAGTGGATGAAATAAAAAGAGATATACTAAATTTGTATGAGTCAGATTTTGCCAAAATTGATGCAACCGGAAGACTGGCAATGCTTTTTGATGCAATTCCGGCAGAACTAAATAAAAATGCAGCAAGGTATCAGGTTAATTCTGTCCTGGGAGGAGAGAAGATTGAGAAAGTACTTGAGTTGATTGCTGAATTAAAAGATTCTAAGACAGTATTGGTGTCGTACAATGTTAATGATCCAAATGCCGGAATGTCGAATACTAAGGACTTATCCAGATTTAAACTGTTTTTGTGTGATACCGGATTATTTGTAACATTAATGTTTAAAGACAGAGATTTTACAGAAAATGAAATATATGAAAAACTGCTTAGTGATAAGCTTAGTGTCAACCTGGGATATTTATATGAAAATGCGGTAGCTTGTTGCCTTGCCGTAAATGGGAATGAACTTTTTTATCATACTATAATGAATGAAACATCAAAGCATAATTATGAAATTGATTTTTTGTTAGCAAAAAAGAATAAGATCATTCCCATAGAAGTAAAATCTTCCGGTTATAAGACTCACAAATCACTCGATATATTTACGGAAAAATTTTCCGACAGAATTTTGTGCAGATATTTGGTTTATACAAAGGATATTAGCAAGGAGCAGGATATTTTCTGCATACCTGTTTATATGGTTCCGTTTTTATAATTCGTTCCCCATTCCTGCATGGCATCCAGGATCGGACGCATGGTTTCCCCGAGGTCGCTCAGCGCGTATTCCACGCGGGGCGGCACTTCCGGGTAGACGGTCCGCGTGATCAGTCCATCCTCTTCCATGGAGCGCATCATTAAATTTCTCAATATCAATAATTTCCATTTACTTCCGATCAATTGTACCGTGGTTGCCACCGGGCATTCCGGCAATTCGTCCTTCGTCAACATAGGATCACCTCTCAAAAGTGTAAAATGTGATGTAAGTATCAATTTCAGCGCGGACAATACCTTCGTCCAGGATGCGGGATGGGATGCTGCCGCGAAGCGTTATGAGAAGTTCATGGAAGATCATAGAGGACAAAACGTCGTATTTCTGGAGCTGGGTGTCGGTTACAACACACCCGGTATCATCAAATATAATTTCTGGCAGTATGCGCACAACTGGCGGAATGCATTTTACGTCTGCATCAACAAGGGTGATGCCTATGTTCCCAAGGAGATCGAAAATAAGGCGGTGGGAATCAATGCGGATCTTGCGGAAGTGCTTTATTTATGCAATTCCTGAAATAAAAAGATTGCTAATGATATTCCAAACGAGTAAGATAATAAGCAAGATAATAAACAAGATGGAGTGACATAAATGGGAAAAAATGAACCGCCATATACGATTTCAAATAGAATGTTGGAGCTTGTTTCTTCTATATCTGAAAAAGCAGGTAAAATAAGCAGCGGATTACTGGTATTGATCGTGGCATTTTCTCTGACAGGCTGCGGCAGCAGTAGGGACGCTTTGGAAATCTCTGATACCGAATCTGCTCAGGCAGAGGAAGTCGGTCAGGAAACTGCTACAGCCACCTCACAGACAATCCCGGAGACGACAACGGAACCTGAGCCGGAGAAACTTACCTGCCAGACCGGACTATATCAGGAGAAAACCCGGGCAGATCAGGTCTCGGTCAATGCTGCCCGGGAGCTGCCGGAAGGAGAGTATGGTGTGCTGTCATACTCTTATGATGAGACAGTCAGTGTTTGGGGCAACGGTGCAGAAGACTGTCTGGTGATCCACGACGGAGACGAGGAATATCGGGTGGAGATCCCCTGGCGAAACATGTATTCGGCACCACCTGCGATAGAAGCCGCAGATTATGATGGGGATGGCGACAAGGAGTACTACATTTCTACCATACAGGGGACAGGAACCGGTATTTATGTGGAAGGACTGTATTATGTAGATGTACAGAAAGGAACCCCGAAGGTCTCCGAATATACAAATGTGGTTGAAGATTTTGACAGACGGATCCTTGCGGCGGATACGCTGGATGAACAGTTCCATACACTTCATGTGGATTTTCTGGATAAAAACGGAAAGATAGATGCTCAGAAGAGTATTGATCTGGATCAGACCCGTCTGTTGCAGAAACTGGAAGGATACACTTATAAAAGCATCGGTGTGGGAGCGCAGATCCGGTATGATTTTCGTGGAGGACAGCCCTTTGCAAATGTAGGGGTTGGCATAAATATGAACGAGATGGCGGACCTGGTTTATGAGACTGGCTTTAATATAACGGCACCGGTATCCATGCAAAAAGATGGTAATTTTTCTCTGGGAGATTTTTCGGTACAAAAAACATATTCTCGTTATTTGGAAGAGGAGAATATCGACAAAGAAGAACCGGATATGACAGAAGTCTATACCGGATATTATGATCTGACCCATAACGGTTACAAGGAAAAGATTGTAACGAAGGTTCATTTGGAGGAAGAAAACGAAAATCTCACAGAAGCATTGCGGAAGGCCGGAAACTGGGGAACGGTAGCGGTCTACGAATATCTGGGAGACGGACAATATGGAATCATTCCTCTGTGGTCGCAGGAATTCGCCATTGCCCATGCGGGGAACGTACAGATATTCCTCACACAAAAGGATGGTTACGATTATCTGGTAACGACAAGCCTTTGGTCGGGGCAGGGTGTCTGCTATTATGACTATAATGTACTGTCTCCCGTGAACTATTCCTTTGACAGATATCATAATGAGCTGAAAGGGGCAGATCACTACGACCCGCAGTTTTTCACAGGGCTGGAAAGCTGGCTGAAGGAGGATTCCCTCCTGCTTGTGGCAACAGATATTGATATGCCGCAGGGGCAGGAGGTCATTCTGACGACCGACGAAGAGACACATTATGCAGAAGAATATCTGATGGTAAAAAAGGAAAGATTGCAGTCTGTGGAAGATATTGATTAAACCAATTATCTATGCCGGATAATTTTCATTATCTGTATCAGCACTGTCGGCATGAAAGCGAGCCCTACGATCTGACCGAGTGCTGTCATAGGCAGATCGGCTACGCTGAATACACTGTGCAGTCCCGGGATGAAGATTACCAGTGCCAGTAAAGAGACTCCCGCAGTGAAAGCATAGAGGCTATATCGGTTCGAGGTCAGTCCCAGCCGGAAGATGGATTCGCTGCCACGGCAGTTAAAACCATGGAACAATCTGGCCAGTGTCAGTGTGGCAAAAGCCATAGTGGAGGCCATAGCCGAACTGACGGTCAGTCCGATGTGATAAGCTGTCATGGAGGCTGCTGCGATCAGCAGACCCTGTGTTATCATCGTAATCATAAAGCCTCTGGTGAGGATTCCTTCCCGTGGATTCCTGGGCTTTTCCTTCAGAAGGTCGTCATCTGCCGGTTCCATGCCGATTGCCAGGGCCGGAAGAGAATCGGTCAGCAGGTTGATGAACAGCAGATGTACAGGTGTAAAAGGTACAGGAAGTCCCATCAGGGATGTGTATAATACGGCTAAGATACCGGCGGTATTGCCGGACAGCAGGAACAAAATGGCATTTTTGATATTTCTGTATACATTACGCCCGTTTGCCACTGCCTTGATGATCGTTGCGAAATTATCATCTGACAGAATCATGTCTGCGGCATCCTTGGATACCTCGGTTCCGGTAATTCCCATAGCGACACCGATGTCTGCCTTTTTCAATGCAGGAGCATCATTCACACCGTCTCCTGTCATAGAAACAATATTACCTCTGCGCTGCCATGCCTCGACAATCCGGATTTTGTTCTCGGGAGATACTCTGGCATAGACGGAGATTTGTGCGATCTGTTCCTCCAGTTCGCTGTCGCTCATGGCATCCAGCTCCGCACCTGTCAGTGCAAGGTCTCCTTCTTCGTATATTCCGATCCGGCGGGCAATTGCCACTGCTGTTACCTTATGATCACCGGTGATCATGACCGGACGGATGCCGGCTCTCTTGGAAGCTGCAACGGCAGCCGCAGATTCCTCTCTGGGAGGATCTACCATAGAGATCAGACCCAGGAAGGTATAGCCATACTCCGCATGGATGTCGAGATTTTCCTCCGATTCCTTGTAAGCAAAAGACAATACACGCAGGCCATTTTCTGAAAAAAGCTGATTCTGCATACGGATCTTGTCTTTTTCAGCTTCCGTCATAGGACGGATACCGTCGCTGCAGCGCACATAGTCACAGCGGTCTAAGAGAACATCCACAGCACCTTTGGTGAGGATCGTGGGTACACCATGCAGCATATATTTCGTACTCATCAGCTTTCTGTCGGAATCAAAAGGCACTTCCTCAAGGCGTTGCATGTTCTGCCTGAGGATATCTTCATGCATATTTGCTTCTTTCAAAATAGAAGATGTATCCGCTTCAATCCTTCGGAACATTTCTAAAAGCGCGTATTCTGTAGGGTCACCGATGCCCTTGTCATCGACGATGCTCGAATCATTGTTGAGGACAGCGTCGTAGAGCAGATAACGATGAGTCTGATTCAAAAGGTCAAGCTGGTCCGGCTCGTATAACCGGTCTTCTATATAAATCTGCTGCACCGTCATTTTATTCTGTGTCAGTGTTCCGGTCTTATCAGAGCAGATAACAGAGACACAGCCCAGACTTTCCACAGCCTTAAGATTCTTGATAATTGCATTTTCCTTTGCCATTTTCTGTGTACCAAAGGCTTGCACTATGGTCACAATGGAGCTCAGTGCCTCAGGGATTGCAGCAACAGCCAGTGCCACAGCAAACATCATGGAGTCCAACAGTGTCATACGGCGATAGATACACAGGCAGAATACGACAGCACATATGATCAGGATCAGTATGGCAAGTCTGCTGCTGAACTTGTCCAAGCTCTCCTGCAGCGGTGTCTTGCGCTCTTTGGCTGCATTCATCAGCCCTGCAATCTTACCCAGCTCCGTCTCCATGCCGGTAGCGGTCACCAGCATTTCAGCGCGTCCGTAGGTGACCAGACTTCCGGAATAGACCATATTTGCCCGGTCAGCAAGTGCCACATCACCCTCTATAATGGCATCTGTTTTCTCTACATTGGCAGACTCGCCTGTCAGAGAGCTTTCATTGACCTGCAGCGAATAGCTGTGCAGGATACGGCCATCAGCCACGATCATGTCTCCCGCTTCCAATATGACAATGTCACCCGGCACAATATCCTTCGATGGAATTTCCCGTTTCACACCGTCTCGAATGACTTTTGCACCGGGCGAAGATAACTGCCTGAGACTATCCAGAGAACGCTGGGCCTTTACATGCTGCAGGGTACCCAGGATGGCGTTGATCACCAGTACCAGCAGGATTACAATGGTACTCTCCGTATTGCCGGAAAACATGGAGATCGCAGCTGCAATGATCAGGATTACGACCAGCAGATCAGCAAACTGACTGATAAATACTTCCGGTATACTTTTGCGCCTGCTCTCTTGCAGGATATTTTCACCCTTTTCCAGGCGAAGCTCCTCCGCGCGGGCAGTAGTAAGCCCCTGTTCTGTCACCTGATATTTTTCCATGAGTTCTTTTACAGAAATATTCCAGATGTTTTTTTGTGTCATATACAAATCCTCCTTCTTAAATAATGTACCCGGATCCTTTGTTTATCACGCAAAAAAAGACTTTTAATGCATGATAAACATACAATAAAAGTCTCGTTCCATTTCTGTAGAAGTGTACTGCCCGGTTAGCGACTGCCTGTGGCTTCACTAACGTGATGACGACCAACACAACACCGGTTACCCGATGTGAACTACTCCCTAATATTGGAAATATCCTAGCATATGCGAAAAGTATTGTCAAATATAAAATGGTTGCTATACACAGAATTATTTTTTTGATAAAATAGGGTCAAAAAGAGTCTGGTTTTCAGGAATAAAATTTGCAGATTACGGAAAGGCAGGAAGGTTAAGAGATGAACGAAATGATCAGAAAAAGAAATGAACAGCTGGCCAAAACAGTGATCAAGGGATTACAGTCCCGTAACATGTCAGGTTATTATGCAGAGGATAAAGAAGCTGCACTAAAACAGGCACTGGAGCTGATCCCGGAGGGAAGCACTATCGCCATGGGAGGATGCATGAGCGCCGGAGAGATCGGACTGATCTCTGCTCTGGAAGCAGGCAATTACCACTATATCGACCGCTCTAAGATGGATGCCAGAGCCGGACTTATGGCAGCTTACGATGCGGATATCTTCCTCTCCAGTGCCAATGCCATCACCAGCGACGGTGTCATGGTCAATATCGACGGCAATTCCAACCGTGTCTCCTGCATAGCCCAGGGGCCGAGGAAAGTAATCTTTATCGTCGGTATGAACAAGGTCTGCGCAGACTTAGACAGCGCCATGAAGCGTGCGAGAAACGTGGCTGCACCTATCAACGCCCAGAGATTCGACATCAAGACTCCCTGCAAAGAAACCGGAAAATGCTTCGATTGTAAGTCTCCGGATACCATCTGCTGCCAGTTCCTGATCACGAGATATTCCAGACATACGGACAGGATCCATGTGATCCTCGTAAACGACACCATCGGTTACTAGACAACAAAGGGGAAAAGACAATGACATTAGTATTGCAAAAAGGAAGACCTGCCGATACCACCGGCAGACTGGACAAAGAGATACGCACCTATGACCTGCTGGATGGCTTAGGCGTGGGATATGACCGCGTGGATCACGCACCCGCAATGACCATGGAGGACTGTAAGGAAGTGGATGAGATCCTGGAATCCATGGTCTGCAAAAATCTGTTCCTGTGCAACCGTCAGGAGACCGCATTTTATCTGCTGATGATCCCGGATACCAAGGTGTTCCACACCAAGGATCTGTCGGCGCAGATCGGCTCGGCGAGGCTTTCTTTTGCCAAGCCGGAATACATGGAGAAATTCCTGGATATCACCCCCGGTTCTGTCAGCGTGCTGGGACTGATGAACGATAAGGAACATCAGGTGAAGCTGCTGATCGATGAGGAGGTGCTGGACAGCGAATATTTCGGATGCCACCCCTGCATCAATACCTCCAGCCTCCGGATGCGGACGGCGGATCTGATCGAAAAGGTGCTTCCCGCCATGGAACATGATTTTGTAAAAGTAAAGCTGTAAAAAACATCTGTGAACTTACTATAAGTTGATCCGTAGATTTCAGTATAAAATGCTGAAGTCTACGGCATTTTTTATTTTACAATCCTCAAATACCGTGGTCGATTGATGTCATATTCGGGTCGATTGGTGTACATTCTCACAAGTATTTTAAAAAGGATATTATAATATGACTAAAAGCAATAGATCATAAGTACAGAAGAAAGAGAGGAAATTCTTATGAAAAAGTCAAAGTTTTTAGGCCAGATACTGAGCTTGGCGCTTGCTATTGCATTGGTAGTAAGCATAGTGCCGGCAATCAGTACAAAAGCAGCTTCATCAGGTTGGATTAAGGTGACAAGCGAGAATAAAACCACCATGGACGAAAATTTATCGGATGTAAGCACTCTGTTTGACAATGGAAAAGAAGAATATATTAAGGCATTTGAGATTGCTTATCATGCGCAGAGTTCGGAACGTTACATAATAGGAAAAAAAGGAACCGATTATGTATATTATGACAGCTGGAATAATGACCTTATGTGTGTTACAAAAGATAAAATAGAAGAGGACACTTATCACACGTATTATTATCATCCAGAATGTACAGTTACTTTTGATCTCAATGGAGGAAATTTAGCAGTCACCACTGACAAGACGGCGGGTGGATTGCTTACAAGTATGCCTTCGCCTACAAAGGAAGGGTATATTTTTACCGGGTGGTTTTCTACTCTGCAAGGTACAAAGGGTTTGGATCTATATAAAGAGTATAATGCACCAACAACCATTTATGCACACTGGCATAAATGGACAGGAGATGAAACATGGGTAAGAGCAACTACGATAAGTGACTTGGAAAACGCTGATTTGCCGATTTTTACCAGTAGCGTGGGAGAACAATTTTTAAATACATACTACACTGCGGATTCATTTCCGGAAGATGCGGATGAAGTAATTATAGGAAAATTTTACAGTTACGGAGTAAATTATTGGACGACCTCGAAAGAAACAGATGCATCCGGTAAACTGAAAACAAGATTCTATCTTGACAATGAAATGTTAGCGGAGAATATGAGAAATAAGATTATTTATGTCTTAAAGGATCCAAATGCTGTGGCACCTGCGACTCCTGCACCTGCAACCCCAGCCCCCGGAACTCAGACTCCTTCTAACTCGGCTCCTTCCACATCGATGCCGACTACCGGCAGTACAAGTAATACTTCTTCTGCATCCGAAGCACCGGCACCGGTATTGACCACCACGAACCTTGCGGGAGAGCAGATCTCCGGTTGGGATGCGATCGCAAAAGCAATTTCTACACAGACCAAAGAGAAACAGCAAAGCGTATCCGGAGCCAATCAGGATCTGCTCCACGTAGATGCAAGCACCGTTGATAAAACAATTCCAGTAACAACAGTAAAGGCATTATCCTCATCTTCTCTCAGAGGCCTGCATGTGTTTATTGGCAGTTCCGATGCGGTAACTTTCCTTGCAAAGAATGATTTATCCGGTTACAAGGAAACCAGCTTTGATCATAAGGATACTATCACAGGACATACTAGAACCATTGAATTTACACACAAACAGGCATTGGGTGCAACCGTTGTATTCCATACCACAGTACCTGTAAAATCCGGAGAAGTAACAGTTTATAAAGTAGATGCCAATAACAATAAAATCCAGATTGCAAAAACCATTTCTACAGTAAATGGACAGGTATGTTTCCTGATTACGGAAACCGCAACCTATGTGTTAGAGTATTAAAAGGAAGCATCTCAATAGTTAATACGAAAATTGCTGACGGCACTACTATTCCGAAGCTAAACGGCAATTTGATCACCATGCCGGACCGGATCCATGTCGGCTGGTAGCTGAATATGCCTGTGAAATAATAGAAAAGTTATAAAAATGAGAAACAAATACATTGCCCCGGGCACTAGATCTGAAATCCAATGTCCGGGGTGATTTTATAAAAAGATGATAAAACGATACTTGAAATACATACAAAAAATACATATGATAATATTTAGGATCGCGCCGTCAGACGGAAAGCTCCGTTGGTGCGATGAATGATCACATTGCAAAAACCGTGAGTACCTTTTAGGGAATCACGGATAAAATGAAGGTACTCTATGATACTTAGGATTCTGACATATACACATAATATTACGACTATGCTGTTCGGCATCTTCCTGTCGGCTTTTTTTCTGGGTGTGAAGAAGGACAAAACGAATGTAGGGAAGTTGTTGCTATTGGCAGTGATTTCCGGGGGCTTATATATGGTCTGCGTATCTGTGCTGGGTCCGGAGATGGTGGATCAGATATACCCACTGATCGTTCACGTGCCGCTATTGCTGATGCTGGTACTGTATTATAAATTCAGAATATTGCCGTCCCTGATCTCTATCTTCACTGCCTATCTGTGCTGCCAGTGCAGTAACTGGATGGGGTTGTTCGTACTGTCGGTAACAGGAAAAGAGTGGTGCTATTACACCTGCCGTATCGTGGTGACGCTGGTGGTATTCTGGGTATTGTGCCGCTATGTCTGCCAGACGACGGCGATGCTGTTTGCCAAGACGAATCGGGAATTACTGCTGATCGGAAGTCTGCCGCTGATATATTATATTTTTGACTATGCCACGACGAAGTTTTCCAGTCTGCTTTATACCGGCAACAGGGCGGTGCCGGAATTTCTCGGATTTGCCATCTGTCTGTCGTATCTGATTTTTTTGCTGGTGTATTTCCGGGAATACGAGATGAAGAGCAAGGCAGAGCAGTATAATGAGCTGATCCGTATGCAGATGAATTCTTTTCAGGCGGAGATGGACAATACAAGGAAAAGCGAGAAAAAGATGTCGATCCTGCGGCATGATACGAGACATCATATGGCCGTCCTGAGGACTCTGATCCAGCAGGGAGATTGTGGAAAAGCGCTGGAATATCTCAATGAGGTCAGCCAGACCTATGATGATACTGTCATTAAGGCATATTGTAGGAACGAAATGGTGAATTCGGTATTATCTACTTATAATACCCGCTTTGAGGAGCAGAAAATTCCCTGGGATACACAGGTCACGATCGGAGAGAAGCTCCCCTGTTCGGAAATGATGTTCTGTGCGATCCTGTCGAATGTACTGGAAAATGCCATGCATGCGGTACAGGAGCTGCCGGAGAGCAGACGAAGGATTGAGCTGTCTCTGTCGGAGAAGGCAGCGCATCTGCTGCTCATGGTGAAAAATCCGGTGCAGATAATGCCGGTATTCACGGATGGAATTCCGGTCACAGAGCGTTCCGGACATGGTCTGGGGGTTCGGAGTATCGTATACTATGTGGAAAAACTCAACGGACAGTATCAGTTCCGGATGGAAGACGAGGAATTTGTAGTCCGGCTTATCTTCTGAGCACACTGGAGACTTTCTCCAGTGTCTTTTTCTATTGAGAAAACTTCTTCCTTTCGGTATAATGATGTCAACAATAACAGGTTGTCTGCAGGAAGGAGTCATTGAACGAATGAAATATACACTGGATTATCAGAAGTATGCGGAGCTGGCAAGACGCGTGGCGGCAGAAGGAAGTGTGCTGCTGCGGAATGAAGAGGATACCTTACCGTTACGCAGGGGACAGAGAGTATCTGTATTCGGAAGAACACAGTTTGAGCATTACAAGAGCGGCACAGGTTCCGGCGGCATGGTCAATGCTCCTTATGTCACGAATATCATTGACAGCCTGAAAGAAAATGGAATAATACAGGTAAACGAAGCACTGGAGCAGGTGTACCGTGAGTGGCTGAAGGAGCATCCCTTTGATGTGGGAGAAGGCTGGGCCATGGAACCATGGAATCAGGAGGAGATGCCCGTAGATGAAGAACTGGCGGTGCAGGCAGCAGGACAATCGGATGCAGCGATCGTGGTCATCGGGCGTACTGCCGGGGAAGATAAGGATAACAGTGCGGCGGAAGGAAGCTATCTGCTGACAGCATTGGAGGAGGAGCTCCTTCGTAATGTATGTCATGCTTTTGAGCATACGATCGTGGTACTGAATGTCGGTAATATTATAGATATGAAATGGGTAGACCGGTATCAGCCGCAGGCAGTACTCTATATCTGGCAGGGAGGCCAGGAGGGTGGCAGGGCCTGTGTAGACGTTCTGACCGGAAAAGTAAATCCCGGTGGTAAATTAAGTGACACGATCGCAGAAGACATTGAAGATTATCCTTCCACAGAAAATTTCGGAGATCCGGTGGAGAATTTCTATACGGAGGATATTTATGTAGGATATCGTTATTTTGAGACCTTTGCGAAAGAGAAGGTGAAATATCCTTTCGGATTTGGATTATCCTATACGAAGTTCCAGACAGAGATATTGGGATTCTCCGTACAGGGCACGGCAGTCACGGCAGTTGCAAAAGTAACCAATGTCGGGGGAGTATCCGGCAGAGAGACCGTGCAGCTGTATCTGGAAGCACCTCAGGGGAAATTAGGAAAGCCTCTGCGCCAGCTGACTGCATTTGCGAAGACAGAAGAACTGAAGCCGGGTGAGACAGAAGAACTGCTGCTGAAAACAGAGCTGGCGGAGTATGCATCCTATGATGACAGTGGTGTCACCGGACATAAATCCTGCTATGTACTGGAAGAGGGAGACTATATCTTCTATGCAGGAACCGATGTGCGAAGCGCAGCAGAGGCTGGCAAGGCGACCCTGACAGAGCTTCGGGTAGTGCGGATGGTGACGGAAGCAATGGCACCGGTACAGGAGTTTAAGCGTCTGAAACCTTTCTTTTTCGAGGAAAAGGATCATGCCATTGCAAACTGGGAAGATGTACCTTTACGAACGATAGATCTGGCGGACAGGATTCTTAAGGAGAGACCTACGCAGAGTGAGTATGCGGGAGACCGTGGCTGGAAGCTGGCGGATGTATCGGATGGAAAAATCACATTGGAACAGTTTCTGACACAATTGTCGGACGAAGACCTGATCTGTATGACCCGCGGAGAGGGCATGTGTTCCCCGAAAGTGACTCCGGGTACGGCAGCAGCCTTCGGCGGAGTGACAGAAGGACTGAAGAGATTTGGGATTCCTATAGCCTGTTGTTCGGACGGACCCTCTGGTATCCGTATGGATTGCGGCACCATGGCATATGCCCTGCCTAACGGCACCTTGCTTGCCTGCACCTTTGATCCGGAGCTGGTGGAGGAGCTGTATGAGATGGAGGGCATGGAGCTTCGGAAGAACAAGATTGACACCCTCTTAGGACCCGGTATTAATATTCACAGGAATCCATTGAACGGGCGTAACTTTGAGTATTTTTCGGAAGATCCGTATCTCACCGGTACCATGGCAGCAGCACAGCTGACCGGCATGGGAAAATACGGTGTCACCGGCACCATCAAGCATTTTGCATGTAATAATCAGGAATTCAAGCGTCATGATGCCAACAGTATTGTATCGGAGAGAGCACTGCGGGAGATCTATCTGAGGGGCTTTGAGATCGCGGTGAAACAGGGCGGCGCTTACAGCATCATGTCCACTTACGGTCCGGTGAACGGACTGTGGACAGCGGGCAATTATGATCTCCTGACGACTATTCTCCGTAAGGAATGGGGATATCAGGGTATTGTGATGACTGACTGGTGGGCAAAGATCAACGAGGAGGGCGAGCCCGGCTCCGGCAGACAGACGATTCCCATGGTGCGGGCACAGAACGATATCTATATGGTCGTAGCGGATGCGGCATCCAACTCCGCGGGGGACAATACCGCAGAAGGGTTGGCAGATGGCAGACTGACCAGAGCACAGCTTACACGGAATGCGGCAAATATCTGTGGTTTCCTGTTACGTTCCGTTGCTATGGAACGGTTTCTGGACAGAGAGGAAGAGGAATGCACGGAGCTTCACAATCCGATAAGCACCGAGGGCGCAGGAGAGAGCGGACAGGTACTGGCACGTCTGGAGCTGCCGGAGCCGAAGATTTTAGAGGACATAGAGCTTCCGTTGGAGAAGCTGTCCACGAAAAAGGGCACAAGTGCGGTATTCCAGTTGCATTTCCCCAGGATTGGACGATATGAGTTGGTATTCCGGATGAGTTCCACGCTAGGAGAACTGGCGCAGCTGCCGATCTCTGTGTTCCTGAACAATACGTTACAACAGACCGTGACCCTTAACGGCACGGAAGGCCAGACCATGGAACGTGTTGTAACACTGCCTATTCGTCAGGACGGCGAGAAATATATGAAGCTGTATTTCGGAGAGAGCGGTATCGACATGCACCGCATGTTCTTACGTTATGTGGGTAAGAACGATATCGAAAGCTTCCGGAATGAATGATCCGGTAAACTTTAACGGAATATTTATGCATAGAGCCCCAAAGAATGATTGACTTCCCCTGCTTTTTCAGATACAATCTACTCTTGTACGTTTATAAGAAAAACTAACGAGGAGGCAGGAAAAGTGATAGCACAGATACTTGCAGTAGTTATATTTGTAGCGATGTTTGTCCTGATCGTTCTGGAAGTATGGGAGAGACACGTTATTACACTGGGCTGCGGTCTGCTGACGCTGGTGCTGGTATTCGGACTGGGAATGCACAGTATGGGTGCAGTGTGGGAGACCTTGAATTTAGACAGCTTTTTTACAAGTCATTTCTGGTATACGGCGGGACAGTCCGCGGAGACTTCCAGCGGCATTAACTGGGAGACGATCGTATTCGTAGCGGGAATGATGATCATGGTAGAGGGAATGGCGAGAGTCGGATTTTTCCGCTGGCTCTGCATGCGCCTTGCTAAAATGGTTAAGTATAAGGTAGTGCCGCTGTTCGTGACCTTTATGGTATTATCCGGTATTCTGGCAATGTTCATTGACAGCATCACCGTAATTCTGTTCCTGGCAGCAGTCACGATTGAACTGTCACAGCTGTTGAAATTCAATCCGGTGCCTATGATCCTGGCAGAGGTATTCTGTGCGAATCTGGGCGGATCCGCTACCATGTGTGGAGATCCCCCCAACATCATCATCGGTACTTCCCTGGGATATTCCTTCACGGATTTCCTGACCAATACCGGTCTGATCGCAGGTATTTCTCTGGTCGTAGTTGTATTGTATTTTTACCTGGTATTCCACAAGGAGCTGCGTGCCAGCGAGGCGGCAGCAGTCGGCAGCAACCAGACTTACCCGGATCCTTCCGAGGCGATTACCGATAAAAAGGGCTTTATCATCAGCACCGTTATTTTCCTGTGTGCAGTAGCATTGCTGGTAACCCATGCACAGACCGGTCTGACCGTATCCTGCATTGGTGTGTTTATCACTATCGTGACGCTGATCGCCGCAGGCAGAGATGCCCTGAAGCTGATCAAGCAGATCGACTATAAGACGCTGCTGTTCTTCATCGGATTGTTCATGGTGGTAGGCGGTCTGGAACAGACAGGTATCCTGAAAGTCATGGCGAACTTCATCGGTGACATCAGTAACGGTAATCTGATGCTGATGATCGCGATTATTTTGTGGATCTCCGCAATCGCCAGCGCGTTCGTGGATAATATTCCTTTTGCGGCGACGATGATCCCTATCATCAGCAGTCTGTCCGCGACCCAGGGTGTGGATCTCTCTATCCTGGCATGGGCGTTAGCCATGGGAACCGATATCGGTGGAAGCGCAACTCCTATCGGTGCATCTGCAAATGTCGTGGGTATCGCTACCGCAGCAAAGGCAGGTCATATGATCAAGTGGGGAAAATATTGCAAAGTTATGGCTCCTGCGACTATAATAGTAATAGTAATCTCCATGGTAATGATCTATGCGAGATATCTGTAAGACTATAAGGAGGGCAGACCCATGAGTGAACAACTGATTATCTCCGTCAGCCGTGAGTACGGCAGCGGCGGACATGAGATCGCACAGAAGCTGGCAGAATATTACAAGCTGCCAATGTACGATCATAACCTGTTAGACGAGGTGGCTGCAAGCATGAATGTGAGCAGCAAGGAGCTGGCAGAGTTCGATGAAAAGAGACGTAACAAATTCCTGTACAGAAGCGTGATGGGAATGAACAGCTCTCCTGCAGATAATGTGGCGAGAATGCAGTTCGACTATATCAAGAAAAAGGCAGAGGCAGGAGAATCCTTTGTGATCGTAGGACGCTGTTCTGAGATCGTGCTGAAGGATAATCCGAATCTGATCTCCATCTTCGTATTAGGAGACAAAGAAGCCAAGATCGAGCGTATTATGCAGATCTATGAGCTGGATGCGAGACATGCGGAGGAGCGTATGATCGAGAAGGACCGTCGCAGAAAGTCTTACCACAACAGCCATTGTAAGGTAAAATGGGGCGACTCCCGGAACTACGATCTGTCCATCAACAGCAGCAGGCTGGGTGTGGAGGAGACCGTGGAATCTCTGAAGAACTACATAGATGCGAGAATTGCTCATAAATAAAGCAATATCAGGTAACAAAAAAGCAGAGACTGTCTGTGGAAAGCATATAAGAGAAATACTTATAGCTGCCGTAGATAGTCTCTTTTTATTGCCATAGAAAGTGTGTCTTAAAAAATGCCGGACAACATTTAAGCAAATATTAAGGATTTCTGCCGTGACGAATAGGTGGGAGTGTGGTATCCTAGGAGACGAATAGGAAATAGACTTAAGTAACGTACCGGTGCCGGTATGTGGAAATGAGGTACAACATGAGTGACAGAGAGCGAGACTCCATTCAGGAGATGGAAGATATACAAAAAGGTCTGGAAGCCTTTTTACAGCAGGAGATGCAGGAAATGCAGACGTCCGGCTCCGGCAGTGGGAAGTCCGGGACCGGAAGGCGGACAGCAGAGCGTCCGGCTCCACAGATGTTTGACATGACTGAGAATGACGAGGATGAGGAGGAACTGGATGTGATCGGATCCGGAAGACGAGCAAGAGCGGATGATTACGCGGAGGATTGGGATGATCCCGCGTATCGTAAGAGACAGGCGGCTCGCAGAGAGACGACGCGTAAGACTTCAGAGAATCGTAATAGTGGTGGCCGTAGTAACAGTAATGCAGATCGTCGCAGACAGGCGGCATCTGATAGACCTCGGCGTAGCAGAAGGGAGGACTATGCGGACGAATACGAGGACTACGAAGATCACAGAGAAAAAAATCGCTCCGGAAGAAAAGCAGGGAAGCGTGAGGAGATAGACACGAAAACGGATAAGAAGAGCAGAAAAGGAAACAAAAAGGAAGCCGGGAGCGGCAGAAAAAAGAAAAAATCCGGCTTCAAGCGCTTCCTGATCGCAGTGGCGCTGATCCTCGTATTTCTGGCAGCAGGGTTGTACGTCCTGGTGGGCAAGGTCTATGCCGAGATGAATTATGAAGAGATCGAATCCGTGGCAAGCTCTCCCATGAAGGAAGAAGGCGTCACGAATATTCTCCTGATCGGTAACGATTCCCGTGAGAACGGGGAGGATGGCAGATCCGATGCCATGATCCTCCTGTCTATCAGCAACAGGACGAAAAAGATATATATGACATCTCTGCTCCGTGACATGTATGTAGAGATACCGGGATATAAGGACAATCGTCTGAATGCGGCATATTCCTACGGCGGTGCAGAACTGTTGATGGAGACCATCGAGCAGAATTTTGACATTCATATCAGCCGCTATGTGCTGGTGAATTTTGAGGCATTTGCAAATCTGGTAGATGCCGTGGGCGGCGTGGATCTGGAGCTGACCGGTAAAGAAGTGGAATACGTGAACGGCTACCTGGTAGAATATAATATCCTGCTGGGCAGACCGGAGGGAACGGACTATTTTGATGACCTGTCCGGAGGTATGGTGCATCTGAACGGTCCTCAGGCGCTGGCATATTGCAGAAACCGTTATATCGGTACGGATTTCGGCAGAACCGAGCGACAGAGAAAAGTGCTGACAGAGGTCATTCATAAGCTGCCTAAGGGTGTACTCACGAATCCGAAGGGTCTGATTGACGGTCTGATGCCGAATCTGACCACGAACCTGACCCAGACGGAGTGTTACCGGTTAAGCCTCATGGCACCGAAGATTCTGACATACGATATTATACAGAACAGTATTCCCATTGAAGGCACATATAAGGATGCGACCCATCGTAAAATGTCTGTGCTGGAGGTGGATTTCGAGGCAAATAAGAAATTCCTGCAGGAGAATCTGTATGGAACGGGAGACAGCACTGCGACAGCGGCTTCTGAAAATTAAGATCGATTTAGGAGAGGGCTAAGAGATTTCTTTGTAACAGAGGGAGAGTGTTTATGGGGCAGAGGAAAAAGCGGTTTGTGGCACTGGTTTGTGCGGTCAGTGTAATAGTGCTTAGCAGCTGCGGGGATGATCTGACACAGCAGGTCTGTATTCCCGGGGTGGAAGAACTGGCGCAGCCGATCGGAGGTTACCATACCGGACCGCAGGACGATCAGCCCGGGGATAATATCGGGGAGATCGTTCTGCCAGGTGGGACGGGCGGTGACAATGCTGCATTGCCGGAATCAGGACAGTCCGGGGCTTCGGATACTTTGATGGGGGAACGCTGCACGATCACGATCTCCGCGGCAGGAGATGTGACTTTGGGCAATCATCAGGAACAGGATTACAGTTATTCATTCCGCCAGGCGTACGATCAGGCGGAGGATGAGGGATATTTTTTCGAGAATGTGAGAGATATTTTTGAGGCGGACGACATGACCATCGTGAATCTCGAAGGGCCGCTGACCCTATCGGAACAGATGCGTGAGGGGCAGACCTACTGCATCAAGGGAGATCCGGCATATGCTCATCTGCTGACATTAGGGGATATCGAAGCCGTCAGCTTTGCCAATAATCATCGACTGGACTACGGAGAACAGGGCAGCCGGGATACAGTGGCGGCATTAGAGCAGGAGGGCATTGTCTATGCCTATGATAAAAATGTAGGCATCTATGAGATCCCGGACAGTGCGGAAGCCCACGGCGGAGAGCGGAATCTGAAGATCGGCATTATCTCCGTCAATGAAGTGGAATGGGGCGCACAGGCGGAGAAACTGATTCAGAATAATATCGAAGTCTTGCGGGAGCAGAACGTGGATCTGATACTCGCCTGTTGTCACTGGGGGATCGAAAAAGACAATTATCCGGAAAATTATCAGCAACAGCTAGGCAGGAAATGCATTGACTGGGGAGTGGATCTGGTCATTGGTCATCATCCTCATGTGTTACAGGGAATCGAGGAATACAAGGGCAGATATATCATTTACAGCCTGGCAAATTTCTGCTTCGGAGCCAACCGGAATCCAGAGGACAAGGATACCATGATCTTCCAACAGACCTTTACTTTTGAGAACGGGGAAAAGGTGGAGGATCAGAACGCCCGGATCATTCCCTGTATGGTAAGTTCTGTCAAAACAAGGAATGATTTCCGACCGACGCCGGTAACGGGGGAGGATAAGCAGAGGATCCTGCAGCGTATGAACGAATACAGCAGTGCTTTTGGTGTGGCGTTTGATGAGGACGGCGGGATTATAGTGAATTGACCGATGGGAAAGGATAGGAATTGCCATGGAAAAAGCATTTAAGCTGGATTTTATCAATGATAAAACAGGAAGCCTGTATGTGAATTGCTGCGGGTGCTCTCAGACGGAAGCACTGCACAGCTTCGGGCCGGCATCCAAGCCGCACTACCTGATCCACTATGTCTTAAGCGGCAAGGGGCATTTCCGGTTCCATGACAAGGAATACCGGCTGGAGGCCGGGTACGGATTTCTGATCCAGCCCAACGAGCTGGCTTTCTATCAGGCGGATGCGAAGGATCCCTGGAGTTATCTGTGGGTGGGCTTTGCCGGGAGCCGCGCGGAAGAGTATTTACATAGCATGGGACTGTCAGACAGGCATCCTATTTTTTCCTGTGATAAATCAGAGGAGCTGTATTCTATTGTCCGTGATATGATGGAACACAATACCTTCGGAATCGCGGATGATCTGCGCCGGAACGGACTGCTGGGAGTATTCCTGTCTGTGATCGCGGACAGCGCCGGTGTCGTGGCGAGAGAGGAAGAGGATAAGGGGAACCAGTATGTGAAAAAGGCGGTATCTTTTATCCAGAGTAACTACTGTAACCCTATCAAGGTAACGGATGTGGCGGATTATGTGTGTATCAACCGCAGTTATTTATATACATTGTTCCAGAATTATCTGGGAATGTCGCCTCAGCAGTTCCTCACCACCTTCCGTATCACCAAGGCGAGAGAACTGCTGGAATCCACCAATTATCCGATTGAGAGTATTGCCCTGTCCTGTGGGTATAGTGATGCGCTGGTATTTACCAAGGCGTTCCATGCCATGAAGGGCATGTCTCCATCAAAATACCGCAAGGAAAGCCACAAAGAGAGCACAAAAGAACAGCTCCAGGAGGTCGAGGGTCTGATCGCCCGGCTATTGAAACCGTAAAGAACGACATTAAAAATGCCCATTCATATTCAAATGAATGGGCATTTTGGGTGCCTAGGTTTACACAGGAAATCTATTTATTTAAGTTATTCTCTACATATTCCAGGATATAGAAATTATCTTCCGGCATCTGGCATCCGACGATATACAGTCCGTTATCGTCGGAACAGCGGATGATGCGGCCTTCCAGCTCATTATGATTCGGCAGAGCAAAATCATGGATCGTGATAAAGATTTCTGCATTTTTGCTTTGGGTGAATATCTTGTCTGTAGCCAGGAAGGCGAATCCGTTGGCACTGATATTTTCCATGGTAGCCGCATATTCCGTATCGGAATTCTTGAACTTAATAGTACAGGTATTATTCAGATCCATACGAGGGTATTTGCGTCTATTGTTGATCCTGGGTCTGGTAGTAATGGTAATCTTGAAAGCATGTTCACCGCTTTCGGGAGCAGGAGAAATGGTGGCTTTGTCCCAACAGTACAGGATATTACCTGCGGTGATCTGCAGCATACAGGAAGCAGACCCGTTAATCGTCAGCTTCTTCTGACAGGATACCATCAAGCCTTCGGGAATCTGCTGAATCAGCTCACCCAGATATTCAGTATCGTCCTGCTCTGTCAATTGCAAGTCGATCTTCATGCCGGGCTTGACGTCTTCAATACCCATGAAACCACCGATACCCAGATCACACATCATGTTCTCCATGACATCTTCGATGGTATTGATATTGTCTGCTGTTTCCTGATACTTGCTGAGCATCCGTTCACTGGTACGGCTGGAATGCGTGATACAGGTTGTAATGGTATCCACGATGTTAGATACCTGCTCCATGTTGGATACCAGCTGAGTGTTAGAGCTCTCTACTTCTTTAATGGCATTATCTACAACCTGAATGTGATTGCCCAGCTGCACGGAATCAGAAGCAATCTGATTTACGTTATCTCCGGTCTGCGTTACTTTTTCCAGAGTGATCTGGATCAGCTGTAATGTCTCTTCAATGGAAGAGGTCATCTTCGCGGATGTAGCATCCAGTCGGGAGAGAGCATCCCTGATCTGCTCAGAGGAAGCGTGGGTCTCGGTGCTTAAGGTACGGATCTGCTCCGCTACGACAGCGAAGCCTCTGCCAGCTTCTCCGGCTCTGGCAGCTTCGATGGAAGCATTTAATGCCAGTAGATTCGTCTGATTCGTGATCTTCTCTATGGTACCGGTTTCCTGTTTTACCATTTCAAATTCCTGACGGAAATTCTCCAGAACATTTTCCAACTCGGTGGACAGCTGAGACATGGTAGCAGCAGTATTTACCAGGCTTTTCAGATCTTCTGCGCTGACACCGGAATGGGATTGCGTTTTTTCGACGAGCGTGACCATTTCTCCGATCAGGGCTACCACATTTTCTACCTGGGCGCGGATATCGGAGGTCATCTGTGTGGATGACGTGGTACGATCCTGCAGCATATTGTTGTTGTCAGTCAGCTCGTTCATACCCAGCATGACGATATCGGAGCCATGCTTATTCTCGGAAGCCAGCTCTCTTACGACAGTGATGCCATCGAGAATGATATTGCTCGAAGACTTTACCTGTTCTACAGTAGTTACGACTCTGTGCAGGTCAGCCCTGATGCTGTCGGTCATGGCACCGTCGGATTCATTCAGATGACGGATGGACATGACGTAGCAGATGTAGCAGAGGATGATACAGGACAATTGCAGCTGATAATTTTTCATATCGGAAGCGCTGTTGAAGCCCAGCATATAGCGATAGACGGCTGCACCGACGATGATCAGGGCATTGGCGATACCGCAGCCGATCATGAATTTCCGGTTCTTATATAGTACCAGCAGGCTCGTCACAGGAAGGATGTAAGTGAATGCGATCGGGGAAGCTGTAGTACAGATGACAAAAGTGTAGAAGATGCCGTAACCGATGACCAGATCGTAGCGGTAGAGCTCCGTTGCCCAGCCTTTTACACGTAACAGAACTTCGCCAAAGATCAGAGGCAGCCAGCATAATGCCAGAAAGATCAGATAAGAAGTGGTGGGATATAATCCCCCGGACGCGTCGGAGCCATAATTGGCACTCAGTAAAACAGCAAAAACGATCCAGATCTTACGGGCTTTCCGATTAGCTTTTTCTTTGAAAACATTTTCGTCGTATGTCATGATACATATCCTCCTTTACAGTCCTTTCCGGTATGTTCAAAAAAATGAATCAAATGGTGGATCACTTCCCTGCTTTCCGGAAGCTCCGGGTAAAAAGCGCTGAACGCATGGGTCAGGCGGGGATTCTTCGGGTAGTTGATCAGTTTATGGGGCATCTGATGTCTGCGCAGAGCCTTTTCAAAATTCAGAGTATAGCTCTGAAGATTATCGTTGTCACTGGTGATCAGGAGACTGGGTGGCAGGCTGGTCACGATGTCCGGGTGCTCCGGAGATACATAGGGGGCAAAAGCACTTTTTTTATAATGCCGGCCGTAGAGATATCTGGGGAGGAAAAGTCCGATCTGATCCAAGCGGTTCGTATAGAACATACCGCTGACCAGGCCAAGTGCCCGGACTGGCAGGTCAGAAGGGGTTACTCCGGCAGCCTGTGCCAGTGCAGTGCTTCGCTGCATGGCGATTCCATAAGTCAACAGACAGGCACCGCCGCTGTCGCCGCAGGCATATATGTGGGAAATGTCACCGCCGTATTCCGTCAGATGATCCCGGATAAAATCCAGTGCCAGATGCAGGTCAGCCAGCTGGTCATAGAAGAGACAGTCCGGTATCAGCCGGTACTCAATGCTGAATATCAGATACCCCGCCTCACAAAGGGAGGCACAAAAGGGACGGTTGAATTCCTTGTTCCCTATGAGGAGGCCTCCGCCATGTACGTTGACGATGACCGGGAGAATCTCTCCGTCCCGTCCCTTGGGACGGTAGACATCCAGACGATGTGCCGGAACATGCTTTTCGTCATAGAAAATATCCGATTGTAGGAAAACGTCTTCCGGAAGAGGATACTCTCTGCCCCTGGAAGCGTAGCTTTGCTCGAATGCCGCCCGCTGCTTATAGAACATTTGACATATAAAGCTTTTCATGTGTACTCCTGATTCTGACTGTATATGTTTCAAAAAAGGAAAGTATTGTCGAAAAATAGCGATATGCAGTCTTTAAAAGAATACCACAGAAATGAATAGATTAAAATAGAAAATGCAACATTCTGTTATGGAATGTTGCATTTTATCTTGCACTACATATTTCGGCTGACCATTGGAAAACTTTAGCCTTTTTTATAAAAATCGTTAATGCGTTATTTTCATATCACTATAGCAATTACAGAAGCCGCATGTCATAGTTGTATGTCACGAAATACGGCATCTTTGTCATCTTGTTCAATTCCCAGATAATGTTTTGTGATCTGAAAAGAAGAATGATTGTAGATTTCCATCAGCAATGCGGGTGGTGTTCCCATTTTCCATGCATGGTAGCCGAAGGTCTTCCGCAGGGAATGGCACCGGATCACATCTTCGATCCCTACGGCTTCTGCAGCCTTACGGACAATGCGGTAGGCCTGGTATCGGGAGAGCGGGGAATCAGCTTTTCTGGGACTGGGGAAGAGGTAGTCTGTGTCGGCTATGGAAGTCTGTGTTTTCCGGTAGGACAGTAATGTTTCCTGAAGTTCTCTGTTGATCAGGATTCTGGTTTCTTTTTCCGTTTTTTTCTCCGTGATCAGGAGATGGGTGTAAAAGCGGCTGTGTTCTGTGCAATAGACATCTCCCCAGGTGAGATGAAGGATGTCGTTGATACGGAGAGCGGTGTTCAGACCGATCAGGATGAGAGTGTAATTCCGGGAGTTGGGCTGTTTGGTAAGGTAGTACTCTTTGAAATCGTGTAGAAGCTGTTTGCTGCGGATAGGTTGTGTCGTGCTCATAATGGCCTCCTTGATGGAATAAATGAATTAGGAAAATGCAACATTCCATAACAAAATGTTGCATCAGTGCAAACCAGCAGGCAAGGAAGGCTGAATAAAAACAGGGAGGTTATCGATATGCTGCGTCTGACCGTTAGTCCGGAAGAATACCTGATGATCAATGACAATATCAAGATCGTGTTCCTGGGAGGAACCAAGAATCATCTCCGCATCATGATCGATGCACCGAAAGAGGTGAACATCGTGCGGAGCACGGTATTAGAAAACCAGATCACAGATCCGGAGGAGAGAGCGAAGCTTCCTAAATATTATGCGGAAGAAGAGCACCCGGAGAAGTACCGCAAAAAATCCAACGTGATCATCACAAAGGGAAATGCGGACAAATAATTTCATACGGTAATAACCGGAGGAAGAGCGGCTCTGTCAGGGCCCGACAGGGAAGCTCCTACTCCGGTTACTATAAAAACTAAAAACAAGTATCTGGGAGAAAAGGATTTCTCAATAACAATACAGATACGCACACTGCCGCAAAAGGAATTGGGCAGTAATACAAGGAGGTAAATTATTATGGTAGTACAACACAATCTTACAGCTATGAACTCTAACAGAATGTTAGGCTTAACCACCGCTTCTCAGGCAAAGTCCACCGAGAAACTGTCTTCCGGTTACAAGATCAACCGTGCAGCTGATGATGCAGCAGGCCTGTCCATTAGTGAAAAGATGAGAAAGCAGATCAGAGGTCTGACACAGGCTTCCCTGAACGCACAGGACGGTATCAGTGCAGTACAGACCGCTGAAGGCGCTCTGACCGAAGTACATGATATGCTGCAAAGAATGAACGAGCTGGCAGTTAAGGCTTCTAACGGAACTATGTCTAAGGATGATAGAGAATATGTTCAGAACGAAGTTGATCAGTTGGTGACTGAGATTGATCGTGTCGCAGAAACCACAAAATTCAATGAAACCTATTTGCTTAAGGGCGATGATACAAAAGCTCCAGTTACTGAAGGTGTATTTAAAAAGTTTGATGTATCTACACTTAATAGCGTGATCAGTGATACATCTAAGATCAGCGAAAGCAATGATTTTGATTCAATAACTGGTAAGTTCACGCTTAAGTTCACTTCGGGACTTGCTGAAGGTGGCACATGGAATGGAAAAAGAATTGTTGCTGCAAATGCCGGAAATGATGAAATAACACTGGACGATGCTAAAACTGCTGAATTAGCAGCGTTACAGGATGCTATTGATAAGTCAAAGCAGGTCACCGGTACAGCAGCTAATGATGGTACTGCATTCGACATGACATCAACTGCAAATATGAAACAAACATACACTCATGCAGCGGCAATTGATTTAAGTCTGCATGTAGGTGCTGATTCTACTGCAAACAATAGAATTAATCTTAGCATTGATTCTATGAGTGCATCCGGTCTCCATGTTACCGGATTAAAGGTAAATGGTAGTGATGCAACCAATGCTACTGCAGCAATCAATACCATTGCAGATGCTATCCAGAAAGTATCCACCCAGCGTTCCGCACTTGGTGCTGTTCAGAACAGACTTGAGCACACCATCAACAATCTGGATAACGTAGTTGAGAATACCACCAGCGCAGAGAGCCAGATCCGTGATACCGATATGGCAACTGAGATGGTTAAGTACTCTAACAACAACATCCTGGCTCAGGCAGGTCAGGCTATGCTGGCTCAGTCCAATCAGGCTAACCAGGGCGTACTGTCTCTGTTACAGTAAGCTTAAGCTGAGATCAGGTTGTTTCCTCAGAGAAACGAACCATATCTGTAAGAGTTATGTAAGAACCAAAGGGCAGTCCATGACGGACTGCCCTTTTCCGCCTCAGCGTCATACTCGAAAAACACCATATCAATAACCTCCTTCTTATTCTCAAGCAAAAATTCCTTCAAAATTGTTCTATGCGGTTGCGTTAATTTTCCTTTTGCAAAGGAATAATTTCCAAAGAATAGCCAAGAGGAATCAACACTTTTAAAAGAGTGTCCAATTGTGGTGTAGAGCGCAGAGATTCTATTCTTGCAATGGCAGGCTGTTTTACCCCACTGATTTTTGCAAGATCTCGTTGGGTTAATCCCTGCTTTTCGCGGGCCTCTATCATTTTGCCGATTAATTTCACTTCGAGGTTTATGATTTCCCGGTCTTCCTCGGAAACGTAATCATTATCGTTGAACATTTCGTCAAAATTTTTATATTTTTTCATGAATTATTCCTTTCCAGCCAATCATGCATATATGCCAAGGCTTTGCTTATTTCTCGATGAGGAGTTTTTTGAGTTTTTTTAATATAGTAATGTAATAAGACAAATTTATTGTCCTTCCAATAAAAGAAAAAAATGCGATTATTTAAAGGTCGTAATTCCCACAAATCCCCCTGTATATGTTTAACAATTGGATTTCCGATTCTGGTTCCATATTCCTTTAATGCTTTTATGTAAGCAAATATTTTGTTTTTCTGTATACGAATTGTTTTGCTATATATAGATTTCTTGGCTAAATCGGCAAAATAATCGCTTATAGCAGAATAGCCATTTTTGTCAAAATAATACTCAATATCGTACATCATAATGTCCTTTCTAAAAGATAACATATTAGTTATCAAACGTCAACAATAAGTGCTATAATAATTAATTTCTGAAATTGCGGTAATAAGGGAAACTTTGACCACTGACGGGTCTATAAGAATTTTTGAAAGAAGAAAAATTACTTCTAATACCACCATACCATAGGGATTCCTTACTGGCAAGTCTGAAAAATGTTACAGAACGCTTCTAAAGTTTTACTTTCCCGGCATTTTGGGGTAAGATAAGCAGTAAAGGTTCGTAAAGACACAGAAAGAGAGGGTTACTATAATTATGAGATTTCAGGACATGCCTTACGAGAGAATAGATTTTGCCAAAGTGCAGGAAGAGATGGGAGAACTGATCCGGGAGCTGGATGCAGCGAAGAGTGGGGAAGAGCAGTTCGAGGTGCATAAGAAGTATTATGCGCTGACGGACCGTGTCATGACGCTGATGACGATCGCGAATATCCGCTTTGACATCGATACCTCCGATAAATTCTATGAGGAAGAGCACAAATACTATGATGAGCAGGGCCCGGTATTCAGTAATCTGGTGCTGGCTTATCAGAAGAAATTATATGAATCCCCCTACAGAGCGTATCTGGAGGAGAAGATCGGGCCGGTAGCGTTCAAGAACATGGAGCTGGCACAGAAGTCCATGAGCGAGGCACTGATTCCGCTGATGCAGGAGGAGAATTCCCTGACGATGGAGTATGATAAGCTCATCGCCGGTGCGAAGATTGACTTCGATGGCAAGGAACTGAACCTGTCCCTGTTGCGGCCCTATCTGGTGAATTCCGACCGCAATGTCCGCAGACAGGCATGGGAGAAGATGAGTGCATTTTTCCTGGAAAATGAGGAAAAACTGGACAGAATTTACGACAAACTGGTGAAAAACCGTACCGCGCAGGCAAGGGCAATGGGCTATGAAAATTACCTGGAGCTGGGATATTACCGGATGAACCGCAACTGCTACGGCAAGGACGAGGTAGAGGCTTTCCGCAGGCAGATCAAGGAGTACTTCGTACCCTTCGCAGAGAAGCTGCATGACCGCAGAAGACAGCGACTGGGTCTGGAGAAGCTCAGTTATATCGACGAGCAGGTATATTTTAAGGATGGCAACCCGGCGCCCACCGGAACCCCCGAAGAGATCATGGCGGCCGGACAGAAGATGTACCGTGAGCTGTCTCCGGAGACTGCGGAATTTTTTGATTTCATGATGGAGAACCAGTTATTTGATGTACTGGGACGCAAGACGAAAAAAGCAGGCGGCTACATGACCTATCTGCCCCTCTATCATGCACCGTTTATCTTCGCCAATTTTAACGGTACCAGCGGTGATGTGGACGTCATCACGCATGAGTGTGGCCATGCGTTCCAGGGGTATCTCGCTGCACAGGATCCTATCAGAGAACATGCGGATATCGGCATGGAGACTGCAGAGATCCACTCTATGTCCATGGAATTTTTCACGGAAAAGTGGATGAACCTGTTCTTCGGTGACAGAGCGCAGGATTACGTGGAAATGCATCTGGAGGATGCGGCTGCGTTTATCCCTTACGGCTGTATGGTGGATGAGTTCCAGCATATCGTCTATGAACACCCGGAGCTGACCCCGGCAGAGCGGAAACAGGCATGGAGCCGTCTGGAACGGGAGTACAAGCCTCATCTGGACTACGAGGGAGATCCTTTCTTCGGACAGGGAGGCTTCTGGCAGAAGCAGCTGCACATTTACGACTACCCGCTGTATTATATCGATTACTGCCTGGCGCAGACCTGTGCACTGCAGTACAAGGTGAAGATGGATGCCGATTTTACAGAGGCGTGGAAGAGCTATCTGAAGCTGTGCAGATTGTCCGCCAGCGATTTTTACACCAATATGATTAAAAAAGTCGGACTGGACAGTCCTTTTGAGCCCGGATGTGTGAAAAATATCGTGGAAAAACTTGAAAAATATGTGAAATAGCTTTCTTTTTCCGCTAAAATACGGTAAAATAAGGAGTCATTGGACTTAAGACGCTAGGAAGGAGACATGTAAGCGATGTCTAAGAATGAAAAAGTTACAGAAAATAAGGAACAAAAAGAACAAACTGAACAGAAGGTCATGACAAAATATGACCGTAAGGTACAGAAGCGTAAAGAAGAGAAGGAAAAGGAGAAAAAGGAAGAGCGCATCAGCACGGCAGTCGGGATCGTATTCCTCGTTGCTCTGGTATGCCTGGTGGCATCTTTCCCGATCCGGACCTATCTGGCAACCCATGAGACTTATGTAGTGATCAATGGGGAGGAGGTGAATAAGGTAGAATTTGATTATGTCTACAACACCTCCAAGAACAACTACATTACACAGTACGGAAGCTATTTAAGCTATTTCGGACTGGATACCAGCAAGGATCTGTCCACCCAGATGTATTCCGATACTCTGACCTGGCAGGACTATTTTGAGCAGAATGCTGTAGAGAGCCTGAAGCAGAATAAGGCGCTGATGGCGGAAGCCAAAGCAGCCGGCTTCACCTATGATACCACGGATGAGTACAACACTTTCAAGGAGACCATCAAAACCTCCGCTGCAGCCGCAGGCGTATCTGATAAGGAATATGTACGTTCCATCTACGGAAGCTATGCAACCATGGGCCGTATCGAAGAATATGTGAAGAACGACATGGTAATGAACGCTTATTATCAGAAGCTGCAGGAGGACAATGCTCCCAGCGATGATGAGATCCAGAGCTATTATGAGGAAAATAAGGCAACCTACGATTCCGTAGACTACCGCCTGACCACGATCGAAGCTGATCTGCCCACCGAGCCTACCGAACTGGCCGATCCCGTAGAGGAGACTGCTGCAACCACCGATACCACTGCAACAGACGGAACTGCAGCTACAGATGCAACAGCTTCCGACAGCACCGATACCGCTTACCAGCCTTCCGATGCTGAGATCGCCAAGGCCATGGAAGATGCCAAGGTACTGGCTGACGATGCGGAGCAGACCGTGGCAAAAGACGGCGAAGCACACGAGAATGAGAAGAAGTCTTCCGTGAACTACCTGATCTCCGACTGGCTGTTCGATGATGCCAGAAAGGCAGGAGACACCACCGTCATTACTAACGACAACAGCCATTGCTACTATGCCGTGGCATTTGAGAAGAGATATCTGGATGAGACTCCTTCTGCAGATGTACGTGTGATCATTCCCACCGAGGATAAGACCGGTGAAGAGATCCTGGAGGAGTGGAAGAACGGTGCAGCTACCGAGGACAGTTTCGCAGAATTGTGCAAGAAGTATACACAGGATACTTCCGCAGTAGAGAACGGCGGTCTGTTCGAGCAGGTAACCAAGACCGGTATGACAGAGGAGCTGAGCAACTGGATCTTCGACAGCAGCCGTCAGGCAGGAGATACCGTAGCCATCACTGTCAGTGACACCACTTATGTACTTTACTACATCGGACAGGATCAGCCCGAGTGGAAGATCAACATCAAGAATACGCTGGTATCCGATACAATGAGTCAGCATGTGCAGGATATTACTGCAGATGTAACGGTAGAGGATCCTAAGGGTAAGTTGAATTATCTGAAGGTGCAGGCAGAAGAATCTGCAGCTGCTGAGACTGAGACTGCAACAGCAGAGACTCAGGAGATCACCGAGGAGCAGACCGCTGCTACCGAAGAGACCGCAACACAGGCACAGTAAGGCTTGCCGGGGAACAGAACATAGACAACAGACAAGTACCTGTTTCACTGCGCAAGCAGAAGAGACAGGTACTGTTAGATTAGAGGAGAAAAGAAATGCAGGAAAAGGTTCTGGTATTAGACATTGACGGAACGCTGACCAATTCCAAAAAAGAGATTACAGAAGCTACCAAACAGGGAATCTGGAATATTTTACAGCATGGACACAAGGTGATCCTGGCTTCCGGACGTCCCACGCCCGGTATGCGGAAGTGCGAAGAGGAGCTGGAACTGAAAAAATACGGCGGATATCTTCTGTCCTTTAATGGAGCCCGCATCGTGGAATGTAAAACGGGAGAAGTGGTCTATCAGAGAACACTGCCCCTGTCCATTGTGCCCGGATTGTATGAATTCGCCAAAGCGAATGGCTGCGGACTGATCACTTATCAGGGAGAGGGAGTCATCTCTGCATTTGAGCCGGATAAATATGTGCAGTTAGAAGCAAGGATTAACGGAATCCCCATAAAGGTCGTTGACAATTTCGTTGAATACGTGAAATTCGATATTAATAAATGCCTGATGACAGCACCGGAAGAGATCGCGCCGGAGTTGGAGAAGCAGTTACAGGAAAAGTACAGTGATGTGGCAAGCATCTACCGTTCGGAACCGTTTTTCATCGAGATCATGCCGAAAGATGTGAACAAAGCCACTTCTCTGGATCATATGCTGGAAGGCATGGGACTTACGCGTGAAAACGCGATCTGCTGCGGAGACGGTTATAATGACATCTCCATGATCGAATATGCGGGAACCGGCGTAGCAATGGGGAATGCCCAGCCGGCGGTCAAGGAAGCTGCAGATTACATTACCGGTACTAACGATGAGGACGGGCTGGTAGAGGTCATCGATAAATTTATCATGAAACCGGAGCAGGCATAGCCTTTCTTAGAAACAAACAATAGACACAAAGCAGTAACACGCGAAAATCACAGAGCAATGAGCGTGTGTGATTTTTGCAAAAGAGGATATATATGATTCAGATACAAATACCTGAAAAAGCGAAATATATCATAGAGACCATACAGAATGCCGGGTTCGAAGCCTATGTGGTAGGCGGCTGCGTGCGGGATTCCATCCTGGGCAGATGCCCGGAGGACTGGGACATTACTACTTCGGCGAGACCGGAGCAGGTGAAGGCGCTGTTCCGCCGTACCATCGACACCGGGATCCAGCACGGTACCGTGACGGTCATGTTGGACAAAGAGGGCTTCGAGGTCACCACTTACCGTGTGGATGGAAAATACGAAGACAGCCGACATCCCAAGGAAGTGACATTTACGCCGAATCTGGAGGAAGACTTAAAACGCCGGGATTTCACGATCAACGCCATGGCATATAATGAGACAGAAGGTCTGATCGATATCTTCGGTGGCTTACAGGACATCGAAGCGAAGCTGATCCGCTGCGTGGGTAATCCGGAGGAACGTTTCGGAGAGGATGCGCTGCGCATCATGCGTGCCATCCGTTTCTCTGCGCAGTTAGGCTACGAGATTCATGAAGATACCGAAGCGGCGATCCGGAAGCTGGCACCGACTTTGCAGAAGATCAGTGCGGAGCGGGTTCAGGTGGAATTGACCAAGCTGCTGATCTCTCCTCATCCTGACACCTTGCGAGATGCTTATGACATGGGTGTCACGAAGGTGATCCTGCCGGAATTCGATGCCATGATGAAGACTCCTCAGAAGCATAAGCACCATAAATATAACGTGGGAGAGCATACCTTACATGCCCTCATAGAGATCGCACCTGAGAAGAATCTGCGGTATGCTATACTGCTTCATGATATCGGCAAGCCTGAGACACTTACCGTGGATGAAGACGGAACCACCCATTTCCACGGACATCCTGCAGTGGGTGAGGAGATGGCACGCAGGATCCTTAGGAGACTCAGATTTGATAATGATACAGTGGCAGTGGTGACCCGTCTGGTAAGATACCATGATTATGGTAATGATGTGACACCTGACCTGCGGATCGTGCGGAGAGCTGTGAACAAGATCGGGGAAGATATCTTCCCGCTATTGTTCCCGGTGAGACAGGCGGATATCCTGGCACAGAGCGATTATCTGCGGGCAGAGAAGCTTAAGAACCTGGAGCTCTGGAAGCAGTTATATGAAGAGATGCTGGAGAAAAAGCAGTGCGTATCCTTGAAAACGCTGGCTGTCACCGGCAGAGATCTTATTGCTATGGGAATGAAGCCCGGCAGGGAGCTGGGCGATATGCTGCAGAAGCTGTTGGAACTGGTCTTAGAGCACCCGGAGCAGAATACCAGAGAACAACTGCTGGAAAAGGCGGGCGAACTGGCAGCAGGCAAAGAGTGAGCATACTTTTATAAGATCTCTCATAAGATAGCGTAGGAACCGTCAAACCGGTTAAGTACATATCTTTAGGAGGGGTTGTAAGTGAATGACAGAGCGGTGGCACTGCTGGAGCAGTATGAGATAGAGGTATTGCGTACCCGAAAAGGGCGGGGGGCGATTCTGTGCGATACACAGCAGGGCTGCCTGATCTTCAAGGAATATACAGGACGCGAGGAACAGCTGCGTCTGCAGGAACAGGTGCTTAAGCATCTGGAGGATTGTGGGAATATCTCTGCGGAGAGACTGCTCGCCACCAGAGAGGGCGCACTGTCGGTCACGGACAGAGATGGTGTCAGATATATTCTGAAGACCTGGTGGGAAGGCAGAGAATGTAACATCCGTGACAGGGAAGAATGCATGGAAGCCATGCGCCTGCTGGCCGGACTTCACAAGGATCTGGAATTTATTCCCACATTTCCCGAGATGGAAGGGATACCCACACCGGTCATCCGTAGATTCCTTCCGAGTCGAGAGTATGAGAAGCATAACAAAGAATTGAAGAGGGCCCGGAGATTCTTAAAACAGCGGAGCCAGAAGACCTGGTTCGAGATCCGGCTGGCTGCCGTGATGGATCCTTTTTTGGAAGAGGCCGGGCAGATCTGTGAGGAATGGAAAAAGATAGAAAATTCACATGACGTAGAAGCGGGAGAAACCTTCTGCTTTTGTCACGGTGATTATCAATATCACAATATTTTGCGCCAGGACAGAGGATTTTTCCTGGTGAATTTTGAAAAATGTCAGGCGGACGGTCCCATAAGGGATCTTTATCTGTTGCTGCGTAAACTGTTGGAGAAAAGTGATTGGGACTGTAACCGGGGGGAAGCCCTGCTGGCAGCTTATGAATCTGTCAGACCGCTGAATCCCTTCGAGAGACAGGATCTGTTCTACAGATTGTCTTATCCCGAAAAATTATGGAAGATTGTGAATTTCTATTACAATTCGGGAAAAGCATGGATTCCGGAAAAAAATCAGGAAAAACTGGACCGGCTGCTGGAACAGGAGACCGCCCGAAAAAAATTCCTGCGGATTCTGAGAGCATAAGAGCATAAGAGCGGATAGACACTAAGGTACCGGAGAGGAGACAAAAGCATGAACAAAAGATATCTGATGAAAGCAGTAGCATGCATTTGGCTTATGACAATGTTGTCAATAACTGGCTGCGGGCAGAAAGCTGCCACGGAAGGAAATACAGAGACGCAGACACAGACGGAAGAGGAACGTGTGGATACCGGATTCGTGGTGACGAATCCGGACAGTTATGATTCTGCGGATACTGCTGTACTGGTGGATATTAACGAAATTGACAAAACTGTCACTTTGTTGAATCTGGATCTCTGCAGGCGATATACGTTATCCATGGACGGAACCACCCGTTTCGGGGATAAATATGGCAAGGCGATCTCTCTGGATCAGCTGCAGGAGGGTGATATTGTGGATGTGACATTTCTGAAGACACAGAAGCACCTGACCTCTATGCAGCTGGCGCAGGCAGCATGGCAGTACGACAATGTGGAGCGCTATGAGTTGAATGCGGTGAGGCACGAGGTAAGCATCGGCGGAGAAACCTATAAGCTGTCCGAAGACACGCAGTATTTTTCCCAGGGGCACAGTATAGAAGAGATCGATCTGAATCCATCCGATATTCTTACCTTCCATGGAATTGACAGTACGGTGCTCAGCGTGATCGTGGAAAAGGGTCATGGATATCTCCGGCTGGTCAATGATGAGAATTTCGTGGGTGGCTGGCTGGAGATCGGACAGACACAGATCGTGAGGATCACGGAGGACATGCTGGTGACGGTGCCGGAAGGCAGTTATCAGGTGGATATCAGCCGCAGCGGCGGGGGAGGTACGAAGTATGTAGTGATCAACCGTAACGAAGAGACAACCCTGGATATCGGAGATCTGGAGATTGCGGAGGCAAAGTACGGTATGGTGCTGTTTTCCATGAGCCCGGCCGATGCGGAGCTGTATATTGACGGAAGTCAGGTGGATCCTTCCCAGCCGGTCTCACTGGAGTACGGAATCCACCAGATCATAGCAAAAGCGGACGGCTATAAATCTCTGACACAGTATCTCCGGGTAGGACAGGAATCTGCCGGAGTGGATGTGCAATTGGATAAAGTGGATTCCGACAGTGAAGAAAGCACAGAAAACTCGTCATCTGCAGGCAGCTCTTCCACCGGTACTGCTTCCGGCAGTACTTCTGCGACGACAGACACCACAACCACCTACTATCGGGTACACATTGATGCACCGGAAAACGTGGAAGTATATCTGGACGGTAACTATGTGGGAATCTCACCCTGCAGCTTCAAAAAGACATCAGGAAGTCATGTGATCACACTGCGGAAGTCCGGATATGAGACCAGGAGTTATACGGTTCAGGTGGACGATGAACAGAAGGATGTATCGTATTCTTTTGTGGATCTGACAGTTAGTTCCCAAACTTCAAAATAATCTTTGAAAAGGCACAGGAAATGCCGTAAATATGCGGAAATGCCTTGACAAAAGGGATAAAAACAGATATATATATTTATAGACGTTTCAAAAGAACTATTTTCGAGCGTAAATTTAATCACGAAACTCATTATAGGAGGAGTTCAATATGAACAAAACAGAATTAGTTGCAGCTATGGCTGATCAGGCTGGTCTTTCCAAGAAGGACGCAGAGAAGGCATTAAAGGCTTTCACAGATGTTGTTGCTGAAGAGTTAAAGAAGGATGGTAAGGTTCAGTTAGTTGGCTTCGGTACTTTCGAAGTATCCAGCAGAGCAGCAAGAGAGGGTAGAAATCCTCAGAGCGGCAAGCCTATGAAGATCGCTGCTTCCAAGGCTCCTAAGTTCAAGGCTGGTAAAGCATTAAAGGATATGCTGAACGCATAATAGAAGCTGATTTTTCAGAGACTCGAGAGGACAACCTTTCGGGTCTCTTTCGTTATGAGAAATAGTTTTCAGAAGGAGAGGAAACCCATGAGACTGGATAAATATTTAAAGGTGTCCCGCCTGATCAAACGCCGTACTGTGGCCAACGAAGCCTGCGACAGCGGTAGAGTATTGATCAACGACAAACCGGCAAAGGCATCTGCCAATGTAAAAGAGGGAGATATCATCACGATCTCTTTCGGTAACAAGGAAGTAAAGGTAGAAGTGCTGGATGTTCAGGAGACAGTGAAAAAAGAAGAAGCAAAAGAACTCTTTCGTTATGTATAAATATGTATAAATTTCCAATGACTCCCATAAGATGAATTGTAGCTTTGAATAGTTATGATAAATTGCAATGTGACACAGATGGGAGGAAGTATGGAAGATTTAAACACAACAGGGCGTATGCATAAAATAATTATGACCAACAGACGAACCTGCACGGTGAACGGTGTCAATGATGTGCTTTCTTTTGATCTGCGGGAGATTCTGCTGGAGACGGAACAGGGGATGCTGATGATCCGCGGAAATGAACTGCATGTGAATCGGCTGACCCTGGATAAAGGGGAAGTAGACATTGACGGCCGGATCGACAGCTTCGTATATTCGGATACCGCAGCATCCGGGGAGAAGCAGGAGTCATTTTTCGCCAGGCTGTTCCGTTAATGAATGAAAATGTTTTTCTGCTGCATGCGTTTCTCCTGGGAATAGAGATTACTTTTCTGTATGATATACTGCGGATTTTGCGGAGGGTTTTTACACATGGCAACGGCATGGTGTCACTGGAGGATATTGCCTTCTGGATCTATTGTGCGGGAAAAGTTTTTTTACTGATGTTCCGGGAGAGCAATGGGAACCTGAGATGGTTCGCCGTGCTGGGGGCGGTATTGGGAATGTATCTGTATCACAGGACGCTAAGTCCCCTCCTGGTAAAATATGTCTCCGGATTTCTCAACATGCTCTTAAACCCGATTCGTAAGGCGTTGCGGATAGCCGTAAGATGGGTAAAAAAGAAGTTGACGAGACTTCGGAAAATGCTTAGAATATTTATAGAAAGGAGATGCGCGTATGGCAAGGGGAAAAAGAAGAGTAGCCTACCGCAGGAGACACCAGAACCGGTTCAGCCTGTTCCTGGTGAGCCTGGTCGTATTGATGATCATGGTAGTCGTTGCGGTGCGAAGCGTGGAATTACAACAGAAGATCGCAGGATATGATACCCAGATCGCAAGCCTGAGCGCGCAGATCGATGCGGAGACCGCCAGAGCGGAAGAGATCGAGGAATATCGCAAGTATACGCAGACCAAGGCTTATGTGGAGGAAGTGGCGAAGGATAAGCTGGGACTGGTGTATGAAGGTGAGATCCTTTTTAAAGAGGACAATTAAGCAGGGAGACGGATTCTCAACAGTGGACCTGCTTTTTTTGTCGCAAAAAATGAAGGTAACATTCCCCCGAATTTGACAAAAAGAAAGAAACAGTGGCTCTATAATCGTGAAGACAGAAAGGGGAATAGTCATGGTGATAGGGAAACGGGAACAGAAAAATCCGGAACAGAAGTTATGTGCACAGGTATCCATGCTGTGCCGGCAGAAGCTGTTGGGGTATGCGGAGAGTTTTGAGGAATTGGGGAGAAGTTTTCACGACGAAACGAGGATTGTTGGAGATGACAGGCAGAGTATTCTGGAGAAATGCCTGCTGCAGCAGAGCAGGCAGGTCATGGGGGATCATCTGCAGACGGTCGCACGGATCATGGAACAAGTGGCCGGAGAAGAGATGTGCTACCGGCCGGTAGAGGAAAAGCGAAGAAAAAACCTCGTCCAGGCATTGCATAGTGAGGGGATTGCGGCAGCAGAGTTATGTTATATTCGAAAAAAAGGTGCTGCCGCAAACGGTATCAGCATGATACTTTCCACGGAGAGATCCGGCTGTAAGGCATCGCAGGCAGCAGATATGCTTACCGTACTTTTGGGGAAGCATCTGCAGCCGTCGCCGGGAAGTCCCTATCTCATAGAGAGGGAACCACACTGTTTTCAGTTTACAGAAGAACCGAAATATGTGGCCCTTACCGGAGTGAGCCGGGCAGTAAAAGAGGGAGAGAAAATATCCGGGGATCAGTATGCCATGCTGGAATCGGAAAAAGGAAGACTGTTATTGTTGTTATCCGACGGAACCGGTGCGGGAGAAGATGCCAGCCGGGGCAGTGGCAGAGTATTGGATCTCATGGAAAAAATGCTGGAGGCGGGATTTGATACCGAAGAATCCGTAAATATGCTGAACTCCGCATTGTATGCGCAGAATGAGGAGGAAGATCATCCGACGGTGGATATCTGCAGCCTGGATCTGTACAGCGGAGAGTGCGAGATCTGCAAAGTCGGAGGTGCGGCCACTTTTCTGAAAGAAAGCGTCGGAACAGAGTGTATCGGAGGAGAAAGTCTGCCGCTGGGGATTTTTCAGAAAGCGCAGACGGAAGTCCGGGTGCGGCAGCTGGCAGCGGGCGATCTGCTGATCATGATGACGGACGGTGTGCTGGATGCACTGGAGGATGATTGCGAGGAGCGGATGCGGGATATGATAGAGGCATTGGAAGAACAGAATCCGCAGGAGATCGCAGAGAAGATACTTTCTTATGCCATATGCAGCTGTGGGGGCAGGATCCGGGATGATATGACGGTGTTTGTGCTGTGCTTGTGGGAGAATGCGTGATTGCTGCCTTGATTTTTTCGCATAATTAGGATAGAGTTAAATCATGAATACATGGATGGATACACGAGAAAAAGTATTTGCATATATAAAAGAGCATCAAATGCTGCAACCCGGTGACCGTGTGGTGGCCGGGGTTTCCGGAGGGGCAGACTCGGTTTGCCTCTTATTTTTGTTACTGGAATGGAGGAGAGAATTCCCGCTGGACATTGCGGTGGTCCATGTCAATCACGGGATCCGGCCGGAAGCCGGTGAGGATGCCCGGTATGTGGAAAAATTGTGTGGAGAACATAGAATCCCATTTTTCCTGACGGAAGCTGATGTGCGGCAGCGGTCAATTCTGGAAAAATGTTCCGAAGAGGAAGCCGGCCGCAGAACAAGATATGAAGCTTTTGACAAAGCTGCGGAGGAATGGGGAGCCACGAAGATCGCGGTAGCGCATAACAGCAATGACCGCAGCGAGACGCAGCTGTTTCATCTGTTCCGGGGCAGCGGCATCCGGGGACTGGCAAGCATCCTCCCGGTGAGAGGTCGGATCATACGGCCGATCCTGTGCCTGGAGAGATGGGAGATCGAGGACTTTTTAACACAACAGGGAATTTTTTACTGTAAGGATGCTACCAACGATGAGGACGATTACACCAGGAACCGGATACGGCATCATATTTTACCCTATGCGGAGCAAAACATTGCGCGGGGCTGTGTGGCGCACATGAACCAGACAGCGGAGATGCTGGCGGAGACGGAGGAATATCTGGAGCTGCAGACGGTGGAGGCAGTGAACAGATGCATACGGAGCATAAAGGCTCCGGGCAGTGCGCTGCAGCCGGATGTGAGCAGTCAGGCACAAGAGGTGCATATCGCGGTGGAACCTTTTCTGACGCTGCATCCGGTGATCCGTAAAAGACTTTTGTATGAAGAGGTAAAAAGACTTTCCCCCGGGCAGAAAGACATCACCTATCAGCATATTGTAGAGCTTCTGACATTGTTTACGCAGGAAGGAAACCGGACGATCTGCCTTCCCTTCGGAATCCGCGGCAGACGGCAATATGAACAGGTCATCCTGACAATACAGACGAGCCAGACAACGAAAGCTGCGGACAGTGACAGACAGAATGTTGCTGCAATGCCGCTCTGGCAGCAGTGGGATCCGGATATGGTTCCGGGACAGATGAAAACAGTGGAATGTGCCCTGGGAACATTGAAATATTCTGTGTGTGAGGTGCCCCATGGACTTGAAAAAAACCAAGAAGTTCCTACAAATCAGTATACGAAATGGTTTGATTATGATAAAATAAAAAAATGTCCGATGATACGAACACGGCAGACAGGGGACTATCTGACCATTGCAGACGGCAGAGGCGGAATGATCCGTAAATCATTAAAAAGCTATTTTGTCGATCAGAAAATTCCTCGCAAGGAGCGCGACAGACTGCCGATCCTGGCAGAAGATGATCACGTGCTGTGGGTCATGGGATACCGCATCAGCGAATATTATAAAGTAACGGAGAATACAAAACGTATTTTAAAGGTACAATTAATAAGAAAGGAGTTCGCCTAAGAGCGAAGAGACAAAAGAAAATGGCAGAACATATCAGAGTACTGTTGACAGAAGAGGAAGTAGATAAGAGAATTCAGGAGATCGGAGAACAGATCAGTAAGGACTATGCAGGTAAGCAGGTACACCTTGTATGTGTACTGAAGGGCGGCAGCTTCTTCATGTGTGAGCTGGCAAAGCGTATCACCGTTCCCGTATCCCTGGATTTCATGTCTGTATCCAGCTATGGCAGCGATACCAAGTCCAGCGGTGTGGTGAAGATCGTAAAAGACCTGGATGAATCTCTGAAGGATAAGGATGTTATCGTAGTAGAGGATATCGTAGACAGTGGAAGAACCTTAAGTTATCTGTTAGAGATGCTTCGTGACAGAGGACCGGCTTCTTTACGTCTGTGCACTCTGTTGGACAAGCCGGAGAGAAGAGTCATCGATGTTCATGTAGATTATACCGGATTTAATATTCCCGATGAATTTGTAGTGGGCTACGGTCTGGATTATGATCAGAGATATCGTAATCTGCCTTACATCGGTGTGGTAGAATTCGATTAAGCAATACGAAGATGCAGGAGGCCCGTGAAGTTGAAACAAAACGGCAGAACAATTAATTCTTATTTTATTTTTATCATACTTCTGGTCATGGTGATCGTAGGACTCAATCTGTTGAGCAACCGGGAAGAGGACTATACCAGAGCAGAATTCATCGCAGATCTGGATGCCGGAAATGTATCTGAGATCGTAATACAGCCGAATGGAGAAGCCCCTACCGGCTATCTGGAGATCCAGATGAAGAACGGACTGAACCATAAGCTGTATGCTACGGATATCACCGAGCTGGAGACACTGGTCCGCGAGTACGGATTTGACCCCGTAGTGAATGACATTGAGAGAGAGAACTGGTTCCTTACTTATATGCTGCCGATGCTGGCAGTACTGGCTGTAGGTGTATTCCTTTTCATGATGATGAATGCCCAGCAGGCCGGTGGCGGTAACGGTAAAATGATGAACTTTGGTAAGAGCCGGGCCAAAATGTCCATGGGTGACAAGAGCGTCACCTTTGCACAGGTAGCAGGCCTGAAGGAGGAAAAAGAGGAACTGGAGGAAATCGTCGATTTTCTGAAAGAACCCGGAAAATACACCGGCGTCGGTGCGAGGATTCCCAAGGGTGTTCTGTTGGAGGGACCTCCCGGAACCGGTAAGACTCTGCTGGCGAAAGCCGTGGCAGGCGAAGCCGGAGTACCTTTTTTCAGCATCTCCGGATCTGATTTCGTGGAAATGTTCGTCGGTGTCGGCGCATCCCGTGTGCGCGATCTGTTTGAAGAGGCGAAGCACAATGCGCCCTGTATCGTGTTCATCGATGAGATCGATGCCGTGGCAAGACGCCGTGGTACCGGTATGGGCGGCGGACACGATGAGAGAGAGCAGACCCTGAACCAGTTACTGGTAGAGATGGACGGTTTCGGTGTCAACGAAGGCATTATCGTCATGGCAGCTACGAACCGTGTGGATATTCTCGATCCCGCGATCCTGCGTCCCGGACGATTTGACCGTAAGGTAGCGGTAGGGACTCCGGATGTGGGTGGCAGAGAAGAAATACTGAAGGTACATGCGAAGAACAAGCCACTGGGAGATGATGTGAATCTACAGCAGCTCGCACAGACTACCGCAGGATTCACCGGAGCGGATCTGGAGAATCTGTTGAACGAGGCAGCGATCATCGCAGCGAAGGAGAACCGCTCCTTTATCGCGAATAAAGATGTTAAGAGGGCGTTTATCAAAGTAGGAATCGGTGCGGAGAAGAAGAGCCGTATTATTTCCGACAAGGAGAAGAAGATTACGGCATATCACGAAGCAGGTCATGCGATCCTGTTCCATGTGCTGCCGGATGTGGGACCTGTCTACAGCGTATCCATTATTCCTACCGGCGTAGGGGCAGCCGGTTACACCATGCCTCTGCCGGAAAAGGATGAGATGTTCGCCACCAAGAGCCGCATGCTCCAGGATATCATGGTATCTTTGGGCGGACGTATCGCAGAGGAGATCATCTTCGGAGATATTACCACCGGAGCATCCAGTGACATTAAGAAAGCCACCAAGACAGCCCGCCGTATGGTAACCCGTTACGGAATGTCTGATAATATCGGAGTCATCTGCTATGATGATGACGATGATGAAGTCTTCATCGGTAAGGATCTGGCACATGCCAAGGCTCACAGTGAGGAGATTTCCGGTGAGATCGATAAGGAAGTCAAGAGGATCATAGATGACTGCTATACCAAGGCAAAAGACATTATTATGCAGCATGAGAATGTACTTCACAGTTGTGCTAAGCTACTGCTAGAAAAAGAAAAGATCAACCGAGAAGAGTTTGAAGCACTTTTTGTATAGGAAAAGGTTTTCGAGGGTGTTTCGTAGATTTGGTAGTATTGTACAAACCGCTTTTGTGAAAAATATACAAAAACAAATATTCATTTTTGTAATATTTGTGAATTTTGAGAATAGTAAAAACTAGTAGTGCATGCTATTATAATACTCGTAACCCCCCCAATACATTATATAGTTTTTTGCTATACCCCATAAGAAAGAAATACCTTCTCTAAAAAGGACAGTCCTCCCAAGACTGTCCTTTTTACCGTTCAAAAACAAGGCAGGCTGTTGTCAGATGTACGGAAAAAGGGTATAATTACATATGTGTGTGCTGCACAGGTAAGAATAGCAGGAGCATAATATAGATAGTAAGACATTAGTCTCAGAAAGGATAGATACTATGGATCTGGAGCGATTACGTCGAACAGAATATAACCAGCAGTATATTGCTGCCATGAGACCCGTATTTAACAGAAGAGCTCTTTTTACAGATACAAGTGCGGAGTATGTGATTCCGGAAGAGCCGGAACCTTATTCCGAGGTGACGATCCGTTTCCGTACCGCCAGGAATAACGTGGACAGGATATTCCTCGTAAGCGGTGGGCAGAAGCATCTCATGGTACGAGTGGAGGGCGATAATGATTTTGATTATTATGCTTATGTGATGCGTCTGGATGACCAGAAGGTATCTTACTATTTTGAGGTACAGACCGGCAGGATCACGGGTATTTTTGATATGAGAGGATTGGTGCAGGAGGTCAACGAGTATTATGACTTTATCATCATTCCCGGCTTCCATACTCCCGACTGGGCAAAAGGTGCGGTAATGTACCAGATCTATACCGATCGTTTCTGCAATGGCGATCCCTCCAATGATGTGCTGACCAATGAATACTGCTATATCGGGGAGCCGGTGCACCGTGTAGAGGACTGGGGACGGTATCCTGCACAGATGGATGTCCGTGAGTTCTACGGAGGAGACCTGCAGGGCGTATTGGACAAGATGGACTACCTGCAGGAGCTGGGGGTTGAGGTGATCTATTTTAACCCTCTGTTCGTATCCCCGTCCAACCATAAATACGATATTCAGGACTATGATTATATTGATCCCCATCTGGGTAAGATCGTCAGTGATGAGGGAGAGCTACTTCCGGATGGACAGCGGGAGAACCGTTTCGCTTCCCGCTATATCGACCGCGTGACCAATAAGGCGAACTTAGAGGCGAGCAACGAGATGTTTGCCCAGGTAGTGGCAGAGGTGCACCGCAGAGGCATGAGAGTCATATTGGACGGTGTGTTCAACCACTGCGGATCCTTTAATAAATGGATGGACAGAGAACGTATTTACGAGAATGCGGAAGGCTATGACAAGGGTGCTTATGTCAGCGCAGACAGCCCTTACCGGAATTATTTTGATTTTCATAATCAGGCAGCATGGCCTTATAACAATTCCTATGACGGATGGTGGGGACATGATACCCTGCCGAAGCTGAATTACGAAGGTTCTCAGGAACTGATGGATTACGTTCTTCATGTTGCAAAAAAATGGGTATCTCCGCCCTATAATGTGGACGGCTGGAGACTGGATGTGGCGGCAGACTTAGGTCACAGCCAGGAGTTCAATCATCATTTCTGGCAGGAATTCCGGAAAGCGGTAAAAGAGGCCAATCCGGAGGCGATCATTCTGGCAGAGCATTACGGCAATACCAGAGACTGGCTGCAGGGCAACGAATGGGATACTGTCATGAACTACGATGCGTTCATGGAGCCTGTGACCTGGTTCCTCACCGGTATGGAGAAGCACAGCGATGACTACAGAGAGGACCTGCTCGGTAATGCAGAGAGCTTCTGGGGAGCCATGCGGCATCATACCTCCAGTTTTTCCATGCCCAGCTGGCAGGTGGCTATGAATGAACTGTCCAACCATGATCATTCCCGTTTCCTGACGAGAACGAACCATAAGGTGGGACGTACCAATACACTGGGACCGCAGGCTGCGGAACAGGGCATCAATAAGGCAGTGTTCAGGGAGGGCGTTGTGATCCAGATGACCTGGACGGGCGCACCGACGATCTACTACGGAGATGAAGCCGGTGTCTGTGGATTCACGGATCCCGATAACCGGAGAACCTATCCCTGGGGACATGAGGATCAGGTGCTGTTGTCGTTTCACAAGGATATTATCCGCCTGCGCCGTGAAAACGAGGAACTGCGTACCGGTTCCCTGAAAATGCTGGAGAATGATTATAACTTCATCTCCTACGGGCGTTTTAACCGCAAGGGACAGTGTGCGATCCTGATCAACAATAACAATCATCCCATCACCAAGGAGATCCATGTATGGGAGATCGGGGTTCCTAAGACAGGTAAGATGAAAGTGATCCTGCAGTCCAGAGATGACGGATATTGCATGGAAGGCGCGGAGTATGAGATCAAGGCAGGGAAGATCCTGATCGAGATGCCCCAGACTTCCGCGACAATCCTGAAGTATGTGCAGGAATAACGTGTAGAAAAAAATATAATTTACCAAAGACAGAGAGGATTTCAGATGTTTACCATCATCATAACCCTGCTGTTGCCGCTGGTATCCTTAGGGATCTGGCGGCAATATGTTTTGAAAAATAATGGAAGCACCGGGAAGACGGTGACCGGAAGTAAGGGAGCGTATGTTCTTCGTTATGCAACCTGTCTGATGATCATGCTTTTTGTGCCGTGGGTATTGCTTTCCCTGACCGGCAATGACGACAATACAATTTTGCGAAAACTCGTAGAATCCCGGGAATATGCAGTCAAAGTGCTGAGCCTGGAAATCTGCATCATGCTGGCATATACCATTTGTGAACTGTTCGTGGAAGAGGCGAAAGCCGGTAAACATGAGAAGATTCACAGTGTTATGACTAAAATCGCCGGCAGCAAAGGATGGAACATTGTATACAGATACATAGGACCGGTCGTGGTACTGGCATTCAGTGTGCTGGTGATCTGTCTCAATTTCAGCATGATGTCCGACCGGGTGCTGTGGGGAGATGAAGCTTTTTCTGCAAATACTGCACATAAGAGCGTCGGTGGTATCCTGCAGGTGCTGTATTACTGGGATAATCATCCGCCGCTGTATTATTACTGGCTGAAACTGTTTGGAACCCTGTTCGGATTCAGCGTTCCGGTATTCCATCTGGCTTCATTGGTACCGTTTGCCATTGGTATCGTGCTGGCACTGACAGTGATACGGAAACATTTCGGTATGCTCTCGACCACATTTTTCGTGATGATATCGGGTCTGGGACAGGCGTGCCTGGAATATAATCTGGAAGTTCGTATGTATGCACTTGCCTTTTTGTGTGTAATGGGTTGCTTTTACTGTTCTTACCGTGTAATAGCGGATGGCACCAGGAAGACCTGGACCGGAATGGTATTGTGGGCACTGGGCGCGGCATATTCTCACTATTATGCTCTGGTAGCCGTGGGCATTATGATGTTTTTCACCGGAGTGGCAGTGTGGATCAAATATCGCGGTAAGACCTGGACAAAAGGTGTATTGGCAATCGTGGCATTTTTGATCGGCTATGCTCCCTGGCTGTATTTTTTCTATGCGGGATTGAAAAATGTCAGCAGAGGCTGGTGGATGACGGAGATCCTCGGGCTGGATAAGAGCCTGGAGATCGTCATGGGCGGCAGACGGATGAATGTAATTGTATTTCCGTTGCTGTTAGTACTGCTGATAGTGACGCTGGTGGCGGATTCGTCCCTGTTTTCCATGGGAGAAGAGGGTATTCGTCTGCAGAAGCCGTCAGTGAAAAGATGGTCTGACAAAACTTACGCCATGGTAGTAGGTGCCTGCACGATCCTGGGAACGCTGGCATTTGCGTATCTGCTGAGTGTTGTAATGGCACCGATGCTGGCACAGAGATATCTGTATCCGTTAAGTGCAGTGGCGATCATGATGCTGGTCATCGGCAGCAGCCGGGTGCTGGAACTGGTGGTGGAGCTGGAGAACCAGTCCTGGAAGGGCTTGGAGCTGTTAGCCCGATTGTTGCTTGTGCTGTTACTGCTTGTAATGTTTGGCATGGGAATACAGAATTACCGGGAATCTTATGGCAGTTATGAACAGCAGAAGGTAGAGACTGACAAGACCCTGGATCTGATCGGCACGCCCGAAGAGGATGTGCAGATGGTCACCAACGGGGTGAAACATCTGGGATGGACAGTACTGTATTATTATTACCCCGATAATGAGATCGTAAACGGCGATTACAACCAGGCAGAATCCGACAGATTCTGGTACTTTACACCGGATGCCATGAGCGATGACTCTTTCGCGGAACTGCAGCAGAAAGGGTATCAGGTGACCGATCACGGGCAGATGCAGCTGGCGCAGTATCCGTTTTATTTATATTATATTGCAAAATAGCAAAAAACATATTGCAATTTGTGTGAACATATGCTACAATTTCACATTGTTAGGGCACTTTGCCTGACATGGATGGATTCCCGAGTGGCCAAAGGGGACAGACTGTAAATCTGCTGCAAATTGCTTCGGTGGTTCGAATCCACCTCCATCCATTTGCGTTGATGAGCTCAATGGAACAGTGCTTAGCGCGTAAGTCCATGCAATCGAGTATAACGCAATGCGTCCGCTGGTGTGGCGGAATAGGCAGACGCAAGGGACTTAAAATCCCACACGTATATTCCACACAATATCGTGCAAACCCCTGATTTTACTGGGTTTCCAGAAAATCAAAAAATTTTAATTTGTTCATCCATCGGAAATATCCCTCCAAATATCAGGGAAAACCCCTCCGATTGATGTATATACACACCATGCTGGTGTGGCGGAATAGGCAGACGCAAGGGACTTAAAATCCCTCGGGGGCAACTCCGTGCCGGTTCAAGTCCGGCCACCAGCATTCTCATGAAGAGCTCCAAACCCAGTAAATACAAGGGTTTGGGGCTTTTGCTTTTTGCCGAAAATGTATGCAAGTGTATGCAACCCAGTAAACATCAGGGTTTCAGCATTTTTGGGTATCGAAATTACGTTCATGAAACTTTAAATGCTTCATTCATTGTACGGACAACATTTCCCTTGGGTTTTACGCGTCTTAAGTAGTGCAAGGTCATCTGTATAGTGGTATGACCTAGTAATTCTTTTAGTTCTGTCAGGGAAACTCCTAATTCGTAAAGAATGGAAGCTCCGCAAAATCGAATCTTATGAGAACTTCTGTAAGTCACACCACATTTATTACAGTATTTTTTCAGTCGTGTATTGAATGTATTTTCGTTTAGCTGTTTTTCGTTTGGGGTTACAAAAATGTATTCGCTATCGGGATTGAGTTCCCGAACCTGTTTTAAGATTTCCAGTGCTTCATCCGTCAACGGTTCGTAACGAAAGCCTTCGTCCGTGTTACCCTTGATATGATCGACATTTTCGTGGGTTAAAGTCTCAAACGTAAGATCATCGTTTAAAACACGCTGTCCCAAAAACTGTCTCTGGAAATGAATGTAATTATCAGGAGTAATATCAGACCACTTCAATGCCAAAAGTTCTCCTATCCGGGCAATCAACTGGAAATCGAACCGGATTGCCAAAGCATAGATATCATCAGGCATGGTAGCCAGATATTCCAACAACTTTTTCCGATCTTCCATAGTATATACATCATCATCGTTATTTACAGGTTGGAATGAGAACTGATTACAATTTATATCCTTGACAGGATTGTGAGCCACAATTCCCATTTCAATCGCATAGTAGTAAATACCGTTAATGACGGATTTTATGTTGTTGAATTTCTTGCGCGTCATCTCCCGGTCTTTTGTCCAGGATCGGAACAGTTGGGTAAAATCTCTGGGGATGAGATTTTTGAGCGGAATTTTTGAAATATCCGTATCCTTTAAATGGCTATTCCAGTTAAGGATATCTTCACGAATGGTTTTTACTGAAACTGAGGAATAGTCCCTGCGCCAGATGACCCATTCCGGAAACAGACTTTCTAACGATGCGTTTTCATACCCATATTCAATTTTCACCAGCTTATCAATGAGCCGGTCATAATCAGCAGCGATAATCTGCTTGCGTTCCATATATAAATAAGGCCTGCCGTCATCCCTCCATTTAATTAAATTTTTGTACTTATTTTCAACTTCTTTTCGTTTCCTCATCTGATCAATCACATGAGCAATCTCTGATGGATTAATTGTATCATCAAGCGCTAGATCGTACAATTCGCGAAACGCAGAAAATGAATAAGTATTATTGTTAATCATGCACTACCTCCACTACATGCAAAGTTTTTCTATGCCATTAACATGAAATATTTGAGTGTAGCGGTAACTTTTCTGCAGAAGAATAGCGACACAATATATCACATTTGTGATATATTGTGTCGCTCAGACTGTAGACAAAACGCTTTTGGTCAGCACTCCAGAAGCGTTTTTCTTGTTTTCGGTTCAAAAAGTGTGTACTTGATCAATAATAAACACTTTTGGGCTCCCCTTTTTCCCTTCCTGGCTATCATCTTTGCCAGTTTTTTCAGATTCATGCAGGCAAACGTAAGCCCGACTTTCATTTCCATCCGGGCTTTTCCTATCATCTGTGTATAGCGGAATCCGTGGTTTTCTTTTGCTGTTCCGAAGAGGCGCTCTATGGTCTCTTTCCGTTGCGCATACATTTCCTTCATCCCAATCGTATGCCGGATATCCTCACACTTTTCCATGTACGGCTCCCAGATATGCCGGGTCACTACCTTCACATGATCCCTGCTTTCTGTGCACTGCTTCAGATATGGACATCCTTCACAGATCATTCCGCAGCTCTTGTATTCCCGGTATCCGGAACGGTTCGTCGTATGATAAGCCAGCACCTGATCATTCGGGCATACATAGCAGTCAAAATATTCATCATACACATACTCGGCTTTTTTGAAAAAACCATCTTGGGTCATGGGGCGTTTATACGGTAGAAGCGGTGTGATACCATCATCCAGAAGTAACTTTGCTATCGCTGGTGTTTTGTATCCTGCATCGGCTACCAGTGTCTGAATGCCAATGTCTTTTATCTTATCATACAGGGATTTAAATGTCCGGCTGTCATGCTGGTTGCCGGGATTTACACTATAACCCAGAATCCATCCGTTTTTGTCACAGGCTGTCTGCACGGAATACGCAAAAACATTTTTATGTTCACCCTTTCGGAACCATCCGCTTTCCGGATCCGTTGTACTTTCCTTGACCGTTTTTTCTTCTTTTCCATCAGAGCTGCCACCACAGGAGGGGGGATCTTTGGGATCTTCCTTCTTTTCTTTCAGAGGCTTTTTCCCATGCGCTTCCCTGTCTTCATTGATTTCCTTCTTTAACTGCTCTTCGAAGAACAGTGCTTCCTCATCTGCAATCCGTTTCCGCATCTTTTTGCTGTTTGCCCGTGCTTTTACATGGGTGGCATCCACGAAGACCTCGGAAGGATCGATCAGTCTGTATTTATAGCATTCCTGCAGGATACGGGAAAAGATCTGTTCAAAAAGATCAGTATCCTTAAAGCGTCTGGTATAATTCTTTCCAAACGTAGAGAAATGGGGAACCTTGTCCATCATTTCCAGACCGAGGAACCATCGGTATGCGACATTGACTTCGATTTCTTTTACTGTCTGGCGCATACTTCGGATGCCGTACAGATACTGGATGAATGGAATTTTAATGAGCATGACCGGATCCATGCTGGGGCGGCCATTGTCTGCACTGTATTTATCGATCACAAGATCATAGATAAAACTCCAGTCGATTGCCTGGTCAATCAGGCGCAGCAGATGATCCTGCGGAACAAGGTCATCCATGCAGAACATCTGAATCTGTTCTCTTTTCTTATCTGCATTCTGTGTCATCATAGGAAACACCGCCTTTATTTTGATACTTTCATTATACCAAAAAAGTAGTGAAAAGTCCCGTAAATACGGCATTTTCACTACTTCTTATATGCTTGTAAGTACATAATTTTTGCAGTCATGACACAAGAAAAGCTCCCTCACAGGAAGGAGCTTTGTCTACAGTCTGAGCGACACAATATATCACATTTGTGATATATTGTGTCGCTAAAATATTTTTTTAAGACTAAAATTTTATTTTATTGACAAGGTAAAGAGCGTATTAACCGATTCGCCGAGTGCATCGGAGAGAGCGATAGCCAGTTCTAAAGAAGGAACAAATTTATCATTTTCGATGCGGCAAATTGTCTCTCGACGAACTCCAACCAGATGAGCCAGTTTGTCCTGCGTCATACGTTTTGATCGGCGGTATATATATATGTTACATTGACATTTATATCTATTGTAATTAATAGGGGAAGTTGTCGGTTCTTTCATTATTCGAGTCCTTTCATAAAAAATATATATAATCATATCACATGAGTTTGCTAAAATGAATTAATTTGAGCTAAACTAGCAGATAAAATTGTTGTTAAGTCCTGTTAGACTCAAAAAGGGGACGTTTTTAACAAAAATCTGGGATAATAATTATAGAGGAGGAAAGCACAACACCACTGGGTGTACATTACAAGTAAGAAGTTAGAAAAATAAATAATAATAAGTAAGCGATAGCTAAAATTAAAGACAATCAATTGATATTTTAAAATTAAAAGAAGATTTCCAGAGTAATATGGAATTTAAGGGTATGATAATCACGCATATTTGATTATCGGATATTGATAGATCTTTGATACAAGGATCAAGTCAATAAAATTAACATAAAATTATAGGAGCCAAATCAAAAGGCAAACAAAATTAAATCTAATCTAAGAATATTCCGCATTGGGAATAATAGGTAAATGTCTTTACTTAGCGAATCAGTTTTTATTGCAAGTGAACTGAATGGAGAGTCGCAAATGAGAGTACTTTGTATGCTGGCTTTCTCTTTCGGCTTGTTCGATTCGCACATCTTTATACAAATTACCAGCTATTAATCCTAATCGGTAAAAAATCATTAAATTCAGACGCACAGTATCATGTGCAGAAAATCTCATAAAAAATTGTAACATCCAAAAAACAAATAGTTGTGCTACAACTATATGTACAGAATCGATTTATTGCCCAAGGAAATACAGTATATTATTACACTGTATAAATCGGCACATGGCTACGTCAAACTTTGCAACGGAAAAAACAAACGCGGCGCATTGATACCGGCAAATTATATGGCCAGGGAAGACGTGGAGGATACAATCCTACGCAATGGTATTTATGCGAGTAACGCCTATATGAGTGTATCGGTTTTTTACAGGAACAATAATGCCCGGAAAGACAATATTGCTGCAGTAATGTGTATCCCCATTGATATTGATTTCAAATTTACTGATGATGCAGGGAATCTTATGGACCCATTAGAGGTATGGGACAGGTTGAAGCAGCAAATAATACAGAGTGGCATTTTTTTCCAATGCCGACTTACATAGAATATGGGAATCGCCTGCGCTTGGTATATTTGCTGAATGAAGGCGGCGTAAAGCTCCCCAATCCCCAAGAGAAAGAGCGCAGAGAAGCAACATTAATATTTTTGGATAGAGTGCAAGCAGAACTTGTAAAATGTATTAACGAATTGGATTGCAAATACAATGCGGAGGTAAATAGCTATACAAGTTTTGTGCGCATTCCAGGCAGTATTAACAGAAAATATATTGGTTATATTGGCCCCGATGGGAAATATCACTGGCAGATAAAATCTAAAGATCGTGTGTGCGCTATGGAAATTGCGAATGGAAAAAGATGGGACTTCCACGAGCTAGCCGAGCAAATATTACCAAAATTACCAGACTGGTACGCGGATTACAAAAAACGACAGCAAAAAAAGTTGACACAACGGTCAACACGCACATATTCCAGTTCGAATCTGATTCAGTTAATGAAAAAGAGGTTGCATTTATTGGAACAGTTACAGCAGGATGGCTATGATATTGGGCATAGAGAGATGATGTGTCATCTGTATTTTAACTGTTTGTTGCAAATGAAACAGTTGTCGAGGGAGGAATCATGGGAACTAGTGAGAAAATTTAACTCAGACTTTCGTACGCCACTTAACGAAAGAAAGCTTAAAATTAGTATTTATAAAGGAAAAGAATATAATTATAAAGATGTGACATTTTTGAAAAAATTAGATTTAGATCCGGAGCAGGCAGCTCGCTACGGTTTTCGTATGCGAAATTGGAACTCTTACACAAAACAAGAATATCGCGAATATCGAAGAGAATACATGCGTCAGTATCGCAAAGATCAAAAACCGACGGTGAGTGATAAACAGAAAGAAATTCTGAGATTATCACAAAAAGCAAAAGAATTAAGAGAAAGTGGATGTACGGTGAGGCAGATCGCGGATGAATTGGGTATATCTGAATCAACTGTAAAAAGGTATTTGGCAAAGTAGGGATTGCATACTGAACCGGAGGAAGTTTTTTGGACCGTAAAACGGTCCAAAAAATCGTAATTCTATATGTATAGGGATAAGAACCAGGGGATACGACGGTAGGAGTGGACTCTGGTTCTTATCCCTATTCCGTATCAATCAATATGCGTATTGTAGTCATAATATATTATATATAAATTTATATATGTAGAAATAATAGGATCGTGATGAATATCAGAGAACAATAAAATCAATATGTAACATGCATATACCGGTAAAATATAAATATTTGCTATGTAAGATAAATAAATAACCGTTCGGAATATGATTTTGCATGTGCGAGCGTCGTGTGTAGCGTAGGAAGTCCGCTACCAATAAGCATAATAGGTAAATTGAGTTGTGTTACTCTGTGCAATGATGTAATCAGTGCGGATAAATCTTTATGTGCTATACGGTCCATATCATCAATAAATATACAGATCGGTATGCCTATGTCATTCGCGATATTACCTAGGTCCACAAATACATCTGTAAGTATTTGCGTAGGGTTAGCAGCAATTAAATATAAATCCTGATCTTGCTGCAAGGAAGGCGAATACAGGGCTTTATCGGGAGCAATTAAAAGTGTGAATGATTTCAAAGCATCATCTAAAGCGTTTGTATCAATACCAGGAGTCGCATTAATTACGGATTGAATATTTTCAATATATCTTAGACAGCAGTCATGAATCTGTTGCATAAAATCATTCTTATTGGTATTGTCAATATGCAGGCATACAATATCGTTATCTGTTGCAAAATCCCATATCTGACTTAATAGAATAGACCTGTTTATATCATTTGCAGTGGCAGTGTATATAATTGATTGCACAGGTATCTTTAAGGTTAATGCCCGGATAATTTTTTGTGCTGTATCCATATTATCAGATATGTTATTTAATTGGGCGTCCGACAAGACAGGATTAATATCTATTGTGTAAGGATTGTGCAGCTTGCTGTATGGCATAATTCTCTCTCCGTGGTCTCGTGTTTAAGTGTAGTGAGATATATTAAATATATCACATATCGATGTCAGATTGTTAGATTAAAAAGAATTGAAAATCAAATATTGTGGAACTCGTTAGGGGAATATCAATTGGAGAAGAGTGAGTATATGCAGACGTTATATGTAGATGATACGGCTAATGAAATCGAAAAGGTAATAAGGCAGGTAGAGCAAAAACAATGGTATGATCCTGTGATGAAGATGGTTGTTGATCCAGTAAATAAGTCTGCATAAAATTATGGTAGGGATCATGACATCTATCAGTGCCCTCCAAGAAAGCGCATAATACAGCATGAATATGTAGGAAGGGCAGACAAAATCTGCCCTTTTGCTATTTGTTCTTTTTCGCAAATTCTCTGTATTCGTAACGTATCATGGCATAGGAAATCAGATTGACGATCAGATGAATTACATCTAGATCATTTAATCTAAAGAGACGGTCATTTGTAAGGCTTCCCAGGTAAAATTTGTTTCCGGAGATGATCTGAGGGTAGCGGTCAGCTACAAAGGAACGCAATTCATCAATTTTTCCACTGCCAAGATTTCCAATCGCTATTTTACCATGATGGTAAAAATCTATTGTATTTCCTCGGACAACCAGGTTATCGTCTGCTACAAGCTGTAAGGCATGGTGAGATTCCTTTTCGTCATCATGCGCAACAGCAATGCAGGTCTTGACGTTTTCCGGAGAGGTTGATTTACAGTAGGTTGTCACACCGATAGAATAAAATTCTACATTATCATTTACTTTTACGAGGAATGATCTGTAAGGACCAAAAAACTTTCCTCCGGCGGCATTCCCATAGGAGAGCATGCGTACCCCATAATCTTCAAGGAGTTCAAACAGCCCGTAATTGCCAACGGGCATCTTAATTCTGGTATCAAGTAAGCCTTCCCAGAGATTAAACACTGGTACAGCAATATTCATGGGAGTAAGTTTACTGATGTCATAGCCGTAGTCATCAGGATCTCTGGAAGCACGATCCTCTTTGATAAATGCAGCTAGCTTTTCAAAAGGAATCCTGGGCGGAAGTTCTCCGGGATCATAAAGCTCATATTTGTCTGAGAGCATATCGGTAAACACAGGAAGCTTTACGATATCTTCGTAGTTACCGGTACTTTGGTTATAACGGTAACAGTATTCTTCAACACCGTTGGTAAGCATTGCAAAATCGGCAGAGATTAGATCACAATAGGTAAGCATTTGTTCCCTGGCGTTCAGATCCAAAGGCACATCAGGAGTTTTGCATTCGATTACGGCAATCGGCTGTATAAAACCGTCCTTATCAGGCTTATGGATTACAATATCTGCACGCTTATTTGTCTTTATTCCATAATGAGAAAGATGCTGTTCCACGACAATCACATCCTTTGGAACGGACAAAACATTTGTCAGGTAAGAGATTGCCTGTTGTCGCACAGTCTCTTCCGGAGTAATGTAGATCAGCTTCTGTCTGATCGGATCCAGGTAACAGTTTTTTCCATTGCGTTTGTATATCTGTGGTAATTTGAGTTTATTGTTCATTATAGTTCCCTTTGCTAAATTGTATGTCTTTTAATTATACAGCGAAATCTTCAGACTGTCATTTGGGCTTGCTCTTGTTTACATTCACTGTAATAAGGGCAGGTTGGACAGAAAAAACGGTAACCGGTCCTGTGATGAAGTTGGTTGTTGATCCAGTAAATAAGTCTGCATAAAATCATGGTAGCCTCCCTAAAAAATTGATTGAAAATAGTGTAATTTTCTTTAATGTGCCTAGAGAATAGCATTTCATGTGTCCTGTATATGGGACACAAAAAATGCTATTCTTATTTAAACAAATAAGAAAAACAGTCATCTAAACGCTGGAAAGGAGCAAAAAACATGGAAAAAATTTACTTTACAGTTGCAGGAACTAAGCATTACTTCGGTCAGGAGTTCTTCGAGCCCAATATGGAAGTGAAGCTTATCAAGGAACCGGATAACGAACTGGATAAGGAGGCTATCCGAGTGGAAGTAGACGGACTCGGAAAGGTAGGATATGTAGCCAACAGTCCCTATACGGTACAGGGAGAGAGCATGAGTGCAGGCAGAATGTATGATCGTATGGGGGATACGGCAAAGGGTGTAGTAAAATATGTATTACCCCAGGGAATATTGTGTGAACTGGTGCAGTAAATATATTCTTTTATGGTGTGACGTAAGATAAGGAGGTATCTATGAACCATATTGTTGTCGATCTGGAAATGAACCCTATTAGCAAGAAGCATCCGGCTCGTGCAGTCTGCAGGTCGGAGATTATAGAAATCGGAGCAGTACTTATTGATGAAAATTTGAATGAAATAGCTGCATTCCGTACCTACGTCAGACCTGAATATAATATCAGAATCAATCCTGATGTTGAAAAACTTACGGGAATTAGTTTTGCTATGGTTGAAAATGCACCATGTTTTTCAGAAGCATTCCACATGTTTACCGACTGGTGCCTGGGAACCGGAAAAGAGTTTGTAATTCATGCCTGGCGCAACGCTGATTATGCACAGATAAAGCATGAAATCGAATTGAAGGGATATCAGCCAAGTGAAGAAGAAAAGCGTATTACTGAGACTCCATGAGAGAATTTCCAAAGAACGATAGATGAATATTTAGGATTTGCAAGACAGATATCCTTACAGAAAGCACTGGATCTTGCCGGTATTGATTTTAACGGTCATGCACATGATGCACTTGATGATGCCAGGAATACAGCTATTCTTTTGACAATATATCAGGACCCGGTAAAAATAAAGGAGACTTTGGAAAAAATCAGAGAGGCCATGCAACCTACACCTTTTGGTACTTCTTTAGGAAGTGTGTTTGATTTTTCAAAATTAGTGTTGGAATGAGAATAACAGTGTCTATTCAGAAGAGAGGATAGGATTTATGAATAACGATTATACAAAATACGATATGAATGGTTACCATGATAGTCATTGTGAAGGCCCCAACTGTAATTGTGACAGCAGAAGATATGGACACGGAAACGGGTTTAATGGTTCCACGGTTGTGGGAGTTATCTGTATTACGGCTGCAATACTAATATCTTTTGGTTTTCCGCATTTAGGATTTATTATTTTCTGGGGCTAGGTACTGTTGTCAAAGTAAAAGTGAACTTCAGATGGACATAGATTGATTTGACGGAATTTACATTTGCGAAAGATTAGCTGAACGGGAACAAAACTTGCAAACTGGAATCTCGGATTTCTATTCAGCTTTTTATAGATGAAGATATGATTAAATTCTGTTACAGAATTTGAAAAGAATATATGTTCGACAAAACGCAATGTATAAGGGACTTTTTTGGTAGTATTAAGTCTGTTTTGGAATGCAATTAACAAAAAAATGACGATATAAATTGCTAAAAGATGAAAAAAGGTAACATAAATGTATTTTAATCAAAATACTGTATACAGAATTAAATTATCTAATTTTAGAAGTTGCGGAAACCTATGGTACATTTGAAAAATCCAGTATTTATCAGGGTTACAGCGATTCCGGGGAATTTGATAAAGACGTTATTGTGTGAAAGGTTAATGAAATTATCTGAACTTGGGTAATATTTGGCAAAAATAAATTCTGTACTAAGTGTACAGATTTTGAGAAGTAATATAACAGTTGCGAAAAAGCCACTTGGAATCTGGTATAAGTTTCCAATCCGTTTTCGCCCCGTCCGTATCCCGTCAATGTCCCGTCCACGTACCATCTACGTATCTAACCATACTTGTCCGCGCAATCCGCCGTCCATGCCTCATCTACGTATCTCACTACCATAAGCCAAAGCGTTCACCGCTCATTTCCCTACATTTCCCTGTCCGAAGTCATCCGCGTATATCTCCGAAAACGGAAAACGAAGAGGAACGCTGATAATCTGCCGTTTTCGCATCTTATCGCAGTTTCCTCCGTCAAAACGTACCGCTCATTCCCGTATTTTTTCCCGATTTTTCTGCATATCCGCAGGTTATACACACAAACTTCGATAACGGCATATTACTGGATCCTTTAGCGATAGTTGCCCTTCCGGATAAAAAATAGCGGAAAAGCACTGGAAAAGCTGGTATAAGCCTCCCATTTCCCGTATTATTCCGCCTATTCTTCCAACGCATACATCATTCACATATCAAATGAGCGTACCCGTTCCGCCTATTCTCCAAACGTATACACCATTCCCATATCAAATATCACCTGCGTTTCCTGTGCATTTCCCGGCATTTCCGCATAAAACGAACAATACGTTATCCTGTCCGCAGCGAAAAAAGAGGGCAAAAACCCCGAAAGGGATACAATATTGTCCCGTTCATTCGCTGTCCGTATACACAAAAGAGCCAATATATTGCCCCTCAAATCCGCTTTCCGCGCATAAACGGCGCAAAGAAAGGGACAATAATATGCCCCTCTTATTATGTCTCCGTATCCGAAAGGGACAATATATTATCCCCCTTATGCACTGTTTATCTGCGCGAAAGGGACAATATTATGTCCCCCTCATTTTTACTGCGTTTCCCCACGTATTTTACAAGAGGGACAATATATTGCCCCCTTTAATATATTTCCCGACATTTACCTGAAAGGGATAATATATTGTCCCCCTCATGCACGATTCGCTCAAAAACGGCGTAATTAGAGGGATAATATAATGTCCCTCTTACGCACATATTCCGCGAAAGGGACAATAATATTGTCCCCTTTATACGCTTTTCTTTCACTGAAAGGGACATAATATTGTCCCTTTCAGCGTATCCTGTTTCCGTCTTTTCCCCACACGGCCGCATAAAAAGAGGGACAATATATTGTCTCTCTCATACACAGACCACGCAAAAAACGGCGTAATGAAAGGGACAATAATATGCCCCTTTTATATGCATTTCTTTTCATAAGCGGGATAATATATTGCCCCCTTTATGCGCAGTTTCCGCCCACGTTTCCCCTCGCAGATTCCCCGAAAGGAACAATAAATTGTCCCTCTTGTCAAAACAAGGCAGAACAAAAAGGACAACTTATTGTCCCCTTCACAAAACGTTTCCCGACAAATGCGCCGTATATTGTCCCGTTCGTCTGCCGTTTTTGCCCCAAACGCATACACCGCCCCATATCAGCAACATTTATCATCTCTTTTCCTGCTTTTGCCCGTAGGTGATACCGAATCGGGAATAAGTGGGACATGAATTGTCTCGCTGCTGCTACTTCTGCAAACAATACCGGGAGAGGCAATGACGGGATACGGACGGAGGATATCTAGAGAACAACTAGCCAGAACGTATGTACGAATCAAGGACATTAATTTCTGTGCAGAAATTTGCACAATTATACACCCATGCTACAATATATATAGAAATCAACAATATGCAACTCACAAAGCAAGGGAGCAAAAAATGGAAAAATTATCGGATTGTGTAAAAAAGTGTCTCCATAACAACAATGGAAATTTATCATTTAGAGATTTTATTGCAGCTGTTGACACAGCAGGTATTCCGGTGCACGAGATCAAAAAACACATGAATGTAGCAACGGGTAACAAATCAATAATTGATCATATTTATCCAACAGGTACGGATTTTTTGCAATCGTTGGCCTACATCGTCAACGATAATGAGCAAATGGTAGGTACTGAGGACGGATATTTCCAAATGCGTTTGAAAAATCCTATATTTGGTTTTGATGTGTTACTGCGCATTATGATCGGAAATAGCATGGTTGAGGTTTTGCGTGATACTGTAAGCAAAGCAGATCCCGCAGATTATGATGTTTATCATTGGTAAAGTACAAAATAAATTAGCATTGGAGAGATCGATTACTTATTATAAATAGTCGGTCTCTTATGGTATGTATCATCTGCAAGCTGTTTTCTACCCATGTAAATTGCCCTAATTAGCTGTCCAGTTTTTAAAACGACAGAAACTGCGATTATCCAATTATTTCCCCTCATTTCGCCTCCTGGGCTATCTGCATATACTTTGATAACGGCATACTACCAGATATTTGGCAATCCGTAAAATGCATTAAAAAAGTAGAGGAAAAGTACTGAAAAATGGTATAAGCCTCTCACTTTCCACAATTTTCCGCCTATTCTCCAAAAGTATAAAACATTTCAATCACCTGCAAGCTCACGTTCGGTTCATCTTCCATGGTAACTGCTGCAAAAGTCGCTAACTTTCCAATACACTTTTCTATCATAGTATTACCATCAAACAAAACAAAGGAGGTGCTCTACTATGGGATACGCAATAGTTGGTGTTAATAAAATTAACTCGGTAGCGGGACTTAATGCAGCATCGGCGCACAATCAGCGGCAGGTGAACATTCCTAATGCGGACAAAAATTTAGAACACTTAAATGAAGAAGTTATATCGGCTGAAGGGAAAAACTACATGGATCTATTTCAGGAAAAAATAGCTTCGCTGGATTATTACAAAAATCATAAGCCAAGATCAAATGCAGTTTTAGCGTTTGAAGTAACAATGACATTTTCTCGGGAAGATAAAGACAAAATAGATATAGAAAAATGGAAGAAGGATAATGTAGAATGGCTGCGCGGATATTTTAATAAAAATCCGTTGACGTATGGGGATAATGTTGCGAGTGTGACCTATCACGGTGACGAAAGTACGCCTCATATCCACGCATTAGTGATCCCCATTAACGACAAAGGAAAACTCAATGCTTACGCTTATATTTACGGTCCTAAAAGTTTACGAGAAATGCAGACCTCTTATGCTGAGTTTATGAAAGAGCGTCATGGACTGAAACGTGGCACAGAATATTCCGTGGCAAAGCATGAGCAGGTTAAAAGTTTTTATACTGCATTAACAACCGCCATGGAAGAACGGACGGCTCCGGAAATTTTGCCTGGTGAAACTATTGAACAATATCAAAAACGTGCTGCCGAAGTTATCAGGGAAATCAACACCGAGAAGTTTGCTCTTAAAAAGCAGATGGAAAAAGAACGGATCGAAGCCGTCAATAAAGAACGGTCCAAGAGTCTTTCCGCTAACGAAGGACATAAACGCAACATGAAAAAACTTCATAAGCTCGAAAAGGAACATGATGAGTTGGTTCACGAATACGGCGAAATACCGCTTATTAAAAAGAAATTGGAAACCGTAGAGAGTTTGCGGGAAGCATTTGATACGTACCCTGATGAGCAGGAACGTGAACGCGTAAGGCAAGATATGAATCGGTATACTCTATATGGACAAAAGGAAAGACGAAAGAAAAAAGCCCATAAAAAAGAAACGAAACAGGAATGGGTACATGCTTAAGCAAAAATAGTATGAATTTATAATACAAGCTAGTGCAGAAGAAAAAATTAGAGAACCTTGGCTATACGCAATAACTGATCTTTTCTGGTGGCGTCAAGTTTTTCTATGGTTGAAAGAAGTTCGGTCTCATAGGCATTTGTTGGAGCGACATATTCATTGCCAAGAATATAATCCACAGTAACATTCATCGCGTTGCAGATGGCAACCAAAAGAGTTAGAGATACTTTGACCTTATTCGTCTCAATATTGCTGATATGGCTTACGTTGACATCGGTTACGTTAGCAAGATATTCCTGAGTTAGATGGCGATCTATACGCACTTCTCTAATGCGTGAGCCAATTAGTGCAAAATCCAAATTATTCATAGAAATATACAGACCTCCTTTGTGCAAAAGTATAAAAATAATATAGTTACAGAGTAATAATCTGGTGCTATAATACTTATAGCGTTAGAACATTTATGGAATTACATTTATAATGAGCGCGAAGAATAACAAATAAATAAACGCACAATGGAGGGCGGAAATGAGAACATTATTTAGAGCAAAAAGAAAAATTAAATGGATCATGGCAATGCTTGTGATCGGAATGTTATCCGGCAAGGCAGAAGCCGCTGAATTGAATACTACAGAAGTTGAAGAAGCAGGAGATGAATCCGGATACGAATTCCCCGGTCTTTCTATCAGAATCGGAGAGATGAAAGATGGGTTGTTTGTAAGAGATTACTATGAAGAAGCAGGCATTATTTTTAAAGAATTAGCTGGGGAAGAAAGAAAAACAGCTTTTGGTATTAGAGATGAAGTTAGAAAACTGAGTTCATTAACACCAGAAATGGAATCCGCTGGCTATATTATAGATACTAACACAGGCCTAGCATTATCTCCAGTAGATTATGTAAATATGTATGGTGGCGATGCCGGCGAAAATGCAAAAACACCTGCTCCTGTCGATGAAAATACGCGCTTTGGCTTCGTTACATTTGCAGCTGCCGTCGAAGATGTCATTCACGAGCCTTGCTTCGTAGGTATTAAAGACGAAAATGGTGGTTATCAGGAAATCGATCTTTATGAAGCAAATGGATTTACAACTTTACAGCAGCTTCCTGTAGGAACCTATACCATTACGGAAGGTGGCATCACCGCAGACTTTACCGGGAAATATCCTTTGAAATACAAGGAAAATACTTTTGAAATCACAGAAAACTGTTCCATTATCGTTCCGTTAGCTATCGGTGATGTAGATATCCCCGGACAGAAGATTGAAGAAATGCCGGAACCTACACAGACACTGGAAGCAACAGGGTCACTGGAAGCAACGCAGAATACATCTGTTGAGCAAAGCGATATTCAAGAAAACGAGAATAATGAAAAAGGTTCAGCTACTAATAACGCATTTGGTTTAATGTGTGGAATCGCCATTATTATAATTGGAGGAATCGCAGCGTACGTTATTTATAACAAGAAAAAATGATGCGATTATACGAGGGAGGATGGTGACTAATGAAAAAAATACTGAAAGTAATAGTTGCTAACATAGCAGCTTTTTTGCATATTCCACTTCTAATTGTGTCAATACCGTTTAAAGTGATAGCTATTGCTCATTCTATTATTATTGACCTGTCTACGCAGTTTATGGCTGTTCTTTGTGTGGCATTTATGTTAACAGGAATTATTGGTACAATTGCAAGTATCCCTGAAGTGGGGCTGGGATATGCAATTGCATATGGTTTACTCTTTCTTATTTTAGTAGGAGCGTTATTAGGAATTTACATGCTTGCACAACAACTTTTAGCAGGAATTCTAGAATTTTTCAGGAAAATATATGAAGGAATTTATATTGTCATAATTTGGGTAGCTGATAACTTGTATTATTTTGCGGAAAATATTGTGGTTGAACGTAAAAATACAGGCGAATCTACAATGGCTTGTTTTGGATATTATGCAGCGTGTGGAGTGGGGAAAGCGTTGGTATTTATTATAAATTTGATAATTGCTACAAAATATATAATGATTATAGCGGATGTAGGATTAGGAATTTATATGTTTGTGCAGACATTTTTCCAAGGAGATTCTTATGGAATAGGAGAGGCATTATTTAATGTAGTAATTATTCTTGTTATATGTGGGATTATAGGAGTATGCTTATGGGGATGCTTTTCGTATCTTGACATATGGAAAGATGAGCGTGATATTACATATACAATTTTAGATGTTGATGATATAGATTTAGAACAGAAGAAAGCAGAATTAGAATCTGAGAAAAACGAAGATGCTGAAAAGGATAGCAATTTGCATGTCTTTTCGCTGGAAAGTGCTCGACAGAGTTATCTGGAAATCATAGAGCAATTTGCTGCAAATGCTGAAAGCATGAATCAGAAAGACTTAATAGATTTAAGAAAGTTAGGGTTATACTATAGTAAGATGAAAGAGAATGTAAATGCAGATAGCTTATTGGAAAATCAAGATGATGCATTTGAAAAAATGAGTATTCAGTTCTATAAGGTACACAATAGACTTGAAAAGAAATTGCCTCGAAAAGATGACGCAAATGTAGAACAGGGAGGAGAATCCAAATGAGAAAAAGATTTTTAGTAACAATCCTCGCAGGAATCATGATTGTATCCATGACAGCTTGTGGGAATAAGACTGCAAAAGCAACGGAGACAGCGATTCCTGAAACGGTCGTTGAAACCACTGAAGCAACTGAAGAAAGTAGTTTTGAAGAAACCAAGGAAGATAAGCTGGATAATACTGCGGAAACTGTAGATTCCATGCAAGCAACAACTGCTGTTACAACGACGGAAGCTCCTAAGACGTCAGAAAATCCAAAGGAAACATCGGCACCTGTAACGACAGTAAATCCTACAGCAACTCCGAAGACAACAACAGCTTCGAATAGCACTGGGAAAACAGGTAGTGCAACAACTGTTTCAAACACAAAAACAGGAGCAACTGCGACCCCGAAGCCTAGTGCTATAACAAAGCCTACTGCAACCGCAACAACAACACCTAAGCCGACAACAAAACCTACGGCAACAACTCCACAGCCAACCACAACACCTAAGCCTGCGTGTGCTCATACATCCTGCAGAAGCGTAACTGTCGTAGAAGCTAACTGCCAGCATGACGGATACGGAGAATTGTATTGTAATCTTTGTGGGGAATATCTTGGAAAAGATTATTATCCTCAGACGGGACATGGAAGTATAAGCAGACATACCACAACGGAACCCACCTGCACATCTGGTGGTTGGTGGGAAGAGACCTGTGATCTGTGCGGAGCTGTAATCAACAGTGGAGGGATCTCTGGTTTAGGCCATTCTGATAATGGAAGCGGATGGTGTAGCAGGTGTGGAGAAGAATTGGTTGATCATTCTAAACCGACTCCTCCGCCTCTGCCGGATTGGGTAACAAATCCCGATTCTGGAGCAAATACAGAAAATACTGGCAATTCAGAAAGCACAAATGCAGATTTGGAAGATTCTAATACTGATTCAGGCGAGAATGGTGGATCGACAGCATCTGATACAACAATTGAATGATTATTAGAGATAACGAACTAACTGAATAAAAGCAAAATGTTAAAAGAGTCTTATTTATAAAATGAGACTCTCAGACTGTAGACAAAACGCTTTTGGTCAGCACTCCAGAAGCGTTTTTCTTGTTTTCGGTTCAAAAAGTGTGTACTTGATCAATAATAAACACTTTTGGGCTCCCCTTTTTCCCTTCCTGGCTATCATCTTTGCCAGTTTTTTCAGATTCATGCAGGCAAACGTAAGCCCGACTTTCATTTCCATCCGGGCTTTTCCTATCATCTGTGTATAGCGGAATCCGTGGTTTTCTTTTGCTGTTCCGAAGAGGCGCTCTACGGTCTCTTTCCGTTGCGCATACATTTCCTTCATCCCAATCGTATGCCGGATATCCTCACACTTTTCCATGTACGGCTCCCAGATATGCCGGGTCACTACCTTCACATGATCCCTGCTTTCTGTGCACTGCTTCAGATATGGACATCCTTCACAGATCATTCCGCAGCTCTTGTATTCCCGGTATCCGGAACGGTTCGTCGTATGATAAGCCAGCACCTGATCATTCGGGCATACATAGCAGTCAAAATATTCATCATACACATACTCGGCTTTTTTGAAAAAACCATCTTGGGTCATGGGGCGTTTATACGGTAGAAGCGGTGTGATACCATCATCCAGAAGTAACTTTGCTATCGCTGGTGTTTTGTATCCTGCATCGGCTACCAGTGTCTGAATGCCAATGTCTTTTATCTTATCATACAGGGATTTAAATGTCCGGCTGTCATGCTGGTTGCCGGGATTTACACTATAACCCAGAATCCATCCGTTTTTGTCACAGGCTGTCTGCACGGAATACGCAAAAACATTTTTATGTTCACCCTTTCGGAACCATCCGCTTTCCGGATCCGTTGTACTTTCCTTGACCGTTTTTTCTTCTTTTCCATCAGAGCTGCCACCACAGGAGGGGGGATCTTTGGGATCTTCCTTCTTTTCTTTCAGAGGCTTTTTCCCATGCGCTTCCCTGTCTTCATTGATTTCCTTCTTTAACTGCTCTTCGAAGAACAGTGCTTCCTCATCTGCAATCCGTTTCCGCATCTTTTTGCTGTTTGCCCGTGCTTTTACATGGGTGGCATCCACGAAGACCTCGGAAGGATCGATCAGTCTGTATTTATAGCATTCCTGCAGGATACGGGAAAAGATCTGTTCAAAAAGATCAGTATCCTTAAAGCGTCTGGTATAATTCTTTCCAAACGTAGAGAAATGGGGAACCTTGTCCATCATTTCCAGACCGAGGAACCATCGGTATGCGACATTGACTTCGATTTCTTTTACTGTCTGGCGCATACTTCGGATGCCGTACAGATACTGGATGAATGGAATTTTAATGAGCATGACCGGATCCATGCTGGGGCGGCCATTGTCTGCACTGTATTTATCAATCACAAGATCATAGATAAAACTCCAGTCGATTGCCTGGTCAATCAGGCGCAGCAGATGATCCTGCGGAACAAGGTCATCCATGCAGAACATCTGAATCTGCTCTCTTTTCTTATCTGCATTCTGTGTCATCATAGGAAACACCGCCTTTATTTTGATACTTTCATTATACCAAAAAAGTAGTGAAAAGTCCCGTAAATACGGCATTTTCACTACTTCTTATATGCTTGTAAGTACATAATTTTTGCAGTCATGACACAAGAAAAGCTCCTTCCTGTGAGGGAGCTTTGTCTACAGTCTGAGAGTCTTATTTATAAAATGAGACTCTTTTATTTATAATCATATAGATTTTCTGATTTGATTTTTCTTTAGCTACCGTATTAAATGTGGTAGGTATATTTGTATTCTCAGAGTCCACAAAAAGAGTCTCTTCGGAGGCTCTTTTTGTGTAGATTTCCGTTCTTTCAATCTTTCTGTCATATTAATTAAAAAAAGATTTAAAAAGAAAGGAGAATCGGTATGGGAAAACTTAAGACCAAATTGCTTTTTCCGTTACTGGCTACATGTATTTTAATGAGCGGAATGACTGTTTCTGCTAATACTGGAATTGAAAGATCTTCAACAGGAGAAGCATTTACCCTGGATCGGTATAATCAAAATATCTATGATGGCAAAATGAAAGAAGAGGTGTATTTTTGCCCTGTTACTCTGACAAAGACAGAAAAAGGACAGCATTTATATGCGGCTGAATATACAGGTAATATATTAAATTCCAAATGGACATTAGAATATTCTGAACATTATTGTATTCATTCTTCTTATCCAGATGGAAATAATTGGATGGGTTTTTCCTTTGGAAGGCAATCTTGCAAAACAACAAAATGCCAACCCGGCTGGATAGCTACATGCGCAAAATGCGGTAGAGAAATAACTATTTTATTTTATTCTACGAAAGACACAATTAGTCAGATAAAATCATTAACAAATGGTGATTGCTTTATATCTAATTGTGTAGATCCCAATTGTAATAATTTGGAAAACGGTGCAGGTATTAATCACAAATGTGATGAAATATCATGGAATAGATATACAATTCAATATAATGGGAGCGGCGCTAACGGCGGATACATTACTAACAGCTATCATTATTATAATAATAATACAGTCTTTGAAGGAAAAACAGTTTCACCACAAACAAAATTATCAACCAATGTATTTTATAGAACAGGTTATGTGTTTGATTGTTGGAATACCAAACGTGATGGAAGCGGGCAAAAATTTGAAAATGAAGATGATTTTCTTAATATTCAAAATAAGCTGAATTTAGGAAATAGCGATAATGGAAAAGTAGTTATTTTGTATGCCCAATGGAAGCCAGCTTATTCTACTCTTGTGATTAATCCTAATGGTGGTTCCTATAATGGTGAAACCACCATTACTCAACGTTTCCGCACGGTTTATTCTCTGGACTCGGATAAATTAACACCTCCCACCGATGCAACAGTTAGTTATGATACCCAAGGTGGATACGAAATTGAATCAACTCATACTACAACTCATTTTTCTGGTTGGACATTTGCAAATCCATTACGCGGAATGTTTAGTGAAAAATATAAGCAATATTTATTTGGAGCATATGATACTAATAATATCTTTGCTTCTACGAAATCTGACTGGTATGATGGTTGTGTAGATACTGTTACGGCCAATTATACTGGAGATAGTTTTAAATTACCAGAAGCAACCTATCCGAATGGAGATAATCCAGAAGACCAAAAACGTTTCGGCGGATGGTATGCCGATCCTGATTGTACTATATTCGTTGGTGGCCCCGGAGATGATTTTTCAACGGATCATGACACGACGCTTTATGCGAAGTGGTCTACTTTACATCTCGATAGTGAGGAAAACTGGACGGCAAACAAAGGAAAAGGAGCCGTAGACCTTTCCTGGATCCAGACAGACTCCGCTGATAAGGTATTTAAGATTTATCAGAAGAAAGAAAACGGAAACTGGACCGAAGTAAAAAGTGCAACAAGCATTACGGACGATCTTGGAGAAGTAAAAGCTTCTTTTGTAAGAAACACTGATGACGAAAACACAGAACAAATATATACAGTTCCTTACAGTGGGATTTATGAGTTTATTCTTAATGGGGCGCAAGGCGGAAACCATGGAAATCTTATTGGAGGAAATGGCGGTAAAGTCACCGGACGTATCTATTTGTATGAGGGCGAAACTTTAGTTGTCGGCGTAGGGTCTCAGGATGGAAAAGGAACCCGTTATAAAGGAGGCACAGCATTTAGGCAAAAGTTGGATCAGACAGGAGCAGCAGGCGTTGGTAGAGAAACGAACCAAATCTACTATTACCAGGGTGAAGAACATTAGCACATAAGAGCCACGGAAATGCGTGTTTGTGTTTGAAAAAGAAAATAAAATAAATCAATATATTGTGCCGTTTTTGCTCCGCCATGCGGCATCTTTTTAAAACGAAATTCCATTTTATGCGGCTTTACGGTGTATTGGGCTCACAATGTGAGCCTATATTTTATATCAATGTTTTGCGTCCTTTTTCAATGCTATATATAGTCCATGTCTTTCAGTAACTGTAGCCTCATTTGGACTAATCTCAATGTTAGATTACTGCACTGAAAGGTGTGTTACTTGTTAAGTTGATTAAACCGCCGTGTACCGGACGGTACGCACGGTGGTGTAAGAGGGCGAAAATATCGGAGAAGTAAAAGTAACTTTTACGAGGAACAGGCGGCGGAGATGGGAAAATGAACCAGAGGTTAAATGACAGAGAAATAATTTCGTGATAATATGAAAAAGTCGTAAGGCAAATGAAATAGGCATCAGACAAAAGATAAAAGGGTATCATGAGAAGACAAGGCTATAAGTGCGTCTTCCCATGATGCCCTTTTATAATTTCATATTTGAAATGGAGTAACACAGAATGAAGAATCTACAGCTAGCGTTTTTCTGTGCAGAAATTTCTACAAATAAAAATATGATTTATAATATAGATAGAGGAACAAATAATCGTCGTGTGATAAGGAGGATTAACAAATGAATGAACTGAATTATGTACCGATTAGCGAAAACGACAGAGATGCACTGAGAGAAGCCTTGAAAAAGGAAATCGTAAAATGCGCAACAGGAAGGAGTGTTCTTGAAAAAAAGGAGTACCACATTGAATTAAAAGATGAAAAATTCAAGACACTGGTTTCCGACGGTGAACTGGATCTGGCAGCGGAAATTGCCATTGAAATGTTGGAAGAAATTAAAAATATTAATAAAACAATGCGAAAACCGGAATTTGAGGAATTGGCAGCAAAAGTACGTAGCGAAGAAAGTACAATTAAAAAAACAGTGTTAATGCATGGCATGTTTTCCGAACGTATGAAAGATTTAATTGGACTTGCTGCAGAGTGCATGCGGGTCGGAGGAGCTTACTATACATTCTTATCAGGTCCGTTTATTACCAGTGCAATTTTTAGCGCATACGCCGTAATAGTGGATCAGGGCGAAAATGAAGATTTGTATATTACTTGTGCGTTTTTCTTAATTAGAGCAATCCTGAAGATGCACAGTATTCCGGATTGATGTTTAGACAACAGACAGTCTGAAAAGGTATATCTTTTCAGACTGCCTTATGATAAGGATAATGTTAGAAGTTTTACATCGCAAAAGGTTATATGGAGAGATTTGCGATATCGCAATAGTAGGGAGTACCTTTACAGACAATACGCAATTTACATAGGAGAGTAGCTATATGGACTTTGGATATGTGAGAGTGTCTACTAAGGAACAGAACCCGGAACGACAGATTAAAAAGTTGCAGGAAATGGGAATTGAGAAACGGAATATCTATGTGGAAAAGAAATCGGGGCATTCCTTTTGCAGAGAAGTATACGATATGCTTGTTAATCATGTTATGCGGGAAGGGGATAGACTGACTGTCACAGAACTTAAGCGGTTTGGTAGAAATTATATGGAGATTTATCGTGAATGGCAGCACATCACGAAGGAATTACAGATGGATATTAGGGTGGCTGATATGCCAATCCTTGATACGTCCAAGGATAAGAATTTAATGGGTCAGGTGATATCGGATGTAGTGCTGGCGTTATTATCGTACGTGGCAGAAAGTGACTGGGAGGAACGGCGAGAACTACAACGGCAGGGAATCGAGGTAGCAAAAGAATGCGGCAGGCATTTAGGAAGGCCTCGAATAGAATACCCGGTTGAGTGGCAGATATGGTACGGAGAGTGGCAGAGAGGATCAATTACGGCGGTAGAAGCAATGGACAGATTGAAATTAAAAAAAGATACGTTTTACAGATTGGCGAAACAATGTCGAGATAGTAATAACCAACAGCTTATTAAGTGATGAGTTACCGACAGACACCATATTTATAAGTTTGCATTATTTCGAATTCAAAATGCGATATGTCACTTATAAAGAACAAATGATTAGATGAAACAGGAGAACAAAAATCATGGGAAAAAACCAAGATATTGAAAAAATTCTATATACTGTAAAAGAGGCTGGAGCAGCCCTGGGAGTAAACGCTGGAACAATTCGCCAATTGATTAGCAAGGGATTGCTACCGGGATTGAAATTAGGCTGCATGAAAGTGCGTAAGAAAAGTTTAGAGAATTTTTGTAAAAAATATGATGGTAAAGATTTATCAGACCTTGACAATATTGTCGATTTATATAAGGAATAAAAGAAAGTATCGATAGTTGATACTATTCAAATAATGTAGATCATTCCTCCGAAAATTCAGAGAAATTTAATTGCAGTAGAAAGTGCAACATGATAATATGAACTTAGAAAGAGGGGAAACTATGGCAGAAGATAAAAACAGCAAGGTTACGCAGAATCAGGACAGGATCAACAAGCTGATTGATGAACTTACTTTATTTGATGATGATCTGATGAGCCGCGTATTCGATAAGAATATAGAAGCAACGGAGTTATTGCTTAGAATCATTCTGGAAAGAAAGATCAAGGTTATCAGCGTAAACGGACAGGAAGAAATGAAAAGCGCTGCCGTCGGGGGACGTAATATCACACTTGATGTACATGCACTGGACGAAAACGGAGAGAAAATGGACATTGAGGTACAGGGAAACTCCGAAGGTGCTCACGTAAGGAGAGCAAGATATCATAGCAGTGTCCTTGATTCCAGAATGTTAAAAGAAGGTCAGGAGTTCAAAGAGATTAAGGATTCTTATGTAATCTTTATTTATAAGCATGATAAATTTCAAAAGGGGTTGCCTTTGTACCATATCGACCGATATGTAAGAGAGACAAACGAACTTTTTAAGGACGGATCACATATAATTTATGTAAACGGTAACTATAAGGGCGATGATGAAATCGGACATCTTATGCAGGACTTTCATCAGACAGACCCTGATAATATGCATTACAAAGAACTGTCACAGGGAGTAAGACATTTCAAAGAAGCAGAGGAAGGACGTGATACCATGTGTGAAGCAGTACAGGAATATGCAAAGGAATATGCCAGTGAATGTTTAAAAACGGAAAAGGCAGAATTAGTAGAAAATTTTATGAAGAATATGAATTTAACGTTGGAACAAGCACTCGATGCCGCTGGTATCCACGGTGAAGAAAGAGAAGCTATTATTCAGTTGTTGCAGAAGCAGTAATAAGATAAAGCTTAAATGTATTGTTGAAGGCCATTCCTAATATTGAATAAGTTACTGTTAGATAATTTGCTAAACAATGAAAAGTGGCAGAAACAAAGCTGCCGCTTTTTTGTTTATGTGGATATATGCTCAGGTGTAAAGCAAGTATTGGTGTTTTGAGTAAATGACAGAAAAGATCCCATGATAATATGTAAAATAGTAGAAAGTTAAGGGGAGATGTGAAATGATCTATATTACCGGAGACTGCCATGGAAACTTTGAAAGATTCAATACTGATATTTTCCCTGAACAACTGGAGATGAATAAAGAAGACTATGTAATTATATGTGGAGATTTTGGTGGAATCTGGAATAAAAGCGGTGATAGCAGAAAAGAAGCAATGATATTGAATCAGCTCGAATGTAAGTCCTATACAACATTATTTGTTGATGGTAATCATGAAAAATTTGACAGACTGTCTGATTATCCGGTAGACACTTGGAATCGAGGTAAAGTACATAAAATCAGACCTTCTGTGATACATCTTATGAGAGGACAGATTTTTGAAATTGATGGTAAAAGTATATTTACCTTCGGCGGTGCAAGCAGTCATGACATAACCGGTGGAATTTTGGATCCGATGGATCGATTCGGAGTATGGCAAAAAGAAAAAGCAATTAAATCGAGATAAAGTGCCTTATCGCATAAACCATGTGAGCTGGTGGGAGGAAGAACTTCCTTCAGAAGAAGAGATGATGGAAGGCTGTAGGAACCTTGAAGAACATGATAATACAGTGGATTATATCGTGACGCATTGCTGTGCATCCAGCACACAGTTATTACTTGGTGGTACAGCCTTCAAACCTGACAGAGAAACAGACTACTTTGAAAAGATTCTTCATAAAGTAAAATTTAAGAAATGGTTTTTCGGACATTATCATAACAATAGAAATGTGAGTGACAGAGAAATCCTATTATATGAGCAGATAATAAGAATTTTGTAGAAGGTAAGTTTTTAGCTAAACGGAACAATTTTATGAGCATATCCACGGAATACCGACAGGGTTCCAAACAGAGAATTTGTATGCAAAATGTATGCAAATATGATCAGAGATTGCTCAAAGCTCCTTTCTATGCGGGTTTCAGAATTGCGTAAAGGTTCAAGTCCGGCCACCAGCATCAATTTAAGAGTAGGAGAAACGTTGATTTTACAGCGTTTCTCCTATTTTTGAATTTATCCTCTATAAACAAACAAGAATGTCGGCATTGCTGACATCCTTGTACAATGTTGGGCTAGTTCCATTTTAATTCCAATTCTCTGTTTTGCTCTTTGCAATCTGACAAATACAGATTAATTAGTGTTTGATAGGGAATACCACATTTTTCTGATTTTGCCTTGAAGAAATCAATGGTATCACCATCAATGTTAATAGTAATCTGCTTTTTTACACGCTTTGCATAGGGATTTTTTCTGGGATTTAATTTTTCGATATCGTATTCCTTTTCCATTGACTTACCACCTTTCGTTAATTTTGTAGTATTGAGTTGTTTCATTCTTGGTTGCTTTTCTGGCGGAGATAATACGAATAACATCATCCATACCGCGATAACAATGACATACAATTAACATTTTTGCGTGATCGCTTAGCCCCAACATCATAAACCTTTCTTCCTCTTGTGAATGATTGGGATCGTCAAACAAAATGGCATTTTCATCCGCAAATACAGTGCTGGCTTCTGAAAATGTGATGTGATGTTTTGCCTCGTTGATGGCTGCTTTATTATCATCCCATTCAAAACTAATACCTTTCATAATTAAATTATAATTATAATATAATTATATGTCAAGATATTGAATTTTATTCAATAATTTTAATGATGTTCAATGTGAATTGTGTTTCTATTTTTTTATTGTGAATAATAAAAGGCAGAGATATAATTATGTATAAATAACAGTAGTGCATCCTCTATTGGAAATGATGGATAATATTATTAAAATTATATTGTATGGATCCGTTGCCAGAAATGAGAATACCGATGAGAGCGATATTGATATTCAGGAGAAAAACATGGAAAACTCAAAAGATACTTATGATATAGAACAAGCATTAGACGAGGCAGATTTGCTGGCAGAAAATAGTAACGAAAGAATGACACATGAAGAAGTATTTCACGCGCTGAAGAGCAGAGTAACAATTCCTTTTACACTTCATGGCATAGAAGAAATGCTTACAGTAGAATACAAACAAGGCACAGATTCCAGGGAAATTGGCTATGATGCCCTTCAGGGATTTCCGATAGATAAAATATGTTGCATAGGTTATCCAGTAATGCATGGTTACTTTGAACATATGAATGCAACCGGTTATCGGAGATCCTGTGGATTTATTCAATTCGTGGAAAGAATTGAAAATTATGGGGAAAACAGAGAGCTTTCCATAGATGTCAGTGATGATAATCTGGAAAAAGGGAATCCATATTTTGCGTATGGTTATCCGGCAGAAATATTTGATGCTCCCTGTTGTAATTTGGCTGGGTGTAGACATTTGAAATGGACAGCTTATACCTATCTAGTAGATCTGCCCTCCCGCATGAATAGCAATAAACTGAAATTCCTGGGCGGATACTCCTGGGGATATGAAGAGGATGAAAACGGTCCACAGAGATTATTACCGCTAGAGATATTGACAGAAAATGACTGGGAAAAGCATGCAACGGAAAAAGGAATATTAAAGATATCCCAAATAACAGGAGGCTGTACTGCTAAGTTATGAAGAATAGATATAAACAAAAACTGATCTTCGTTATTGCAATTTTATGTTTGAGCTTAGTAAGCTGTAAAAGTAAAACAGAGCCAATTAATAATATTGCATCATGGACACCGGATGATGGTTGGACAATAAATGGAATTGATATTAGAGATGATTATGCCAATTTCATACTATTATATCAAGACAGGGAAATAGCAAATGTGGAAATTTCAAAATTTGCAGAATCATCATGGATTGATCGGGAAACAACAGCAGATAAATTTGTGCAAGTATATTTAGGTCAGCATGCAGAACTAAAGAGTAGTAGTGAGCTACAATTAGGTAGGAAAGAAGAAAAAATCCAAAAACTTGTGGTTGCATGGGAATTAAGTGCTGCAGAGGTCGAAAATGGAGCAACTCCTCCAAAGGATGAAATATGGTATTTTGGATTTTCTAAGAATGAAGTTTTGTTTTGCGCACAACTGTTGGATGAAAATGAGGAATTAGAATTTGAAACCATAATGAGAACGCTCAAATATTGAGATGTTGAGTGATAAGATTGAAAATGGGAACTATAGGGGATTTATTATCTCGATTGTAACCCCCAATGCTCTTTTCCTTTAATTAATAGTTTCCTGTATATGACAAATAAATACTTTATTTGTTAGAGAAAAATACTATATAAATCCCTGTTTCCTATTAAGGAGACAGGGATTTATATAATTTAGATAATACTGGGATCAAAGCGGTAAGATTGTAAACGCTATGGAGCGTTTACGTAAGAGAGATTCGATAAGGCTCTCAAATATTTTGTTTCACGATTCTTGAAATCAGCCCAACCGCTACATTTCGTTCCGAATCAATCCGGGTGACTACAAAGCTTACTTCGTCTTTCTTTCCGGGAAGCCTGGAATCATAGCAGCTATGAGCGACAGCATTGACTCCGATACTTAAACGGATAAAGACAGTACCTTTGTGAATATCCGTAACTGTACCGATATATTTTCCCTGGACTTTACATTTCTTAAGATTCTCAGCACTGGCATTTCCGATAACGCTCTTTACATCTGCTTTTACAGTAATGTCTGATACGGAAGTAACAGAAACATGTGTGATGCGGACAAGGATCTGGTCCCCTACATGGTAGCTATCCGTGGCGTCTCCCATCCAGTCGTAGGAGAGGTCTCTTGCAGGAATCGAATATTCGACACCGAAGATCTCCACACGCGCGGTCTTTTCTGCGACCGCAAGGACTCTTGCTTGCACGATACGGCCTTCGCAGACCCGGGATACTCCGTTGGCATCAGGAAGATAGAAGATCTGCCGTTTCTTAAGCATGGCATCTTTTCTGCTGGCAGCAACGGACCTGGTTTTATTGTCAATTCCTTTAATGAGAAAATCAATTTCGGATCCAAGCATATTGCCGAGAATCTTATTCTGGCGGTTAATGATGTCACCGTAGTCTGAAGAGGCATCTTCTTTTAGGTTTATCATCATTTCCGACAAGGGAATCACAATGCGCTGCTCTTTATAATAGACAATCGCAATCGTTCCGCCGGTTTCTAGTTTTTCAATACCGCCAAGAGTTCCGGTAAGGATTTTTTTGTCCGGAAAGCATTCTGCAGCTCATGCCAGTTGGTATCTTCAATGGACGCAGGCGTTTCAATTTCTGCATCTGCAGAGAGCGTGAGGATCGAGGAAGGCGGCAGGGGCTTTTCCGGTACTTTGAGTGCAGAAACCTTTTCGGTATCCGCTTGTGATCTGCTGCTGCATCCCCGGAGATAATGCTCATGTACGGTAAAGAAGCAAGCAACCGAAAACAAGAGATAGACCGCCAGCACCACACTATTCCGAACCAAAGAAAACAAAGACCAAAAGACAAGCATTGTGGAAATGTGCATAACAGGCTATGGAATCATGGATAACTCTATAAGACAGCCAGTTATACACATTCCCACAATGCCGACTACTACGGAATCCCTCTCATACCTATCTACAAAAACACGATAAGGATTCAATACCTTAATTTGGAAATATTTGTTGGCAGAAAAAATACTTGCGTGCGCACGCATATTGACGCATAATACGTTCTGATTGGAGGTATATATCTATGCAACTATTAAAATGGCTTTCAGTAACAGACCGATTTTACAAAATCTATTTGGATAAACAGCTTGCCCCCTTTGGAATCAACAACAGCCAATATATGTTTTTGGTTAAAATCTGTCGTTCGCCTGGCATTTTACAGGATTCTTTAATGGATATGTTCTATGTTCATCCAAGCAATATTGTACGGACGGTTGCGACATTGGAAAAGCAGGGAATGATTACACGTTCTCCCAATGATAAGGATAAGCGGACATGTAAATTGTATCCTACAGAAAGAGCATTGTCTCTTATTGACGAGATACAGATGATATGCGAAAAGACAGAAGCTCTTTTATTGCAGGGTATGAGCGAATCCGAGCAGAACCTTTTTATGGATTTCTTAATACAGGCGGGCAGAAATATCACATCGGAACTCCATATAGAGAGAAGGGGGGAGGAGTTCAATGACTGAAAATCCTCTGGGCTATGAAAAAATTTCAAAGCTGTTGAAAAATTTTGCTGTTCCCAGTATTGTGGCGTCTCTTGTCGGCTCAATCTACAATATTGTGGATCAGATTTTTATTGGTCAAGGGGTCGGTTATTTGGGAAATGCAGCAACCAATGTTGCCTACCCGTTTTCTACCATCTGCCTTGCCATTGCACTACTGGTCGGAATTGGCAGTGCTTCCCGTGTTTCCCTCTGTCTTGGACGCAAAGAGCCGAAAGCTGCCGCCAAAGCAGCGGGAAATGGTATTGTTCTGATGGGAATTTTCGGAATTATTTATTTGCTGGTTGGAGAAACTTTTCTGTCTTTGCTCCTAAAGGCATTTGGGGCAACGACAGATGTATTTCCATATGCAAAGCAGTATGCCAGCATAACATTGATTGGAATGCCGTTTCTCATTGTAACGAATGGTATGTGCAATTTGATTCGAGCAGATGGAAAACCAAAGTATTCAATGGTCTGCATGGTTGTGGGAGCTATTATCAATACCATTCTTGACCCCATTTTTATTTTTGTTTGCGATTGGGGAATTGCCGGTGGAGCTTGGGCAACGGTTATTGGGCAAATTTTTTCTTTCATACTCGCACTCCGTTATCTATGGCGTTTCCAAACAATCCATTTTGAAAAAGAGTCGTTTTTATTGGACATTAAAGAAAGCCTGAAAATTTGCAGCATGGGGATAAGCAGCAGCTCAAACCAGATTGCAGTTACCGTGATTCAAATCATTCAGTACAATTCGTTGACTTATTACGGCGCATTAACAAAATATGGAACGGATATTCCCTTGGCAGCTTGCGGAATTGTTATGAAAACAAATGCCATAATCCTTGCGATTGTTGTAGGAATCTCGCAAGGGACACAGCCGATTATCGGTTTCAACTATGGAGCAGGGCAATATCATCGGGTACGGGAGGCTTACATGCTTGCAGTAAAGTGGAATCTTGTTGTTTCCACTATTGCTTTTATCGCATTTCAATTTTTCCCGCAATCTATCATTTCACTATTCGGAGACGGGGACGAGCTGTATTTTGAATTTGCTGTTTTGTTCATGCGTACCTATCTTTTCATGGTGTTGGTAAATGGTGTGCAGTTGCTTTCTTCCAGCTTTTTTACCGCAATAGGAAAATCGTTAAGAGGTGCTCTGTTGGCATTAACAAGGCAGACCTTTTTCTTGATTCCGCTTACCCTGCTGCTCCCGCTTCGTTTCGGAATTATGGGAGTATTGCTAGCGGGGCCTATTGCTGATTTTTCAGCGTTTGTGCTATCTATTGTGTTAGTGGGAACAGAATTAAGAAAGCAAAAAAATGCAACACATATTAGTCCACAGTAAAATGAACGGGCTACGTCCGCTATTGACAGCCCCGCCTGTCTTTGCTTTTAGGCAGCTAAGGGGGAATTTCCATGACCTGCACAAAAGATTACCGGGAACATATCGAGTATACCTTTCACGCCTTTTGCAAAGTCGTTATCCGCAACGCTAGCTACACAGCGCTGCGGACATGGAGCAGGAAACACAAAAGAGAAATATCCCTTGACTACATCACAGATGAAAAGCACTATCCTTTAAGAAATATAATTCATATCCGATATACTTATTGAGCAGAAAAATGTAACACAATAGCCATTGTGTTACATTTTTTTGGTTACAAATAACAATATAAAGGGATAGGACTCACACGGAAAAGTGTTTGTTCTATCCCTTTTATGGTAGAAAGGACGAAGGTATATCTGATTGTGAAACCCCAGTTAATGAAGTAGACAAATGAAAATTTATGAGGGAGGCATTGTATATGCAAGCCCCTTCTTTCGTGCTATATTTTATAAAAATCATTGTAATGTTTTGAATTATTTGGTGTCATATAGGATGTAGGGAACTTAAAGTCGCGATTTAAGGAGTAGAGTAATGACAGATGAAAAAATCATTCAACTGTATTTTAACAGGGATGAAAAAGCAATAGAAGAAACCTCAATAAAATATGGCTCATATTGTTATAAGATTGCAAACAACATTCTTAGAAATAGGCAGGATTCGGAAGAATGCCTAAATGATACATGGATGCAAACATGGGATTCAATACCACCAACACATCCGGTACACTTTAATCTGTTCTTAGCTAAAATTGTGCGGAATCTGTCCTTTAATAAATATAGAAATAAATATACACAAAAAAGAGGACGAGGAGAGATTGCATTAGTTTTGGAAGAATTGGAAGAATGCTTGGCAGGACATTCAGATGTAGAAGCATTGTATATTGTAGAAGAATTGCAAGAAACAATAAACACATTTGTCAGAGCATTACCTGAAAGAGAAGGAAATGTCTTTATCAGAAGATATTTCTATTCAGATTCAATTAAGGATATTTCAGTTAGGTATCGTATGTCAGAAAATAATATTCGAGTGATGCTTAATCGCACAAGAAATAAACTGCGAGACAGATTGGAAAAGGAGGGATATCTTTCATGAATAAAGAGGATTTATTTATCGGCTTTGGAAACTTGGATGAGGATTTACTTAGAAGAAGTGAACAAGGAGGACGAAATATGAATAAAAAAAGAAATATAAGCAAAATTGTTAAATATGGAAGTATTGCAGCATGTTTAGTAGTTGTTCTTGGGGTGGGAATCGGTGCTTTTGTAAAGACATCAATTATAAATCAGGAACCTGAGAAAACAATTGTTGTTGATAATACTGGCGTAGAAGAGAATGATGTCCCATCAATTGACCAGGAAAGATTCATTGCGATTGATACATTATTAGCATCTGCTGATGGTTCGCAATCTCAGCAGGCAATGAAAGGTTGCAAGGTTCAAATTGATAAGTATACTGCGGTATATGAAGCAGTTGCTTCTGTTTCAAGTGAACAGTTGGAAAAGTCAATGGGAAAAGAGGTAGAAGCCAACGAAGAAACATATTATGTATCAGGACATAATGACTTGCAATATATTATTAGGAAGACTGCCGGAACATATCTGTTATGGAAATTTATGTACTTTGAAAGTGATGAATATCCATTCAAGGATGTTCTTTCTTTGATATATGATGTGCATAGTGAACAAGATATAAAAGAAGTTTATGTGAAACCTTCAGATGTAGATAATACAGATGAAGGAAAAGCATTACAGCTTGAGATAGGAAATGTTTCAATAACTGATTCAGATAGTATTACATCTCTTTATAAAGTATTGAACTCACTTACTTGTTATGGACCTGAAAATTGGGATAGAATTAATTATGGACAAGATGATGGTGGTATGCTGAACGCTGTAAGAAATGGTAGATATCTGACTTTTAGTATGGCAAATGGATGTAAACTAGACAGTTTGAAATATACTGCTGTTTCAGGAACGTTTTATGAATATGGTGGAGTTGCTTATAATGAACTGAGGAAAGAGCAAAAAGACGTAATTGAAGAAATACTAAATATTGATTGTTCCATTTCTGAGCAGCAGGAAACTGAGCAACGGGTTAGTGAGTCAGAAGTAAATACAGAAATACAGGATGCTCCGGCAGATGAAAGTACCTATCAGGAAGCAAGAGATTATTCCGCAGAGTTAACAGATTTACAGAATAGGATTACACAGGCAATGATAAACAAGGAACTTCCATTTGTTACATCATGTGGAATTTATGATAATCCGGATAGAGTTAAGACGGTAGTAAATACAGAAGATGAAGATTTACTTGCTAAATTAAGAGCTTTTGATACGACGGGAGAATTGTTGGAAATTGTATATTCGAGCAGAGCTAATGGTTTGGAGTAATTGTAAAAGCACAGTTTGTGTATGCGTGGTTCTACTATGGTTCTAAAAAATATCAAAACCTCAAATATGAGGGACAATTTGAAATAATACAGATAAAAAAGTGTCTGAAATACACCTAAAAGTAATAGGATTATGTATCCAACGAAGCGTGAGGATAATCGAACATATTGAGTTATCCATGATTTGTTCAATGATAATGTAACTCGTTAACTGCACAAAGACTTTTGAGTTGATTTGCTTTTTAGGGAATCAACTTTATAAATTCGTGAACTTCACGGATTCAGGAGAACGATAATAAAATGAAAATATGTTATATAGTTGTTTCAGCTTTTTTGATTATTTTTTATCCAAGACAATTAACACATCTTATGTGCTTTGGGAGACATCGTAATAAGAATATTGTCAAAAGCAAATCTGCTTATTGGGGAATATATTTGTTTTGGACAATTATTTTTTTGATCGGTTGTCTGATGATGGGCTCAGCGATGAAAGTAGATTCTACAATGGATAAATTAGTGTATTATTTCATTTTAGGAAGTGATAATAGGGATTGTGTTGAATTGGGAAGTGAAGAGAATGATGAGGCATATATTTCTACATATTATACACGAAAGGAAATCAATGAGAGCTTTTTATTTGAGGTTGTCCAGAAACATGAATATGCATATGAGTTGTGTCAATTACAGGAGTTGATAATTAAGAAACAGGATGAAAGATGGATACTTTATTTGAATGATGAGGTGATGGGATATGTAGAAGTAAAAAAAGGTTTTTTAATTAAGGAGTTTTGTTTTGTGTGGGATAGGGAAAAAATAGACCAAAGGAGAGATTTTGTTAAGTGCTGCAATCGAATGGATGTAACACCCAACCGTTCACAGCATCAGATTAAAAATGGCGATATTCTCCTCACGTAATTGTGCAAAGATCTTTTAGTTGATTCGCTTTTTAAGGAATCAACTTTATAAATCCGTGAACTTCACGGATTCAGGTAATTATCATTATCTCTTTCAACCAGTTCTTAAAATATCGCATATTTTCAATGCGTAGGTTTTCAACCACTTATTGCGACCAAAAACAAAGAAGAAAAGGAAACATTGGAAAATTTGATAGACATGGTTGACGCCGGGGAAATCAATGAAGCAGAAAATAGATTATATGATTTAATAAGTGCTACAGATATGAATAGTTTGGAAGTCGCAATATTATTTTATTCCTACTTGAATGACAAAACAGATGATTTTTTAGAAGCAAATGACTTCAGCAGAGATGAAATTAAATTAGGAATGGAAAATGTAGCTGATAATTTTAGTTTAAATAGCATTGCAAAAATGTTTTTGACAGACTTTTAAATGGATTGTCTGGTTGTCAGTTGAATGAGATAACCAGACAATTCCTATTTTACAACACACTTGAAACTTTCAGTTTTATACTCTGTTTACACACCCCAAGTCAGTACTCCGGCAAGCTCCTTTCTATGCGGGTTTGCGGGTATAGGGACTTTGTTCAAGTCCGGCCACCAGCATACTTAATTAGTGAGAAAAAACAGCAGATCCCGCCAGATCTGCTGTTTTCTTCTGTGTATGTAAGTGTGAGAGACACACTCCGATTAGAACTTCTCAGCGAAGCTCTTGTAGTATTCATCAAAAAATTCAGAAACTCTTTCCATAATCTTCTTCATAATATTCACCCTTAACCTTTCCAAAACAAATGAACTGTTGACTTTGTTGTTACGTTTAAGGGGTCAGGCCTGACTTCCTTTTGATGATTATAATTTACCATATTGCGCTTATAATGTGAAATACATATAATAGAAGTATAATAATACCCAAAAGGTATAGCAAAAGAAAATACAGCATGTTACACAAATAGAATGATTAAGCTGATTTTTGGAAAAAGCATGGAAGGAGGATGCTGGGAAGATGGAATTGCGGCATATCCGGTATTTCAAGGCAGTGGCGGAGGAGAAAAGCTTCACGAAAGCCGCGGAGCAGCTGGCGATCGCGCAGCCGCCCTTAAGTCGTCAGATCCAGGATCTGGAGGCGGAACTGGGGACGACATTGTTCCTTCGGACGCCCCATAAAGTGTCCCTGACAGAAGAGGGAGAGCTTTTCCTGCAATATGCGAATCAGATCCTGGATCTGGTGAACCGGTCGGAGGAGGATGTCAGAGAGCGCAAGGAAGGACTGCAGGGGACATTATATATTGCGTCGGTAGAGGGCTGCGGTCCCAGACTTTTTGCGGAATGGATCGCGGGATTCGGGCAAAAACATCCCCATGTGCAGTATAATCTGTGGAATGGTAACACGGATGATGTGAATAATCGTGTGACAAAGGGATTGTGCGAGATCGCCATGATCACGGCACCTTATAATACAGAAGAATATGAGGTGCTGCCGGTCTATGAGGAACCCTGGGTGGCGGTGATACCTAAGGGACATCCGTTGTACGCGGAGGAAAATGACCCGGTGAAGCCTTCGGAACTGTTACCCTACGACCTGTTGATCCCTTCCCGAGAGTCCCGTAAGGGAGAGATCGACAAATGGTTCGAGGGAACGGGGCATGCACCGGTGATCCGGGGGCGCATCGCTCATATGATGAATGCCTATGAGCTGAGCCTGCACGGAGTCGGGATCTCTATTTATCCGGCATCCATTTCTTCCCTGATCCGGGACAAGGATGTCTGTGTGCGGGAAGTGGAGCATCCCGATGCCCATGCGTCCTATGCACTGATCTGGAATAAAAATCATACCCTGTCCCATGTGGCTGAAGAATTTATTGCTTACGTAAAAGCAGAATCCGAACAGCAGATGTACTATGCCTGAATTAACGCAACCGATACGTCATTCACATTCGTGCCGGTAGCTCCTACCTTGTCAAAAGAAAGGAAAGACCTTATACTTGGAAGCAGGAGGGTAATAAGATGAATATTACGGTATATCTGGGAGCAAATGAAGGAAATGATCCTTCTCTGAGGAAAGCTGTGCGTGAGTTGGGAACCTGGATCGGTGAAAGCGGTAACCGTCTGGTATACGGTGGATCGAAATCCGGTCTCATGGGAGAGATCGCGGAGAGCGTATTACAGGCAGGCGGCGAGGTGACCGGCGTGGAGCCGCAGTTTTTCATTGATATGGAATACCAGTATGATGCCATTACGGAGCTGATCGTCACGAAGGACATGACAGAACGCAAGACGAAAATGATCGAACTGGGAGATGTATTTATTGCTTTTCCCGGCGGAACCGGAACGCTGGAAGAGATCGCTGAAGTGATGTCCAAAGTGTCATTAAAGCACTTGGAGGCACCCTGCATTCTCTATAACCTTAACGGCTATTATGACAGCCTGAAAGCACTGTTATCACATATGACGGAGAAGGGATTGTCCTCCCCGGAGAGACAGGAAGGCATTTATTTTGCCAGGGATCTGTCGGAAATCCGCAAGATCATAGAAAATCAGCGGAGCAATGCAACGACCACTCCGCCGGAAAATACACAAGGTATAGGAAATCAGCTAGGCTAACAGGTTAAAACACATAACTGCAATGCCCAGCACCACCAGGATCACACCGGTGACACGGTTCAGGGTCTTGGGGGTCGCCTTGTTGGCGAACAGTGCAGCGATCCGCGCCCAGATCAGGGTAAATACAACGCACAGGATCCATACGGTCCAGTCAGGCATGCCGCCGATGGCAAAATGGGAGGCAGCACCGGTAAATGCGGTAAATGCCATGATGAAGACGCTGGTTCCCACAGCGGTCTTCAGTTCATAACCCAGGACAGAGGTCAGGATCAACAGCATCATCATACCGCCGCCGGCGCCGATGAAACCGCAGATGAAGCCGATCAGCATACCGCATACCAGAGACTGGATGGCTCTTTTCTTCGCGGAGACGCCCTGCATGGCTTCCTTGGTGGTCATTACGGGACGGACGATGAATTTGATACCTAACAGGAAAGTCATGAACACGGAGAAATTCCCCATGGTAGCGGAAGGCACCAGGCTGGATGCGTAGCTGCCTACGACAGTGAATACCAGCACGCTTCCCATCATGATCAGACCGTTTTTGATATCAATATTTTTGTTCTTTGCATAAGTATAGGCAGATATTGCGCTGGCGAGGACATCCGAAGACAGGGCGATACCCACAGCCATATAGGGATCCATGCCGAGGAAAGTGATCAACATGGGACTGATGACGGCAGCAGCGCTCATTCCGGCGAAACCGGTGCCCAGGCCGGCTCCCATGCCGGCGAAAAAAGTGACAAGAATTGTGATTAAAATCTGCATTTATTTAGCTCCTTTCAGGATATTGTCCATATTTTCTTCCATGACATGAAGCATGTGTAAAAAGATCTTTTTGCTTGCCTCATCGGTGCCGTCGAGCAGAGTATCTTTGAAAATGCTCTGTATCATGCGGCCTTTTTCGATGACATCCTGAGCTTTCTCCGTGCAGAACAACAGAGTCTTCCGGCGATCGTCCGGAGCTTCTCTGCGTTCCAGATATCCCTCACGCACCAGCTTGTCCACATTGACGGACACCAGGTTCGCCTTGATCCGGCGGATCTCCACGACATCACTGGCGGTCCGGTATTCCGGATTGTTGCCGAAGAACATGAGAATATCAAAAGCTGTCTGCGGCAGCTTTAACTGTTGGCACAGAGGCTTGCACATGGCGTTGTAAGCCAGATTAAATTTTTGTACGAATTCGATATCAGTATTCATTCGAGGCTCCTTTTACAAAAATGAATATTTCAAATTTGAAATAAATGCTATATTGCATAGTATTACAGATAGTTTTCGAAGTCAATCAGAAGATGTTTTATTTCATAAAAAATTTATATTAATAATCCTATCGTAAACATCATTTCGATATGTTATAATTTGTATGATGCAGGGGTGCATATAGAGACTGTGGGCATACAGAAGAAAGTGCCGGGAGGAGACATGAGTATCAATAAATATGACGAGCAGAAATTCTGGGAGGAAGTGGATATCCTGTTCCCGGATATTGTAAAAGCCATTACTTCTCTGGCGAAAAAATCCTACATATCCATAACCAATCTGCGGAACGGAGTAACATGGTGGTCCGAGAAGGCGATGGAATATTTTGGTATGCAGGAGAACTATACCATTCGCGGACAGGAAAAATCAAAAAGATCGATCCATCCGGATGATCTTGAGGATTTCCGGAGGGGATTCCTGGAGAGAGTTGCCGGGAAAAATATGGACGAGCCCTGGGAATACCGGGTGAGTGACGGAAGCACCTACAACCGGATCAGTGCCAGGGCGAAAATGCTGAATGATAAGGATGGAAAGCCTTTTGTGATCGTAATACGATATAACAACTACGGTATTTCCGACGAGGTGGATGCGACCACCGGATTGCATACGGAACCGGCGCTGGATCGGGAGATCAGGGAATTCCTGGAGGAAAGCGGACAGGGGGCACTGCTGAAGATCGGACTGGATCAGTTCAGCCATATTAATGTTATGTACGGTGCTGCTTTTTCGGATAAGATTCTGAATTGTGCGGCACAGGAGTTGTTGCGTCTGTTAAAGGGAAAAGGATATGTATACCGGCTTTCCGGTGCGAAATTTGTGATCAGCTTTAAAAAGGTATCCAAAGCGGAACTGCAGCAGATATACGATGAGATTATAGATGCTTTTGAAAATACAGAGGTAGAGGGGAAAAAGATCCCTCTGAAGGTATCTGCCGGCGCAATATTTATGGAACCTTATATGAAGGAGACAAATGCGGTCCGCAGCCGTCTGACTTACGCGTTGAACCATTCCCGGCTTGAGCATCATGGAGAGCTGGTGATTTTTAATGATGAGGTCTGTGGCAGTGACGAGAACCAGTTTGAACTGATCGGTGTGATCCATCAGTGTGCTACGCATAACTTTGAAGGCTTCCGGATGTTCTATCAGCCGATTGCCGATACGAAGACCGGCAAGATCCGGGGAATGGAAGCGTTGCTCCGTTGGGAACTGGAACCTTACGGGATGGTGTCCCCCGGTGTGTTCATGGAATGGCTGGAAGAGGATCCCTGTATTTTTGATTTGGGGAACTGGATTCTGCGGACAGCACTTACGGATGTACAGAAGCTGCGCAAGGAGACAGAAGGATTTTTCGTCAATGTCAATGTGGCGGCGGCACAGCTGGAACGCAGAGAGTTCCGCAGTGCTGTCATGAATATTTTAAAAGAGACCGGTGCGAAGCCGGAGGAGCTTTGCCTCGAATTGACAGAACGATGCAGAGATCTGGATATTCATTTCCTGCGCGGAGAGGTAGAATTTTTCCATTCCCAGGGGATCAAGATCGCACTGGATGACTTCGGAACAGGCAACAGTTCCTTAAGTCTGGCGCTGGAGCTTCCTTTTGACGAACTGAAGGTAGATATGAGCTTCATCCGTGATATTAAGCAAAAACCTCAGAATCAGGCTATGGTGCAGTCTATCGTGGATTATGCCAGGAGGACAAACACCGAAACCTGTATTGAGGGTATTGAGAATAAGGAAGTCAGCGACTATATCGAGAAATTTGGATCTACCTGGCAGCAGGGATATTACTATTCCAAACCGGTACCCATCGATCGGTTTGAAGAAGTGCTGCGCGAGAAAGCAACCGAAAAAGAATAAGGAGCTATTCTCGAAGGGCATTGGGTGCTACACCGTACTTTTTCTTGAATGCGCGGCGGAAGCTGGTCAGATTATTATAGCCTACAGCTACGTATAAATCTGCTATTTTAATATTCGTTGTTTCCAACAGGTGTTTTGCCTGCGTCATGCGGACTTGTTCCAGATACGTAGAGAAGTTTACGCCAACTGTTTTTTTGAACAGGAAGGAGAAGTAACTCTCGGAGATGTGGAACAAGTCCGATATTCTGCTTAAACATAAGGATGGATCCCCATAATTCTCATCAATATAGGCCTGAATGCGCACGATCAGCTGGTTGTCGTTTTCCGGCTGCTTGTTTTTTTCACATAATTCCAGAGCAATCTGCTCGTAATTTTCCAGGGTAGAATCTTCGGACAGACCGGCTAAGCTTGTATCATCGTAAGAGATATCATTATCCCGCACTACTTTCAACAATGTGATTTCTATGTTTTCTAAAAGCCAGTTTACTTGCTTGGAATTCAGCTTTCGTTTCTTGAAATTTTCATCTTTAATAAAATTTAAAATTGCCTTTGTCTGTTTGAAGTTACCGGATTTTACAAAATTATACAGCTGTTCCGCAACCTCATTAGGATAAAAGAAGGAATCCTGACATTCCAGAATCTCACGATACATACACAGGTAACCCGGGCTGGAGACACGTTTTACAGCCTCTTTGGATTGGCGATACGATTTCCAGACGGAGGAGATGGTGTCGGTTGTACAGCCTAATCCACCATAAATCCAGATATTGTATTCCTGCAATAGCGTAGTATGAACATGAGAAAATAAATCTTCGACCTTGTCCAGTTCTTCTCGGTCATATAATAAAATAGTATAAACACTATTCCGGGAACCCTGCATGATATAGGAATGTATAAAATAACTGGAAAGGATATCGGAAATAACATCCGCATAATCAGGGGAGAGGATGTTGATCATTCCCTGAGGGTCATTATTTAGCTCCAAAGTATCCAGGTAGACATTACAGTATAATATAGCAAAGGAATTGGCATTAGCGGAAATGGAAAGATAATTTTGGGCATACGCAGCTTCTTCTTCACTCAGAATCGTACCATGAATCAATTGATCAAAATAATAATTGCGTAGGGTGATCTTTTGGGACTCATTTAACTGCATAAGCTCTTCGTGGTTGAAATTAACTTCTCGAAGACGACATTCCATTGCTTCATAAGGTTTATAATTGGCATTGGACAACAGCACAATAATCAAAAAGCTTCCTACGACACCGAGAAAGATAATGAACAGAGACAATAGCTGCAGTCCGTTCCCCGGTGCTTTCAGGGAGGAAGTGGGAATAATCAGATAATAGTTCAGATTCGGTGTCTGTGCGGAGGTATGGAGCACTGTGACGGGAACACCCTGAAATACGGTGCTGAAATATCCCCGTTCAGAATAATCCAGCGAGGAAAGCAGAGAAGCATCTGTTTTTTCCAACAGTGTTTCATTGTTGCTGAAAGTAAGCATAGTTTCGCCACTGCTGTCCTGAATGATGAGGCAGCCATTCTTCATTAGATCGACGGAATCTGCCATCTGCTGCATATAATCTGCATTCAGCTCAAATATGATGTCGGCATTGATGTTTTTGAAGGTATAATTCTGCAGAGAGACAGCATAACAATAGTTTTTTTTGTGTGGTGTATATTCGGTCGCAAAATGGTCAAGAGGCAGAAAATGGTTATAATTGTCTGAGGATTCCAGAGTCTCCTTCCATTCCTCATATTTTGAGGGATCCAGCATTTGATTGTTTTTATAAAAGGAATAGAGATTCTCAAAATCGTTGTAGCTGATTATGTAGTCTGTATGACGCAGATGGATATAATAGGTCTGGATTGGCTGGAGGGAATAGTCAGAATACATATCTACCAGAGCCTGTTTGGTAATATAGGCATTATAATAAAACACCCGTTCGCCCTGATCAGCTTCTGCCAGGCGGGAAAGACTGGTATTATTTGCCATACGCTTGGAAATCAGATAGATATTGGCATAGCAGTTGCTGTATTGTTCGGTTACATTTTTCAGAGAAAGCATATTTTCATTCAATAGCTCCTGCTTTACATTATGCGCGAGGATAAAATGGAAAATAACTCCCAGAATGAGCACAATGACCAGAACCAGACTGTAGGATGTTATCAATTTTGTTAAGTATTTATTTTTTTTGGAATTCATAACAAAATCCTCCTGAAAGATATTATTATAGTATCATAATTAACAAAAAAGGCAATGAAATGGGGTGCGGTAAAGTAAAATGTGTACTGTTGACATAAAAAATGAACCCCGGATAACGAAAAAAATGTACACCAAATTTTGAAATATGCGACTTTAAATTGTGAAAAATGACAGATATAATAAAGGCACATTGATACTTCTGGCGCCGAAGTGACAATAATCAACAAATCGAACAGAAAAGAAACACAACAAGAAACAACAGTGAAGATAACAGAATATGGACGGAGGTTATTTATGGTAAAGAAAAAGTTATTATCAGTTACACTGGTTGCGGTTACCGTATGTTCCATGATATTTACAGGGTGTGGGAACTCTGCGGAAAATACGGGAAATGATACAGGAAAGACAGATACCGATGTACAGGCAGGAAATACTGCCGGGGATGTTGCAGATGTTGCAGATGATGTAGAGAAACCGGAAAAGATTACTATTATGGTAGACGGAACTTTCCAGGCGACATTGGCAGACGGTCAGGAAGAATGGGTTAATAAATGGGAAGAACTGACCGGAATCGAACTGGAGGTCATCCAGCCGGATCATAATGCTTATTATGATGTGCTGGGACAGACATTTGCCAGCGGACCGGAGAACTGGCCGGATGTAGTTATCCTTGGATCTTCCTATTATTCCGGATATGCTGGAGAGGGAGCTCTCTGGGATATGACGGATGCCTGGAACAATTCAGAACTGAAGAAAAATCCCAATACGGATGTGGCCGTCGTAGAAGGCAATATGCTGGACGGACATCTGTACGGACTGGCACTTGGCGGAGGTGGCGGATGTATGACTTTCCTCAGGAAACAGTGGCTGGATAACTGTGGACTGGACATTCCGACGACGTATGAAGAGTATCTGGAAATGTTGGATGCTTTCAGCAACGGTGATCCGGATGGAGACGGTATCAATGGAAATACCATCGGTGTATCCGCAGCCGGATTTGTAGGAAATGAAGCTCCTTATACCAATTATCTGCCGGAATTTTATCAGGATGCATATCCTTCTTTCTATCAGGGAGAGGATGGCGTATGGAGAGATGGATTTACCGAGGATTCCATGAAGGAAGCGATCAAGAGATTACAGGATGCTTACAACAAGGGTTATATCGACAAGGAATCTCTGACGAATGCGACCAGCAACTGCCGTACCAAATTCATGGAAGGTGAGTTCGGAGCATTTACTTACTGGGCAGGCGGATGGTCTGATCAGCTCTCGGCTGGACTGGCTGCGAATGGACAGGACAGCGAACTGGTATTTATGCCGCCTATTGCAGAGGTTGGAAAATACTGGCAGAGATGTGCACCGGTGTATGCGATTACTTCTTCCTGTAAGAATCCGGAAGGCGTATTCAAATATTTCCTGGAAAGCATTTTTGATGATGGAGACATGGAAACCTTGTGGATCTATGGAGTAGAAGGCGTTCATTGGTCCAGACAGGCAGAAACAGTATGTGGTAATACGTATCAGGATGGAGAGTTCCATATGCTGGAGATGCGTTCTCAGCCCGGAGTACAGTATACGACCATCATTATGGGAGATACCAATATCTGTCCGTTGACCGAGAGACTGGTTCCCGTAAAGAAATATACAGAGGAATCGATGGAAATCTTTAATGCCAATAACAAGACGGCACCTTTGCCGGTAACAACAGATATGATGAGCCAGTATAACGGCGATCTGACCAGCTTGAAGAACTCTATTATTGCGGACTGTGTGGTACAGGGTATTTCTGTGGAAGAGGGATACAAGCGATTTGAACAGGAAGGCGGAGTCGAATGGTCTCAGGCAATCGTAGATTCCCTGAATAATAAATAAAAAGGCGACAGCATGGGAGGTTATGGTATGGCAGCTAAAATGAGAGAACTGACGGAACAGAATATGCAGGAATTTGTAAAAGAAGTGGAAAAAAGAAAAATTCCTTTACACAGTGTGCTGATCGCACAGCATGGGAACCTGCTGTATGAAAAATATTATGCACCCTATTGCCGTAATAAGCTGCAGAGAATGTTTTCTGTGACCAAAAGCTTTACTTCACTGGCAATCGGATTATTAGAGCAGGAAGGGAAAATTTCCCTGCAGGATTCTATCTGTGGTTATTTTCCGGAATATCTGCCCGGGAGAGTGCATCCCTGGCTGGCAGAGATGACGATTGAAAATATGTTGAAAATGCAGACTTGTTACAACATGACAACTTATAACAAGACCAGCACAACTGAGAACTGGGTGAGGAGCTTTTTCCAGACAGAACCCACCCACAGACCCGGAACTCTCTTTATGTATGATACCTCATCCTCCCATGTGCTCTGTGCACTGGTAGAAAAACTGACCGGTGAAAAGATGCTGGATTATCTGAAAGAAAAGCTGCTGCGCCAGATTGGCTTCAGCGAGGAGTCTTATATCATAGAGGATCCCTTTGGAACCTCTATGGGAGGGAGTGGCCTGATGGCTACTCCCGAGGACCTGCTGCGTACCGGCTGTATGCTGTTAAAACAGGAAAAGGATTCCTATGCAGCGAGAGCGACAGAGCCGAGAACAGCAACACAGCTCGACGGCGACGACCGCTGGTATGGATATCAGTTCTGGATCCCGATGGAGGGGACTTTTGCAATGCTGGGGCTGGGCGGTCAGATAATGCTGGCAGTTCCGGAAATGGATCTCGTCGTTGTAACGACAGCAGATACGCAGGGGATGGGCGGAGCCGAGCAGATGATTCTAGCTGCAGTGAGAGAAGTCCTGCTGAAGGATTGTTTCCCGGAAAACGATGTGGAGAAAACAACGTTGCCTGTGCTGCGTACGGTATTTGAAGGAAAACCTTGTGCAGATTTCGGGAAAAAATATCCTCTGCTCCGAAACAGGTATGGATTTACATGGTGTGGCGTGACTTTTTCCGAGGCGAATCAAAAAGGAGTACTCTCGTATGAAATAGAGGGAAGAGAATGTCAGCTTCCCTTTGGAATCGGACATCTGGAAGAGGGAGAGTTCCCCATATACAAGGAGAAATGTGCTTCTTCCGGAGCCTGGATAGATCAACACACGCTGTTTATCTTCTGCTGGCTGATCGGAGAAAGTGTTGCATCCATCCGCTTCCGCCTCTATTTCTCAGAGGATGGACTGACCATACATATGAATAAAACAGAAGAGACAAAGTATAACGAATATATGGGATTTTTGAATAGCTGATATAGAGTAGCCGGAACGGAGGGTAAACGTTGTGAAAGAGAAAGGAAAAACTTTGTCTAAGAGGACACCTGGGGGAACCGCGTTCAAGCACGCCCGTGCATATCGGGGAGTCTATCTGATGGCAACACCGGTATTGGTGGCAGCATTGATATTTTATTATCTTCCTATGTTTGGTATCCGTTATGCCTTTTTTACATATAAAGGAATCAATGATCCGATCTTCGTGGGAATGAAGCATTTTGTAAAAATGTTCAGTATGCCGGGGTTCTGGAAGGCGTTCAGCAATACGCTGGTGCTGAGTATTACAAAGCTGATTTTAAATACCGGTGCTGCAGTTATTATTTCGGTATTATTGAATGAATTGATTTTTTTAAAGTTGAAAAAGGTATTTCAGACGATTGTATACATTCCGCATTTCATGTCCTGGGTAGTGGCAGCATCCATCTTTTCCATGATCATGTCTCCGACATCCGCGGGATTGGTCAACGATGTCATGATGAAATTACACTTGATCACGGATAATATCTATTTCCTCGGAGACCAGAAATGGTGGAGACTTTCGTATTACATAATCAATGTCTGGAAAGATACCGGCTGGGGAACGATTATTTTCATGGCGACGCTGGCGGGGATCAGCCCGGAATTGTATGAAGCAGCGTCGATGGATGGGGCAAACCGTTTCCAGAAGATGATCTATATTACCCTGCCTGCGTTAAATAATACGATCGTGACGGTACTGGTATTGAATCTGGCGAAGGTTATGAATCTGTTTGAGTCAGTTTTTGTATTACAGAATGATGCCGTTATCAAGGTATCGGATGTATTGCAGACTTATATCTATACGCAGACATTTAACTCCGGTGCAATTCCGGATTATGGGTATACGACAGCAGTCGGTATGTTTTCCTCTATTATAAGCTGCATTCTGGTACTGGTATGTAACAGGGTAAGCCATAAGACGAGAGGAAGAGGTATTGTATGATGAAAAAGAAAGTGAAAATTTTTGATATCGTATTGATCGTGATATTTACGTTATTTTCTCTGCTGATGATCATACCGGTATATAAAGTGCTGGTGGACTCTTTCGATCTGAAGACGGCTTATGGTATGAAATTGTTTCCGGAGCAGTTCGGCTTCGCGGGATATAAATCAATTTTTACCAATCCGACGATGCTCAGACCATTTCTGATTTCCTGTTACACGACGGTTATGGGAACGATCATGGGATTGCTGATCTCTGTACTCGGAGCGTATGTGCTGATCCAGTGGAAGATGCCGGGGCGGGCATTTATCGCCAATGTGCTGTTGTTTACCATGATATTTAACGGAGGTATGATCCCGACCTATCTGGTAATGAAGGATTTCCATCTGACAAATAATCTGTGGGGTGTGATCCTGCTGCCTGCGATCAATGTATACAATCTGGTGCTGATGAAGAATTTCTTTGAAGGGATCCCGATCAGCTTGATGGAGTCTGCGGAGATTGACGGATGTTCACATTTCCGGATCCTGTACAAAATCGTATTGCCATTGTCAAAGGCGGCACTGGCATCCATCGGACTGATGTACGCGGTGGGCTATTGGAACGATTACACGAACTATAAGCTGTATATCACAAATTCAAACCTGTATAACTTCCAGATGAAGCTGCGGGCACTGATCATGGGAAGCGATTTGCCGTCTGCGGTAGAAGGAGCTACGGAAAATACAGTAAAAAATGCAGCAGTCATCGTAGCAATTCTGCCGTTTATGATCATTTATCCATTCTGCCAGAAATATTTTGTACAGGGAGTAAATATCGGAGCTGTAAAGGAATAATAAGTAATAATTATAGAAAGCAAAAATGACATCAGCATACAACTGCCTGATGTCATTTTTGGTGAAATAAAATCTCAAGAAAATCTTAAGAATTTTCGGTGGACAAACATAAGGCTTTCGCGATACAATATATTTTAGAGTGTCGGTCGGATGACCGGTTAGAACAAACAGATGAAAGGAAGCATTCATGAAAAAGAAAGTACTTGCAGCAATTTTGATTGCAGTAGGTGTTCTGACAGGATGTGGAAACACAGAACCTATTTCTTCCCCTATCCAGACTGTGGAAGCAGAGCCTATTGCTACTGATATCCAGGAGGTTGAACAGTCCGGTGCAACAGAGGAAGCCAATGAGAATCATGACGGTATGTACCGCAGTGAGCTTACAAATGAATGGATCGATGAGAGCCTGAAGGATCAGCGCCCTATCGCCGTAATGGTAGATAACGAGAAGACCGCACTTCCTCATTTCGGTGTGGCAGATGCCGATGTAGTATATGAGATCATGAACAGTACCCTGAACGACAGAATTACCCGTTTCATGGTAGTGGTAAAGGATTGGGATAAGATCGAGCAGCTGGGCAGTATTCGTAGTGCCCGCCCTACCAACTTCATGCTGGCAGCAGAGTGGAACGCAGTTCTGTGTCATGATGGTGGCCCCTTCTTCATCAATGACTGGGTGGCAAAGGATTATTCCGCGAACTTCAGCGGCGGCTTTGCCCGTTACAGCAACGGTAAGGCAGCAGAGTTCACCGAGTATATCACTTACGATAAGTACACCAATACCCAGAAGGGCAAGACCTATGATGGTCTGAAGCAGCGTTTTGAGAGCTCCAGATATACCACGACTTACAATGACTATTATCAGGGACCTCATTTCAAGTTCGCAGATGCAGAGGTTACCTTTGCTGACAGAAATGATGCGATCAGTGCAACCACTATTGAACTTCCCTTTAAGCATAACGGTTCTACTCTGAAGTATAATGAAGAGACCGGAACCTATGATTATTATGAGTATGGTTCTGCGCACAAGGATGCAGCAAGCGGCGAGCAGCTGACCTTTGAGAACGTTATCCTGCAGAATACCACTTTTGCAGATCTGGGTGAAGGTTACCTGATCTACAATGCGATCGATTCCGGACGCTCCGGTTACTATATTACCGAGGGTAAGGCGATCGAAGTGAACTGGACCAAGTCTTCCGAGAATGCGATCACACATTATTATGATGCGAAGACCGGCGAGGAGATCGAGGTTAATACCGGTAAGACATACATCTCTCTGGTTCCTTCCGATGGCTGGAACAATGTTGTGATCAAATAAATACAGTCATTATGATAAAAGTAATAAGATCCCTTCCGTGGTGCTATCACCGCGGGAGGGATTTTTTGTGCGATCATGCAACTTGATAAGCTCTTCCATGTTTGATTTGATGAATATCTATGACAAAAAATAAGCGTTTTATTCGCAATAACCCTAAAAACCTCATGGATATCACTGAAAACTTGCCTTATAATAAAGCATAGTAAAAATGTTTAGGAGTGAAGGCAATGAAGACTGCGAAAAAATATAATCCGGATCTGATACTGCATGGGAATCTGATCCATGCAATATTATCTCTGGCAATTCCGGTGGTGATCAATAGCTTTTTGCAGACCATGTATAATCTGACAGATACTTACTGGCTGGGGAAGATCGGCACGGAGCAGCTGGCGGCGATCAATCTGGTAACGCCGATGCAGAATATCATCACGAATTTCGGCAGCGGGATCACGGTGGCAGGAGCAGTTCTCATTGCACAGTATATCGGTGCAGGGGAAAAAGAGGATGCCAGATCCATGGCGAATCAGATATTCATCTGTGCCATGGGGTTTGCGGTAGTCTGTGCAGCGTTATGTTTTCTGGGGACTCCGGCGATCGTGAACTGGCTGGGGGCTGACGGAGGCACGGCATATTATGCGAGAGTCTACCTGCGGGTAGTCATCTGGGATATGCCATTTTTGTATATGGTGAACATATTCTCCGCGGTGCACCAGGCACAGGGAGATACGGTGAGACCTATGTTATTGAACCTGGGAGGCATTACGCTGAATCTGTTCCTGGATCCGTTTTTTATGATCATTCTGGATATGGGAACAGCGGGAGCAGCGCTGGCGACGCTTTTGGCAAAAGCAGTGCCTGCTACGGTGGCATTTATACTTTTGTGCAGACCGGAAAATGACATCTGCCTGAATCGCAGATATATGCAGCTGCAGAGAGAAAAACTGGGCATGATCCTGAAGGTCGGATTACCTACCGCTATCGGAGGCAGCACCATGCAGCTCGGATTCCTGCTCATGAGTAAAAATGTATTTGTCTATGGAACAGAGGCGATGGCAGCTTACGGTATCGGCAACAAGGTCAATGGTCTGATCACTCTGCCCTCCAATGCCATTGGCTCAGCGACTGCAACGATCGTGGGACAGAATATGGGAGCAAAACAGCCGGAGCGTGCAGAGCGGGGATATCGCTTTTCTATGTGGATATCAGTTGTATTTTTGTTCGTAGGTGGTATGATCTTATCAAGAGATATGATCTCCACGGCGATCGTCAGTATTTTCTCCAAAGATGCAGAGGTCGTGGGAATGGCAGCAGACTTTTTAAGCGTGATGGCATTGTGGTGTTTTACCAACGGAGTATATAATACGACCTCCGGGCTGTTCCAGGGAACCGGACATACGGAAGTGACCATGGCAATCGATGTGACCAGATTGTGGGTATTTCGTTTCCTGACGCTGTGGTTCTGCGAGAGCATTCTGCATATGGGCGTACGCAGTGTCTGGTATTCCGTGGTGATCAGTAATGGTATCTCTTCCCTGATCCTGTATGTTCTGTACCGCTGTGGTATCTGGAAGAAGACGCGGATCAAAGTGGGAAAATAAGCTGCTTAAGGAGTACCATGGAGAGTAATAAAAAAGGTAAGAAGAGTCTTCGGATATATATAAGCATCGTTATAGTACTTTTGCTGCTTCAGGTCATTGCCTGGAACAGCAGAAGCTTCAGCGATGCTTATATTGCTTATATTTTCCCCATCTGGGTCAATACCTATGGCAGAATCACGGGAAGCTTCCCCTTTTCTGTGGGAGAATGGATGATCGTGGCGGGGATCGCTGTTGTAATATCAGCGGTTCTGTTGGGTATGAGTATGATTTTTCCGGGATGCAGACATTCGGCAAGGTATTGTCACGGTGTTAAGAGGTATTTTCGGTTTTTCGCATGGGTGCTGCTATTCGTGTTTGCGATCATGACTTTGAATTGTACGATGATCTATCATGGTTCTACCTTTTCGGAGAAGTATTTCGGAGAGGAAGAGGGGCAGCAGGATGTGACGCTGCAGGAGCGGACGGAGGAGTTGCTCAGGATTTATAACGATATCGTGTCCCATTGCAATGCACTGAGTATGGAGATAGAGCGGGATGACAACGGCGCAGTGGTATATTCCGGAGGTGTGGACAGTAAGGGGAATGCAGTGGATATGGCAGGGAAAGCCATCAATGTGATGCAGAACCTGGGGAAAAGCTATGATCAGCTGGATGGTTATTATCCGAGACCGAAGGCTATGTTTTTCTCGGATTTTATGTGTCAGATGTATATGTGCGGGTACTATTTTCCGTTTTCCATGGAAGCAAACTATAATGATGTTATGTCTATCATGAAGAAGCCGGCGACTATGTGCCATGAACTGGCGCATATCCGGGGATATATCTACGAGGATGAGGCGAATTTTATTGCATTTCTCGCCTGTGTGGAGTCGGATGATGCTGCATTTCAGTACTCGGGATATTTAAGTGTCCTGAATTATGTGGCGAATGATCTGTACAAGACGAGACTGGCGGATCCTGAGAGCTATGCGGCAGCCAGGGAGACAGTGCGTCCACTGCAGGTATTGCAGCAGGTGCGGGAGGACAATATCTTCGTCACAGAGGCGGAATGGGAGAGGATCAACGGAAAAGCGGTAGTGGACACGGAGACCGTGGACAGTGTCTCAGATACTCTGACGGATGCTTCGCTGAAGCTGAATGGTGTGTCGGATGGCATGGTCAGCTACAACCGGGTAGTGGAGCTGTTGTTACAATGGTACGGCCAACAAGAGAAGTACTAACCGAAACATTTGTAAGAGATAGAGGAATAATTGCAAAAATTTAAAAATTTTTCTATTAACCACTTGACATTTGATCAGAATTTATGTAAACTACGATTGTTGTGACGCAGAGCAGTCATGAGATACAGATTGCAAGAAGGATTAAGTCGCGGGCCCAGATAGCTCAGTTGGTAGAGCAGAGGACTGAAAATCCTCGTGTCACTGGTTCGATTCCGGTTCTGGGCATTTCGCAGGACACCATTTATTAAAATGGCCGCCCTGCTTCATATATAAACATGCGGGTGTAGTTCAATGGTAGAACACCAGCCTTCCAAGCTGGATACGTGGGTTCGATTCCCATCACCCGCTCTATTTTTTTAGCGGGAAGCCTGATAGATCAAGGCTTCCCGCTGTTTTTGTATTACCTGGTCTGATACCAAGTGATATCAAAATTTTTGAATGCACGATCCGGTTTTTATTTGTATTTTTTTATAGCGGCGTCAAAATCTGAAACATAAGATTCATCCTGCTTTACACGGAAAATCTCGTACTCTTTGATTGCCAGCTTTTTTGCGACTTCGCTGGAAATAAAACCGGCATTATGAAGAAGCTCATATTCATTAAATTTCAGAAAAGAATCAAGTTTGTCTATCCAGTCCTGCATGGACATAAGCTTGTTTCGTTTTGCCTGATTTTCAGCATAGTCTAAATACATAGTTACGATATCATTTAACGAAGATATTTCTTCTTTGGAAAGATAGTTTTTCGAAACAGTAACATCGGATTTATGTATTTTACCATCGGGTGAGTCTTTCCAGGTGGTCAGTCCCATATGTTCCTTTTGACTATTGGCGCGGGAATGAATAATTTCCGGAGCTGTTTTCTGTGTCACGGCAAAGAGAAGTTTATTCTGTACAGTCTTAAAGAATTTCTGAGTGATCTCGCTGTCCTTGTCGTAATCATAACTACACTGGGAATAAATATCGGTGATCTTCTGATAAAATCTTCGTTCACTGGCCCGGATCTCTTTGATACGTTCCAGCAATTCGTCGAAGTAATCTTGTCCGAAAGGCGTTCCGTTCTTTAACATATCATCGTTAATGACAAAACCCTTAATCATATATTCCTTTAGTGTCTTGGTTGCCCACTGACGGAACTTAGTGGCTTTTTTAGAATTTACACGGTATCCCACAGATATAATCGCATCGAGAGAATAATGCTTCACGGAACGCTTAACCCGTCTGTTTCCTTCTGTTTGAACTACCGAGAAAAATTCGGTAGTTGAAATTTCGTCAAGTTCTTGTTCAAAATAAATATTCTTAAGATGCACGGAAATATTATCGGAGGAACATTCGAATAATTCCGCCATTGCTTTTACATTCATCCAGAATGTTTCATTGTAAAAATATACTGAAACAGAAATATTTTGATCATCTGACTGATATAATAAAACGTCTCCCTGCATAGGCTCTGGAAGAGAGGTGCTTTGTTGCGGCACTTCTGCATGTCTTCGCCGCATTGCTTCTAATTGCTTATCAAAATCCATAAATTCTCCTTTCAATTAAATTAGTAGAGCTGCTCTACAATAATTGTAGAAAACATATGTTCCCATGTCAAGATAAAAAGAGCAGCATTTTTTGACCTGGAACAATTTCATAAAACCAAAGTTAGGTTTGACGTTCAAGAGATCTTTTCTAAGCTGAATGATGCAATGTTGATGAGTATGTGAACGAGATGCGTGCGGAGGACCGATTATAACAAGGTGTTCTAGGAGACTGAATAAAATAGTGAATACCTCCGATATACATGATAGAACAGGTAGACCCGGAAACAGGAACGGAGGGGCTTATGCAGGTCGGTGGAGTAGGAAGCGGACATGACACATATTCTCATCAGGTGACAGGATGTATTCACGAACATGGGGAAAATAAGGACGTAGGCGGCGCTGGAACCAAATTAGGAAGTGTACAGACTATACAGACCGCCGAGGAAGTATTGCAGGAGAATTCTTCGGTGAATCTTATGTCCTGGGTGCAGAATATCAGTAGTAAAGGCAAACAGCTTTTACAGAAAATCTGGGGAGAGAGCAAGGAAGCTAACGATGCGATCACTTCACAAAATGGCAGCGGAAATCATATTGCAGGGCAGGAGACGCTAGTCACCGGGAATTCTGTAGGAGTAAAGACTACAATGAACAGGGCGGCAGTGGAGACAGCAGCTACCCATACGTATTTCCAGCCTGTGGAAGCAAAGGATGCCATGCCGGCGAACCCTTTGCAGAAGGTGCGTTATCAGGTACAAAAGGTAGCGAGAAAGTTGATGGACCGGCTGCCGAGCCGATTCCTGGGATCCCATACAGGCGATTTTTTGCAGACGAAACAACAGCAAACGAAAGAAGATCTGCGGAAGAGAAGTCAGTATAAGCAGGATGATCAGGAGATCGAGTGCATTCTCACGGATGAAAGCTATCTGACAGATTCCTATAACCGCAAGGGTGAGTACAGCCATCTGACTACGGATAAATAATTATATTACGAATTTTACGAAAAATTTCAATAATTTGCTTGACAGTTTGGCATTCATCATGTAATATAGTTTTTGCTGTGAGACACAGCAGACATTCATAAGATTGCGGATGAATGCCGATACAATTAATTTCATACCTTCAAGATACAGGCTTTGACCTGTACAATATGCGCGAGTGGCTCAGCGGTGGAGCACCTCCTTGCCAAGGAGGGGGTCGCGGGTTCGATCCCCGTCTCGCGCTTGAAAAAAGAACGATACCAAATCGGTATCGTTCTTTTTTTCGAGCGTTGGTCTGGGCTTGAAAGTTCGATGTCTACGCTCCGCTCCGGTCCGCGCAGTCCGAGGTCCCCCGGACCTCGTGCGCCGTCTCGCGCTTGTCTGCACGGAAAATTTCAAAAGCAAAAGGTACTGCGTATTTGTTTCGGTTCGTATAGGAGCTTCATTTTGTATGCACATGACCGCGGGACCAGACTTTACTGGGCTGTGCCTTATAGGTGGGGCGGCGGAACAGGAGGCTTCGGAGAGCCGGGCCGTTAAAAGGAAAGAGGGGCCAGAAGTAACTGAAGCCCGCGAAGGTCGGGGTAGTAATCATGGAGAGTGACACAAGCGTCAGGCCGATAATAAAGCCGGGCAGACCCCATAATCCGGTGGTGACCACCAGGAGAATTCGATAGATCCGCAGGGCATCGGCGAATTCTATACTGGAGAGGGACAGATTCGCCAACATGGTGACGGCGGCATAGAAGAGGACTTCGGTAGAGGCCCAGTTAAGGCTGACAGCAATGTCACCAATCAACAATCCCCCTACGATAGACAGTGCACCGGAGACACGGCTGGAACTAAGTGCGGCAGAGTATTTGAAGAGGTCTAAGAGGAACTCCACCGCCAGTACATAGAAAAAAAGGCGGAAGGGTGACAGATCGCTGACGGGTGTGAGCTGCAGCGAGGCAGTGATCTCGGGATAATAGGCGGAGAGAAGTAAAAATACCGGCAGAAGCAGAAGACTCACCGGAATGCACAGGAAGCGTATCATGCGGAAGTAGGTTCCGGTCAGAGGATTGTTGTAATAGTCCTCCGGACTCTGGGTAAACTGGAAGATCGTACCGGGAAGCAATAAAACGGCGGGAGAATTGTCCACGATGAGCAGAATGTGCCCTTCGCACAGGTAGCTGCATGCCACATCGGGACGCTCTGTCAGCTGGATGCTGGGCAGGGGATTCCACCATCTTTTATGAATCAGAAGCTCTTCTAAGCTTTTGCTGCCCATAGTCAGCGAAGTGATCTGTAACCGGGAGAGCTTTTGCTTCAGAGCCTCTAATAACTCCTCGTTAACCTGGTCTGCCAGATAGGCAATAGCTACATCGGTGCGGCTCTCTGTTCCCAGGGTGCAGATGGAGAAGGTCAGTTTCGCAGAACGCACCCGGCGGCGGATAAGATTTGTATTGAATAAAAGTGTCTCCACGAAGCCGTCCCGGGCACCCCGGGTGCTCCGTTCGGTATCGGGCTCGGAGATACTGCGGACGGGATAGGTACGGACGTCAATGATCACCGCCTGATCGAAGCCATCCACCAGGAGGATGGAAGGCCCACTTAAGAGATTTTGCAGGATATCATCTACAGAAGAGGTCAGCGATATCTGGGCATAGCCGAGCCTGCTCTGTACATAACGGGGGAGATCCCGAATCTCGGGATCCAGTGTATAGTGAGGATCCTGTAGGTCGGAGAATATCTGCTGGAGGATCTCGGTATTGCAGAAACCATTGATCCCCAGCCAGAATGCCGGAGTTTCCCCCAACCGGAGATCACGTGTGATCAGGTCAAAGCTTTTACCCAGAGGAAGCAATCGGTGGAGAAGATCAATATTTTGGGAAAGTTCTGTGGATAACGAAATGTTTTGTGCCATAAAAAGGGAATCCTTTCTGAATAATGATATAATGATTGCATAGACTGCCCGGTGGGTATATTGTATTATTCAGATAGATTCCCCATTATTTTGGTAACTATTCCGTTCATCAGTGATATAATTGCCACAGGCCTAACAGGATCAATAAGAGCCCGGAGATGGGATCGGCATATTCTCCGACCCGCTGCAGGAGGACGGAACGTCCCAGGCGGCTCCCCAGTGTCAGGAATCCGAAGGAACAGAAAAAGGTGGATATCGAGGCAGGCAGAAAAGGAAGTCCGGTAATGCTGGCGGAGAATCCGATACCGATATTATTCATGGAGAGGGCACAGCCCAGAGCCAGCGTCTGCGGGAGAGTCAGATTCCGATGTTCGGCAAATTTTTTCTTCTCCCGGCATAGACTGCTGTTATCTGAAGAACTGCAGCGCCATCTGGAGACCAGCCATTTTCCGGCATAGTAGAGCCCGAACAGGATCAGGATACTGCTTCCGGTCCGAGTTGCGATCTCACCGGGGATCAGAGGCAGCAAAAGGTTACCGAGGCTTATAGAGATCACAGTACCGATGAGAGTGACTGCGCTGATCAGCAGATTGTGTTTTGCAGGAAGAGGGACCTTCTGCAGTCCGAGTGCGCAGCCTACCAGAAGTGCATCCAGACTGGCGGAGATACCGAAGAGCAATGAGGGCAGAACAGACATAGCATGCTCCGTAGAAAATATTCTTAATTTTACTATATTCCTGTAAAAATTTTTTGTGAGATACGGCGCGGGGGATGCCTGAGGGACAAAACGATGAAAATAAAGAACAAAATCATAGAATTTGTAAAAAAAGAGACGGTGCTGACTGCGGCGATGGTGCTGGCAGTATTGTCGGCGGTAATGATCCCGCCGGACACAGAATATATCGGATATATTGATTTTCGGACGCTGGCGATTTTATTCTGTCTGATGACTGTGATGGCGGGATTGCAGAAGCTGGGCATATTTCGCAGGGTTGCCAGGATATTATTGCAGCATACCCACAATGTGATTGCGCTGGCAGAAATTCTGGTATTGCTGTGCTTCTTTTTCAGCATGTTGATCACGAATGATGTGGCATTGATCACTTTTGTGCCTTTTACGTTTACGGTACTCTGTCTGTCCGGAGAGGAGGCTGTCCGGAAACTGGCAGTTCCGGTGGTAGTATTACAGACGATCGCAGCGAATTTAGGAAGTATGCTGACTCCCATTGGTAATCCACAGAATCTGTATTTATATGGGAAAATACAGATGTCCCCGATTGCATTTATAAAGCTGATGCTGCCGTATTCTGCGGTGTCACTGCTCTTTTTGCTTATCTGTACGGCCGTTGCGGCGAAACACAGTGGCATTGCGGTCAGAGATGTGGCAGGGGCGTTGCAGGCAGAAGATGCCGGGCAGGAAACGGCAGGATGGCGGAGATATCTGCCTGTGTTTTATCTGATATTATTTTTGTTGTGTCTGTTAACGGTGGCGCATATGATTCCCTATCCGGTAACGCTTGGAATTGTGGTACTTGGTGTTGGAATCCTAGACCGCGCGACCATAGGAAAAGTGGATTATTCGCTGCTGCTGACCTTCGTGGGATTTTTTATTTTCATAGGAAATATAGGAAGAATGCCTGCTTTTTGCAGCTTTTTACAAAAAATTATTAAAGGAAGGGAAGTCATGACGGCAGTGGCTGCCAGCCAGGTGATCAGCAATGTACCGGCAGCACTGTTGCTGTCCGGTTTTACAGAAAATGTGAAAGCATTGATCGTTGGAACGAATCTGGGCGGTCTGGGCACATTGATCGCTTCTATGGCAAGCCTGATCTCTTATAAGCAGGTGGCAAGTCAGATCCCCGGGGAAAAGAAACGGTATTTTGGATGGTTTACAGTGGCCAATGTGGGCTTTTTGCTTCCATTATTATTTATAAACGGTCTGTTATAGTGTGTTTATTGTTATAGAGTTATTTATTTTATTATGTAAGGAGGCAGCATCATGACAGAAGATATGACAATTATTGCAGAAGAGGCATATTCCGCAGCCAGGGAGATCCTGGAGAAAGCTAAGCCGGAGGCGGGAGAACTGTTTGTAGTAGGGTGCTCCACCAGCGAGGTGGGCGGTGCATCCATCGGTACTTATTCCAGCCCGGAGCTGGCAGAGGTGGTCTTCGGTGGAATTTATCAGGCAACGCAGGAAGCAGGCGTCTATCTGGCAGCCCAGTGCTGTGAACACCTGAACCGCGCACTGATCCTGGAAAAAGAGGCAGCCGTAAAATACGGTTATCCTATGGTCAATGTGGTCCCCCAGCCCAAGGCAGGTGGGTCTTTTGCAACGGCAGCATACAAAGCCTTCGAGCATCCGGTGGCTGTGGAGCATATTCAGGCGGCAGCAGGAATGGATATTGGGGATACGCTGATCGGAATGCATTTGAGAGATGTGGCAGTACCGGTGCGTCTCCGGACCGGACAGATCGGAGACGCCCATGTGGTATGCGCCCGCACCAGACCGAAATTTATCGGCGGTGGCAGAGCAGTCTATGACGAAGAATTAATGTAGTGCAATCTCTACGGCATACTGCGGAAATACTCACGGATCCACCGTCCGGATTCATTGAAGTCCTCATCGGTCCAGTCGGAGAGAGTCGTGCTGGCAGCCTTGAAGACACTGCTGCTTTCGTCCTTGTTCGCCAGATTCCAGCAGCAGAAGCTGATCTGATATTTGTTCAGCAGATCCAGCCACTTGGTCGTGGAATCGAAGTCATTGGCACCATTGCCGGAAGCGTCGCACATACCGAATTCGCTGACGAAGACCGGAAGATTGTTCTGTGCGCAGGTCTCTAAGCGGTTACGCAGGTCATCTTTGTGGGTGCCTGCGTAAAAATGCAGGGTATACATTACATTATCAAAGGTAAGCGGGGAAGCTGCGGCTTTGTCGATCTCCTGGCTCCAGGTAGGGGTTCCTACGAGGATGACGGCATCTGGCTTCTGTTCCCGGATCACCGGGATGACTTCCTCGGCATAGGACTTGATGCTGTCCCAGGAGGTACCGCTGTTGGGCTCATTACAGATCTCATAGAGCACATTGTCGTTGTCAGCAAAAGCTTCCGACATTTCCCGGAAAAAGGCGATCGCCTCATCTTTGTTCTGATTCGGGTCGCAATCACTTAAAATATGCCAGTCTACGATCACGTACATTCCAAGCTCTGTGGCGTAGGATACACCGTCTCTTACCAGCTGCTTCAGCTGTTCCTTATCACCGCCGGCGCAATAACCGCCGTACTCCGCTGTATACATGGCGAGGCGGATACAGTTGGTATTCCAGTCGTCCCGCAGGGTACGGAAGGAATCATAATTGATATACTGGGGGAACCAGGCAATACCGTGGGTGGACATACCGTAGAGTTGGACAATGTTCCCGTCTGCATCGGTCAGCTTCCCGTTCTCCACATGGAGAGCGCCGTGCTGTCCGAAGGGGGTGGAGTCATCGACAGAGGGCGCCTCGGAAACTGCTGGTTCGGTTTCAGCGGGCTGTGCCCCGGATGCTTCGGAGGACGATGTTTGTTCAGAGGAAGCGGTACTTTCGGAGATGGTTTCCGTGATGGCAGCAGACGCTTCGGGGGAAGCAGATGTTGTGGCTTCATTTGACGTATCCTGCCTGCCACAGCCGGCGAGAGCACAGGTGCCTAAGGCTGCCAGTACGGCACAGCTGAGTGTTTTTCTGAAAATAGACATAATAACCTCTTTTCTTATTCGAGTTCGAGAATCAACGAATGAAAATACAAACAATGGGTTACTTTTTAAAACTAAAAAACAAGCACTTACAACAAATATTATAATTGTGTCTGTGAAGCTTGGCAAGAAATGATTGCCCGCGGATAGGAGCTGTGATACAGTTAATGGGAACAGAGTTCGGAATAGAGGACAGGGATGGAGGAAACCTATGCTTCCGCAGTCATTTACAGAGAGAATGCAGGGACTTTTGGGATCGGAATATGAAGAGTTCCTGGCAAGCTTTGAGCATGAGAAATATCAGGCATTGCGTCTGAATCCGTTAAAAAGGGATGACATGTCTGTCATAACAGAAAAAGTAAAGCAGACTTTTCAGCTGCAGCCGGTTCCCTGGGCGGAGAACGGATATTACTATACCAAAGAGGACCAGCCGGGAAAGCATCCCTGGCATGAAACGGGACTTTATTATATCCAGGAACCCAGTGCCATGGCACCTGTGACACTACTGTCACCACAGCCCGGAGAGCGGATCCTCGATCTATGTGCTGCTCCCGGAGGGAAAAGTACCCAGATCGCATCCGCGATGGAGGGAGAGGGACTGCTTGTCACGAATGAGATCCACCCGTCGAGGGCGAAAATACTGTCGGAGAACGTGGAGCGCATGGGCATCCGCAATGCCTGTGTATTGAATGAGACGCCGGAGCATCTGGCGGATATTTTCGAGGAATATTTTGACCGGATCCTGGTGGATGCACCCTGCTCCGGAGAGGGAATGTTCCGGAAGAATGAAGTGGCCTGTGAGGAATGGAGCCCGGAAAATGTGCAGTTATGTGCAGACAGACAGGACGGGATCCTGGAGTGCGCGGCACGGATGTTAGTCCCGGGAGGCAGACTGGTATATTCGACCTGCACCTTTGCGCCTGCGGAAAATGAGGGAAGCATCAGCCGTTTCCTGGCAAAGCATGAGGAATTCGAGATTGTCCCCATCGATAAAAAGGAACTGGGGATCCCGGAAGGCTGCGACGGTATTCCCGGTTGTGTAGAGAATCCGGCACCCGGCATTACGGGGACTTTACGGCTGTGGCCCCATAAGTTACGTGGCGAGGGGCATTATGCCGCAGTATTACAGAAAAAGGGAGAGCTTCCGGAAGGCTATCAGCCGGTGAGTGCCACCGGACCAGAGAAGGGAATTCCGGCGAAGAATCTGACAAAAGACTGGGCAGAGTATTTTAACTTCGCAAAAGAGACCTTTTTGGAGGAGCAGACGATCAAAGCAGGACTATGCACTGCCGGAGAAGGATTTCTGGCATTTGGCGATAACCTGTACCGCATGCCGGAGAGAATGCCCGGGGTGAAAGGACTGAAGGTATTGCGCCCGGGACTTCATCTGGGCACCTTGAAAAAGAACCGTTTTGAACCGGCGCACGCGTTAGCACTGGCACTGCGCCCAGAGGATGTGAAGCATGTGTGGAAGCTGTCTGTGGAGGAAGCCGCGGCTTATCTGAAGGGACAGACTTTTTCTGCGGAAGGCGAGAAGGGCTGGTATCTGATCTGCGTGGATGACTGTAGCCTTGGCTGGGGGAAGCTGGCCGGAGGCGTCATGAAGAATCATTATCCTAAAGGACTGAGAAAGTGATTAGGCGATAGAGATGCAACGGTATAGATTAACATCCGGAACAATGGTTAGGGGGATGACAGAGGAATAGGTTATGAAAACGGAAATATTATATGAAGATAACAGCATACTGGTCATCCGGAAGCCGGCCGGACTGGCGGTGCAGTCTGCCGGAATCGGACAGGCGGATGTGGTCAGCGAGTTGAAATCCCATCTTGCAAAGCTTCCCGGCGCGGGGAGACCGGGAAAAGGAGAGCCGTATCTGGGCATAGTCCACAGACTGGATCAGCCGGTGGAAGGGTTGCTGGTATTTGCCAAAGACAAAAAGGCAGCCGCGGCATTGTCGAAGCAATTAGCAGAAGGTGCTCTGAATAAACATTATTATGCAGTACTCTGTGGATATCCTGACTGCCCGGAGGGGGATCTTGTGGATTACCTTCGCAAGGAAGGTAATGTGGCGGTGGCAGTGACCGGCAGGGAGCAGGAATTTGCAGATGCGAAGATTGCCGCGCTGCACTATCGCATTTTGGAAGAGATCAACGATCCTTCTCCGCTTGCGCTTGCAGATGTAACGATCGGGACCGGACGGTTTCATCAGATCCGGGTGCAGTTCGCACATGCGGGATTTCCATTGCTGGGAGATACGAAGTATGGAACGGCAGCGCGAAAAGAGGCGATGCCTGCGCAGAAATATCGCGGCGTGGCACTATGCGCGTACTCTCTGGAGCTTGTCCATCCTGTTTCCGGGAAAAAGATGGGATTCCGGGTAGTGCCGAAGAATCCGGCATTTGCAGGTTTTGCGATGGAGGAATTGAAAAAACTCACAGAAAATGAAACCGGAATCTCCAAAAGGGGATAAAAAAAGTCTCTCAGAGCACACTAATCCCAAAAAGGGAGTGTGCGGAATGGACTGGGGAGAATTCGGTAAAAACATTATAGGAAAAAAGATGATAGTACTGCTTGCGGTGACGGGAGCAGTCTATTTTTTTCTGCAATATCTGACACCCCTTCTGGCACCGGTGCTGTTGGCGATGCTGTTCGTCACGATATTCGGACCGGTGATGAAACGGATGAACCGCAAACTGCATTTTCCAAGACCCTTAAGCGCCATAGTGCTTCTGATTCTGGCGACACTGCTGTTGGCTGTACTGTTATGGGTACTGAGTTCCTGGGTGCTGGGAAGTCTGCCGGTGTGGATCCGGAGTATGGATGCGAGGGAGCAGGAGTGGCTGGCGATGGTACGGGATCTGTGTCACGGTGTGGGAGAGATCATTGGCGTGGACGCTTCCTATCTGGAAAATACGGTCAGCGGCAGACTGCAGGAAGGACTGGATTCGCTGGAGGAAAATATTCTGCCGGGGATGCTGTCGCAATCCATGCAGTATGTGCGGTGGTTTGCGGAGGTGGGAGGATTCCTGGTGACATTTCTCATTGCGTCGGTACTGTTGGCGAAAGACTATGACGGGATCATGAACCATCTGCTGGATCAGGAGTCCTGCCATGTGCTGTTGGAGGTGATCTGCGGAATTGTCCGCTATATCGCTACCTTTGTAAAAGCACAGGGGATCATCATGTCGGCGATCGCATTGACGGCAGCGATTACGTTAGGGATCGCGGGGATAAAGCATGGAGTGCTGTGGGGGATCCTGGCGGGGATTCTGGATGCGCTGCCTTTTATTGGCACGGGGGTGGTGCTGTTGCCACTGGGAATCTGGCAGCTATTGGAGGGAAGCTTCGGTAGAGCGCTTATCTGTGGTGCGCTGTATGTGGTATGTATTTTCCTGCGGGAGATACTGGAGCCCCGTCTCATCGGCAGGAAAATAGGAGTGTCTCCCATTGCTGTATTGGTGTCGTTGTATGCCGGGATCCGGCTGTTCGGCGTCTGGGGGATCATCAAGGGACCGTTGGGATTTGTGCTGATCTACGAGACGTATCATAGCCTGTCTAAGATGTCTGACCGGCAGAAAAACAGAGCGGATCGCTTCTGAGAAAAGATTGACGAAAGAAGTCCGGAAAGCTATCATGAAAGGGAATAAATTTCCGGTGGTCGGAGAAGGTTCGGAGAGATGAAGCCTATGGCAAAAAATACAAAACACAAGAAAGCAGAATCCGTAGCAGAGACACTTTGCAGCTTTAGCGGATTTTTATGTGATATCGTGATCAGCGTGTATATGATCGTGATTCTGATGGTACTCCCTCTTTACAATAAAGGATATGCCAGGATAGGAACAGAGAAGGAGACCTTTTTTCTCAAGACTATGACCTATGGTGCGAAAACTTTGCTGCCGGTATTTTTACTGTGGCTGCTTTTCCGGCTGGTTACAGCAGTTCAGAAAAAGGAGTTGCCAAAGTTCACGGAATGGCCGGCGGGATTATGGAAGAATCTGAGTGTGACGGACAGATTTGCCGTATTTTATGGAATTGCGGTTTTAGTATCCTATCTGTTTACGAATTACCGGGAAGAAGCATTGTGGGGGACAGCGTCCTGGCGGATGGGAATGTGGACGCAGCTGGGAGCGGTGATCGTGTATTTTATGATCTCCCGCATGTGGCAATGGAAGAGCTGGATCCCGGCGCTGGTACTGCCGGTGTCTGCGGTTGTTTTTTTTCTGGGATATGTGAACAAGTTCTGCCTGCTTCCGGTGGATCCGGAGTACGTGAACCCTTCCTTTATCTCGACGATCGGGAATATCAACTGGTACTGCGGGTATCTGGTGACGATATTGTTCGGGGGAGTCTATCTGCTGTGGCGGATGGAGGAGATGACATGGAAAAAGCTGTTGCTGATGGCATATGTGACGATCGGCTTCGCCTCGTTGGCGACTCAGGGAAGCAGCAGCGGCATTGTAACCTTCGCAGTGGTCATGTTCGTATTATTCGGGATGTCCGTGAAGGACAGTGTCCGGATGGAAGTGTTCTGGCAGGAGATGACGATGTTTTCCGCAGCGTGTCTGATTACCTGTGTTCTCCGCCGGTTGAATATATTTTCCCGGGAACTGATCCTGGAAGGAATTACAGATCTGCTGACGTTTTCGATTGCAGGCATATTTATGACGATTCTGTCGGGAATTATTTTGTATTGGATACACAGAACCCGGGTAAGACGAAGTTATCCGGAGAAAATGTTACATAGAATCTATTGTGGGATCGCTATTGCGGTACCGGTTATGATATTGCTTGTTTTGTTACTGACGCTGATCAATACCTTAGCCGGTGGTGCGTTGACTCCCAACATCACAGACCCGAATGTGACAAAATGGCTGACGTTTAATGTCAGTTGGGGGAGTGCCCGGGGCGGTACCTGGGCAGCAGGTGCCAGATGCTTCTGGGAGGCGGACTTTCTGCATAAAATATTCGGCGTGGGACCGGATTGCCTGTATGCATTTTTATCCAACGAGGGAAGTGTGGGACTGCAGACGATGGTGAATGACCGTTTTGGCGGGAACCGGCTTACGAATGCACACAATGAATGGCTGACGGTTCTGGTGGATATAGGAGTATTGGGGCTGATCAGTTATGCAGGGATGATGATCACGGCGATCAGAGATTTTCTTCGTGCCGGGGAGAGCAAGATGCTGGTCGGAGCCTGCGGGATCTGTGTGCTGGCATATACAGTGAATAATATGTTTAGTTTTCAACAGGTGATGAATATTTCGACGGTGTTTGTGATTATGGGGATTGGGGAGAATTTACGGTCTGCACCCGAACGATGTGTTTGAGCCAGCTAGAGGACGTAAGTTCAATACATTGAGATAGACAAGATTCGAACTTGCGGTCTCCGCTCCGCTCCGGTCGGCTCAAAGCCGAGGTCCCCCGGACCTCGTGGGTCTCCGCTCCGCTTCGGTCGGTCCAGGCCGAGGTCCCCCGGACCTCGTGGACCCTCTGCGCCCGAACGATGTGTTCAGTCCGATACAGGTCACAGGTGCAATACGTTGAGGCAAACAAAAATAAGCTTCCACATTTGTGGAAGCTTCAGACTGTAGACAAAGTCTCGCACTACTGTGCGGGATTTTTCTTTGCTAAGTACCAGAATGTCCAGTGTTTATGCGGATTTTTCGGCACCTTTCTGGTATAATAGAAGTATCAAATCAAGGTAGGTACTTCTATTTATGATGACTCAGAATGCAGATAAAAAAAGAGAACAGGTACAGTTTCTTTGCATGGATGACATGGTTCCACAGGATCACCTTCTACGAATTATAGATAAAGCAATCGACTGGAACTTTATCTATGACCTTGTAGTCGAAAAATATTCACAGGATAATGGTCGTCCCAGTATGGATCCCGTAATGCTGATTAAGATTCCTTTTATCCAGTATCTTTATGGAATCAAAAGTATGCGGCAGACCTGCAAAGAAATCGAGGTAAATGTTGCTTACCGATGGTTTCTTGGTTTAGATATGATGGATAAAGTGCCACATTTTTCTACATTCGGGAAAAACTATACACGACGCTTTAAGAATACCGATCTTTTTGAACAGATTTTTTCCCATATCCTGATGGAGTGTTACAAATTTAAGCTGGTTGACCCTACAGAGGTTTTTGTAGATGCCACTCATGTAAAGGCAAGAGCAAATAACAAGAAGATGCAGAAACGAATTGCCCACGAAGAAGCCCTGTTCTATGAGGAACTCTTACAAAAGGAAATCAACGAAGACAGGGAAGCTCATGGAAAGAAACCTCTGAAAGAAAAGAGTGACAAGGACGATGATGATAACGACAGTACACCATCAGCCGGAGGTGATCCAAAAGAATTCACAGATGACATTCCAAAAGATACTAAAACAATAAAGTGTAGCACTACGGATCCTGAAAGTGGATGGTTCCGCAAAGGGGAACACAAGAATGTATTTGCCTACGCAATAGAAACTGCCTGTGATAAAAATGGCTGGATTCTTGGTTATACAATTAATCCTGGAAATCAGCATGACAGCAGAACTTTTAAGGGGCTGTATGATAAAATCAAGAATATCGGTATAGAAACACTGGTTGCAGATGCAGGATATAAAACTCCGGCAATTGCAAAACTTTTGATAGATGATGGCATAAAACCTCTTTTACCTTACAAAAGGCCAATGACCAAAGATGGATTTTTTAAGAAGTATGAGTATGTATATGATGAGTATTATGATTGTTATATCTGTCCAAACAATAAGACACTGACATATCGCACAACCAACAAGGACGGATATCGAGAATATAAAAGCTGCGGTGCGGCCTGCGCAGAATGCCCGTATCTTTCACAGTGTACAGAAAGCAGAGATCATGTAAAAACAGTAACCCGCCATATATGGGAACCATACATGGAAATCTGCGAAGATATCCGTCAGATGTTGGGAATGAAGGATTTATATGCACAGAGAAAAGAAACCATAGAGAGAATCTTTGGAACAGCAAAGGAGAATCATGGTTTTCGATATACACAGATGTACGGAAAAGCCCGGATGGAAATGAAGGTCGGGCTTACATATGCGTGTATGAATTTGAAAAAGCTAGCAAAGATTAAGGAAAAAAGGGGACTGTTGAAGGAAAGAAAAACTCTCAGAAATTTAATTTTATACAAAATTTGTTTCATAAAAGAAAAATTGCTCTGGGATGTAAATTCCAGAGCAACTTTGTCTACAGTCTGAAGCTTCCACATTTGTGGAAGCTTATTTTTCGTCGTCGCGACAAGATTCGAACTTGCGACCTCTGCGTCCCGAACGCAGCGCTCTACCAAACTGAGCCACGCGACGATTTTGTTAACGCGAATCGCGTCAACATTAAAATAATAAATAAAAACCCATTGATTGTCAAGCAAAAAACGAATATGATAGAAGAAAAAGTTGCAAAAACGATAAAACCACGAAATTAAGAGAGGAAATTCTATGTACAATACAACGGTAACGCTGAAAAAAGGAGAAGGAAGAACGCTGAAAGCCGGGGGAATGTGGGTATTCGATAATGAGATCGCATCCATCCTGGGGACGTTTGAGAATGGTGACATTGTAAACATTCATGATTTTGACGGCTATTTCATGGGATACGGTTATATCAATACCAATTCCAAGATCACACTCCGTCTGCTGGCGCGCAGGAAGGATACGGTGATCGATGAGGCATTTTTTGAACAGAGGGTACGGGATGCATGGAATTACCGCAAGGAGACCATCGATACCTCCAGCTGTCGTCTGATCTTCGGAGAGGCGGATTTCCTGCCGGGTATTGTCATTGATAAATTCTCGGATGTGCTCGTAGTAGAATCTCTGGCATTGGGAATCGATAAGTGGAAGCTTGTGATCATTGATGCTTTGAAGAAAGTACTGGCAGAGGATGGTGTTGCCATCCGCGGTGTCTACGAGCGGAGTGATGCCAAGGTACGCTTACAGGAGGGGATGGAGCGTTACAAGGGCTTCATCGGCGAACCGTTTGACACGAAAGTAGAGATTGTGGAGAACGGTGTGCATTACATGGTGGATGTAGAGGACGGACAGAAGACCGGATTTTTCCTGGATCAGAAGAATAACCGTGCCGCCATTCATCGTTTCTGTAAGGATAAAAAAGTACTGGACTGCTTCACGCATACCGGCTCCTTTGCATTGAACGCGGGAATCGCCGGAGCGAAGAGTGTTCTGGGTGTGGATGCTTCTCAGCTGGCTGTGGATCAGGCAACGGAAAATGCGAAGCTGAACGGACTGGAAAATACGGTAGGCTTCCGATGTGCGGATGTCTTCGAGTTATTGCCGGAGCTGGAAGCGCAGGGCGAGAAATATGATGTGGTGATCCTGGATCCGCCTGCTTTTACCAAGTCCCGCAATTCCATCAAAAATGCTGTAAAAGGATATCGTGAGATCAATCTTAGGGGCTTAAAGCTGGTGAAAGACGGCGGATTCCTGGTAACTTGTTCCTGCTCCCATTTCATGGATCCGGAGCTTTTTGCCAAAACAATCCGGGAAGCTTCTCATGGTGCGCATAAGCGTCTCCGCCAGGTAGAATTCAAGACACAGGGCCCGGATCATCCAATCCTGTGGGCAGCGGACGAGAGCTATTACCTCAAGTTCTACATCTTTCAGGTCGTTGATGAAAAGTAGAAGTGGAAAATAGTGAAAAAATAGTGAAATATTAATGGAAAAAGTTCTCCTTTTTGGATATAATAATATTTGAAAGGGAGGCTTTTTTATATGATTAAAGTGACTTTAACGAATGAAATTTTAAGATATATTATAGAAATTGAACAGAATAGATATAAAGTATCGTCAGTAAAGCTCTCCAAAACAGTTATGAATAAGCTTCGCAAAAATTCAAAGAAAAAAAGTTCGTATGCCTCGAACAAGATAGAGGGAAATCCCTTGTCGGAAAAACAGGTGAACGAAGTAATAGAAAGTGATGAAAGAAAGCATTATCTGAAACCGGAGCAGGAAGTCCGGAATTATTTTTTGGCGTTGAATTTTCTCGAAGAAAAGGTGAAGAATAAAGAAAAATTTTCCAAGAAACTTATTTTAGATGTACAGAAACTGGTGGAAAATGGGGCGTCCAAAAAAAAAATAGGTCTCAGAGGACCTATGCCGCCCGGAGTTCTGTTTGCAGTGTATGATTCCAAAACAGGGAATCCGGATTATATTCCCCCGGAATATTGTGACATTCCGGGACTTTTGGATGAATTAGTGGAGTATGTAAATACTACGGATGATCACCCTCTGATCGTAGCAGCAGTGGTGCATTATCAATTAGTGACAATACATCCGTTCGAAGACGGCAATGGCAGAACAGCAAGACTGTTATCCGGTTATATTATGGACTTGAACGGTTACGGATTTAATGGAATCGGATCGTTAGAAGAATATTTTGCATACGATATAGATGAATATTATGAATCTATTCAGATGGGACTTCCGGCATTGTATTATTCCGGAAGAGAGAATCCTCCGCATCCGGAGATCTGGATTAATTATTTTCTGCGAATGGTGAAACTGTATTCGGGAAAAGTCTGTGACTTACAGTTGGCTTCTGAGGAGGAAGATATTGCAGGAAGTCTATCTTTTCTGAAAGGGAAAGAAAAGGAGCTATTATTGTTTTTAATGAAAAATTATCGGGGAGAGTTTACTCCGATTGAAATTAGCAGAGAATTGTCGGTAACAAATAAAACGGTTATTAACAGACTGACGATACTGGTAAAAAATGGATTTGTGATTCCTATATTAGTCAATAAGAGAATCCGATCGTATGAATTGAGTGAATTTACCAAAGATCATGAGAAGAAAATTATAAAAGCTATCAGCTAAAAGCTTTCAGCTTTCAAATTGTTGACGAAAAATAACGACTGGAAAGCTTATGGGGGAAACGGTATGTCCTATTTGAATGGTAACAGAAAACTAACAAAGGACTAACCACACGGCAGAGAGTGATCGATAAAAATCGGTTGCTCTTTTTTCATTGTGAATGAGCTTGCATGTGCTATAATAAAACAAACTAACAAATCGGAATTTGTGAGGGTAATTATGATAAATTTTTTGAATGATATAAGGAATGCAGAAAATCCAATATCCAATAATAGAAAACTTATAAATACCATAGCGATATTGTTTCTCGGAATAGCTTTGGGAACTTTCTCAAAATATCTGGATTTTCGTCAAACTGAACTTCCAGGTGTGCTTATGGCAATAAATGGAGTCTTAGATATTGGTAATTTTCTTGGGCGTTTTGCAATCTGGATATTGATTGCACTGTGTATTTCTATTTATAGCAATTCTGCAATAAGAGCAAGCATCAATGTTTTTGTATTCTTTGTTGGTATGGTTGCAAGCTACTATTTGTATTCAAACTATATTGCAGGATTTTTCCCAAGAAGTTATGCGATGATTTGGTTTGGATTTACAGCTGTTTCTCCATTATTGGCTTTTGTCTGTTGGTATGCAAAGGGGAAAAGCAAACTGGCATTTATACTATCAGCGCTGATTTTGGCAGTATTGTTCAATATGTGCTTTGTATATGGATGCTGGTATTTTAATGCAAAATCTGTTTTGGAAGTGATAGTCTTTATTATTGGACTTATTGTTTTGAGGAGAGACACATTGAGGAGTTCTGCGCTAATGGGAACGATTAGTATAGTTCTTGCGGTTTTACTTGATATGGTTATTCCATTTCATTTTGGATAAACAACTTCAAGTTTACAGAACTGAATCAAAAGAGCTCGAAGGAGCTCTTTTTCCTTTTTTATAATAGTATCATTATGGTATAATAGAGACATTAAAATCGGAAGTTGGAGGATACACGCATGAAAATTGTAATCATTAATGGAAGTGCCAGAAAAGGAAATACGCTGGCAGCAATCAATGCATTTATAAAAGGAGCGTCAGAAAAGAATAAAATTGAAATCATTGAACCCGACAAACTCAACATTGCACCATGCAAGGGATGTGGTGTCTGTCAATGCTCTAAGGGATGCATCGATAAGGATGATACAAATTCTACCATTGATAAAATTGCTGCCGCAGATATGATTCTTTTTGCTACACCAGTTTATTGGTGGGGAATGTCAGCACAATTGAAACTTATCATTGATAAGTGCTACTGCCGTGGATTGCAGTTAAAAAATAAAAAAGTTGGCACGATTGTTGTAGGCGGTTCTCCCGTAGACAGTATCCAGTATGAGCTGATTGATAAGCAGTTTGACTGTATGGCAAAATATCTTTCATGGGATATGCTTTTCCAAAAATCATATTACGCAACAGCCAGAGATGAACTTGAAAAAAACAAAGATTCCATGAACGAACTTGAGGGGATCGGAAAAAATTTATAAAGCACGTTCCAAATTCCAGCTCTACAAGCAGTCCTTCATCTCTATTGATCCAAAGGACACAGGAAAGGGAAGAGTAATTTTAGCTATGAAAAAGAGTCTGAGAATGACAGAGGGAAGTATCTCCCAAAAGATCATTTTTTTTGCAATTCCATTGTTTCTGGGAAATCTGTTCCAGCAATTGTATAATACTGCTGATTCCCTGATCGTAGGAAATTTTCTAGGAAGTAATGCACTGGCGGCAGTCAGTTCATCTGGAAATCTGATTTTTCTGATGGTAGGTTTTATTAACGGCATTGCCATGGGCGCAGGTGTTGTTATTGCACGATATTACGGAGCCAAAAAAAGAGACTGCCTGCAAAAGGCAATCCATACAACGGTTGCATTTGGACTTGTGGCCGGTGCTGCGCTGACAGTTTTGGGAATGCTTCTGGCACCAAAGATCCTGGTATTGATGGGAACTCCTGCGGACGTGCTCCCGGAATCTATTGTGTATTTCCGTACATATTTTGCAGGGTCTATGGGTGTTGTCATGTACAATATCTTTGTTGGAGTTCTGCAGTCGGTCGGTGATGGACGCCATCCACTGATATATCTGATTATTTCTTCCTGTGTCAATGTCGTTCTGGATATTTTCTTTATCGCAGGTCTTGGCATGGGAGTCGGATCAGCAGCACTTGCAACCGCAATTTCACAGTTTGTCAGTGCACTGCTCTGTATGGTTCATCTGCTGCGTGTGGAAGAAGAATACCGTCTGGAATTGCGAGAGATTCGTTTTGACAGTTCTATGCTGAAGCAGATCATCCAGAATGGTGTACCATCCGGTTTTCAGAATTCAGTGATCGCGATCGCGAACGTCTTTGTACAGTCAAATATAAATGCATTTGGAAAAATGGCGATGGCAGGATGTGGTTCCTACTCCAAGATAGAGGGATTCGCATTTTTGCCGGTGACCTGTTTTACAATGGCTCTGACAACCTTTGTCAGTCAGAATCTGGGTGCAAAACAGTATGACCGGGCGAAAAAGGGAGCAAGATTTGGAGTTTTCTGCTCGATTACTATTGCAGAGTTGATCGGTATTATCATATATGTGGCAGCACCGGTACTGATCACAGCGTTTAACAGAGATCCTGATGTTGTACATTATGGAGTCATGCAGTCCAGAACAATTGCGTTATTTTATTGTCTGCTGGCGTTTTCTCATTGCATCGCAGCAGTACTTCGTGGATCAGGTAATGCATCCGTTCCGATGATCGTTATGCTCTGTGACTGGTGTTTGTTTCGCGTAAGCTACATTACTGTGGCAGTTCGTATTCTCCCGGATATACGAGTGATTTTCTGGGCATACCCATTGACTTGGGGTATCAGCTCCGCGATTTTTCTGTATCTGTTCTTACGTGGAAAATGGGTTTACGGATTCGAGAAATCCTAATCGCTATACCGAACTTTTTGGTGTGAATTTGATACTGCGATTACTCTACACATAAGCTTTTCCTCATATAACTTACAATCAATACTTTTTCTTACAGCAGGCGTATACCGCTCTTAACAAGCCTGAATCCCATAAAATGGAGCTACACAAAATTACTATGCAGCTCCATTTTTGGTAGTATAACAACACTCTGAAACAACAGTCTCAATATATGCATGAACTTAAACACTGTAATCAATAGATTTTCTGACAAACTGATTGCCACTTTGTACTAGATTGCTCTCCACCAATTCCCTTTTGACGCTATCTAATATGCTAGAACCAAACGGCTGTCCCGGTTGCCAGTTAGGATTCGCTGCCTTTACTGCCGCATACATAGCAGAACGATATTTGCCCTCATACTTTTTACTGTTTACGTTGATGCTACTATATCCCTGGTGTCCGTAACTACTGCCTGATATACTGATTGACATACTATTACACCTCCTTCCAACTCAATTTATTAAATCTATCCCACATTGCATTTAATATGAGTAGTTATAATTAACTTTTAATGTCGCTGTTACCGTAGTAACTGCACCGTTTGATACAAAGATTATAACTTTTCTAACTTTTCCAAAAACGCAACATAAAATTCCCGTTCTTTAATACAAGCTTGCTGAACCTCTATACTTTAGGGAGTGTATACTACCGGGTGATCCAAATTATAAAGTGCTTGTTTCGTTGCTTGGATTGCAGATTCTGTTGTATTGCCCAAAATATCCAGATTATCCACATCTCCTTCTCCCTTAAGCTGTTTGTTAAGTCTTTGCACCATCATTTGCGATATGTGGCTCAACATTCCGTTCCCCTTTATTCCTAAGCCATTCGCATTTACTTCTTTAGCCGCTTCCATCCATGCGTCTTTTACATCTTGCGGAGCATTCGGACCAATCATAGCAAATGCTTTTTCATCAAAGTCTGCTTTTGGCTATATTGGATTTCAATACATACAAAACTAAAAATGCAACATTTCTCTAAGAATTGTTACATTTTACATAAGCATGGAAATAGCTTAAATCAAGTGCATGGAGGTATACAGAATGCTTAAATTATCGCTTAAAGAGGGAGAATATGTAAATATCGGAGACAACATCCGAGTTGTCTATGCTTGCACAGGCTAATCAGTCTAACCAGGGTGTACTTTCACTCTTACAATAATTATCTACAATTTAAGGGCATGTGGCAAAGGAAATGTATATTCGGGGATTCCTGGATTATGAAAGACTGGTGTGTGAAAAAGATAGTTACATTTGAAAATAGAAATATGGAAAAATAAATGATAAGACCTCCTGTGTGCAAATAGATAACTCACAGGAGGCACTATAGTATACGATATTATCAATAGATTATTCTGCAAATCCCTGCTGTTCCATTTCGTATTCGACTTTAGATTCATTTCCTTGGTTGGTGGAAGCGAACAGGTGACGGAATATGAAGCGGCACCATTGTACAGACTGTGAAGGTCTGGATGCAGAGGATGATGAAGATTGGTCGGTCAGTTGATTTTGCCACGCGGAATGCGAAGTATTTGGACGTTTTGCTGGCAATGAAGAATACACAGAGAAGCCCGATGAACCATTCCAATGGGAAAGAATGCAGTGCGTGTTTGGAGGTAGCAGCCTGAAGTTCGCCGGTGTGGATGGCGACATTATAAACGCCCATGATAAAAATCATACAGCCGGATGTGATAAAGGTAAAAATGAATTCCTGAAATTTTGTTTTTGGCATAGTAAGCCCTCCTTATAAAAATAATAAAAAATTTCATATAAACACAAAAATGTCGCCTATCCGTCTGACAATGGATAAGCGACATTTTATGTCATATTTATTTTATCAAGTATTGGGGTTCAATGTCATAGGGATTTTGCACAAAATATAAATGAAAAGTAAAAAGTTCTGTGGGATCTTTAAGATTGCGGAATTAATAGACAAATAATATCTTAGATAAATTCCAGTTTATTGGAAAGTCGCAGAGAACGAAAAATCGGAAGTTAACGAAGGAGAAAAGAGTGAAAAAGAAACATCAGTTTGTGTTAATTTTAGGCATTATTAATGTGATATTACCTGTAATTCCTGTTCTTTCGCATAGGGGATGGTTTGGGATGGTGGAAAATGGCTGGAAGTTTATTTGGGTTGCAGCTATAATGATTTTATTGCCATTTGTTTCATCATTGGCGGGAATTATTATTGGAAGCATACAATTAAAGAAGGCATCTACAAAGCCTGTAAAGATGGGGCTGCTGCTTTCGTGCACGGGGTTAGTGATGCATTTACTCTTTCGATTTGTTTTTAAGCTTTAGAAAGATTTTCAGCATTTTTGAACAGAAAAAATTTATTTACCATAACTACAGAACTTTTTGAATGTAAGCACAAAACCGTTGCAATAAATATTGAAGAAATGCACATAATATGCAATATGCAAATTGAAGAAACGTATATTATGTGATATAACATATTTATAATGGTGGAGGTAGTTATGTATTTTAAAAGAAAAGTATACGATAAATTATTGGAATGGAAAAAGCTATATTCAGAAAAATATGCGGTATTGTTGGAAGGCGCAAGGCGAGTTGGCAAGTCGACTATTGCGGAGACATTTGCAAAAAATGAATATAGGTCTTATATTTTAATTGATTTTTCCAAAACAACAAGTAATATTCTGGAATGTTTCGATGATATAGGAAATTTGAATATCTTTTTTCTGAGGCTGCAGGCAGAAACCGGAATCACATTGTATGAACACGAGTCCCTCATTATTTTTGACGAAGTACAGTTATTTCCAAAAGCCAGACAGGCAATAAAGCATCTTATACATGATGGCAGATACAGTTATTTGGAAACAGGCTCTTTAATCTCGATAAAGAAAAATGTAAAGGACATCCTGATTCCATCCGAGGAAATGAAGATAGAAGTATATCCCATGGATTACGAAGAATTCTGTGATGCCACGGGCAGTAATTATGGGCTGCTGCAACAGATTTATGATAGCGGAGCAGCTATTGGACAGGCAACTAACCGTAAATTAATGAGAGATTTGAGAATTTACATGGCAGTAGGGGGGATGCCACAGGCAGTAGAAGCCTATGTTAATGGAAAAAACTTTTCAGAAATAGATATGGTAAAAAGGCAGATCATATCTCTGTATGAGGAAGACTTTAAGAAAATTGATGCGTCCGGAAGAATATCGGCATTATATCATGCGATTCCGGCACAGTTGGCAAAGGATGCAAGAAAATATCGTATTACCACAGCAATCGGAAAAAGAAATAACACGAAAGCAGAAGAATTATTATACGAGCTGATAGATTCAAAAACAGTTCTGCCATGCTATAATTCTACCAATCCAAGAGTCAGCCTGACGGACACGAAAGATTTTGACAGTTACAAGTTATATCTTTCAGATACAGGATTATTTGTTACACTGATGTTTATTGACCGTCCGGTGACGGAAAATGATATTTATGCGAAGTTACTTTCCGATAAATTACCGGCAAATCTGGGATATCTTTATGAGAATCTGGTTGCTCAAATGATTACAGCCTCCGGGAGAGAACTGTACTATCATACTTGGGAGAAAAAAGGGAGTACGCATTATTATGAGGTGGATTTCCTGATTTCGGAAGGAAGTAAAATAAATGCATTTGAAGTTAAGTCCTCAGGATCCGGAAAACATGAATCCATAAGGGAATTCCGCAGAAAATTCTCTCAGAATATTAGCAAGGCGTATTTAATATCACAGAAAGAAGCAGGAAAAGAAGAAAATTTATTGTTGAAACCGTTTTATCTCTTACCGTTTTTGATAAAATGAGCTAAATAAATCGAAATTTATAAAGGAGAATATTGATGAAACTATTTTTATGTTCGCACTTTTCAAGTGTGGGAAGTCTGATAAAGGAAGAAATTGAAAATAAGAAAGTCGCATTTATTCCAACAGCTTCACTGCGTGAAGGCTACACCGGTTATGTCGGCTCGGCTCGAAAATTATTCAAAAAGTTGGGAGCAATCGTAACTGAAATTGATATTTCAACGGAGGCTTATTCAACGATACAGTCTGTTTTTGAAGAAGCAGATGTGATATATTTTACCGGCGGAAATTCTTTCTTTCTTATGGACCAGCTCCGTAAAACGGGAACTGATGGGCTATTGAAAAAGGAATTGGCAAATGGAAAATTGATGATCGGCGAGTCGGCAGGCGCAATTATATGCGCTCCAAGCATCCAATATATCCAGCAAATGGATGAAAAGCCGGAGGACTACTCACAAGAAGATGATGCAGGGCTTGATTTGATTGATTTCTATGTTCTTCCGCATTATCTTACAGCACCATTTAAGAAAGTTACCGAGAAAATAATGACTGAGTTTTCGGATTTGAATCTATGCCCAATTAACAACCGTCAGGGAATTGTAATTGACGGTGAAGGTTCAAAGGTTATTTGCAAAGACTAATTTGAAAATTCAAGTTTGGAGAATTGAGAAAATCGGGATTCAACAGGACAAATTCTTTTTACAGGAGCATCTTTGATGGAAATGTTTCCTGTCTGTGAAATTGCATGAAGTCAGGGTATCGAACGAGTGATATATAATCATGGTGTTTTATCCTGTAAATCTTCACCTGCCATGGCCCGGCAGAGATAAGAACATTTCCGGATTTTTATTTGATGCTGGAAGTGCGGAAGTGTTCTGCACGATACTGCATTGGTGTTTTCCCGGTCTTTTCCCGAAATACAGATGTGAAATAACTTTGACTGGGAAACGCCAGGGTGGTAGAAATTACAGAGATCGCATAATCGGAATGGCAAAGCATATTCTGAGCGGTCTCTATTTTTTTGCTCTGAATATAGGAACTGACAGAAATTCCCATTTCTTTTGCGAACAGGTGACTTAAATAACCGGGAGATATGCCGGCATGAGCGGCGAGCGTCGGGACAGTGATACGATTATGTAAATGATCATAGATATATTCCAGACACTGGGCAACCGGACGGGAGCAGGCATGATTTCTATGCATTTTTTCCATACGAGTAGTGTAATCCAGACACATCTGTGGGTGCAGGGTGGAAATTTCTTTTTTTGATTTCATGAGATCCGCCTTATGAATATAGTAGTCGCTGAGATCATAAGCCTCTGTGACTTCCATGCCGCCTTCAATGCAGTATCTTGCCAGCATGGCAGCGGTGATGGCAAAGTGGTATTTCAGATTTTGCAGAGGAGAATCCGAGAGGATACCCAGGCCTTTCTTTTCCTGAAAAGATTCACGGCATAATTCTTTTACTTTTTCGGTATTTCCCTGCCTGACATAGCTGTAGAATTCCAGCTCAGGATCATAAGGAGCGCGATAAGTCTCTAATTCTCTGCGGACATATTGTTGATAGAGAAGTTCCTGAGGAATGTTCATATGGACACCTTTCTGAAATTATGAAAATGCTTTTCAAAACCGCTTTGCGATTCTTTCTCTTGTGGAGTGAAGATAGTGGCACGCTGATGCTATAAATAATATAGCATAAAAACGACAAAAATAATATAGAAACGATATATGAAATTTGTTTCAAATTATATGATAGAGAAAAGAAGAACTGCAGGATTATAACTTTTCCGTTGCAAAGGATCAGGAGGACAAGAGCATGAAATTAGAGAGAGGTATTAATTTAGGTGGTTATTTATCTCAGTGCGTGCATAGCACAGAACATTACGATGCATTTATTCAGGAGGAAGACATTCGTAAGATTGCTTCCATGGGATTTGACCATGTACGTCTGGCAATTGATTATGAAGTACTGGAAGATGAATATGGCAGAACCAGAGAAGAGGGCTTTGCCTACGTGACCAGAGCGGTGGAATGGTGTAAGCGGCAGGAATTGAATATTGTACTGGATCTGCATAAAGCGTATGGCTATGATTTTAATAATGCCGGGGATCAGAAAAAGAATATTCTGTTTACAAATAAAATGGTGCAGAAGCGTTTTGTAAATCTGTGGATCAAGATTGCAGAGCATTATGCGAACGAGACTCATGTTGCGTTTGAACTTCTGAATGAAGTGGTAGAGCAGGAAAATGCGGAAGCGTGGAATCTGCTCATTGCGGAAACGGTGGACGCTATTCGCCGAATAGCCAGAGACACCATTATTATATACGGCGGAATTCAATGGAACAGTGTGAAGACATTGAAGCTGTTAGAGAAGCCCAAGGATGAAAATATATTGTTCACGTTCCATTTCTATGAGCCGTTACTGTTTACCCATCAGAAAGCACACTGGGTACCGACCATCAGCCAGACCGAAGATATCTATTATCCGGAAGCAATGGACTATTATCGTACAAAGTCGCTGCCCATCGGATATCAGGGAGAAGTAGTCTGCAAGGCACAGTCACAGACTATGGGAACCGAATTTATCACGGAAATGGTAATGGAAGCGGTTACTGCTGCGAAAAATGCCGGAGTGACTTTGTACTGTGGAGAATTCGGTGTTATTGATCAGGCTCCTGTAGAAGATACCCTGCGCTGGTTCATGGATGTGGATACCGTATTCCGGCAGTTCGGTATCGGCTGTGCTGTCTGGACTTATAAGGAGATGGATTTCGGACTTATGGGGGAGCATTATGCACCGATCCGCGAACAATTGCTGACGCTTTGGAACCGGAAGTAGAACTGAGTAAAAAGACCGAAATTCATATTTGATGAAATTCGGTCTTAAGTTTATTTAATGTCAGTTTCATTTTGTGTTATACTGTGTTATATGATTTGTTGGTCTCCGCTGCCGCTTCGGTCGGCACAGAGCAGATGTCCACCGGACATCTTGTGTCCTTGCTTTTCCCTTACCAGAGTCCGTAAACACTGGTGGAATGATATAACACAAGGGAACATATAAGGAAAAACTCACCTGTCACAAACGTAGTGTTTTCAATAGTTTGTGAGAAATTTGATAACAAAATATAACAATTATTAAATTCCTTAATAAAACAGGTGAAATTTGGTGGTGTAGGTATGCCTTAATGTGTGGAAGTGAAAGAGAAGCTGATCAGCAGCATACACAAAGGAATTACCATAGCAGAGATAAAGGGGCGAGATAAGTCGCCCTTTTTTCGTCGGATAATTCATTTCTTTACGTTTCTATACTCTGTAGGAGTTAAGGAATACATTCTCTTAAATGTTTTACAGAAATAATCTGTATTACTGAATCCAGTTTCTATTGAAATGGCACTTACTTTTTTTTCTGTATTGGTAAGAAGTAATGCTGCCTTCCTTAACCTGTAGCATATCAGATAGTTGACAGGAGATGTATTCAGTACATTACGAAACAAATTCAAGGCAGTACTGATACTCACTTCCCCAACTTTGGCAATATCCAAAAGAGAAATGCTTTCAGGGTAATTCGAATGTATAAACTGCATCATCATTTGTAACCGTGCAAGTGAGGAAGAATTCACATTTTGAGTTTCTGGGTAACAAATAACATTTGAAGTTATGAGTGCCCATATCTTTTGTAATTGAACAGATATTTGTAGTTCATTTATTTCACCTCTGCTAAACTGTATAAGCTTTTGCATTTCAGACAAAATTTCTTTCTGCCATTCCTGTGAAGAAGAAAAAATGTAATAACCCAAAGATGAGTTCAGAAAGGGTAACACAAATTTCTGATAGATTAAACTTTCTTTCGGAGCAATCAGAGACGGAAGAAAGAGAAAATTTGGAATTACAGCGTCATTTTCGGAATGCATTTTATGAACAACTTTGGAATTAATAAATATTCCCTGTCCCTCGGACATGTCAAAATTATCTTCTCCTACATTAAAGTGAACTATACCGGATTCGATATATACAAATTCAAATTCGGTATGCCAATGCCAGTCAATACAGTTAAAATCATAATCGGTTATGTTATCATCATAGAGTTTGTATGGAAAAAGATGAGTCCCATGTAAAGCAGTTTCCATCAGTGTATCATCGGTTTTTATACTTACAAGCTTTTTCTTTTCTTTCTGCGACATGGCAGTCCCCTCCTGAACAATCTGTTTTACGATATTATACAGCATAATTGCGATATTATATAGTGAAAAATAAACAAAATTGCTATATAGTTCTATTTAGCCGTAAGGAGAAGATAAATGTTTGCACAGGTTGAATTTGGTTTATGTGATGAAAAAGAATGTATTTCTATCATTTTAGATAATGAGGAACAGGTAAATGAATTTATGTTAATGCTTATTGAAAAGTCATTTATAGTGAATTGTGAACCAAGATACTTAGGTGCGTTCTATGAGGGAAGTGTTTGGTGTGGAGATGAGCATTATCTAAGAATAACAACAAAGAGAGTTTAGGAAAAATGATGAAGAATTATAAAAAGACAAAATTGGCATGTTATTTGGGATTTATTACGCAGGCAGTTGCTGCGAATTTTGCACCTTTACTATTTCTGAAATTTCATACAGATTACAATATTTCACTTGGAAACATTGCTATGATATCAACATCCTTTTTCTTTACACAGCTTTTGGTAGATTTGTTTTGTGCCAAGTACGTGGACAAAATTGGATATAGAGTATGCATTGTTGCTTCTGAAGTATGTTCGGCTGCAGGCCTTGTAGGTTTGGCATTTTTACCGGAAATAATTCCATCTCCGTTTATTGGTATTATTATAAGTGTCATTTTGTATGCGATTGGAAGTGGCTTAATCGAGGTTTTAGGAAGTCCTATTGTGGAAGCATGTCCGTTTGAGAACAAGGAGGCTACTATGAGCCTTCTGCATTCCTTTTACTGTTGGGGAGCAGTTGGAACTATACTTGTTTCGACCGTTTTCTTTCTGCTATTTGGAATTGGCAGCTGGAAATGGCTTGCTGTTATTTTTGCATTAATTCCTGCTATCAATATTATTAATTTTGCAACTTGTCCGATTGAATCATTAGTAGAGGAAGGACAGGGAATGGAAATCAGAAAATTATTTTCAAATCCCATGTTCCTGATTGCCATTGTGATGATGGTCTGTTCCGGGGCATCGGAGCTTGCAATGGCACAATGGGCATCTGCGTACGCAGAATCAGCCCTAGGCTTTTCAAAGGCAGTGGGAGATATTGCCGGACCTTGTATGTTTGCTGTGACGATGGGAATTTCACGAGTGTTGTTTGGAAAAGCCAGTGATAAAATGAAACTAAACAGATTTATGATTGGTTCCGGTATCTTATGTTTTGTATGTTATTTATTAGCGTCATTTTCAGAAAATCCGATCATTGGACTTGCTGGATGTATTGTATGTGGGTTTTCTGTAGGAATCATGTGGCCCGGTACAATCAGCATCTCTTCCAAGGCATTTCCAACAGGAGGAACTGCAATGTTTGCACTTTTAGCAATGGCAGGTGATCTTGGAGGAAGCATAGGTCCAGCCATTGTAGGAAGGGTTGCGGACATGTTTGGAGGTAGTATTCATGTGGGCATGCGCATTGGACTCTTGTTTCCGATTACGTTGTGTTTTATGCTATTTTTATTCAATATAATGAACCACAATGCGAATAAGCAGAAATAGCTGTTATGTTCATGTGACAGTTAAATGTTGCCAGATGAAAGAACATTATGGGGAGAAAAATGCCCCTTAAAGAAACCAACGAATCTTCCGCATCTATCCACATCTGCATAGTACCGTCAAGATAAAGTCGAGCATACTTCACAGGATTGTCTATTGCCAAAGCATTCAAGGCACACTCTGAATTAGGTGTTGTCTTTAATCCTTCCTCTGCCTTTGCACAATCAATCCTCTTTTCTGTAAAATTCAAAAAGCATTTCAAGCAGTTCACACAGTCCGTTCATATTATGCTATAATGTGTTATGCGATTTTGCTTCCCTTATTTTTTCCCTTACGAGGGTTCGTAAAGCCTTGTGAAACGATATAACACAAGGGAATACCTAAGGGAAAGCTCACCTACAGAAAAGTTAGTGTTTATAAGGGTTAGCGGGGAGTTTATTAATAAAATATAACAGCTAATGAAACCCTTAAATTAAGTGATTATACAATCGGGATTGCCCGAGTTCTTTGAGTGAGATACACTTCTTGGGCGAAGGGAAGGAAGAAGGAAAAGTACTTTAGAGGTATTATGGAATGAGTAATAAATTGGTTAAGCATCAAGAATCAAAAGAACTATTAAGTGGAAAGCAAAAGGAAATTTTGTTTTGGATTTGTTTCATTATTTTAAGTATATCTTTCATTACAGTCTTGATAAATATACTTTTGACATCTAAAGCATTTCATACACAAATGGAAGAGATGGTACTGGGAGAAGATTATTATATGGAGGATATTGTGATTACAGGTAAAAGGGCTGAAGATGCTTCGGCTGATACAATATCTCAGAATTATTTCTTCTACTACAACAATGGAAAAGTGAATGATTATCACAAGCGAATGCAAGTACCGGAATTTGTATATTCGGAATATGATGTAGGAGATTCCATAGCTGCATATACCACAGACCATGTTAGTTATTCTTATTACAAGTATGGGATTCTTCCGGATACAGAGTATACAAACAATGAATTAATGAAAGTGGCTGGAGTATTGCTTGGAATTGGAATATTTTTATTGGCTTTGTTTGGGGTATTAAGTAAGAAAAGAAGAACTGCAGGATTATAAATTTTCCGTTGCAAAGAAGGCTGGGGAAGACAAAGGATGGAATCAAATAAAAAGAATAAAACGGGATTTGCCGAATAAAGGAGTAAAATAGAAATGAAGATTCGCAAGGCAGAGAAAAAGGACATTCCAAGAATTCTAGCACTGTTGGGGCAGGTATTACAGATACATGCAGAGATCCGTCCGGATATTTTTATACCGGGTACTACGAAATACACCCCCTGCGAGCTGGCAGAGCACTTTTATGAAAAGATGGGAATGAAGACAAAAGAACGGCAGATGGAATATATCCTGTGAGCCGGACGGAGGTGGCAAGCATGATTAAAATTGCATTTTTTGATGTCGATGGAACACTTCTGAAGATGGGCCATAAAGAGTTAAGTGAGCGGACACTGCATGCGTTAACTTCTCTTCGTCAGAATGGGGTAAAGCTGTGTGTGGCGACCGGAAGAGGATATCTGTCGGCACCGCGTTTTCCGGGAATTGATTTCGATGCTCTTCTGACCTTTAACGGTTCTTATGTAACAGTAGGAGACGAGATTATTTTTAAGTGCCCGCTTGATCGGGTGGACAAGCTTCAGCTTCTTCAGAATCTGAAAGACATGCATAGGGCGGTAGCAATAAGTAACGAACATTTTATCATCACCAACGGTACAGATCCGGATCTGGAGCAGTATTTCAGATTCGGTAATGAGATGCTGAAAATAGATAAACAATTCGATGAACGGGTTCATGAGGATATCTATCAGATGATGTGTGCCTGCCGGGAAGAAGAGTATGAGAGGATTCTCTATGGTACGCACCATACACAGATTACAGCGTGGTGGGACAGAGCGGCTGATATCATTCCTCTGGAATGTGGGAAGGGAAACGCTGTGCGCGCGGTACTTCAGCATTTTGGCTTTACAAAGGAGGAAGCCATCGCTTTTGGAGATGGCTTCAATGATATCGAGATGCTGGAAGCAGTCGGCACCGGTGTGGCCATGGGGAATGCAAAGGATGAGATCAAAGCCCACGCCACCTGCACGTGCAAATCGGTGGAAGAAGACGGAGTCTACGATTTTTGCTTAGAACATGGGCTGATTACAATATAGGCATTGCTGCCCGCATTTCTTTCACCTTTCCGGCATCCACTGCTTCATATGCATTCTTTCGGTTTCTATCATAAGAGAAGTCCACGTCCTGCAGGGAGGCGGTCGCATCCGGCTGCCAGCTTCTGCAGGATGTATGAACCTGCTCTATGCTCGTATATTCCATCAGAGCGTTTACGTTTTGTGCATTCACGCCGCTTCCGGCTAAAAATGTGATATCCTTACCATACTGGCTTTGCAGCTTTTGCAATTGCGTTCTGCCCGACCATACATCGGGTGCACCACCACTGGTGAGGATCCGGTCCGCACCAAGTAAGATCAATGCTTCCACCGCACGTTCCTGTTGCACAACACAATCAAACGCCCGGTGAAATACAGCTTCTTTTCCGGCGCTATGGATGAGGTCGATCATTTCCTGTGTCCGGTTCCTATGGATGGCATGGTCCTCTGTCAGGAAGCCGAAAGCAATACCGTCAGCTCCGTGCTCTAAAAGTATGCGGGCATCTAAGAGCATGGTCTCGTATTCATCCTGGGAATAGCAGAAGCCGCCTCCTCTTGGGCGGACCATTGTTACAATAGGGATGCTGCACTGCTCTTTTGCACAGATCAGATTGGCCGTAGAAGGTGTGAGACCACCCAGATACAGCGCACTGTTAAGTTCTACCCGGTCGGCACCATTTTGCCAGGCGGTTTTCACATCTTCGAAGCTGCCGCAGCAGATTTCCAATAATCCTTTCAAAATAATCCCCCTAATTTATATCTTCTTTATATCTTCGTGGTCCATCGGGAGAGGTCCCATACCTGGGTAGCCAGTCCGTCATAGAACTCCGGTTCATGGCAGACCATGAGGATGCTGCCCTTGTATTCCTGCAGGGCACGTTTCAGCTCATCCTTGGCATCGACGTCCAGGTGGTTCGTCGGCTCATCTAACAGCAATACATTTGTGGCGCGGTTCATCAGCTTGCAGAGACGTACCTTTGCCTGTTCGCCACCGCTCAATACCTTCACGCGGCTCTCGATATGCTTGGTGGTGAGTCCGCATCTTGCCAGGGCGGAACGTACCTCATACTGGGTGAAGGCGGGGAATTCCTGCCAGATCTCTTCGATGCAGCTGTTGTCTCCGGAGCCGGACATCTCCTGCTCGAAGTATCCGATCTCCAGATAATCGCCCTGCTCCACTTCGCCGGACAACGGCGGGATCAGACCCAGAATACTTTTTAACAGAGTGGTCTTACCGATACCGTTGGCACCGATCAGCGCCACCTTCTCGCCACGCTCCATAGACAGGTTCAGAGGCTTGGACAGCGGCTCGTCGTACCCGATGACGAGATCTCTGGTCTCGAAAATGATGCGTCCGGTAGTATGTCCTTCCTTAAAAGAGAATTCCGGCTTCGGCTTCTCCGCAGCCAGCTCGATGACATCCATTTTGTCCAACTTCTTCTGCCGGGACATCGCCATATTACGGGTGGAGACTCTGGCTTTATTCCTTGCCACGAAGTCCTTCAGATCGGCGATCTCCTTCTGCTGGCGGTTGTAAGCGGCCTCCAGCTGGGACTTTTTCATGGCATAGACTTCCTGGAACTTGTCGTAATCGCCCACGTAACGGGTCAGCTCCTGATTGTCCATATGATAGATGAGGTTGATGACACTGTTCAGGAAGGGAATGTCATGGCTGATCAGAATGAAAGCATTCTCGTATTCGTTCAGATAACGCTTCAGCCATTCGATATGCTCCGCATCCAGATAGTTGGTAGGCTCGTCCAAGAGCAGGATATCCGGCTTCTCCAACAGGAGTTTCCCCAGCAGGACCTTGGTACGCTGGCCGCCGGACAGCTCGGTGACATCACGATCGAGACCGATCTCCATCAACCCTAAGGCTCTTGCCACTTCTTCCACCTTGGCATCGATCATATAGAAATCATGCATGGTTAAGAGGTCCTGGATCGTCCCTAGATCTTCCATATACTGTTCCAGCTCTTCGGGAGTGGCATCTCCCATTTTGTCACAGATCTCGTTCATCTGTGCTTCCATATCATATAAAAAGTCAAAGGCGGAAGCCAGCACCTGGCGGATGGTCATGCCGGGAGTCAGCACGGTATGCTGGTCCAGATAGCCGACACGGACATTTTTCGCCCATTCTACTTTTCCCTCATCCGGCATGAGCTTGCCGGTGATAATATTCATAAAAGTAGATTTGCCCTCGCCGTTGGCACCGATGAGACCGATATGCTCGCCCTTTAGCAGTCGAAACGATACATCGTTAAAAATAGCACGGTCGCCGAAGCCGTGGGTCAGGTGTTCTACGTTTAATATACTCATAATTCCTCACATTCTGCTGCGTATGCAGCGGATACACGCTAATAGTCCTTTGCAAGTATAGCGTAGGGTTTATCCTTTTGTAAAGTAAAAAGCGGGGAGAGGGCAAAAATCAAAGTAAAAAGCCGGGAAAAAGGCAAAATTGAGTTGTGATGTGCTATAAATCTGTGCTATGATGTATCCGCTTACGCAGTAAAAATGAAAGACTTTGAATGCAGGAAAATGTAATGTAATGTGAAACTTTTCGTTGTATTTGTCGTTTGATAGAATAGGCATCCCCATAGTGGGGACACTATAACAATAAGTATGGGCATATCCCATAGAAAAGAGGAGAGACTTTATGAAGAAGAAATTAGCATGTATGTTACTTATGGGTACTTTGGCACTGTCCATGGCGGCCTGCGGAAACGGGCAGGACAAGGATACCGGTGCTGCTACAGAGAACAGTGTGGAAAGTACAGAAGGCACCGCAGAATCCACCGGGACGAGTGTAGAGAGCACTGAGGCGGGAAATGCCGGCACACAGCAGGAAAGTGGAGATGTGGCATCGGCATTACAGAGCGCCAAAAAAGCAGTGACAGACGCGCTGGGTGATGATTACTGGCCCGATTCCGAGATCCCGGAGGAAATGCTGAATGAGACCTATGGTGTCAGTGCAGATCTGTATGATGCTTATCTGGGTGAGTGTCCTATGATCAGTGTCAATGTAGATACTTTATTGATTATTCACGCAAAAGATGGTAAGGTAGAGGATGTAGAAAATGCATTGAACGCCTATCGTGACAGTCTGGTGAATGACACGATGCAGTATCCCATGAATCTTGGCAAGATACAGGCATCCCGAGTGGAACGGATAGGTGATTATGTATGCTTTGTACAGTTGGGCGCGGACACTTCCTCTGTGGAAGAGCAGGGGGATGAGGCCGTGATCACTTACTGTCAGGAGCAGAATGAACTTGCCCTGGAGGCTATCAGACAGACTCTGGAGTAAATGCGGAGTAGAGTGAATGGTATTCAGCAGTGTGTTGTTTCTTTTTCGGTTTTTACCGATTTTTATGATCTGCTATTTCCTGGTTCCCCGGAACATGAAGAATCTGGTTCTGTTTCTGGGGAGCCTGGTCTTTTATGCCTGGGGAGAGCCGGTCTATATTTTTCTGATGCTTTTTTCCACGATTTCGGATTTCGTATGGGGAAGGCTGATAGAGGACTATAGAGGAAAGGATTGCTCCAGGATCTTTTTGTTATGTTCTGTTGTTATCAACCTGTTTATCCTGGGATTTTTTAAATATGCCGATTTTCTGCTGCAGACGGTGAATACAGTGTTCGGAACATCGATTCCGTTGCTGGGTCTTCCGTTACCTATCGGTATCTCTTTTTACACCTTCCAGACCATGTCTTACGTGATTGATGTATACAGAGGAGATGCCAAAGCACAGCGTAATATTTTACAGTTCGGTGTCTACGTGACCATGTTCCCGCAGCTGATCGCGGGACCGATCCTAAAGTATCATCAGATCGAAAAATATCTTCAGGAAAGGCGTTCCGATCTGGATGCCATCAGCTACGGAGCGAAACGCTTTGTGACGGGACTTGCGAAAAAAGTTCTTCTGGCCAACAATCTCGGACTTTTGTGGACACAGATATCTTCCCTGAAAAATGATCAGATGAGTGTGCTGATGGCGTGGATAGGAATTGTGGCATACGCTTTTCAGATCTATTTTGATTTTTCCGGATATTCGGATATGGCGATCGGACTGGGAGCAATTTTGGGATTTCATTTCCCGGAGAACTTTAATTATCCTTATATTGCCACCTCTGTTACGGATTTTTGGCACAGATGGCATATTTCCCTCAGCACCTGGTTCAAGGAATATGTATATATTCCCCTGGGCGGTAACCGCAAGGGACTTGCCAGACAGATCCTCAATATACTGATCGTATGGACATTGACCGGAATCTGGCATGGTGCGGGATGGAATTTCCTGTTCTGGGGACTTTGGTTTGCCCTGTTTTTAATTCTGGAAAAACTGTTTTTGGGAGAGCTCCTGAAAAATGCTCCGGTGGTGTTTGGCAGAGTCTATACGCTGACAGTGGTATTGATCAGCTGGGTATTTTTCGCACTGGAGAAGCCGGGAGAGATTCCGGCATATCTGCAGGCGATGTTTGGATTAAATGGTGTTGGACTTATGAACACACAGGCAATGTTTTTGGGAAATGAGTATCTGGTGCTTCTGATCATTGCACTGGTGGCATGTCTGCCCGTCGGCAGTCTGCTGGTGCACAGACTCAAAAGCAGCAAGACAGGGCCAGCCATGGCATTATACCGCGTAGGTGAAAAAGTCATTCCGGCGGCGTTGCTGATTTTGTCTGTAGCATATATAGTGGATGCATCTTATAACCCGTTTTTGTATTTCCGATTCTGACAGGGAAGGAGGAACCGTGTGTGGATGATAAGAGAAATGCTCTGCTGACTGTCGGACTGATATGTGCGGTTCTTTTCGTTCTGGGAATCGCCGATCTGTGTAACAGTGACAGAATTTATTCTGAGACAGAGAACAGGGTGCTGGCTTCCAGACCGACATTTTCCTGGGAGAGCCTGCTGTCGGGAGAGTATGGCGACGATTACGAAGAATATATGTCTGACCAGTTTGTAGGACGGGATAAATGGGTGGGAATAAAGACCCGCGCGGATATTCTGTTTCAGAAAAAGGAGATCAATGGAGTCTATCTGGGGGCAGACCGTTATCTGATCGGGGTAAATGATCCGAAAAAATACACGGAACAGATGGAAGATTCCCGGATTGCGTCCCTGAAAAAGCTGGTAAACCGGTGGGATGCAAAAGTCATGCTGGTACCTACCGCAGATAATATTCTGACAGATAAGCTGCCCGCTTTTGCACCGCATTATGATGAGATGAGACTGCTTGCGAAGGTGAAGGAGTCTGTCGGTGAGGAGCACTATATCGATGTGTATTCCGCATTGCAGGAGCATGCGGGGGAACCGATCTATTACCGCACGGATCATCACTGGACCAGCCTCGGAGCCTATTACGGATTCCTGGCATGGGCAGACAACATGGGAAAATTCCCCTATCCGTATAATACGGCAGGCATGAAGACAGTGTCGGAGGATTTTCAGGGGACACTGCAGTCCCGGATCAATGTGGCCTGGACGAAGGACAGGATACAGTATTTTCCCGAGACGGAGAAAAAGTCGGTATCGGTCACCTATGATTTCGCAGACACGGCGGACTCTCTGTATGCGCCGGAATATCTGGAGACCAAGAACCAGTACGGATTTTTCCTGAATGATAATCATGCCTTTATAGAGATTCATACCGGCTATAACCCTGGCAAGACGCTTTTTGTGATCAAGGATTCCTATGCGAACAGCATGATCCCGCTGCTCGCGGCGCACTATGAGACGATCTATGTGGTGGATCTTCGGTATTTTAACGGGAAACTGTTCCAGCTCATGGAGCAGTACGAGCCCGAGCAGGGCATGGATGTGCTGGTACTGTATGATTGCATTCACTTTTTAGAGGATTTTAAATTCTATTAAGGATTTACATTGATGCCAGGGTCAAAAGGTCTAAGCCCACATGAGCTAGCTCATAAGTGGGTGAAAGACCTTATGACCCGTCCCGATATGAGCATAAAAGTGGGATGATAATCCCACGATATGCGAATAGAGAGTAGGATTGTGAGAGTGCGTAGCACGGAACAATCCGTAGGCATCAAAGTCGGGGGCTTTTGACCCCGACATCTTTACATGATAACATAAGTAATTAAGGAGGTTTACCATGGCTTATTTGGGAATTCCCCAGAATACCATCGCGGTACTTCAGAAATACCATTTTAATTTTCAGAAAAAATTCGGACAGAATTTTCTGATAGATACGACGGTCTTAGACCGGATCATATCTTCCGCGGAGATCACGAAGGAGGATTGTGTGCTGGAGATCGGTCCGGGCATCGGCACCATGACACAGTATCTGGCGGAGCGCGCGGGCAGTGTTGTGGCGGTGGAGATCGACAAGGCGTTACTTCCGATCCTGGAGGAGACTCTGCAGGATTATGACAATGTTACGGTGATCAATGATGATATTTTGAAAGTGGATATTAACAGACTGGTGGAGGAGAAAAACGGTGGACGCCCCATTAAAGTGGTGGCGAATCTGCCTTATTACATCACGACACCGATCATTATGGGACTGTTCGAGAGCCGTGTACCGCTGAAAAGCATTACGATCATGGTACAGAAGGAAGTGGCGGATCGTATGCAGGTAGGACCCGGCACGAAGGATTACGGTGCATTATCCCTGGCGGTGCAGTATTATGCGAAGCCGGAGATCGTGGCTAACGTTCCTCCGAACTGCTTTATTCCGAGACCCAATGTCGGCAGTGCGGTGATCCGTCTGACCCGATATGAAGAGCCGCCTGTGAAGGTAAAGGATGAGAAGAAGATGTTCTCTCTGATCCGGGCTTCCTTTAACCAGCGAAGAAAGACTCTGGTGAACGGTCTCGGCAATGCGGGACTTCCCGGAATTACAAAAGAATCAGCGTCAGCAGCTCTCGAACAGATGGGATTGTCACCTACCGTTCGCGGAGAGGCACTGACGCTGGAACAATTTGCACAGCTGAGTGATCTTATTTAGATTGTTAAGATGCTAATTCGTCTTTTTATCTGCCGCTTCATTGATCAGTTCCATAATGGTCTTAACGGCATCCATCTGATGGCTTTTGCTCATGGCGTCTACATAATTCTGGCGGTTAAAGTACAGTTCATGTACTTTATCTACCAGAAGATTCGTCGTAATATCATCCTCATTCAGGACAATGGAATATCCTTGGGCTTCGAAGGAAGCAGCGTTCAACAACTGGTCTCCGCGGCTGCTGGCAGCAGGCAGGGGGATCAGGATGTTGGGCTTTTTTAGTGCCAGAAGCTCGCAGATGGCGTTGGCTCCGGCGCGGGAGATCACCACATCCGCCATGGCAAAGATGTCTTTTAATTCGGCCTTGATATATTCAAACTGTTTATACCCGGGGGTATTTAATAACAGATTGTCGATCTTGTCTTTGCCGCAGAGGTGTACGACCTGGAAATCCTCTAACAGCTTCGGCAGGGCATCACGGACTGCCTTATTGACATTGGCAGCACCGAGACTTCCGCCGATGACCATGATCACAGGCTTATTCGCAGTAAATCCGCACATGTTAAGTCCCGCAAGCTTACTGCCTTCGGCCAGTTCTGCGCGGATGGGAGAACCGGTAAGGACGGCTTTGTCTGCCGGAATGTTTTTCATGGTCTCCGGGAAATTGCAGCATACCTTTTCCGCAACGGGAATGCACAGCTTGTTCGCCAGCCCCGGAGTCATATCCGATTCGTGAATGATACAGGGAATATGTAAGGAAGCTGCGGCGCGGACCACGGGGACGCTTACGAAGCCTCCCTTGGAAAATACTACATCCGGCTGATAATTTTTCAGATAATTGCGTGCCTCCACGAATCCCTTCATGACACGGAAAGGATCCGAGAAGTTCTTCGGATCTAAGTATCTGCGGAATTTGCCGGTGGAGATTCCCGTGTAAGGAATATTGAAGTCGGCGATCAGCTTCTTCTCGATGCCTTCGTAGGAACCGACGTAGGAAATCTCATAGCCGGCTGCCTGCAGCGCCGGTAACAATGCAATATTCGGTGTAACGTGTCCGGCAGTTCCGCCGCCGGTCAGTACTATTTTTTTCATAAAATCTCAATGCCTTTCGGTAACCTGTTTATTATTTTGCGATCATTTCTTCCAGAGCGTGAGCCAGCTGGTCAGGACAGGAGGTAGGTTTGAAACCGCAGCGGATTCCTTTCAGACGGCTGATGGCCTCTTCCGGCTTCATGCCCTTTACCAGAGCACTGATGCCCTGGAGGTTGCCGTTGCAGCCGCCGGTGAATTTAACGGAATCGATGACGCCGTCCTTTAATTCTACGTCGATCATAGTGGAGCAAGTACCCTTTGTCTTGTATATCATAAGTAAATCAACCTCTTTTCTAACAGAATTACTAAAGACTGATTATAGCAGATTTTTATGGTTTATACAATAATGTCAGAATGCTTTTCTTGTTATAAAAAATGTAGAAAGCTCATAATTTTTGTCTGACGCAGTAGAAGAATGACGATGAAAAACCGTACAAAACAGGACATATATACGTTATACTTGAGGAAACGACGGAAAGGAGTTTTGAGGATGTTTACGATATTTAAAGAAGAAAAAGTGATCACGGCGGGGATCCTGGTATTTTTGTGTCTCAGCGTTCTGGTGCGTCTGATGCTGGCGTGGATGTATCATACAATGATCCGTGAGACGGACAATATGGCAACTACGGGGAACCGGCTTTTGAAACAGTGCAAGGTCAAATTCGCGAATTGTTACCAGTTAAACGGAGGCGTGTCCAATATTCCGGTGTTTGTGGACAAGTTCTTAAACCGCTTGTCTTTCGGACATTTATCCTTTGATGCATGGTATCATCTGTCCGGGCAGTGCATGCTGTTCTCGGTGATATTTGCAGGAGTGGGGATCTGTAAGGGGATTTTGGACGGAAGGATGTTAGGTGAGATACTGCCTTTTTATATTGCGAGCTTCCTGGGGCTGTATCTGTATTTTTCTCTGTCGGCACTGGTGGACATCAAGGGGAAGCGGCGGGTACTGAAGACGAATCTGATCGATTATCTGGAAAATCACCTGTCCGGCAGGATCCCGGTGACGGAGCAGGACTACGAGAGACTGTACGGAGCGTCGAAGCTCCCCGGCAGGCGGACAGTGGAGTTGATGCCGATCCGGGGGAGGACTGCACAGCCGCAGGAGATGGTTCGGGAGACCGGAAGAGAGGTATTTTCCACGGAACATGAGATGCCCGGGAAAATGGAAGACAGAGGCATGGCTCAGCAGGATGAAACTTCAAGGGTCACGGAGGAAGAATTACAGGCACTTTTGCAGGAATTGCTTACTGTATAATAAATGGAAACGATTTCGATATACATCTTGAAAATGGAATGTAACTTTGTTAAAATAAAAACTATCTGAGGCATATTTGCAAAAAGAAAGCTTCACAAAAAGTTATGCAAATATACATCAGAATAGTTTTGTTAAGTATGTGATATATCTGAAAGATATAAGGAGGAGCATTATGAGCAGACAAGTTACATTTGATTATTCCAAGGCCGGCTCTTTTATTTCTGAGGAAGAGATCGGTTACATGAAGAAGCTTACCCTGGATGCGAAGGAGACCCTGGTATCCAAGACCGGTGCAGGCAATGATTTCCTGGGATGGATCGACCTTCCCGTAGATTACGATAAGGAAGAGTTCGCCCGCATCAAGGCAGCAGCGAAGAAGATTCAGAGCGATTCCGACGTTCTGTTGGTTATCGGTATCGGTGGTTCTTATTTGGGAGCCAGAGCGGCTATCGAGTTCTTAAGCCACAGCTTCTACAATGTGCTGGATAAGAGTGTACGTAAGACTCCGGAGATCTACTTCTGTGGTAACTCCATCAGCTCCACCTATCTGAAGCACCTGATGGATGTAGTAGGCGACAGAGATTTCTCCATCAACATGATCTCCAAGTCCGGTACCACCACAGAGCCCGCTATTGCTTTCCGTGTATTCAAGGAGAAGCTGGAAGCTAAATACGGCAAGAAGGGTGCGGCAGAGAGAATCTATGCTACCACCGATAAGGCTAAGGGAAGTTTAAAGCATCTGTCCGATGAGGAAGGTTACGAGACCTTCGTAGTACCCGATGATGTAGGAGGACGTTTCTCCGTACTGACCGCAGTAGGTCTGTTACCTATCGCTGTCAGCGGTGCTGATATCGACAAGCTGATGGAAGGTGCAGCCAGCGGAAGAAAGCGTGCGCTGGAGAATGATTTCGAAGAGAACGATGCGCTGCAGTATGCGGCTCTGCGTAACATCTTACTGCGCAAGGGCAAGAGTGTTGAGATCCTGGCGAATTATGAGCCCGCTGTTCATTATGTAAGTGAGTGGTGGAAGCAGCTGTTTGGTGAGAGCGAAGGTAAGGACAACAAGGGTCTGTTCCCCGCAAGCGTGGATCTGACCACCGATCTGCATTCCATGGGTCAGTTCATTCAGGACGGTTCCCGTGTAATGTTCGAGACCGTGATCAACATTGACACTCCGAGAGAGGAGCTTACGATCGGCGAGGAGCCTGTAGATCTGGATGGTCTGAACTATCTGGCAGGCAAGACCGTTGATTTTGTCAATAAGAGTGCTATGAACGGAACCATTCTGGCACATACCGATGGTCAGGTTCCCAACTTCATGGTAACCGTTCCCGAGGTAAATGAGTTCTATCTTGGCGAGCTGTTCTACTTCTTCGAGTTCGCATGTGGTGTCAGCGGATACTTGCTGGGTGTAAATCCTTTCAACCAGCCCGGTGTAGAGAGCTACAAGAAGAACATGTTCGCTCTGCTTGGAAAGCCCGGTTACGAGGCACAGAGAGAAGAACTGCTGAAGAGATTGTAATTGTTACAAGCAATCATATATCTGCAAAGTATAAAAGACAGCGTAATGAATTGATTTCATTACGCTGTTGTTGTATTATAAGCTTATATTTTATGGAATAATGAGTGTAAGAGAATCAAGATGCCTGTATTATTGATGAACATGATACGAAGATGTTTATGTGACATAGAATGATGATTCAAATACTACAAAAGAACAGGAGAGAACGGTAAAAATGAAGATTGTATTGCTGGAGAGAAACAGTGCGGGTACGGATGTGCCGGTAGATTGTTTTTATGAACTGGGAGAAGTAACATCCTATCCCAATACGGTTACGTTAGAAGAAGTGGCAGAGCGTGTAGGAGATGCGGATGTGATCGTCTGCAACAAGGCTCCGATGAGAGAAGAATCCCTGAAAAATTGTCCGAACGTGAAGTTGATCTGTGAACTCGCTACCGGATATGACAACTGCGACCTGGAATATTGCAAATCCAGAGGCATTAAGGTCGCAAACGTGGTGGATTATTCTACAGCTATGGTAGCACAGCATACCTTTACTCTGGCACTGGCACTGAGCCAGAAGCTCCCCTATTATGATGAATATGTAAAATCCGGCGCTTACAGTGCGCAGGATCGTTTTTCTAATTTTGACAGACCTTTTTATGAATTGGAAGGCAAGACCTGGGGCATCGTAGGAATGGGAAATATCGGTAAGAGAGCAGCGGCAATCGCAACGGCGTTCGGCTGTAAGGTGATCTTTTATTCCATCACCGGTAAGAGCACCTGCACGGATTATCCCCAGGTGGACAAGGATACTTTATTAAGAGAGAGTGATTTCCTGTCCCTGCATTGTCCGTTAAGTGATCTGTCCCGCAACTTCATCGACAAGGAAGCTTTCCGTAAGATGAAAAAAACGGCGGTCCTCATTAATGTGGCGAGAGGTCCGGTAGTGAACAATTCCGATCTCTATGAGGCACTGGTGGCAGGAGAGATCCAGGCAGCGGGTCTGGATGTATTGGAGAAGGAGCCCCTGGAGTTGTCCAATCCGTTAAGTACACTAAAGGACAGCAACAAGCTGATCATTACCCCTCATCTGGCATGGGCAAGCGTGGAAGCGAGAACCCGCTGCGTGCAGGGTGTCTATGAGAACATCAAGGCATTTATGCGCGGGGAAAACAGGAATGTAGTGAATCTGTAAAATACTTGCATTCATAGAGATATTTGTGTATATTTGTAATTACGGCTTTCAACAATGAAAAATGAGATTAATGTAGGACCTTATCGCGTAAGCGTGGATACTACAGGAAATGAGGATAACATGATAGAAAAGATAAAAGCACTGTGGATCAAATATGAAGAGATCATCGCATATCTGATCGTAGGTGGACTAACCACGGTCGTATCCTGGGCAGCAAAGTTCTTAGCAAACTTCCTGTTATTTGACAATACGATGTATCCCACACCGTTCCAGAATGTTGTATTGAGTATTATTAACTGGACCGCCGGTGTTATTTTTGCATATTTCACGAACCGTAAGTTCGTATTCAAGAGCAACGCACCGATGCTTTCGGAGGCTCCGAAATTCGTCCTTTCCAGAGTATCTACCCTGATCCTGGATATGGTAGTGATGCAGGTGCTGACCGCAGTTGGTGTAAACCTGCTGGTTGCAACCGTGATCTCTGCGGTTCTGGTCATCATTGGAAATTATGTGTTCAGTAAGCTGTTCGTATTCAACAAGAAAAAAGACGGCGAAGCGGAAGAGGCGAAATAGGTATATTACTTGCAAGAGTATTATAAAAGCAGTCCGGAACCGGCAGAAGATAGAAAATCTGTCGGTCTCCGGACTGCTTTTTATGTGCAATTTATATTTGGAGTTATGCCAGATAAGCCTTTAATAATTCCAGTGTTGCGGCAACGGCATCTTTATGTGACCGTTCATAACCGTGAGATGCGTAGACACCGGGACCAATGAGTCCGTGTCTGGCGTCGATGCCGGCGCTTAAAGCCGCATCGGCATCGGAACCGTAATAAGGATATACATCCGCTGCATAGTCGATATGATTGTCCTTCGCTGCCTGGATCAGGGCTTTGACAACATCATAATGATACGGTCCGTGGCCGTCCTTCACGCAGATGGATACCTGACGGTCTGTGCATTCCAGGCCTTCACCGACACAACCCATATCTACGGACAACAATTCCTCCACATCTTCCGGTGCGGAAGCGCAGGCACCGTGGCCGACCTCCTCGAAGACGGTGATATGCTGGTAGACTTTGCGGGACAGCTTCAGATCCTCGTCCTTTACATATTTAGCAAATCCCAGCAAAATAGCGGTGCTGAGCTTGTCATCCAGGAAACGGCTCTTGATGTAGCCGGACTCGGTGATGCGGGTACGGGGATCCATGCAGACGAAGGAACCGTTTTCGATCCCAAGTGCTTTTACGTCCTCTTTGGAAGATACCTTTTCATCCAGCAGGACTTCCACGGAGTCAAAAGTTCTCTCGGACTTCTGATAATCGTCGTTGACATGGATGGAAGCATCGGTCAGCTGTACGGTACCATCGTATACTTTACCGTCCAGCGTGTAGATACGGCAGTTTTCAGTCTCGATGTTGTTCGCGTTCAAGCCGCCGACCCTGGTCAGGCGGAGACGACCGTTGCTCTTGATCTCAGCGACCATGCCGCCCAGCGTATCTACATGGGCCATGGTCAGAATGGCGTTGCCTTTGCCGCCGATCTCTACGAGAACACCGCCCTTTTTGGTCTTGACCGGCTTGTAGCCGAGGCGTTTGTATTCCTCGCAGAGATAATCCGTTACTTTTTCCGTGAAACCGGAAGGACTGTCGATAGCCAGCAGGGCTTCCGCTTGTTTTAAGATATATTCGATGTATTTCTTTTCTTTTTTCATAATGATATCCTTTCTAGATCCGGGGCATCATGGCTTCTACCAGCTTAGCGGAGTGGAGTGCTGCGGCTTTTTCAAAGGTAGGATAATCCATCTCGGCACTGTCATCTGCCTTGTCGGAGATAGCACGGATGATGACAAAAGGAATGTCGTTTAAGTATGCACCGTGGGCAATGGAAGCTCCCTCCATCTCAGCACAATCTCCCTGAAATTCCTGAATCAGACGAGTCTTGACTTCTTTGCTGGAAATGAACTGGTCACCGCTGACCACGCGCCCGGTATGAACGTGAATGTCCGGATTGACTTCTTTACAGGTGGAGACAGCGACTTGGGCGAGATGCTCATCTGCAATAAATTCCCGGCAGCCTAACTGAGGAACCTCACCGGGTCTGTAACCGAAAATCGTGGCATCTACATCATGATGCAGCGCATCCCTGGAGATCAGGATATCTCCGATGTCCAGGACAGCATTCAGGGAACCTGCCACGCCGGTATTGATGATGGCAGTCACTTCGAAGAGGTCTGCCAGGATCTGTACACAGAGAGCGGCATTGACTTTGCCGACACCGCTGCGGACGATGACAACGGGAGTACCGTTTAATGTGCCTTCGTGAAATTCCATGTGGGCTTTAGTAGTGATCTTGGTGGTGGTCATGTGAGCTTTGAGGGTCTCTACCTCCAGCTCCATGGCACCGATGATTCCGATTTTTTTCATGAGTGTTTTCCTGTTCTTTCTTAAATAATTGTAATCACTCCGGATATACCAGGCGGCTGTCATCAATGTTGTACAGCACATTATCCAGATAGCGTTTTGCCAGGTAATTTGCCATGCCCAGATTCATATCCAGGTAGTTGCCGCAGTCCTTGGGAGAAGCACCGGGTACCTCGCCCTTGTAATCGCGGATGAACTCGAACATTTCCACCATCAGGGGAACGATATCCTTAGAGGAAAGGTCACCGGCTAACAGCAGGTAGAAACCGGTACGACATCCCATGGGTCCAAAGTAGACAGTCTTGTCCTTATATTCCGGATGATTACGCAGGAAGGTCGCACCCAGATGCTCGATGGTGTGAACTTCTGCGGTATTCATCACCGGCTCCTCGTTGGGACTGGTCATGCGCAGATCGAAGGTGGTGATGACTTCTGCTCCGATGTGATCCTTACGGGATACATAGACACCGGGCTGCAGTTTGATATGGTCAATGGTGAAGCTGGCTATTTTTTCCATAATATTCTCCATTCCGCGCCATGCAGTACTTTTGCAATTGCGCTTTTTCTCTGCATAGTATACACTAATTTCATGGAAAAAGAAATAGTCGGAAAGAGGAAAGCATTTATGAAACATTCAGCGGAGTATTATATTGAACATCTGGAAATGGAACCCCATGTGGAGGGTGGCTATTTTAAGGAATGCCTGTTGGAAAAGGAAGACAGAGATCTGTGGAGCAGCATCTATTTTATGCTGGCAAAGGGTGAAGTGTCGAATTTTCACCGCCTGAAATCGGACGAGGTGTGGTATTACCATGATGGCAATGCACTGACAATCTATATGATCGATGAGGAAGGAAAACTGACCGCTGCGAAGCTGGGACTGGATCTGGAGAAGGGAGAAGTACCCCAGGTACTGGTACCGAAGGGGATGATCTTCGGTTCCGCCATGGAAGAGGAGGGGTTCAGCCTGGTGGGATGTATGGTGTCACCCTGTTTTAAATATGAAGAGTTTGAACTGTTTGATCGGAAAGAACTGCTGGAAAAATATCCGGAACACCGGGAAGTGATCCTGCGGCTGACCCGTGAGTAAGCGCTTACATTCACAAGGTAGTGCAATAAAGCGTTGCATTCTGTCGATTTGTGTGTTATACTGGATTCGCATGTGAATAGCCGCATGCAATTAGGATTTATGAGAGGGAGAAAAGAAAAATGAAGAAATTTGCAGGAATTATGGTAGCAACTGTACTGGCTTTCAGCCTGGTAGCATGTGGTCCTGTGGACAGCGCTGTTCAGAACCTGGCAGGAGCAGCATCCAACAAGGGCAGTGGTGTGGTAACCGCAGATGACGACGGATATGCAGAGGGACGTATCGGAGATGTAATGAGAACTTATTTCTTTGACTACACAGTAAACAGTGCGTATACCTGCAAGGAATTTGAAGGATATACACCTGCAGAGGGAAATAAGCTTCTGGTGGCAGAATTAACGGTTAAGAACACAGATCGTTCTACCGTTACTATGTATGATACCGATTTCCAGATCCAGTGGGGCGATGATGACGACGATGATGCCTTTGATGCACCGATTACCTATTATAGTGATGCCGTAAGCGACGATCAGCTGCCGGAAGAGTACGATCTGAGTGTCAACGAAGAGAGAACCGGTCTGCTGGTATTTGAAGTACCTGAGGATTCCAAGGATTACTCTATTTCTTATCTGGAGCAGTTCTCCAATGAGACCGAGGGAGATGTATTCTTTGTATATTTCACTGCAAAGGATAAGTAAGATCAATCATATTATTTATGAGAGTAAGGACCGAAGTACTGTGGATCACAGTGCTCCGGTCTTTTTTGTTGTTTATTTTTAATTTATAATTATATAATTTTTCCTTAATTGACATACCAATATGTGCGTGTTATAGTACAAATAGAACAAGGGAGAGGAAGAAAGATCAAGAGATGGAAAGAAGAACGAGATCAGAAATCCAGTACCGGTTCGGAAGTCCGATGGTGGTTACCGGAGGATGGAAAAGGTAAGAGGTATCGAAAGACACCGACATATGTTTAATAGAAAAGGAGAGATGACTTATGTTATTACCTAGCATTTTTGGAGAGAACTTATTTGATGACTTTTTTGATGATGTACCTTTCTTTGACAACAGAGCAGAGAATCAGATAGAGAAGAAACTGTATGGCAGACATGCACACAACGTAATGAAGACCGATATTAAGGAGACCGATGATGGCTATGAGCTGATCGTTGATCTGCCCGGCTTCAAGAAAGATGAGATCAAGGTATCTCTGGAGGATGGTTATCTGACCATCGAGGCTGCCAAGGGTCTGGATGAGGATGAGCAGGAGAAGAAATCCGGCAAGTACATCCGCAAGGAACGTTATGCAGGTTCCTGCCAGCGTAGCTTCTATGTTGGTGACAATCTGACCCAGGAGGATATTAAGGGTGAGTTCAAACATGGTATTCTGACCCTGAATGTTCCTAAGAAGGAAGCAAAACCTGCAGTGGAGACCAATAAATACATCGCCATTGAGGGATAATCTCTGCATACAAAAACCGTTGCCCCGTGAGGGACAGCGGTTTTTTGTATGCTTTATAATTCAAAAGGGTATTTAATTCCCCATTCCTGGCGTAATGAATCCATTTGCTTCATGATTGTCAGCGTTTCTGCATGAGGCATATCCTCACATTCTGTTTTTCCATCTTCAATGGCTCTTTTACAGGCAAGAATTTCATATTCGTAGCCATTGATCTGTTCGGGAACCGATATTTTCTGAAGTAGGGAACCGTCAGAACTGTGTAATTCAATATTACGAGGATTATTATTACTTTCCCATGTAAGATAACCTATGGATCCGCAAATTTTCACACAGTTATAGGATTCTTCCGTCATGGATGCATGCAGGACCGCTTTTTTGCCATCTTCATAAGTTAGAGTGATGTTGTCCGTAGCATCTACACCAGTAGGATATAAGGAGCAGGAAGAATCAGTTTTTATAATTTCGTCACCAAAATACATGGAAGCTGTTGTCAAAACATATACTCCCAGATCCAAGAGTGCACCACCACAGAGAGAGGGATCATGCATACGGGGAATTTCGTGAATTGGAACGGAAAATGTAGCATTCAAGGTTGTAAACCGACCAATAGCACCAGAAACTAAGAGATCTGCTATTATTTTACGACTGGGCATATAACGAGTCCATATAGCTTCTGCTAACAACACTTTTTTATCAGCCGCTAAGGATAAGAGCTCCTGTGCTTGTAGGGCATTGGCGGTAAAAGATTTTTCTACTAAAGTATTTTTACTGTGATTAAGACAAAGCAGAGCATGCTCATAATGTAAAGAGTGTGGAGTAGCAATATAGATAAGATCCACAGCAGGGTCAGAGACAAGAGCCTCATAGCTGCTATATGCTTTTTCAAAATGCCATTCCCGGGCGAAATTTTCCGCTTTTTTAAGGGAACGGGAAGCAATTGCATAGGGAACAACCTCACCTTTATCTTTGAGAGCATTTAAGGTGAATGCCATAGATTGTGCAATACTGCCGGTACCAAGAATTCCTACATTAAAACATTTCATAATAAGTACCTCGCAATTAGATCAGATAATTTCTCTTTACCTGTTATAAATTAAATTGTAACAGGTAAAGAGAATAAAATCAAAGAGAAACAGGCAGGGATTTAATGCCCTGAAGTTCAATGGAATCAATATGAGCCACCTGATCCTTGAATACTTCTACCATTGCTGCCATAGCTGAACTGGAGTCAATAAAGCCGCCGGATTTTTTGGGAGAAACATAAATATACATGCCCTTATTCAACAGTTTTTCCTTGTAAGGTAGCAGATCTATCTCCCAGGGAGCTCCATTACAGAAATTATCATGGAACATTTCACCGTTGGAAAAAGCATATCCGATATCGCCCTGGTAGCGAATGCGAAGCATCACCTGCTTCATTCCGGTAAATACATCTGGCTCAAACTGCAGAACAGCTCTTGCATTCACAACCTTTGAAGAGGTAATAGGGCTTCCGACAACAGGGCGCTTCAGAGTGCTTTCCTCATCGGAATTTACGGAACTGGCATCTCTTACGGAAAAATGATATTCCTTTTTGTCCTGAAAAACAGTATAAGTGATGAAAGGACCTATGTTGCCCGATCGTGAAAGCTCCCGGTTGTGGATGACAATGCTTTCCTTCTCGGAAGGGAAAACAGAAAGAGCGACTTCTTCTCCCATGGGATATTCCAGTTCAAATTCGTTATCCTTATATAAAACAGGACAGTCACACAGGAAAAGTTTACGTCCCTCGGGAGTATCGTATTGCCATAAACGCTCTGCATCATTTGCATTTAAAACGGTAACTATGCAGCGATTCCCCTGACCAAATGTGAATACAGATGTTTCGGAATTACTCAGAATAACCTTATGCTTCTGAACGCTGCATCCGCTGACAGGAATAATTTCGTCTTCCGGAAATACAAATTCTCCCGACATTCCGCGAATCTTACTGAAAAAGTAATATGCTGTATGAGAGTAAACAACTCTTGTGATTAATTGCACCGTGGCATATTTCAGTAAATGTCCCTCCAAAGAGAACCAGTAGGGCAGTATTGCACAGGCATCTTTGGAGAGATTTAAACTTCCGTCTTGAGGAAAACGTACTTCTCCGAGGTCACTTTGAACAGTAACGCAGAAATCCGTCTGATCGATCGTTTCCACATGATCCTGATAGTTATTTAAATAGAGAAAGCCACGACCCTGTTCATCTGCACGCGCAACATACCTTAAAGTTTCCACATCTTCGGGAGTCTGAACCGCGGCTTCCTTAGAAAGAATGGTTTTAGCGGACGTAATTTCGGAGGTAAACTCCTGATAAAACAGATGCTGAAGCTTTAGCTGATGGTAAGAAAGCCGAACTTGTCCAAATTCACCTAAAGGAGCCTGGTAGTCGTAGGAAAACTTTGGAACATCACATTCATTCATGTAGGGAACAGTCTTTCCCCTGGGATGTGTGCCACCGTGATACATATAATATCCTAGGAAATTACAACCACTTCCTGATTTTACTTGGGAAAGTGCTGCAACACTTTCATAAGGCAACTGAAAACGATATGGATAGTAGACGTTCATTCCGCCGCCCATTTCGCAGCAGGCATAAGGAAAGTCTTCCGGTGCGTATTCAGGGTCGAAATTGTAATATTTTGGAGCACTGTTGTTATGAAAATCTCCATAGAGATATTCCGCAGTAGCAGGATGCTCTTTTAATTTTCCATCGTAAAACATCCAAGGACGAAAGGCATATCCGCCCCAAAGAGGGAATACTGTATCTTCAGGAGCACAGGCACCGCCCCAGGCAGTAGCTGTGTAAAGAGGAACATCAAATCCGATCTCCAGGGCCATTTGCTTCAACGTATTCATGTGATTTTTGCCATCGTGTCCGCTAACGACCCATTCTTTGCTGTTTTCTGTCGTCATTTCCCAGGGACAGGAAGCATGTTCATGTTCGTTCTCCAGCTGTACACCGATAACAGGCCCATTGTCTTTGAATAATAGTCCCTTTGCCTGCTGATAGATCTGCTCATAAAAGCGTCGGGTATAAAATAAATAGGAAGGATCATCACAGCGGATGTCGAAAGGCTGTCCATACATCCAATCGGGGAAACCACCGTTTCTGCATTCTCCATGGGAAAAGGGACCGATACGTAAAATAACATACATATTATTTTTTTTACATAATTCCAGGAAAATCCTAAGATCCTTATTGCCGGAGAAATCGAAAGTACCTTCTATTTCCTCATGATGTATCCAAAAAATATAAGTAGCTATTATATTTAAGCCGCCGGCTTTCATTTTAATGATTTCATCTTCCCATAATTCCCGGTTCATTCTTGAAAAATGGGCTTCTCCGCAAATTCCGAAGAAAGGTTTTCCATTCAAAGAAAGATAATAATTCCCGATGGATAACATTTGGCCATTAGCATTTTTGCCACCCATTTTTATCGGGCAGGGATAGATGGGATTTTTAATATTTCTTGCATCAATGGAATACTGTCGCATGATTACCTCCAAATTATTTACTTGAGCCTACAATGCCTTCTACAAATTGCTTCTGCATTGTCAGAAATACAATGATAATAGGTATGGTTGCAAGGACAATGGCTAACATTAACTGACCGTAATCTACATAATAAGCAGAGGCAAGGGAGGAAAGAAGGAGCGTGAAGGTCTTCTTTTCGTTTGTCTGTATTACGATCAGAGGCCACAGATAATTGTTCCACTGCTTCATAAATGCGTAAATGGCGCCGGCTGCAAAAGTGGATTTCATTGGAGCCATTACCAAACGGAAAAAAATAGTGAATTCGTTGGCACCATCGATTCGCGCAGCTTCTATCAACTCTGTGGGGTAAGACTGAAAACTCTGACGGAAAAAGAAAACCAGAAAAGGCATTGCCAGAGTAGGAAGAATTACCGCAGTGTGTGAATCTAACATATTAGCCTTAGATGCCATTTTAAATAAAGGAATCATCTGGGCAGAAAAAGGTATCATCATCGAGAAAAGGAACAGGGAATATACCAAATTTTTACCTTTTGATCTGTATTTTTCAAAGCCGTATCCTGCCATGGAGCATATCAAAATGGATACGAAAGTATAAATAAGTGTAATTTTCATGGAATTCAAAAATACTAGAAATACATTAGCACTCGACTGCAGGTTGGTCCAGTTTTCTCCCAGAGATTTTCCAAAGCGTAGAACACCGCCGGTGACATCTACACTTTTATTTGTAGCACCTGTTAACATCCATATAAATGGAAAAATGGAAATCAAAACAACAATGAGTAAGGCGATATGCAATAATACCTTTTTAAAAACGCGATATTCTTTATTGTGCATAATTAATCCTCCTTTCCGGCAACAGTAAACTGTATGATTGCCAAAATAATCATTATAAATACAACCATATAAGAGATAGCGGATGCGTATCCAAAATTAGGAGCATAGACAAAAGACTGGTTGTATATGTAGTGTGAAACAGTAATGGTTGCATTTGCAGGACCACCCTGTGTGATATTCATTGTTTCATCGAATAACTGTAAGGTGCCGTTGGTAGACATAATGGTTGTAAGCAGAACAATAGGCTTTAACTGCGGAATTGTAATTTTAAAAAATGTCTGGATTGCATTAGCACCGTCCACCTTTGCAGCTTCAAAAGTCTCTTTGGGGATATTTTGCATGGCGGATAAATAAAAAATAACGTTATAACCGGTCCAACGCCAGATCATTGCGATAATAATAACGGCGCGTGCCCAGGTGGAATCCTGCAGATACTGATAGGGCGCATCTAAAATTCCCAGTTTGATTAATACTTGATTCAAGAGACCATCCAGTGAAAAAAGCATTTTAAATATGATAGAGTAAGCTACTAGAGAAGTGACACACGGAAGAAAAACGCTTGTGCGGAAAAATCCCTTGAATTTCAAAAATTTACTGTTGAGGAGAGTGGCAATAATAAGGGCAAATAACAGCATTAAAGGTACTTGAATAACCATATAAAGGAAAGTATTTCCAAGAGACTTTAAAAAGATGGCATCGCCAAACATTCTCTTGAAATTCTTCAGACCCACAAAGGCATATTTGCCTCCTTCAAAACTCTGGAAAGCAAGAAGAAGGGAATCGATTGCAGGATAAATCGTAAATATTATGTATAATAAAAATGCAAGTGAAATAAATATCCAGCCGTAAACATTATAATTAGGGCCCGCTTTCTTTGTTCGCTTCATAATGACTCCTTCTATAAAAACTAATATAGGATATAAGGTATCCCGGATATTTTAAGGAAAAGATTCTGCGGAATATTTCTATTCCGCAGAACCATGAAATCCTATCTGCCTAACTGGTTACGCAGCTGTGCATCTGCTTCCGCTAACGCACCGTCAATATCTGTCTTGCCGGCGAAGAGATCCGCAAGAGCGGTAGTAATGGCATCATTTGCCTCAGCTACATAACCTCCGAAATTAACGGGGATAACATCCGGCAGAATTTCTGCGAACAAAGCATTAATCTTTTCCCCGCCGAAGAACTCATCTTCTGCATCGTATGCTGCGGTAGAATATGCGGGAATATAAGAGCCCATAGCACCCTGATCTAACAAAATAGTATCATAGAAATCCGTGTTACCCTGCCATACACCCTGAAGGAATTTGATGGCTTCATCTTTGTTTGCAGAGCCTTCCAGTACATACCAGCTGGAGCCGCCAACGTTGGATGCGTTTACAGAACTGGAAATATTGGCAAATCTGGGAATACGAACTGCTCTCCACAGACCGGACTGATCTTCTGCCTGTTTAATAGAAGAAATAAACCAGGGGGCATTTACAACGGAAGCAACCTGACCGTTATTCAATGCAGCAGCTCTTCCTTCTGTGCTTTCTGCTTCGTAAAGAATTCCTGCTTCTTTCATTTCCGAAATAGTTTCAAAAGCTGCCTTCAGAGCTTCGTTGTTCGTGATGTTGATATCGCCGTTCTGATCATAGTACCACAGACCGCAGGACTGCATCATGGCACGAACCAGAGTGGTTTTATTATTGGCAATTTCTACAATCATCGGAGTGCCGGTTTTCTCGGTTACGTCTTTACCGATTTTGATGAATTCATCCCAGGTCAGATCCTGCATATCTTCCTCTTTATAACCTGCCTGTTCAAGAATATCTTCCCTATAGTATAAAGCAGTCGCTCCGGTATCGAAAGGAACGGCATAAGTCTTGCCATCTACGGTAACAGCATCAACTTTGAAGTCAAGAAACTGTGAATAGTCGAAACTGTCGGTAAGATCAGCAAAGGAACCGGGGAAGGTATTTAAGTATTTTCCGGACACATAGTCTTCTAATAAGACAATATCGGGAAGACCGCTACCACCTCCGGCAAGAGCAGTCTGCAGTTTTACATATACATCTTCTTTGGAAAGACTGACAACATCTACATTGATATTGGCGTCGGGATTCGTCTTCTTATATACTTCTGCAGCTTTTTTCATTACTGCAACATTAAAGTTGTCGTCCCAAGCCCATACAGTAATTGTTTTTGCATCAGAGGAAGTGTTTGCTTCCGCTGCACTGGTATTAGCGTTTTCTGTTCCGCTTTCGGAAGCAGAGGAGCTGCCACAACCAACCAGTGACGAAACTGCTAAGATAGATGACATAAGAATGACTGCTAACTTTTTCTTCATAAGTAAATCCTCCTTTGAATAAATAAGTAAAATTAGAATATGAGTTCTTATATACGAACCGCGTACCTATATCCGTTTCATGCTCAAATAATAGCATGAGGAAAGTGATTTGTAAATATCATAGTTATATTTCGTGATAAATACTAAATGAATTAATAAAAAACTGTGCAAATTCACAAAAATGGATGAAATAGATAGAAAATACCAAGAAACTAAAGTTTCATTGTTGACATATGGAAAAATTGAGTGCTATAATCTAAATGTTCTTATATACGAATCTTAATCTTATATCCGTTTCATGGAGGAACTATTAATGAGTGAAGACAAAAATATCCATCGTTCCACAAGCAGGGTTCTGGATATACTGGAATTAGTAGCAGAACACCCTTCCGAATACAACCTTACAGATATCAGTAAGCTGATGGAAGCACCAAAAAGTAGTCTGTATCCGATTATGTATACCTTAACGGCAAGACACTTTTTGGCATTAGATAACAATGGACACTATAAGGTAGATTTTTCATTATATCAGGTGGGAAATTCTTATCTTAGACAGTTGAATTTCCTGGACGAAGTGGAGAAGATCTTAACCAACATGACAAATGTATGTATGGAGACTTCACATTTTGGTATATTGAAGGGCGGAGATGTTTTATATTTGAAAAAGATCGATTCTCCGGAGCCTATTCGGATGACATCTCGTGTAGGAATGAGAATTCCGGCATACGGAACTGCAATAGGAAAAGCGTTGTTAATGGATACGGAGTTTTTGGAATTAAAAAAGCTTTATCCCAATGGATTGAAGGCGTTAACGGAAAATACCATTACGGATTTTACGGACTTGTCGAATCAGTTGAGTGAGGCAAGACTTTTAGGCTACACCTGTGAAATGGAAGAGTCTACACAGTACATTTGCTGCTTCGCGGTACCCATACAGAAAAAGGGAAAGGTTGTTGCAGCGATCAGCGTGGCAATTCCTATATTTCGCTACACAGAAGAAAGGGCGAAACTGGTCAGGACGCTTTTGTTTGATTCCAAGAATAAAATAGAAACCATTCTTAACAATGTAGATATGGATATGGAACATCTCATATAAGAGATATCCGAAAGGAGGGGGAATTTATGCCCCAGTTTATATCTATAGGTGAAACAATGGTATCATTTGTCCCGACGGAGCAGCTATCTCTTAGCTATGGACCATCATTGAGAATGAGGATAGCAGGAGCTGAGAGCAATACGGCAATCGCACTACAAAGATTAGGTGTATCCACAGCTTTTGTCAGTCGTGTTGGAGATGATACTCTTGGGCAATATGTGTTGCGGATGATTAGGGCAGAAGGAGTTGATACTTCTGATGTATGTGTAGACAGAGAGAATCCTACTGGTCTCATGATTAAGGAAATACATGCAAACCAGGAGACGCGTGTCTATTATTACAGGAACGGATCAGCAGCAGCGCACATGACAAAGTGTGATATTCCCGAACAAAAACTGGCAGAGGCAGATATATTACACCTGACCGGAATAACGCCTGTTTTAAGTGAATCCTGTAAAGAACTGACTTATGCTACTATGGAACAGGCAATGAAGCATAAGACAGGAATAAGTTTTGATCCTAATATTAGGAGAAAACTTTGGAAACAGGAAGATTATCGACCGCTTATGCAGGACCTGATCCGGAAAACTACATATTTATTTTTAGGAATGGAAGAAGCTGAGTATATTTACGGAACTTCTGATATAAATACGTTGGGAGATAAACTCTACCACTCTGGAAATATGAAATGTGTAGTATTTAAGGATGGAAGCCGTGGAGCATGGTGCTATGATGGTGATCGTATATTGCAGATATTACCGGAAAATGCAATCTGTGTAGATCCAATCGGAGCTGGGGATGCGTTCAACGCCGGATTCCTGTATGGAATATTGCATAACTATTCTTATTCCGAGAGCGGTAAAATAGGTGCTATCTGTGGAGCGAGAGCCATAGAAACATCCGGGGATATTGAAGGACTGATATACGAAGAAGAGCTATTAGAATCACAGAATAATGTTTCTCCAATTTGTCGTTAGTAAACTGATTCATCTTACCAGGTGTAAAAAGATAGGAGTACATTATGAAAGATATTATTGATAAAAATCCCGTGATTGCTATTATTCGAAATATTTCTGATTCTGACATATTACCATATATGATGAGCTTGTATCATGCAGGATTGCGGTGCTTTGAGATATCTATCAGTCATGGGAATGCCATAGAACAAATTCATAATATGAAGCAAGCCATGCCGGAAGACACTTTGATCGGAGCTGGCACGGTCTTGGATGTGCAGGCAGCTGAAAAAGTGCTGGCAGTCGGTGCGGATTTTATCTTATCTCCTTCGACAAATGCGGCAGTCTTAGAATACTGCAAAGAAAATATGGTCAGACTTTTGCCGGGAGTTATGACACCGACAGACGTGAGTGTATGCCAGGAATACGGATTTTCTACATTAAAGCTTTTCCCAGCTGGAGAACTGCCTATGAATTATAACAAAAGTTTGAAAGGACCGTTTCCGGGAACCAGTTATGTGGCAGTAGGCGGGGTTACTCCGCAGAATGCCATTGACTACTTTAGCCATGGATACTGTGGTGTGGGAATAGGCAGTGCATTAGTGAATAAGAAAGATCTAAAAGAAAAGAATTGGGACAAGATAACGGAAGATGTAAAACAGTTTTACCAGAAGCTATGTGGACAATTGAAAGAAGAAAAAGTTTCCTGAGGGTAGAACGGAAAGAAGGAAAACATTATGAAAATCAAGGAAGTAAATACATATTTGGTTCGTCCACGCTGGTGCTTTGTAGAAATTGTAACAGATGAAGGTCTGTGTGGATGGGGAGAAGCGGTGATAGAAGGCAAGGCTTCTACCGTGAAAGCCTGTGTGGAGGAAATGACAGAATATCTGATAGATGTGGATCCGATGCGTATTGAGGATATATGGAATACTCTGTATCGAGCAGGATTTTATCGCGGGGGTCCTGTTATAATGAGTGCAATATCCGGAATCGATCAGGCACTGTGGGATATTAAGGGAAAATATTATAATGCACCGGTATATGAACTAATGGGAGGAAGATGCCGTGACAAAATGAAAGTGTATTCATGGATTGGCGGAGATCGTCCTTCTGATGTGGCAGCGGCGGCATTGGAGCGAAAAAATGCGGGATTTAGTGCAATTAAAATGAATGCTACAGAAGAACTGCAGTATATTGATAGCTATGATAAAATTGATGCAGTACTTGAACGTGTGGCATCTATCAGAGAGGCAACCGGAAAATATTTTGGAATTGCTATTGATTTTCATGGAAGAGTTCATAAGCCTATGGCAAAGATTCTGGCGAAAAAGTTGGAAGAATTTGATCCTATGTTTATAGAAGAACCTGTTTTATGTGAAAATATGGAAGACTTTCATGATATTGCGACCAGTTGTAATATCCCGATAGCTACCGGAGAACGTTTGTTTTCACGATGGGATTTCAAGAGACTGCTTCATGCCGGTGGAATAGATATTATCCAGCCGGATTTGTCACATGCGGGAGGCATCACTGAAGTCAAGAAAATAGCTTCCATGGCAGAAGCATATGATGTTGCACTTGCACCGCACTGTCCGTTAGGTCCTATCGCATTGGCAGCATGTATTCAGGTAGATGCAACCTGTCATAATGCGGTTATTCAGGAACAAAGTATTGGAATTCATTATAATGTAGGCAAGAGTGTACTGGATTATATTACGAATAAAGATGATTTCGTATTTACCGATGGATATGTAAAGCTTCCGAAAAAGACAGGGCTTGGTGTAGACATCAATAAAGAACTGGTGATGGAGGAAAACAAGACGCCTCATCATTGGAAAAATCCTGTATGGAGACATAAGGATGGATCTATTGCAGAATGGTAACTAGTAAAGTGAAATAGTAAAAGGTACTCTGATTTTTGTTCTGAATTCAGAGTACCTTTTACTATTTTAGGATAACTGTCTCTTTCGTAAGACAGCCCGTTCTTTTTTTACGATATATTGTTCCAGCCCGGGAACCGGATTGCTGAGCCGGCAGCCATAGAGAAACAGCCCGTTCTCTAATTCCTGCACACGGGCGACCAGTCCATACAGATGGAAATTAAAGTTCTCCGCAGTCTCCTCCAGATGATCATTCAGGACAGCGTGCACGGTCTGGTTGACACCCAGTTCCAGATCTTCCTTGCTGACTACGGCGAATCCGTTGTAGCTGATATCCTTGATAATAACATTGTGGGCAGAACGGTTCAGACCGCATTGAATGGCGGTTTCGATGCCGATATAACAGCGGTAGCTCTGCCTGCGGTTGTAGGTTTTGCTTCCGGCGATGCTGAAGACAGTGTAACAGAGAGTTCCGTCGGCGCGTTTCACCACGTTGGTGGTGACATTTTTGAACAGCTGAGGTTTATCGTCTGAGAGAGTGACCAGCAGATCGACGAGCAGCCCTTTTCCCCGGAAAGAGATGATTTTATCATCAGTAAACACACCCTCAGCCAAAAGTGTATGTCTGCGGGAATAGACTTCCAAAATGCGGGATTCAAATTGAAGTTCTTCGTTGTTCAGATGAATGATAAAGCTAATGGATAACCCTGCGGTCAAGTCATCGATCTGCATGGTTCGGTCAGTCTCCCATCGTTAATAAATCTAAATTAATTCACCATTTTCGCATTCGGATAGATGCGTTCCATTCGTGCGTCAGGATAGTTTTCATCTAAAAATTTCTGCCATCCGTTAAGCTCTGTGGTTTCCACAGAATAGGAGGTATCGTTGCGTTCGGTGTATCTGGCAAGTGCCAGTGCGGAGATCAGCATGTTGGCAATCATAAATACAATTAAAATATTACAAATGATCGTACCCGCTTTTTTCGGAATCTTCTCAATCCAGTCGGACAGCTTCGGATAGATGAACTTCAGCCATACCACAGCGGCGATTCCCCAGAAGAAGCAGTACAACAGGTTGATACGACCGCCTAAGTTAAAGGCGAATCCACTGTAATCCCAGAAAATCGTGCCGAAGACCATTTCCGTGAAGACACTGCAGATATATTCATAGGCACCACCAAGCAATGTTCCTGCCAGGAAAATAGAACCGTCACTTTTATTCCGGTAGCGATAGAGCAGCAGAGTCAGAAAGGCACAACCCAGTCCCCATACGATACTGAAGGGCCCGTAGATCACACTGCTGCGGCTCATCCAGACCCCGGCTGTGATACGGCAGAAGATCGTCTCTGTGATATCACCTAAAAAGGCACCGATGAAAAAGAGGGAAAACAATTTATAAAAGCAACAACCCTCGGCGAAAACAGTGGCTTTTTTATGTTCAGCTCTGGCTTTTACCAGGGCATCCAGACTGATAGAAGGATAAGACTTCTGCAGACGCTTTTGCATATGCCTGGTCAGAGCATTTTCCAGGAAACGGGAAGTCTGTCCTAATCCTTCGGTGATCTGATCCAGCCGGGCGGTCTGCTTTTCTAATGCATAGTCCGCCCGGTGCTTCGCCTGCAACTGTAAGCTTATTGTTGACAGGGCGGAACCGATGGTGTCTAACAGGAGCAGCCCTCCGAGGACTAACAGAAGTATTACGGAGAGAAGATGCGGAATGCGGTCAAACAGCCCGCACAGCAGCGGATCCGCGAACATCACGGTCACAACGCTTAATGCGCCCCACAGCAGGGAAAACGGCAGGCAGATATAACCGCCCACATTATAGCGGAAGCGGGAGTAATCCCACAACTTTTTCTTATAGACTTTTTCAAAAAACATTCCTGTGGAATATTCCAAAAGAGAGGACAGTACAAAGCCGCCCAGGAACAGGAAGAACGGATATTCCGTCAGCTCCGGCAGGAAGATCTCGAACAGCATGGTACCGAAACCGTAGATCGGGCATAGGGGACCCGCTACGAATCCTCGGTTGACGAATTTCCGATGCTGCACCGCGGCAGAACATACCTCAATACACCATCCTATAAAAGAATAGAAGAAAAACAGCCAGAACAGGGATAACCAGGATATTGTCATAAGGGCACCTCTTTCGTCGAAAAATGTCGAACATTGTCTTGTTCCATCATATCACAACGAAAGAAAATGCACCATCATTATATCTTTTTCTTATTGTTCTGCTGCTTAGGGATAAATTCAATTTTTAAGGTCATATTCATGCTGTCGGCAATTCGCTTTAGTAGCTGAATGGTAGGGTTCCGCAGCCCATTTTCCAATTTACTGATATCACCCTGATCAATGCCGACGAGTTCAGCTAATTGTTTTTGCGTGAGATTCTGAGATTTTCGTGCTTTGATCATAGAACGGATAGCATCCATTTCCGGCTGAACAGCATTATATTCCTGCGCAAATTCCGGATTGTTCATTTGTTCATTGAGAAATGCAGATAAATCACTCATTTATTCATCATCCTTCCTATATAATCGGCTTTTCTTAATTTTTCCAATTCGATTTCTTTTTTAGGTGTCTTGTGCTGTAGGGTTCCCGTAGAAGATTTCCATATTCTTCGAGAATTTCCATGAGAGAAGAAAGTTTTGCTCTCATCTTAATATCTGTGTTTAATAAAAAATCTTTTACAGGGCAAATATTATTTGATGTTGTGTAAAAGACAATTTCAAATGAATTCATGTTACCTCCTTAGTATATGGAATATATTCCATATTGTCAAATGCAAAAAAATTATTAGTAAAAAATAAATGGGAAAAATGACCGAATGGTCATAAGAATTTCTTTACAGAAACATTAGCATATAGTTTGCGTAAAGTCAATGAATTAGTGTTCACACTCAATTGAAAAAGTAACTTCCAGTTACTAAGGTTTTTATATTTTATAAAACAGAAATAAGTCATACAAACATGAAGATGGAAGATAGTCTTGTAAATAGATGATCTTCCTTTTCTTTTTTGTGTAATAATGGTAATCACTTCAGTAGTGTCAGGAGATGGCAGCAAGACTAAGGAGGATAAATACATGTCATCCTATAAATATAAGCATCTGACACTGGATGATCGCATTACCATACAGAAAGCTTTAAAAGAGGGGCAGACGTTCGTTGAAATAGGCGCTCTGATAGGCAAGGATCCATCAACTGTTTCTAAAGAAGTGAAAGCCCATCTTGATTATCGAAATACTGGTACGCGTTCCAGAGGCTATAATCCATGCAGACACAGAAAGAGATGCACTAAGCAGTATATCTGTGGCGAAGATAGCTGTGGGTTTATTAATCGGTTATGGCACGGAAAAACATACTGTTCTGAGTGTGCTTTGTGCATGGTCAATTGTCCTGATTTTGAAGAGGAAAAATGTTCAAGTCTAAAGAAAGCACCCTATGTTTGCAATTCATGTAAGCAGGTAAGTTCCTGTACTCTTGCCAAACAGTTCTATGATGCAAAGGAAGCTCATAAAACATACGAAAAGACACGTTCTGATTCCCGTAAGGGTATCGATATAACACCAGAAGAACTGGATCGGCTTGATGCCATCCTTTCGCCTCTTATCAAACAAGGCCAGTCGATTCATCAAATTTGTATGAACAATGCAGCAGAAATCATGGTAGATGAAAGGACCATTTATAACTACATAGATGCCGGCATACTTTCTGCTGGAAATATAGATCTTCCCAGAAAAGTGCGTTATAAAAAACGCAAATCCAAAAAGGTTGTACGTGTCGATAAGAAATGCCATATCGGGCGTACCTACGAAGATTTTGAAGCTTTTATGAAAGGACATCCTGATTTCAACGTGGTGGAAATGGATTCGGTAGAAGGCACCAGGGATTCCACAAAGGTGCTGCTTACAGTATTCTTTAGAAACTGTTCCCTTATGCTGGCATATCTTAGGGAAGCGAATACAGCCAAGTCGGTAACAGAAGCGGTGAACCATCTTTATGAGATACTTGGGCGGGAACAATTCTGTGAGATGTTCCAGGTCATCTTAGCAGATCGCGGAAGCGAATTTACGGATCCGTTGGCAATAGAGTTTGATGAGGATGGAAGACGCAGAACCTATGTGTTTTACTGTGATCCGCAACGTCCTGATCAAAAAGGAAGTATTGAAGTAACTCATGAATTCATCAGAAGGATTGTTCCTAAGAAAACATCATTTGCTTTTCTTACACAGGATAAAGTCAACCTGATGATGAGTCACATTAACTCCTATACAAGAAAGAAGCTGAATAATCGATCCGCACATCAACTATTCAGCTTCTTTTATGGCGCGGATACAGCCTCTAAGCTTAACCTGGAAGCTGTTCCTGCTAATGAAATCATACTAAAACCTGAACTGCTGAAGTAAAACTGCCAATGTCATCTCCTGATCATGTCACCCATATCCCAGAGGTGGAAGTTTCCCTTGCAAACATGCAAACGAAGCGACGACTTCTTATTTGCATACAGTAAAATATGACTTCAAGAGTATAGTAACATGCTAAAAAGCCCTATTTCAAGCGGTTTGTAATACTAAAGTCCACTCTTGCAATACTAATTTCCAGTTGGCACTGTTTTCGCAAGACTTATTTCTGTTTTCAAGGTGCTGATTCCGAAGTTAATCTTGCAAAAATAATTCAAACAGAAGTTACCTTTGCAAAACGGAAGTTAAATTTGCTATTTACCAATTAGTGTTCACTGTTTTCTAAAGAAATGGAAAAACGTACAGAATATAGACAAAAACGTTGGAAAAGTGTACAAAATCTGCCTGAAATATTGTGGAAAAGCGGAAAATATGGCATACTGATATCAGAAAAGCTTCAAAACGTTATGGTGAAGAGGTGAAGGCTGATGTTAGAGAGACGCATAAAGCAGGAAATTCGTGATTTTTTGGACGGTGATCGGAAAGAAGCGCTGATGGTAACTGGGGCCAGACAGGTAGGGAAGACCTATATTATCAGGGAATGTGCCAAAGAGATTTATAAAAATATTGTAGAGATCAATTTTGTGGAGAATCAGCAGGCAGTAAAGTTGTTTGCAAATACCACGGGCAGTAAGGATATTCTGCTGCGGCTTTCCGCATTGACGGATGTACCGATGATTCCTGGAGAGACTCTGATCTTTTTCGATGAAGTGCAGGAATGCCCGGAGATCGTAACGGCAATAAAGTTCCTGGTGGAAGACGGACAATACCGTTATATACTGAGCGGGTCGCTGCTGGGTGTGGAATTAAAAGATATCCGTTCTGTACCGGTGGGTTATTTATCTATTCTGGAAATGTATCCATTAGATTTTCGGGAATTTTGTGAGGCAAACAGGGTGTCACAGACAGTCATGGATAAGCTGAAGGAGTGTTTTGAAAAAAAGCAGCCGGTGGATGAACTGATCCATGAGAAAATGATGGAGCTGTTCCGGTTATATCTGATCGTGGGCGGAATGCCGGCTGTGGTAGATGCTTATATACGAACCAATAATCTAAAAGAAGTGCTGCGGATCCAGCAAGGTATTGTACAGCTGTATTACAAGGACATTGCAAAATATGATAAAGATAATAAGCTGTATCTGGATGAGATATTTAGTTTGATTCCCAGTGAACTGAATCATAAAAATAAGAGGTTCATCATGAAGGATCTCAATGAAAATTTCCGATTCTCCCGATATGAGAACAGTTTTATCTGGCTGAAGGAAGCAGGGGTTGCGCTTCCCGTATATTGTGTGCAGGAGCCGGAGATACCGTTGCTTTTATCGAAATCTACGAACCTGTTTAAATTGTTCCTGTCTGACGTCGGATTGCTGGCATCCATGTATGTGGATGGGTTACAGCTTAAGATATTGAACAGGGAAAAAGATATTAACTTTGGTGCCATCTATGAAAATGCTGCGGCACAGGAATTAAAGGCGCATGGATTCGAGCTGTATTATTTTAACAGCAAGAAACAGGGAGAATTAGATTTTGTCATAGAATACAAGGGAAATGTGCTTCCATTGGAAATAAAGTCGGGAAAAGCATATACAAGGCATAATGCTTTGGATAATGTACTAAAAGATGAAAGATACGCCATTCCACAGGCATTGGTATTCTGCAATGAGAATATTAGTACTGTGGACAAAATCGTATATCTACCGATTTATATGATCGGATTTCTGGAAAATGAGAAAATAGACGAATATATCTACTCGATTGATCTGAGTGCACTTCAATAGAAGTGTAACACGACAAAATTCATAATTCACACAGTGGAAATCACAACATTTTTATGCTATCATATGATAATAATAACTCCCCCATAGAAAGCAACCGTGACTGCTTGCAGGCAAAGGAGGCTTTCTATGAGGGGAATAAACAGCCATGAGCAAGTAGGACGAAAGTCCGGAATGCGAATGGATGTTACGATTTCGGGAGTGCGAAGCACGAAGAAATCGGTTATTTAGAGGTGATAGCAATGAAAATAGAAAGAATTGACGACAAGACCGTAAAGTGCTTCCTGTCCAACGAAGAACTGGAAGAGTACGATATTGATTATAAAGATTTTGTGACCCGCAGTGACAAGGCAAAAGAAGTAGTACAGGAGATCATCGAGCAGGCAGAGGAAGAGGTGGGATACAAGCCGCCGAAGTATGCATTTGACCTGCAGATCATGATGCTGCCGGATGAGGGACTGGTACTGGTACTTTCCGAGAAAGAGCCGCTGGAGAATAAGAGCGGTGCACAGCTGTTGCAGGCTTTGCAGGAGATGAAGCGAGTCTTCGAGGAGAAAAAGGCAGAGATCGGTGCGGCGGAGAAAAAAGCGCAGGCAGGAGAAAACGCCGGAGAATCCGGCAAAAAGAATAAAAAGGCAGCGGAGGCACAGAAACCTCAGTTTGCAATTTTTGCGTTCCGCAATATCGGCAGAGTCATTGAATATGCAGCAGTATTGCCTACAAACTTACGCATCGACAGTACTCTGTATCGAATGGAAGATGGTACCTGTTATGCTTATGTACGAAAAGGCGGCGCTTCCTATGAACGTTACAGCAGAGCATGTATCCAGGCCATGGAGTTCGCAGCCTTATATGGCGCGGATGAGCAGAAGCTACGATACTTGGAAGAGCATGGTGAATGCCTGATCCGGGAAAAAGCGTTGAAAAAACTACGGGTATAATACCGCTGCCATATCCTCCGGCAGAGGTGCTGTGAACTGCATTTTCTCTCCGGTGATGGGATGATAAAATGACAGCTTCCAGGCATGTAACGCCTGTCGCTGTATGTGTTCCATATCCGGGTTGTACAGATAATCTCCGATCAGGGGATAGCCCAGGTATTTCATATGAATCCGTATCTGATGGGTACGGCCGGTCTCTAAGATGAGAGAGACCAGGCTGTGCCCGTTTTTTTCGTCCAGAACTTTGTAATGGGTAACAGCGGATTCTCCGTTTTCAAAATCCACCGTCCGTTCGATGATCGAGCCTTCCTTGCGCCCTAAGGGTGCGGTGATGGTTCCCTCTAAGGGACGCACCGCGCCTTTTGCAATGGCAAGATATTCCCTCGTGATGCCGGAAGTCGCTTTATTGGCAATCATGGCAGACAGCATCCCGGCGCTGACATAATGCTTCGCCACGATGGTCAGTCCGGAAGTATCCCGGTCCAGGCGGTTGATGCAACGGAAGACGAAAGGACAGTTCTGCTGTTTAAAATAGTACGCGAGGGCATTCGCCAGGGAATTGTAATAATTGTTCATGGAAGGGTGGATCGGCATTCCCGCAGGCTTGTTGATCACCATAAGATCCGCATCCTCGTAGACAATATTTAACGGCAGATTTACCGGGGGAATCTTTTCCGAAGAGTAATCTTCCCGGATATGCAGTGTCAGGGTATCGCCGGGCTGCAGTATATGATTCATAAAGCAGGGGATCCCGTTTGCCAGTACAGCGGAGGGGTCTTTTTTTAACTGCACCAGATTCTGTGAGGAGAAGCCCTTCTGCTTCAGAAAATAGCTGACCGGCATGGAGACTATGGAATTATCAGCAGTATAAATCAGTGTTCGTTCCATGAAAAACTCTCTTTCTCTATGATTACTCATCATAACATAATTCCTGTATCTTGTGCACAACAGAATGAATGGCACCATGTTCATTCGGGCAAAATCGGACAGTGCCCGGAGCAAATAATGTCATTTCGAAACCGGAATCCACAGGCTACAATAAATACAGAATCAGCGGAAATGGGCGGTCTGTCCATCTGCGCATAGGAAACGCTTGAAATACGAAGAAAGGTAGGGTGGCGATTATGGAAAAATATGCTTGGCGGGGAAAGATTGTACCGGGAATGCAGGAGGAATATAAGAAAAGACATGACAATATCTGGCCGGAGATGAAGGAAGTCCTGGCAGATGCGGGAATCGTGAATTACTCCATCTGGATGCAGGGCGAGGAACTGTTCGGATACTATGAATGTGAAAAAGGCGTAGAGTACGCTGCAAAAGTACAGGCGGAGAGCAACGTGGTGAAAAAATGGGATGAATATATGAAGGACATTCTGATCATGGAGAAGGATCCTGTCACAGGAGCACAGCCACTTTTAACCCAGGTATTCAGTTTCAGATAAGGGAGGCTGTGGATAGCTTATGGGAAAATATTATCTGGCTGTGGATATCGGTGCTTCCAGCGGACGACATATCCTGGGGCATTTAGAGAACGGAAAAATAGAGTTAGAAGAGATCTACCGTTTCGAGAACGGCATGGATCATAAGGACGGAAAGCTTCTGTGGAATGTGGACCGGCTGTTTGGTGAGATCCTGAATGGCATGAAGAAATGCAAGGAACTGGGAAAGATCCCGGTGAGCATGGCAATCGACACCTGGGCAGTGGATTATGTGTTGTTGGATGAGCAGGATCGCATCCTGGGAGATACTTACGGTTATCGTGATCACCGCACGGACAGCATGGATATAGAGACAGCAAAGATTCTGCAGGAGACAGAGCTGTATGCAAGAACCGGTATCCAGAAGCAGATATTCAATACTGTATATCAGCTGATGGCAGTAAAACAGCAGACGCCGGAACTGTTACAGCGGGCGAAGACGCTTCTCATGCTGCCGGATTATTTTGGATTCCGTCTGACAGGCAATAAATTATCGGAATATACCAACGGTTCCACCACACAGCTGGTAGATCCTGCGACTTTCCAGTGGGATAAGGAACTCATTCAGAAGCTGGGCTACCCGGAGGACATTTTCCTGCCTCTGCAGATGCCCGGGACAAAAGTGGGTCAGCTCCTGCCCGAGATCCAGAAGGAAGTTGGTTTCAATCTGGAAGTGGTATTGTGCGGAAGCCATGACACGGCATCGGCGGTAATGGCAGTACCACAGGCGTCAGGGGACGGCATCTACATCAGTTCGGGAACCTGGTCCCTGATGGGAATTGAGTCGTTAAAACCTATTATCAACAAGGATGCGGCAACAGCCAACTTTACCAATGAGGGCGGTTACGACCACCGGTTCCGCTTCCTGAAAAATATTATGGGTTTGTGGATGATCCAGTCCGTAAGACATGAGTATAAGGACGCTTACTCTTTTGCGCAGCTGTGCGATATGGCAGAGGAAAGCAAGAATTTTCCTTCCAGAGTGGATGTGAACGATCCAAGCTTCCTCTCGCCGGACAATATGGTGGAAGCTATAAAGAAGTACTGTCAGAAGACGGGACAGCCGGTACCGGAGTCTGTAGGAGAGTTGGCATCTGTGGTATATCGCAGTTTGGCGCAATCCTACGGAGAGACCGTAAGCGGTTTGGAGAAGATCGCAGGCAGGACCTACGACAGCATCCACATCATCGGCGGCGGTTCTAATGCCGCATATCTGAATCAGCTGACCGCGGATGCCACGGGCAAAACCGTATATGCAGGTCCCGGTGAGGCAACAGCTATCGGTAACCTCTTGGCACAGATGATCTACGCGGAAGAACTGACGGACCTGAAGAGCGCAAGACAGTGCGTCAGAGATTCTTTTGAAATCAAGACGTTTGTTCCGGCAAAGTAAATCATTCATAAAAATGACCTTAAGAAAAGGAGGAAATCATAAATGTTAGTAAACACAAAGGCAAAGATCGGTGTATTTTCCATCGCTTTGGGAGCATATCTGCCCCAGTTCCCCCAGCTGGTGCCCAATTTCGAGGCACAGTATGAGGATTTTAAGAAGACAATTCCCAATACCGTAGAGATCATTGATGGCGGCATGGTGACCACCAAGGAACAGGCCATGGCAGCCGGTGATAAGTTCCGTGCAGCGGATGTGGATCTGGTATTTTTACAGCTGCTGACCTATGCGACTTCCTATAACGTACTTCCTGCCATCCGTGATCTGGATGTTCCCGTGGTATGTATCAATGTGCAGAAGAAGCTGGCTCCGGACTATGCGAACACAGATATTCCCATCTGGCTGGGTGATCTGTATGCCTGTGGTGCGGTAGGTGAGGCAGTAGCTGACTTAGAGCGTGCAGGCAAGAGACATGCCGTGATCACCGGTGTCGTAGAAGGCGGTGACCCCGAGGTGGCAGCACAGATTGAAGACTGGTGTAAGGCGGCACAGGTCCGCAGACGTTTCCGCCAGACCAATATCGCCCAGATCGGACGTCCTTATCCCGGTATGATGGATCTCTATATCGACGAGACCAACCTGTACAACCGCATGGGTCTGTATACCAAACAGTTCGACTGGGAAGACATGTGGGCTATCGCGGATGATATTACCGATACCGAAGCTATCAAGGCAAAGGCACAGGATATCATCGATACCTTCGAAGTAGAAGGCGGCGCTACCGCAGAGGATGAAGATATTCTGGATATGGCAAAGCATGTTCTGGCATTTGAACAGTGGGCGAAGGATGAAGATCTGAGCATGATCGCTTCCCACTATGCAGGCAAGGCGCAGGGTGTAGCCGGCAAACTGGATTCCATGCTGATCCCGGCATTTTCCATGCTGATCAAGCAGGGCACCGCATGTGCGGTAGAAGGTGACATGAAGGTCGCCATGGCAATGTCCATTCTGAAGACCATTTCCGGCATGGGACAGTTGTCCGAGATGTATTCCATTGATTTCAACGAAGACATCTGTATCATCGGCCATTCGGGATCCGGCGATGCGGACATCTCGCTGGCACATAAGCCTACCATGAAGATCGTAAAGGTATTCCACGGCAAAGTAGGCGGCGGCTATCTGACACAGTTCTATCCTCCGGTAGGCCCTGTAACGTACCTGGCTATCACACAGGATAAGGACGGCAACTTTAAGTTTGTAGTGGCAGAGGGCGAGAACCAGCCCGGATCGATCTTCACCTTCGGCGACACCAATATGCGTACCAAGTTCTCAATCCCCTGCAGAGAGTTCGTGAACCGCTGGAGTGAGGCAGGCCCTACCCATCATATGGCAGCGGCAGCCGGAAGGCATATTGATACGATTTTAAAGGTTGCTAAAATACTGAACGTACCGGTAGATGTGATCACACGGTAAGGGAACTTGTGTAAATATGGCGCAGTAACCACAGGAGCAAAAAGCGGGCTCTGAAAAAACGATTTTGCGAATGGGGTGCTGAATAGCTACAGTTTGAAAAATTATGCCTGTGGGCGGGAGTTCACAGGCAATGGAAAGGTTAGGTATTATCATGAAATTTTTAGATGCAGAATTTGTACAGGGATTTATCAGAATGGCAGATGATGGATGGCAGCAGGGATGGCACGAGCGTAACGGAGGTAACCTGTCCTACCGTGTGAAGCCGGAAGAGGTAGAGCTGGTAAAGGAGAACTTCGAGCCGAAGGAGTTCCAGCCCATCGGCACCACCGTACCCGCACTGGCAGGAGAGTATTTCCTGGTGACCGGCAGCGGCAAATATTTCCGCAATGTCAGCATCAAGCCGGAAGATTCCATCTGCATGATCGAGCTGGATGACAAGGGTGAGAATTACCGTATCGTATGGGGACTGGTAAACGGCGGCAGACCGACCTCTGAGCTTCCCAGCCACCTGATGAATCTGGAAGTGAAGAAGTTACAGGATCCGGATTATCGTGTGGTATATCATGCACATACCACTAATATTATCGCACTGACCTTCGTCCTGCCTCTGGAGGATAAGGTATTCACCAGAGAGCTGTGGGAGATGGCAACCGAGTGTCCCGTAGTATTCCCGGATGGCGTGGGCGTAGTGCCCTGGATGGTACCGGGCGGCAGAGAGATCGCTGTGGCTACCTCCGAGCTGATGAAGAAATACGATCTGGCGATCTGGGCACATCACGGAACCTTCGCTGCAGGAAAAGATTTCGACCTGACCTTCGGACTGATGCATACAGTAGAAAAGTCCGCAGAGATCCTGGTGAAGATGCTGTCCATGCAGCAGAGCAAGAGACAGACCATCACTCCCGATGATTTCCGCCATCTGGCAAAGGACTTCGGCGTGACCCTTCCCGAAGAGTTTTTATACGAAAAATAACGATCCGAGAGATACACAAAGGATTCTCGAATCGTTATATATATAAAATACTTGATGCTATTGGCGAGATTTTAAACGCGCTTCGTTTGGCGTCATGTCATACATTTTTTTGAACTGTTTGTAGAAAAAATTCTGATTTTCATAGCCCACGGACAGGGCAATCTCAGACACCGGCAGCGCCGTGTGGGACAGCTGATTCATAGCGACCCGCATGCGCTGCTTTGTCTGTATTTCTTTGAAGGTGGTGCCGGAATATTTTTTGATCATACGGCTCAGGGAGGATGGAGTATACCCGATCTGTGCCGCCAGCCCGTGAAGCGTTCCGGTGTCGTAATGCTCCGCCAGGTATCTGCGTACTACCACCATCAGGACATTGCTCTGCTCGTCCTTTTGGTCTAATAAAATATTTTCCGCATTGCTTAAGATGTGCATGAACAGCAGGGCAAAGGTATGCTCCGAGAGCTTGTGCCAGTTCTGAGGCTGCTGCAATAATAAAAATACGGCATTGTGGATCAGATTCTGGATACAGGGATTGTCGGAGACCGTAAAGTACAGATACTGCCCGACACAGCTGTCACTTTCCAGAGCATTGATGATAAAGTCAGCCAGAATGTTGTCTTTGTTGATCAATGTGAGGATATTCTGAAAATATGCCGGGCGGATGATGATATTAATGCCTAGATCTTCCTGCCCACACGCTATAACGGCGTGTTCGATATGTTGGTTCATGAATAACAGCTCTCCGGGGCGGAGGCGGATCTCTTCCTCATTTATGACATGCGTGACAGAACCGGAGAGACAATAGAAAATCTCCACATAGTCATGCTTATGCTTCGGGAAATCCACAAAGCGGGTGTGGCGCCGCAGCGTAATATCATCCTCGGAATGCTCTAAAAATTTATTGCTCTCCACCACAAAATCCTGTTTGCTGGTGTAAAGATTCTTCTGAACGGCAATGTCGCCGTCTAAGATCTGTTGTTCTTCCGGCGTAATATAGGCCGGATCCAGAAAACTGTTCTCGTACATATCAAAATACATTCCTTTCAGCAGCCTGCAGAAGATGAACTGCAGGAAAGTCCTCCAACTGAGTCTATTTTACAGGAAAGCGACAAAAACCTCAAGGTATGTAAAAAAGTGTTTCCTGGATTGCAAGATGCTTTTTAGTGTTGTATGATAAAATAAATTTACATGTTGCGAGAAATAAAGAACATGAGTAGTAGGGCAATCAGCCCGGATCAAGGAGAGAATCCTATCATGGCAGATACGGAAGTAAAAAAGATCATTTGTAGTTCCTGCGGAGCGGAATTCGAGGATACCCTTCCAAAGTGTCCCTATTGCGGAAGCTTGAATTACAAGGGCGCCGAAGCGGAATATCTGGGGAAGCTGGAAAGCATGCGGCAGGATATGCAGCAGTTAGAGCAGGTACCGGAGAAGGAACTGAAGAAAAAACTGAAAAAGAAACAGAAATTTGTGATTAAGCTTCTGATCCTATTGGCAGCGTTGGCAGCGATTCTTGCGGTAATTGTGTTCCGGGCACAGTATATAGAACCCAGGGATGCCAGAGCGGATTATCTGTGGGAAAAAGAAAACTTCCCGGTTCTGGACCGGTTATACCGGGAGCAGGACTTCGAAGGACTGACAGAATTTTATGAACAGGCTGTCATAGAGGACAGAACGATCGGCAGATGGGAGCATAGCGGTATTTTCACGAGGCTCATGAGCTGCCGAAATGCGAGAGAATATCTGGCGCTGGAACAGAGTGGAGAGACACTTCGCGATTATCAGGAGACACAGCTTTTAGATGATTACTGGATCCTGCGGGGACTGGAATACAGTAGAGGAATGTCGGAGGAAGACAAAGAGTATATCCGTCCTTATGTGGAAGCAACCCTGAACAGTCTGGCAGACCGTTATACGTTTACCGCAGAAGAAGAGAAAAAATTCGAGGATAGTCTGCGAAATAATTACGGTTATCCCAGATATGAGGATTGCAAAGAATACATTACGAAGCATAACGAATAGGAAAGGATCATAAAAGCAATGATGAAATGTAAATATTGTGGGGGTAACCTGACACTGGAGCAGGCATATTGTCCGCATTGCGGAAGACCGAATGAAGAAGCCGCACAGCATGTCAAGGACATGGAGCATTACAAGAGCAACTTTGAGGATACCAAAAGCGATGTCTATGAAGTGACGGAGAAAAATACGGAGATCATGTCACATATGATAATCATCACAGTGCTGGTGATCCTGTGTGTGGTGGTGTTTGTAGTATCTGCCCGTAGCTGGAGCATCCACAGAGGCTTGCTGCAGTTTGATGCAGGGATCCGGCAGGGCAGCTATATGAAACAGATGGAACAATATCTGGAAGATGAGGATTACATAGGTTTATCAGCTTTTTGCGACAGGCATTACATCCGGCCTTATAGCAGTAATAATAGTTATGAAAAATATCAGCTACTCATGGAAGCCAGCGGAGCGTATCGTTACTTTTATGAAAGTCTGATGAAGGCAGTTACTATCAACTCCGGCAATGTATCCATACTTCCCGGCCTGTATGAAGATATTTCGGATTATTACGAGCAGCTGGAAAGGATTCTGCATCCTGTAGATAATGATTATAGGGCAAAACAATATCGGGAACTGCCGGAGGAGCAGAAGGAAGCCATTCTCCGGATGGAAGAGAATGTGAAGGCACTGCTGCAGACCTATTTTGACATGACACCGGAAGAGGCAGAGAATTTTGGTACGATGTCAAATGCACAAAAAATCTTATTTTTGGAAGAAAAAGGTGAGGTGATGGGTTATGGTAAATCTGAAGAGTAAGCTGAAACAGGTACAGAAGCAGAGAGGCGCGCTGCTTGTGATGAATCTGGTGATCATAGCCCTGTGTCTGGTATTGTTTTGGGGAACCATTCATATGTTCCGGCAATTAAACGACGCCTTTTCCCGTCCTGCGAAGACCAACTGGATGGAGAATAATGTGCAAAATGAAAATTATGCCTACCTGTTAGTAAATTATCACGAGGACATGGTGTACGGCGGCTTGCTGTCCGGAACGAAAAAGGAATGCTATGGTGTGGCAAGATATTTTGAGGCGGCGTCCATGTATAAGGCATTTCTTCAGACCGGCGATACCGAACGTGCTGCCAGAGAAAAAGAAAAAATGGATGCGGCATACGAAGAAATGGGCGACTGGAATATCGCAGCCGACAGCATCCGGAAAAAATTAGGACTGGAATAGGGAAAGAACCTTGACAAATCCCGGAAGCATGCACTACAATTACTTGCATACGACAATGACGATGAAAAGGATTAGTACGATCGGAAAGCATCCCAGAGAGAGGGGAAGGACACGTTGACGTGCGGCTGGGAACCCCTTATGACAGAGGATCGGAAACCTCCCTTGGAGTCCTGTGCGAGACGCAATGTACCTGGAAGCGGCGAAGCACAGCGTAGAACCGGCGTTAACGGTGACAGAGCAGGATACATATTTGTATCAATCAGGGTGGTACCGCCGAGTGATCGGTCCCTTTTTCGGGAGCGATGACCCGGCGTTTTTCGTTTCCGTAGATCGTATTAGCAGTTTATTTTCAGAAAAAGAAAAGGAGAGAAAAAATGGCAGACAAGAAAATGGTAGAAGCGATCACTTCCATGGAAGAAGATTTCGCCCAGTGGTATACCGATGTAGTGAAGAAGGCAGAGCTGTGTGATTACACCAGTGTCAAGGGATGTATGGTGATCAAGCCCGCGGGCTATGCAATCTGGGAACTGATCCAGAAGGAGCTGGATGCACGTTTCAAAGCAGTCGGAGTACAGAATGTATATCTTCCCATGTTCATTCCTGAGTCCCTGTTAGACAAGGAGAAGGATCATGTAGAAGGTTTCGCACCCGAAGTAGCATGGGTTACCCAGGGAGGATTAAACGAGCTTCCCGAGAGACTCTGTGTCAGACCTACTTCAGAGACCCTGTTCTGTGATTTCTATAAGAATGACATCCATTCCTACAGAGACCTGCCTAAGGTATACAATCAGTGGTGTTCCGTGGTACGTTGGGAGAAGGAGACCAGACCTTTCCTGCGTTCCAGAGAGTTCCTGTGGCAGGAAGGACATACCGCACATGCTACCGCAGAAGAATCTCAGGAGAGAACATTGCAGATGCTGAATGTATATGCGAAGTTCCTGGAGGAGGTTCTGGCTATCCCCGCGATCAAGGGACAGAAGACCGAGAAGGAGAAATTCGCAGGTGCAATTGCAACCTATACGGTAGAAGCACTGATGCATGACGGCAAGGCACTGCAGTCCGGTACCAGCCATAACTTCGGTGACGGTTTCGCCAAGGCTTTCGGCATCCAGTTCGCAGACAAGGACAATACTTTAAAATATGTACATCAGACCTCTTGGGGTATGACCACCCGTCTGATCGGTGCACTGATCATGGTACACGGTGATAACGAAGGCTTGGTGATCCCTCCCCGTGTGGCACCCATCCAGATCTGCATTGTACCCGTTATGCAGAAAAAGGAAGGCGTTCTCGACAAGGCGTATGAACTGAGAGACCGTCTGGCGAAGGATTTCCGTGTCAAGGTAGATGACAGCGACAAGACCCCCGGCTTCAAGTTCGCAGAGGCTGAGATGAGAGGTTATCCGATCCGTGTGGAGATCGGTCCTAAGGATATCGAAGCAGGCAAGTGTGTGATCTGCCGCCGTGATACCAGAGAGAAGACCGAGGTGGCTCTGGAGGAGCTGGAGACCAAGGCAGCCGAGATCCTGGAGACTATGCAGAAGGAAATGCTTGAGAGAGCTAGAGCACATCGCGACAGCCATACCTACGTAGCACACAACATGGAAGAGTTCGAGCAGATCTTCAATGAGAAGTCCGGATTTGTCAAGGCTATGTGGTGCGGATGCCGGGAATGTGAAGATCAGATCAAGGAAAAGCTTGCTGTTACCAGCCGCTGCATGCCTTTTGAACAGGAACAGATCGCAGATACCTGCGTATGTTGTGGAAAACCTGCGAAAAAGATGGTATACTGGGGAAGAGCATACTAAGATATATATAACTATTCAGAGTGAATGCGATTCTGGATAGTTATGATAATATTAATAAGGCAGAGGAAGACGCAGGCCGGTAGTATTGCTACATGGTCTGCGCCTTATTTTTCAATGATAATGCTCAGAAATGAGGAAAAAGATGATCTATCATACATTCGAACTGCATCAGGAGGGTTCCCTGCCGGGAGCAAATTTAGTTACCTATATTCAGGAGTATTCGGATGCAATGGCAATTAACGACAGACCTCTGATCCTGTTGTGCCCGGGAGGCGGCTATACCAGAACCTCCGACAGAGAGGCAGAACCCATGGCACTGAAATTCCTGGCGATGGGATACCATGCGGCAGTGCTGCGCTATTCCTGCGCACCGGCGGAATATCCCACTTCCTTAAAGGAACTGGCTTACAGCATCAAATTCCTGCGGGAGCACGCGAAAGAGTGGCACATTGATCCCCATAAGATCGTAGTGGAAGGCTGCTCTGCGGGAGGACACCTGGCAGCCAGCCTTGGGGTGTTTTGGGATGAAGATTTTCTGGCAGAGAGTCAGGGACTTTCCGCTTCCGAGCATGAGCTGCTGCGTCCGGACGGACTGCTGTTATGCTATCCGGTCATCACTTCCGGAGAGTTTGCCCACAGAGGATCTTTTGAGAATCTGTTAGGCAGCAGACAGGAAGAACTGGGAGAGAAGCTGTCCCTGGAGAAACAGGTAACAAGTAAAGTGCCGAAGACCTTCATCTGGCATACCTTTGCGGATCAGTCGGTACCGGTGGAGAATTCCCTGCTGTTCGTCAGCGCTCTCCGCAGAGCCGGAGTGCCCACGGAATTCCATATGTATGAAAAGGGAGCGCACGGGCTGGCACTGGCAAATAAGCTGACAGAGACCAATGATGGCAGAGCGGTACAGGAGGAATGCACCTCATGGATCCGGCTGGCACACACCTGGCTGGAGAGCCTTTTTGCAGGAGATGTGGAAGACGGGCTGCACGCGCAGGGCAGAGAATGGTAAGAATAGCAATAAGAGAAAATAAAAAACGCAAGGAGCAGTCATGGAACAGGCAGATACGATCATTCAGATCCCTCATTTCTACGGAAGTCTGAAGGGAATGCAGGACAAATTTGATAAATATGCAAGACAGGATGCGTTCACAGGGTCCACCAGAGAGGAATGGGAAGCCTGGAAGGAGACTTCCAGAGAGACATTAAAAGACCTCCTGGGGTGGAAATACATGGAGTCCTGTGATCTGGACCCACGCGTGGAAGAAGTCGTGGAGCTGGAGAACGGCATTCGTCGGGAAAAAGTGATCATTCAGGTAGAGCCGGAAGTATATATGCCTATGTATATCCTGATCCCGCCGAAGCAGAACGAAGAGAAGCAGAAATGTTTTCTTGCCCTTCCGGGACATCAGGGTGCAGGCAAATTCAGCGTGGCAGGTCGTGATGATATTCCCGCGGTAAAACGGATGATCGAATTCTACCATTATGATTACGGCATGCAGCTGGCGAAGCGTGGTTATGTGGCAATCTGTCCGGATTGCAGAGGCTTCGGAGAACGCAGGGATGAGGCATTGCAGAAAGGAACCGATGAGAAATCCTTCCTGACCAGTACCTGTTTTCATCTGGCACATATGGCGGAGCCTTTGGGAGAGACCGTGGCAGGTATGTGCACCTGGGACGCTTCCCGGCTGATCGATTATGTATATGAGCGTGGCGAATGGGATACTGAGGACTTGGGAGTCATGGGATTTTCCGGCGGTGGTATGCAGACGCTGTGGGTCTCTGCTTTGGATGACCGTGTGAAAAAATGTATCATCAGCGGATATCTCTATGGATATCGTGACGCGTTGTTATTACTCAACGGAAATTGCAGCTGTAATTATGTTCCCCATCTGTGGGAACACTTTGATATGGGAGATATTGCATCGCTCATTGCGCCGAGACCGCTGGCGGTCCAGTCCTGCCGGGATGACCATCTGAACGGTCCCAGAGGATTGGTGAATGTGACGGAGCAGCTAGATATTGTACGGAAGGCTTATAGCCTGTACGGAAAAGAGGAATATCCGATCCACGATGTCAGAGAGGGAGACCACTGCTGGCATGAAGAGGTATTGGATATCGCACTGCCAAGACTGTAAGACATTTATAACCCCTGTTAATAGTTACAAAATATGATGCCAGGGTCAAAAGGTCTAAGCCCACATGAGCTTGCTCATAGGTGGGTGAAAGACCTTAGGACCCGCCCCGATATGAGCATAAAAGTGGGATGATAATCCCACGATATGCGAATATTGGGTAGGATTGTGGGAGTGCGTAGCACGGAGCAATCCGCAGGCATCAAAGTCGGGGGCTTTTGACCCCGACATCAAAATATGGAGGAACGTATGGAATATATCGTTCTGGATCTGGAATGGAATCAGAGTAACACCGGCAAAGAGGATGCTGTGGAGAAGCTGCCTTTTGAAATCATAGAGATCGGTGCCATCAAACTGAATAAAGAACGTGTCATGGTCAGCGAATTCAATGAACTGATCAAGCCACAGGTCTACCATGAGATGCACAAGATCACCAGCAAACTGATTCATATTCAGATGCAGGAGCTGGAGCGTGGGAGACCGTTCCCTGAGGTTGGAGGAGATTTTGTCAGATGGTGCGGACAGGAGGAGCAGCTGTTCTGTACCTGGGGGACGTTAGACCTTACGGAGTTACAGCGGAATATGGCATATTATGAGATGCCGCTTCTGGCACCGGGACCGCTGCCTTATCTGGATGTGCAGAAGCTGTTCGCCATTGCCTATGAGGAGCGCAAGATCCGCAGAAATCTGGAATATGCCATCGATTTTCTGCATATTGAGAAGGATATTCCCTTCCACCGGGCGTTCAGTGATGCCTACTATACGGCAAAGATCCTGATCCGGATCCTGGAGGAGCACCCGGAGGTAGTGGTGAACCTGTCCTACGATACCTTCTGTCCTCCGAAGGACCGCAGGGATGAAGTCAAAGCGCAGTTTGATACCTATGTAAAATATATTTCCAGGGAATTCAAGGACAAGACAGAAGCCTTCGCAGATAAGGAAGTGGTGTCCAGTAAATGTTATCTCTGCCATCGTAACCTGCGCAAGAAGATCAAATGGTTCAGCGCTAACGGCAGGCATTATTACTGCGTGGCTTATTGTGAGAAGCACGGCTATCTCAAGGGCAAGATCCGGGTACGCAAGGCATATGACGGAGGTGTATATATTGTCAAGACCACAAAGCTGATCCCTAAGGAAGAGGCAGAAGCTATCGCCGCCCGCAGAGATCACGCCAGAGAAGTGCGCAAGAGACACAAGCACAGCAAGGCGGGGAATGCCGGGGAATAAGCATAGAATGGGGGAGCCGTTTTTAGTTTGCTCCCCGTGTTTTTTTCTCTTTTTTTAAGAACAGGTGCACACAGATACCGGCAAAAGCAATCATTGCAGCGATCAGTATCGGCAGTACCGGTATGGAACGGATATCTGTACTGATGAGCTTCAGTCCCTGATACAGTGTGAAGACGCCGAATACAGAGAAGATGACGAAGGCGAGAGTATTGAGCAGCCCTTCCGGTGTCTTGCTCTTTAACAGATAGCCTAAAAGCATTCCCAGGATGTCTGCTAAAAACAGTCCCAGAGAACAGCCGAGCCATACGATCAGTGCGGAACTCATACCTTCATTGGCACCAAAGGTGATGGCGGTAAGCTGCGTCTTGTCTCCAAGCTCGGCTACGAAAAAGGTACAGAAAACCGCAAGCGGTGCGAACCGGATCTTAGATCTGTCGCTGCCTTCCTCTTCCTCCTCATTGCTACCTCCAAGTGTGGATGCGGCAAAATACAGAAATGCAAGTGCAGCAATGACTTTGATGAGCCAGGCAGGGATGCATTCGCTGACCAGCCCGCCGGCGAGAACGGCCAGGCCGTTCAGCACCAGGATTGCGGCAGCGGTTCCCAATATAATATCTCTTAATTTGTATTTCGAAGTAAGGGCGATCAGCATAAGCTGTGTCTTGTCGCCCATCTCTGCGATGAATTCCGTGAGAAATACCTTAAAAAACAATATCATTTGTACGGCCCTCATTTATCTGATTATGATATAAACCGCATATGCTGCGTAAAGAGCCACCATACAGAAGCCTTCGACTCTTCCGATTTTCTTTTTGCTTCCTGCGAAGATCCATACACACACAGTAAATGCGATCAGTACACACAGATCAATGATGTTTTCCGTAATGATGCTGATGGGGCTGATCGCGGAAGCAATACCCAGAACCATCAGAATATTGAATATATTGGAACCGATGGCATTACCCAGGGCCATATCGACTTCATTCTTTCTGGCTGCAACGATGGAAGTCACAAGCTCCGGAAGAGATGTGCCGATGGAAACGATGGTAAGTCCGATCAGTGTCTGCGTCATTCCCAGGTCGCTTGCGATTCTGGATGCAGCATCGACAGTGAGATCCCCACCGAAGGCGATCGCAGCAGCACCACCGATAATAAAAATAATGCTAAGCGGCACGGAGATCAGCTTGATCTCTTCATCGGAACCGCCCTCAATCTCCACTTTTTTGCCTTCTTTATTTGCCTTTAGGGCAATCTTTACCATGTAGAAGATGTATCCGGCAAACAGACCTATGAATATTACACCATCGAAATGTCCCAGTGTCATTTTGGCCTGATCACCCAGTCCGATGGTTCCCAAAAGCAGTAAAAGACCGGCGCAGATCAGGGAAAGTGGGATGTCTCTCCTGATAGTTTCCCGCGCAACCTCTACGGTGGCGATCATTGCACATACGCCGATCACGACCATCAGATTAAAGATATTGGAACCGACGACATTACTGACCGCAAGCTCATTATTGCCTGCAAGGGAAGCCGATACACTGACCGCTGTCTCCGGGAGAGAGGTTCCCATTGCTACGATGGTAAGTCCGATAATGATAGACGGAACATGCAGTCTCTTCGCTACACTTGAGCTTCCTTCTACGAAAAAGTCTGCACCCTTAATAAGCAGTATAAAACCGATTACAAGGAATACAAGAACAAGGGCAAACGGGGCGTTGTTAATAAGTTTCTCCATGTTTTTCTCCTTTGCGTGATCCATTATAGTGTTGTCAGCCGAAAGCTGTGCGATGATAAGTATCGCCAGAGATAAAAAAGACTCATGTATATCGATTATCAGCCAGTGTGTATTATACACAGACCATTAATAGATATACATGAGTCTCATTATTTAAGATTTGCCAGATTATACTCTAAAATTATAATCAGAATGTTGACAAATCACACCTTCGTGCTAACTACTCCCTCATGGAATATTCAATTCTTGATAAATAATATCAAAAAGAATTGCCGGTGTCAACAGGTGAATGAAGAAATCTTAGGGGGTGTTCTGCTTTATTGGTTTGCACTGTCTGCATCAATTACCGATTGAATCTGCTGCATCAGAGAGTCATAGTTATCCTGGTTATCAATTCCCCCAAGGATCGGATCCCCTACAATATTTCCATTTCTATCGACAAGTATGGTTGTAGGAAATGCCATAATATCAGAGGCATATTTACCAGCATCGGAAGCAGAGTCAATGGAAATATTGCGGTACTTTGCACCCTGGCTTTCAAGAACGGCGGCAGCTTCTTTCATGGCAGCTTCATTGCCGTCGAAGGTTTCGGTATTGATGCCGATGACTTCGCCGCCCATTGTTTTGAGCGTATTGTTTAATTCGTCCAGCTTAGACAACTCAGCAACACAGGGCTTACAGCCGGTAAACCAGAAATTAACGACGGTTACTGCATTGCCGGAAAACAGGCTTTCATCGACAGAATTACCGTCAAAATCCTGACCGGAGAAATTCCGGAAGGGAGAGGCAGCTTCGGAATTGTTTTCCGGAGCAGTATGATCGGATGTGGTAGTTCCCTGTTCCAGTTCTGCGATCTGTTCTTCGATCTTCCGTATGGTTTCCATATCTTCCGTAAGTGTTTTCAATTCATCCTCTGTAAAGGAGTCCTTGTTTGCTTCGACGGTATCAGCCAGATAATCAGCATAATTTGCGCTGGGATCAGCATTACTTTTGCTCATCATGCCGAATACCTTGTTCCATACAGCCTCATGATCTGCAAAAATCTGGTTCTCCTGCTGATACAGATCATTTAGTGCAGTGTTGGAGCTGTCTGTGGATACTGTGCCGGTTTCCGTCAGAGACTCATTGGTTTTGTCCGTGCCGGCAGCATCTGTTGTGCCGCAGGCTGTAAGCAATAAAGCTATGCAGAGTGTTAAAATAGTAAGCAATTTTTTGTTTGTTTTCATGATTAAATTCTCCTTTGAGTAATCGTAATAAGATTATTTTCCCATAAACCGGTAGTGGATCGCATCCTTGGGACAAGCCTTGATGCAGGCTCCGCACCGTATGCATTCCGGATGGTCTGGATGCTTGCACACATCCACATCCATTTTACATACCCTTGAACATTGACCACAACCGATACATTTGCTGTCCTCCACCTTAATATTAAGAAGACTGACCTTATTAAACAGTGAGTAGATCGCGCCAAGAGGACAGATCCATTTGCAGAAGGGTCTGTAAAATAAAATACTTAACACGACAACTGTGATCAAAATAAAGCATTTAAAAGAAAAGAGTTTTCCAAGTGCGGACCGTATGGCTGCATTTCCCAGAGAAAGCGGGATAGCTCCCTCCAGAACGCCTTGTGGACAAATATATTTACAGAAAAAAGGGTCGCCCATTCCTATAGAGTTCGTTACGAGCAGCGGCAGAAGGATAACGAAAACGATAAGAATCATATATTTCAGATATCTTAGCGGCTTCAGTCCTGCTGTGGAAAATTTTTTCCCCGGGATTTTATGAAGTAAATCCTGAAACCATCCAAACGGACACAAAAAACCACATATAAATCTTCCAAGTGTCACACCCAGTAAAATAAAAAATCCCGTGACATAATATGAAAATTTAAATCGGGAGGATCCGATCACCGCCTGAAATGCGCCAATGGGGCACGCTCCCGTGGCAGCAGGACAGGAATAACAGTTTAATCCCGGTACACATACGGTCTTAGCGTTTCCCTGATATATTTTGCCCTTAAAAAGATTAGGGATGTGAATATTAGTAAGCAGTGTGGCAGCAGCCTGTATCCATCCGCGTATCCCGGCTGTCTGCCCTGACAGTGATTTTTTTCTCTTATCCAATTCCGACACACTCCAGACATAATTTTATTGCTTTACCAAGCACGACAGCAGCTTCGCCTCTGACTGCACCGTAGCCGATCATAGTGATCCCGGTGACGAGCAGAACGATCTGAGATATTTTTCTGCACTTCAAGTTATTGTTACTCCTTTCGATCGTGGTATTTATTGACCAGCTGACTTCGCTATTATACAATGATTGTTGTAAAATCTTTGTTAAGGGAGGGGAAGAAATTTTGAGATTATTCATTGTTGAGGATGAAAAAGAAATATGTGATACAGTTGCAAAAAGTCTGTATGACGCAGGATATGAGGTGGATACCTGCTATGATGGGGAAGAAGCTCTTGCAGGTATCCTGACGGAGAACTATGATCTGGTCGTTCTTGATCTGAATCTGCCCGGCATGGATGGAATGGAGATCCTGAAGGAACTCAGGCAGGAAAATGAGGAGACGAAGGTTCTTATATTATCTGCAAGAGGGCAGATAGCGGATAAGGTTGAGGCGCTGGATGCAGGGGCAAATGATTATATGGAAAAACCCTTCCATTTACAGGAGCTTGAGGCACGTATCAGAAGCCTGACCAGAAGGAAGTTTGTACAGAAGGATGTATGTCTGGAAAGCGGTGAGATAAAGTTTGATACCGTAAGGCGTGAGGCTTATGCAAAAGGAGAAATGGTAACCCTGACAAGAAAAGAAAATGGTATTCTGGAATATCTGCTTCTGAACATGGGCAGACCGGTAAGCCAGGAGGAATTGATGGAGCATGTCTGGGATGCATCTGTGGATAGCTTTAGCGGAGCGATCAGAGTACACATGTCTTCCCTTAGAAAAAAGCTTAAGGCTGTGCTGGGATATGATCCGATTCTGAACAAGGTGGGAGAAGGGTATAAAATACGAGAGGAGTCCGATAGATGAAAAAAATGTCGCTACAGTGGAGACTTACCTGCATCATTACATTATATATAGCGGTGATATGTGGATGCGTGACGATGCTTGTCTATAGAAACGGTGTGTATTATATGGATTCCCTGCAAGAGGCTGTGGATACACGGGGAGATGATCAGCCGGACGACGCGGAGGAAATATATATCAGCATTCCGGAGGACAAGTGGGATGAGTTCGCCAATGACTTTTCTGTCCAGGTCTATAATAATAAGGCGGATTACAGGAAAAACAGCTTGATCATTTCAGCAGTATTGGCTCTTCTGGGTGGAGTGGCTACCTATTTTATAAGTGGGCATGCACTCAGACCGCTCAGAGAGTTTTCTGACAAGATCGAAAAGGTACAGGCACAAAATCTGGCAGATTCACGGATAGAAGAAAACCAGGTGAAGGAACTGAACCAGCTTAGCGTTTCGTATAACCGGATGCTGGAACGTCTCTCGGATGCATTTGAGATACAGAGACAATTTACTGCAAATGCAGCTCATGAGCTTCGTACTCCATTAGCCCTGATGCAGGTACAGCTTGATCTGTATCATTCCAACAGACATCCGGACAATGATGCAGAAACGGTACAGATGATAAAGATGGTTACCGAACAGAACGACAGACTCAACAAAATGGTAAAGACACTTCTCGACATGAGTGAACTTCAGACGGTAGGAAGGGATGATGAAATTATCTTAGATGCTCTGGTGGATGAGGTATTGGAGGATCTGGAACCTCTCGCAGAGGGAAAAAATATAAGACTGATCGGAAAGTGTAAGGATATAACGATGGTCGGAAGTGACATCCTTATTTACCGGCTGGTATACAATCTTGTTGAGAATGCCATAAAATATAATCATTCGGGCGGGCAGGTCACAGTAACCGCAGAACGGAAGGAAAAACATGTATATCTGTCAGTGAAGGATACGGGAACCGGAATTCCTGAGGAACTTAAGGAGCGCGTGTTTGAACCGTTTTTCCGGGTGGATAAATCCAGAAGCCGGGAGCTTGGTGGAGTAGGACTGGGACTTGCCCTGGTCCGTGAAATTGTAAGAGTGCATGATGGCAGTATTACGGTGAAGTCTAATCCATCCGGAGGGACGATCTTCGAGGTGGTTTTGTAAATTGTAGCAGAACAGGGTGTTTGAAGAAGTATGATCAGAGTATTACAAAAAGCAGATATCGAACGAGTTGTTGATATATGGTTAGATACCAACTTAAAAGCACATTATTTTATTCCGGGGCAATATTGGAAAGATAATATTGATTTAGTGAAAGAAATGTTGCCACAGGCAGAGGTCTATGTGTATGAGAATGACTGCCAGATAGAAGGCTTTATAGGGTTAAATGATGAATATATGGAAGGCATTTTTGTTCGTGATGAAATGCAGTCGCAGGGTATAGGTAAGCTTCTGTTGAATTTTGTAAAAGAAAAAAAGACGAAATTATACTTAAATGTTTACCAAAAGAATACACGTGCAATTCACTTTTATCAACGAGAAGGTTTTGAAATCCAACGAGAAGGATTGGATGAAGTTACCGGGGAAAAAGACTATGTAATGGTATGGCAGCGTGGAAATTCTTTGTAAAAAGAGCAGGGAGCTGATAGAAACTGCCGGGGTTATTAGGAGAAGAGAAGCAATGAAAATCTACATAGATTTTGATGATGTACTATGTGAAACCGCCGAATATTTTACGAAAATCGCAAAAGAACTGTTCGGCATTGATGTCCCTTACCGGCAGGTTCAGTTTTTCAATTTGCAGAAATCATTTGATTTAAATGATGAGCAGTATGAAGCTCTGATGAAAGTGGGGCATTTGCCGGAAAATCTGCTGAATTACGAGGAGACGCCGGGGGCTTCCGAAGCAATTAATAAGTGGGTGGATCAGGGACACGAGGTTTTTATCATTACCGGAAGGCCGTTTAATTCCTACGAACCATCGAGGCAATGGCTTGATGAACATCATCTGGAAAGAGTTCCCTTGTTCTGCGTAGACAAATACGGGCGCGAAACAGCGAAACAGGATTATAGATATAATATGACATTGGCGGAACTTTACAACATGACCTTTGATTTTGCGGTAGAGGATTCTCCGGCGGCATTTGAGCATGTAATGCATTTTGACAACTGCAGGATAGCCGTGTTCGACCGACCATGGAACAGCCGGGCAGAGCTTCCCAATGACAGATTTGTGAGATGCAAGGACTGGCAGGAGATTGACCGGCTGTTTGAAAATAGGGAGATAACCAAATGACACGTGAGGATTCCATCAGACAAATAGAAAACTATCCCCCATTCAATGAACAGGAAGAAAAGGACAAAGCTTTGATTCTGGGATGGATCAGTAACAATGAGAACGCATTTTCCAGAGAAAATACAGTTGCGCATATTACGGCTTCTGCCTGGGTGGTAAATAAGGACAGAAGCAAAGTGCTTATGGTATATCATAATATTTATAATTCCTGGTCCTGGATGGGAGGACATGCGGATGGGGAGACGGATCTGCTGTCCGTTGCCATCCGGGAAGTGAAGGAGGAGGCGGGAATTTCCAATGTGAGACCGGTATCAGAGGAGATTTTTTCTCTGGAATCTCTGACGGTGGACGGACATGTGAAAAAAGGGAACTATGTGTCCAGCCATTTGCATCTGAATATCACGTATTTACTGGAGGCAGATTCGGAAGAGCAGGTATCCGTAAAAGCCGATGAGAACAGTGGAGTGATGTGGTTCTCTCTGGAAGATGCTTTGGAGAAATCTACGGAACCATGGTTCGTGGAACATATTTATTCAAAACTCATTAAGAAAATGGGTATATGAAATTGGAAAAAACGGAGAATGACCTATGATAAAATTCTTAAAGGCAGCGCCTGTCGTGTTCCTGATCGGAACCATTGTCACGGGTATTTTATATCAAAAAACTTTGTTAGAAATCTGGCTGACGATTGCCATTACCTTTGGAACCACTGCTTATCATTTTATCATGCGATGGGTGGTAGCATTTATCTACAATTCTATCATGCATAACAGGGCAGATTACAGAAAACACTGGTATCAGGTAAGTAAATCTGAAATGAAATTATATGAAAAGCTGCATGTGAAAAAATGGAAGAATCGCATGCCTACCTATAATCCCAGCCTGTTTGATCCGAGACAACACACCTGGGAGGAAATAGCGCAGGTCACATGTCAGGCGGAACTGGGGCATGAGACGATCGTAGTGCTCAGCTTTGTACCGATTGTGGCAGGTCATTGGCTGGGTGGATATCCGGCATTTATCATTACATCGATCCTTGCGGCCATGTTTGATATGATGTTTGTGATCATGCAGCGATATAACAGGCAAAGGATTCTGAAACTGATAAAATAGAATGGATACTTGATAGAAAAGGATATTTGATAGAGAAAGAGGACGGCATGACTAAATATAAATATGGGAATCCGGAGGCTCCCATTGTTTTGATCCAGCCCGTGGGAGATCATGATCTTCCGGAAATAGAGGGCGAAGTGGCACAAATCCGGAAACTGACAGCATTGGATTTTCAAATGATTGCGGTGAAAGTGGATGACTGGAACCTCGATCTGTCTCCGTGGAAAGCACCAGCGGTATTCGGAAATGAGGATTTTGGCGAGGGTGCAGCCTCGTTGCTAGAAGAAATTTTGCGTTTATGCTCGGATGAAAGTAAAACTTATTATCTTGGAGGATATTCTCTTGCAGGGTTGTTTTCTCTGTGGGCATCTTATCAGACGGATCGGTTTGCGGGGATAGCGGCGGCATCGCCCTCGGTGTGGTTCCCCGGGTTTCTACCCTATGTGAAAGAGCACGAGAATCAGAGTCGGGCAGTTTACTTAAGCCTGGGGGACAAAGAGGAAAAGACCAGAAATCTTGTTATGGCTACTGTGGGTGACTGCATCCGGGAGGCACATGCGTGGCTGCAACAGTGTGGGATCCGCAGTACGCTGGAATGGAATCCGGGGAATCATTTCAGAGATCCGGGCCTGCGGACTGCGAAGGCATTTGCCTGGGTAATGAAAAATTCATAAATTTTGCTTATCGGATCGGAGGAGAGGGATATGGTAATGGAAGCTCTGGTATACATATTGACATTATTGTTTGGAGTATCTACCGTTATCATTATAAAAAATAAGAGATATAAGGTTGTACCTTTTATATGTCTGGACATCATCCTGACATTTGCTGGTTTTGCCATCACATCATTTGTTATTTTGTTTGTAGGGAATGAAGCTCTCGAGGCGCTGCTGATTATGAGCGTGTTTGGATTGTTTCTGTTTTTACTGGGTGTGAATGATATCTATGCTGTATTTTGCTGCAATCAGAAGATAGAAGCTATCTATTGCGGATATAACAGCTACCCCGGACGCTATGGGATTACCAGCTATGCACCGGTGTTTGAATATGTCTGTAACGGCACGGCTTACCATGAGCAGACCACATTGACAGTACCCTATCGCCTGCTGCGGAGGATGACAGAAGGGAACACTTATCCCATCTATATTCATTCAAAACATCCGGGAGTATGTGTTTTGAAGAGAAGAATCAGGTTCACGACAGTGATTGAATTTGGTTTTGCAATTATGTTTTTGGTAGTAGCAATTTTGTGGCAGCGATCCTGAAAATGGTACATAGGAACATTCGGAATATATGGACAATGCCGAATACCGGAGAAATCGGTAAATCAGTAGAAACTCTGAGGTTTGCGGAAATGTTAAGTTCCTTTGCGCAAATTCCCGGAGATGTTGATAGCGCTGCATGGCGATAGCGTGCTATACTTCCTGCGAAAGGAGAGGTGACGGATGCAGTTAGGAAACAATATTCAGACCTTAAGAAAAAAGAAGGGGCTTTCGCAGGAGAAGCTGGCAGAAAAAATTAATGTTACAAGGCAGACCATATCAAATTGGGAATTAGGAGAGACGGCGCCGAATCCGGAGCAATTAATTCTCTTATCAAAGCAATTCGACATAAGCATTGATGAATTGGTGGGAAATGATGCGATGCCGTCCGGGAGTTCGAGGGAGAATAAGAGTACAAAAGATATCTATATCGGATTGATCGTTTTGTGCGGCATCGTAGCATGCGTATGGGCATTTTCGGCAAACAGATTTCGCTATGTGGAAATACTGGGAATCACCATTGCCGGGGCGGTGATAGGAGCATGCCTTGGTAGAGTGATCCATGGAATTTTGATGTATTTGCGAAATGATAAAAAATAGGCTTCTTAGGAAGCGCTTTTTTACGTAATAGATCTTTTGATACATTTATAGTAAAAATAATGTGTTTCTAAGGCGGAAATTTTACTTTTCCCTGCTTTTTCGCATGTTTTAGTAGAATTAAGAGTAAGTTTGGTTGAGCGACGAGTCAAGTCTAAATTTGTGTGTAAAGAGGCAAGCTTTTTTGTATTAAAATCGCTATTTTTTGCTGAAAAAATAAAAAAACAGGAGATTTTGGGTTTTTATAAGAGCTTATTTTCGCTGAAATGGAAAAAATCATAAAATCCGTACAAAAATGTTTGATTTAGAAGTTTTTTTGTACGGATTTTGCTATTTTGATACGATTTCCATCAAAGCAATAGCAAGATGGCTACTGGTTTTTTGAAAGCTTTTCAAAACGCAGAACTCCCGAAGCATGCGGTGCCATGTCGAAGATGTTTGTCGGAGGGTATTGATATTTTCTTGAAAAGTGCTGAAAGACAGGGGGAAAGCGGACACGATGTCCGCGTCAGCCGATTGTCGACATGGATGTCGACTGTAGGCGACCCCGTCATGACGAGAACCACTCATCACTTTTCGTAGAAAATTCACATCCGGAGACCTTACATCGAGACATGTGTATCGCATGCTCCGGGAGTTCGTCGGTTTTATGGCAACCCTACGTTACGAGCCATGCACTCAATTCATAAATGTGTTGCAAAGGGCGTTCCACATTTATTGGCAGTTCTCCGCAATGAGCCTCGCTATTCATAAGATTGTCAGCAAAAGGCGCTGCCAATCTTATTTCATATCGCGGCGTTCGCCGCATCACGCCAAAAGTAAAAACCGTGATTTGTGAGCAAGCTCCCAATCACGGTTCTTATTTTGCCTATGCGCGGCTATGTTTTCGTAAACTTTCAATTTATTTCCGGTGCTTATTCTCCAAAGCTGCTTCCACGAATCCCTTAAATAACGGATGGGGTCTGTTGGGTCTGGACTTGAGCTCGGGGTGTCCCTGGGTGGCTACGAAGAAGGGATGCTCGGTAAGCTCGCACATTTCCACGATACGTCCGTCAGGGGACAATCCGGACAGACGCAGACCGTGTTCAGTGAGGACGGCACGATAATCGTTGTTGACCTCGTAACGATGACGATGTCTCTCGGAGATGTTCTCCTGTCCGTAGAGCTGGTAAGCACGGGAATCCTTATCCAGTACACAAGGGTATGCACCCAGTCTTAAGGTACCGCCGATATCCTCGACGCCGTTCTGATCCGGCATCAGAGCGATCACAGGATGTGTGGTGTTAGGATCCAGTTCCACACTGTGGGCATCCGTATACCCGATGACATTTCTTGCATATTCTACGATCGTCAACTGCATTCCCAGACACAGTCCCAGGAAGGGAACTCCATGAGTTCTTGCATACTGAATCGCCAGGATCTTGCCTTCGATACCTCGGGAACCGAAGCCACCGGGTACCAGGACACCGTTGCAGTCACCTAATAGTTCTTCCACATTTTCAGATGTTACTGTCTCGGAGTCGATCCATTTGATGTGTACGGTCGCATGATTGGTGATACCGCCATGCTTCAGCGCCTCTACGACACTGATATAGGCATCATGCAGAGAGACATATTTTCCGACCAGAGCGATCTGCACTTCATCGGTGGGATGACGCAGGTCCTCCACCATCTTCTTCCAGTCTGTCAGATCCGGTTCCGGACAATCCAGATGCAGACATTCACAGGCTACCTGTGCCAGATGCTCTTTTTCCATAGCTAACGGAGCCTCATACAGATATTCCACATCCAGGTTCTGCAATACATGACTCTGAGGTACGTTACAGAACAGAGCAATCTTGTCCTTGATGGACTGATCCAGAGGATGCTCACTTCTGCAGACGATGATATCCGGCTGGATGCCCATGCCCTGCAGATCCTTAACACTGGCCTGGGTAGGCTTGGTCTTCAGTTCCTGAGAAGCACTTAGATAAGGAATCAGCGTTACATGGATCAGAATGGCATTATCATGGCCCACCTCATGCTGGAACTGACGAATGGACTCTAGGAAAGGCTGGCTCTCGATATCACCTACGGTACCGCCGACCTCAATGATGGCGATACGGGTCTCATCATCGGTAAAGTTGCGGTAAAAGCGGCTCTTGATCTCATTGGTGATATGAGGGATGACCTGTACAGTACCTCCGCCGTAATCACCACGACGCTCCTTCTGCAATACGGACCAGTATACCTTACCGGTGGTGACATTGGAATTTTTATCCAGATTCTCATCAATAAAACGCTCATAATGTCCCAGGTCCAGGTCAGTCTCCGTGCCATCCTCTGTGACGAATACTTCGCCGTGCTGGATCGGGTTCATGGTGCCGGGATCAATATTAATATAAGGATCGAATTTCTGCATGGTTACTCTGTAACCTCTTGCTTTTAACAGTCTTCCCAGGGAAGCTGCGGTAATTCCTTTTCCCAGACCGGATACGACTCCTCCGGTCACAAACACGTACTTTACTGCCATAATTTTCTCCTCCTTTTGATATACAAGAAACAATTTATAAAATAAAAAGAGCGAGAAACTCCCCTTGGGGAGCGCCTTCGCTCAATAACTGCCATAATTTATAATAGAATGACAAAATGTTTAGTTGTGATACAGCTTCTGGTTCTGATAATGAGGTTCGCATGTCAGGTTCACACCTAACTTGCGGAAGGTATTCATGTCGATCTGGGACAGGATCACGCTGGAGTGCACTTCGGAACCTTTCAGGTTCTTCAACTGCTCCACAGCAGCCTTCGCAGTATCATCCGTAGCTGCACAGATGGAAAGCGCGATCAATGTTTCATCCGTATGCAGACGGGGATTGCGGTTCCCCAGGTAGTTCGTCTTCAGATCCTGGATAGGACCGATGGCGGTAGGTGAGATCAGCTGTACTTCGTCCGGAATGCCGGCCAGAGCCTTCAAGGCATTTAATAATAATGCGGAAGAAGCCCCCAGCAGAGTACTGGTCCGTCCGGTGAGGACTCTGCCGTCCGGAAGCTGGATCGCAGCTGCCGGTTCCCCGGTGGTCTCTGCTTTGATATTGGCTGCACTGACTACTGCGCGATCGTCGATGGTGACACCTGCCTGCTTCATCAGAAGCTCAAGCTTTAAGATCTGGTCGTCACCGGCGGTACCCTGGCGCTTTTGGCACAGAGTGTGGTAGTAGCGGCGGATGATTTCCTGTTTTGCGGCGTCGCGGACAGCTTCGTCATCGACAATACCGAAGCCTGCCATATTGACACCCATGTCAGTAGGAGACTTGTAAGGACAGCTGCCCATGATCTTTTCGAACATAGCGCTGACTACGGGGAAGATCTCCACGTCACGATTGTAATTGATCGTGGTCTCACCGTAAGCTTCCAGATGGAACGGATCGATCATATTAACATCGTTCAAGTCTGCGGTAGCGGCTTCATAAGCCAGGTTCACCGGATGCTTTAACGGAATATTCCAGATCGGGAAAGTCTCATACTTGGCATAACCAGCCTTGATGCCTCTCTTGTATTCGTGATACAGCTGGGAGAGACAGGTAGCCATTTTGCCGCTTCCGGGTCCGGGAGCAGTAACGACTACCAGAGAACGGGATGTCTCAATATAATCATTTTTACCGTAACCTTCATCGCTTACGATGAACGGAATATTGGAAGGATATCCGGGAATGGAATAATGGCGGTATACCTTCATTCCCAGAGACTCCAGTTTTTTCTGATAAGCAATGGCACTGGGCTGCCCGGCAAAGCGGGTCAGACATACACTGCCGACATACAGACCATAGCCACGGAAAGCATCGATCAGACGTAACACATCCAGATCATAGGTAATGCCAAGATCGGAACGGACTTTGTTCTTCTCGATATCTGCGGCATTAATGACGATGACGATTTCTGCTTCGTCCTTCAGCTGTGCCAGCATATTGATCTTGCTGTCCGGATGGAAACCGGGCAGAACGCGGGAAGCGTGATAATCATCAAACAGCTTGCCGCCGAATTCCAGATACAGCTTGCCGCCGAATTTCGCGATACGCTCCTTGATCTTCTCAGACTGCAGACTGAGGTATTTGTCATTGTCAAAACCTATCTTGTACATTGCTGACACCTTTCTCTATGGATCTTTGCAACTAAAATCCCATGATGTTCTATTATAGTTTAGTGTCTCCCAAAAATCTACTGGAAAGTAAAAAAATTTTGGAAATCATTAATATATCTAACAAATTTGGGCAAATAATCACATAATGAGCAATTTTAAACAAAGAGCTCCTTTCCTATAATGAAATTGTAATAAAACAGAACAAAAAAGTTCTGAAAAAGCAAAAAACTATATACGGGAGGGACGCGTTTTGCAATACGGCTATTTCGATAATGAAAAAAGAGAATACGTCATCGACAACGTGGCTCTGCCCTGTTCCTGGACCAACTATCTGGGTGTCGAGGACATGGCAGCGGTCATCAATCATACGGCGGGAGGTTATCTGTTCTACAAGACTCCCGAGTATCATAGGATCAGCCGTTTCCGAGGGAATGGGGTACCCATGGACCGGCCGGGATTCTATGTATATATCAGAGATAATGAGAAGAAGGATTATCATTCCATCTCCTGGCAGCCGGTGGCGAAGGACCTGTCCAAGGCAAGCTACCGCTGCCGTCACGGACTGTCTTACACGGTCTATGAAAGTGAGTATGACGGACTGGCATCTTCACAGACTATGGTCATTCCCCGTGGGGAGAATGTATTGCTGTGGGACGTAAAGGTGAAAAACACCACAGATGCCGTCAGGGATCTTTCCTTATTTACTTACATGGAATTTTCTTTCCATCACATTATGATCGATAACCAGAATTTCCAGATGAGTCTGTACTGTGCCGGATCCTCTTATGAAGACGGCATCATCGAGGAAGACTTATTTTACGAGGAAAAAGGGTATCAGTATCTTACTGCCAGCTTCACACCGGATGGCTATGACTGCGTAAGAGACAAGTTCTTAGGGGTGTATGGCACCGAAGACCATCCAGCGGGATTGGACAGAGCAGTTCTCTCCGGTTCCACAGAACTGGGAGGCAACCACTGTGGAAGCTTACAGAAAAACTTCAAACTGCAGCCCGGTGAGGAAGCCCGCTTCGTGATCATGCTGGGAGAGGGAAATCGCGAAGAAGGCAGACGGATCCGTGTAAAATACAGTGACCTGAAGAGAGTGGATGCGGTCTATACCGACCTGGCAGCTTATTGGAAACAAAAATACGATGCACTGCAGATCAAGACTCCGAATGAAGGTATGAATACACTGATCAATACCTGGACACTGTACCAGTCGGAGATCAACGTCATGTTCTCACGCTTTGCATCCTTTATTGAGGTCGGAGGTCGTGTGGGACTGGGATATCGTGATACGGCACAGGATGCCATGACGATCCCTCATTCCAATCCGGATAAGTGCCGGGAAAGAATCGAACAGCTGTTAAAGGGGCTGACCACCACAGGATACGGTCTGCACCTGTTCTCACCGGAATGGTTTGAGGAAAAGACCGGGGAGAAACCGTTCCAGTCACCGACGGTGATCCCGGAGCCGGACAAACAGAGCATGATCCACGGAATCAAGGATGCCTGCTCCGATGATGCCCTGTGGCTTGTGGGTGCAGTGGTAGAGTACATAAAAGAAACAGGAGACCTGAATTTTGCCAGAAAAGAGTTCACCTACGCAGATACTTATGTATTGGGAAATAAAGTAACAGAGAGTGTATATGAACATCTGAAGCGGATTCTGGACTTCAGCGCTGAGCAGGTCGGTAACGACGGAATCTGCAAGGGACTCCGCGCCGACTGGAATGACTGCCTGAATCTGGGCGGTGGTGAGAGCGCCATGGTAAGCTTCCTGCACTACTGGGCATTGCAGCATTTTATCACGCTGGCGGAGATCCTCGGGGAGAGAGAGGACGCGAAGCATTATCATCAGATGGCAAATAAGGTAAAGGAAGCCTGCGATGCGGTATTGTGGGACGGTGACTGGTACATTCGCGGCATCACGAAGAACGGGAAAAAGATCGGCTGCAAGGAAGACGCAGAGGGCAAGGTACATCTGGAGTCCAATGCCTGGGCAATTCTATCCGGCGTGGCAGATCCGGAGAAGAGTGCAAAGACGCTGGAGACCATCGACGAATATCTGTATACACCGTATGGTTTACTGCTGAACACTCCTTCCTATACGAAGCCCGATGATGATATCGGATTTGTAACGAGGGTATATCCGGGTCTGAAGGAAAACGGAGCCATTTTCTCCCATCCCAATCCCTGGGCATGGGCAGCAGCCTGCGTCTGCGGCAGAGGCGACCTGGCAATGAAATTCTACGATGCGCTGTGTCCTTACTGGCAGAATGACAGGATCGAGATCCGGGAATCCGAACCCTATTCCTATTGTCAGTTTATTGCAGGCAAAGATCACACAGCATTCGGCAGAGCAAGACATCCATTCATGACAGGCAGCGGCGGCTGGTCCTACTTCAGCGCTACCAGATATATGCTGGGAATCCGCCCGGATTATGACTGCCTGATCATCGATCCCTGCATTCCTGCAGATTGGGAAGGCTTCTGGGTGACCAGAAGATGGCGTGGAGCAACTTACAATATTAAGGTGGAAAACCGCAGCAAGGTGATGCATGGGGTAAAAGAGATCCTTGTGGACGGACATAAGGCAGATAAAGTACCCGTATTCCGCGCGGGTACGAAACATGAAGTATTCGTCATTATGTAAATGATGCCAGGGTCAAAAGGTCTAAGCCCACATGAACTTGCGCATAAGTGGGTGAAAGACCTTGGGACCGGAGCGGAGAAGTGGTAGTGCGTAGCACGGAACAAAAGCAAAAAAAGATAATATATAAGGAGGCAGTATTATGATCAAATTTGGTACCGGTGGTTTCCGAGCCGTCATCGGAGAAGATTTTACGAAGGAGAATATCCAGATCCTGTCCAAGGCACTGTGCGATAAGATGAAAAAGGAAGGTGTGGAGAACACCGGAATGGTCATCGGTTATGACCGACGTTTCCTGTCCAAGGAAGCCATGCAGTGGGCTGCAATGGTATTCGCGGCAGAAGGGATACATACAAAACTGATCAATAAATCCGTACCGACACCTCTGGTAATGTTCTATGTGATGAAGCATGACTACCAGTACGGTATGATGATCACGGCGAGCCATAATCCGGCAATCTACAATGGTGTTAAGGTATTCACCTACGGCGGCAGAGATGCAGACGAGAAACAGACCATGGAGATCGAGCAGTTTATCAATGAGGTGACGGATCTGCCTGTGAATGAAATGGATTATCAGAAAGCACTGGAAGCCGGACTGATCGAAGAAATCTATCCTTTGAATGAGTACCTGGACAGCATCATTGCCGCAGTAGATATGGAAGCTATCCGTGAAGCGGGACTGCGCGTGGCACTGGATCCCATGTATGGCGTCAGCGAGACCTCTATCAAGACTGTGCTGATGACTGCGAGATGCGAGGTGGAAACCATCCATGAACGTCATGATACGTTGTTTGGCGGTAAGCTGCCGGCACCTACAGCAGACACGCTGCGTGCTTTACAGAACTATGTTCTGGACAGAAAATGCGACATGGGAATCGCAACCGACGGTGATGCGGACCGTATCGGTGTCATCGATGAAAAGGGAAACTTCCTGCATCCCAATGACATTCTGGTACTGCTGTACTACTACCTGATGAAATACAAGGGCTGGCACGGTCCCGTAGTCCGCAATATCTGCACCACGCATATGCTGGACCGCGTGGCAGAGAGCTTCGGTGAGAAATGCTATGAGGTTCCCGTAGGATTTAAACATATCTCTGCGAAAATGTATGCAACGGATGCTGTCATCGGCGGAGAGTCATCCGGTGGTCTGACGGTGCGTGGTCATATCAAGGGTAAGGATGGTGTCTATGCATCTGCATTGCTGGTGGAAATGCTTGCTGTCACCGGCAAAAAGCTTTCCGCGATCATGGAAGAGATCCATGCACAGTATGGTAAGCTTGCATTGGAAGAGAGAGACTACCGCTTCAGTCAGGAGAAAAAGGAAGCGATTCAGAAGCATCTGCTGGAAGAAAAGAAATTGCCGGAGATTCCCTACGAAGTAGAGCAGATTTCTTACCTTGACGGGGTAAAGCTGTATCTGAAAAACGGTGGATGGATTTCTGTACGGTTCTCCGGTACGGAACCGTTGCTTCGAATCTTCTGTGAGATGCCGGAAGCGGAAGATGCAAAGCAGCTTTGTGAGATCTTCGAGGATTACTTATTGCTGAAAAAGTAAATGGATTATCATAATTTGGTGAAAGAGATGGTAACACAGTGGAGAACTGTGTTATCATCTTTCTATATACAAAAATTTCTAAGGGGGATGTTCATGAAGACAAAAGAAAAAATCTGCAGACGGAAATCCTTGCTATGGAGTATGCTTTTCCTACTGTTATTCGGCTGGTTCCTGCCGCTGCTTGTGACCAACGGCATCATGAGCATTATGGCGACACGGAAAGTACATACCCAGATCGATCGGTCCGTGACGACGTCCATGGAAAAGGCGGTAGAGATCATGGAGCTGCAGCTGGCAGAGAGTGAGACCGCATCCAAGAATGCTTCCTATCTGAACGTGATCCGGGAAGCATATCTGACGTATCAGGATGGCGGAAACAGACGGGATTTCCAGACAACCGTATTTACCTTCCTGGAGCAGCAGTATATGTTCCATAAAAACTGCCAGGCTGTGAACCTGGTATTCCGGGAATATCCCGATGATATCTATTACACCTACAATAACAGTACCGGCGGAACCTATCGTGACATCACTTATTTCAAGACCTATGTGGCAAAGGATCTGTTAGAAGAGATGGATGACCTGGATACCCGGACGGAACTGCGCAGCTACGACGGACGACTGTATATGATCCGTAACCTGGTGGACTCCAAATTCCACCCTTTTGCAATCCTCGCGATCGAATTGAACGAAGAATCTCTGATGGAGAGTTTAAAAAGTGTCTGGGGTTATGAAAACGCTGTGGTCTATCTCGACGGCACACATGCTTTAAGCCTGGAGGGGGGCGACAGCTTGCACTATGGCGAAGAACAGCAGAATCAGCTTGCGGAAAATGGCAGCTTTATAGAGCATGCGAGCGGCAGGCAGAACCCCTATGTATATAAGAGGCTGAAGCTGTACCATTCCACGTTAGATTGTGTGGTAGAACTGGACCGGTCGGCAATCTATGCAGAGATTAAGACAATCCGCTATGTTTACGGAATTCTGGCGGTGTTTGCACTGCCGCTGGTATTCATTATTTATAATTTCCTGAATAAACGGGTCAACAGACCGGTGCAGGATCTCATTAAGGTATTTGATGTGGTGAGAGCCGGGGAGTACGGCACCCAGATTGAGAATATGGCAAACAGCGAAGAATTCTATCATATGGAAGAATCCTTTAATTATATGTCATCCCAGCTGAAGCAGCAGTTTGATAAAATCTACATGGAAGAGATTGCTCTGCGGGATGCAAAGATCATGGCATTGCAGTCACAGATCAATCCCCATTTCCTGAATAATACATTGGAGATCATCAACTGGGAGGCACGCCTGAACGGTAATATGCGTGTCAGTCAGATGATCGAGGCACTGTCCACCATGCTGGAAGCCACCATGAACCGTAAGGCGGATCCTTACAATACTGTGGCGGAAGAAATGGAATATGTGGATGCATATCTCTATATCATCACACAGCGGTATGGCGAGAAATTCACCTGTCGAAAAGAAATAGATGAGAGCCTGTTAAACTATAAGATCCCCCGCCTGATCGTGCAGCCCATTGCAGAGAATGCCATTGAACACGGCATGAGCATTACCAGAGAAGGGGAACTGGTGATCCGTCTGTATCGAAAACGGGAAGATCTGTTGTGTATCGAGATTGAGAACAACCGTCCTTTAAGTGAAGAGGATCAGGCAAAGATACACAAGCTGTTAAATGAAGAACCGAATCCACAAAAGGAACACCGCGTAAGCCTCGGAATCCGTAATGTTGACCAAAGACTTCGCATGATGTACGGTCCGGAGTGCGGATTGTTCATCACTAATAACAAAAATAATCATACAGTTAGTACAATTTTGGTCAAAATTGATGAAGGAAGACAACAATAATAGGCAAAAAAAGCCAAAGGCAACAATTTTGATTTTCCCCCATTCATACTATTATATAGTTACAACAGATGAAGAACATCTGGAAAACAAAATTTGGGAGGTATAGTGTATGAAACGATTTATTGCAGCAATGCTGGCAGGTACCATGATTTTTTCTCTTGCAGCATGTGGCAGCCAGCCGTCTGACGGGGGCGTAGAGACGACCGGCACAAAAACAGAAAGTACTACAAGCTCCGAGGGAACAACAGCTACAGCAAAGCCTGTAGAACTGAATGTAACCACCACCTTCGCAGGTGAAGACGGTAACGCACAGAATTTCAAAAATGCCGTAAAGGCATGGTGTGACGAGACCGGTAACACCGTAGCAGATACCTCTGCTACTTCTGATGAGACCTTCAAGACCAGAGTAATCACCGACTTCGAGACAGGCTCCGAACCCGACGTACTGTTCTTCTTCAACGGAGCAGATGCAAACAGCTTCATCGAAGCTGACAAGGTAGTTTCTATTGATGAGATCCGCGCAGAGTATCCCGATTATGCATCTAACATGAATGATGATCTGATCACCGACTCTCTGGTAGACGGCAAAAAATACGCAGTTCCCGTCAACGGTTTCTGGGAAGCAATGTTCGTGAACAAAGAAGTCCTGGATGCAGCAGGCGTAGAAGTCCCCGGTGCTGATTACACCATGGACATGTTCAAGGAAGACTGCCAGAAGATCAAGGATGCAGGATATACTCCGATTGCAGCAGCTCTGGGCAACATCCCTCATTATTGGTGGGAGTATGCGATCTTCAATCATGACACACCTGAGAATCATGTACAGGTTCCCGCAGGAATTGAGGATGCTGCTTCCTGGGTAGACGGTATGCTGGATATCAAAGAACTGTATGAACTGGGATATTTCCCTGACAACACCTTATCCGCAACTGACGATGAGACCTTCGCTATGTTTGTAGACAGCAAGGCTGCATTCCTGATCGATGGTTCCTGGAAGGTTGGCGGTATTGTAAGTGCATGCCAGTCCGATCCCGAGGATGCTTCTACCCTGGATGCTGACAAGCTGGCTAACTTTACCGTTACCTATGTACCCGGCAATGGTGACAGAAAAGCAACCGATCTGATCGGTGGTCTGTCCATGGGTTACTACATCACCAGAAAAGCATGGGAGGATCCCGACAAGAGAGCAGCAGCTGTTGATTTCGTAAGCTACATGACCTCTGATGAATTAGTTCCTGTATTTGCACAGCATACCGCAAGCGCTCTGAAGAACGCTCCTGCTGTAGACGAGAGTCAGTTCAATGCTCTGCAGATCGAAGCTATGGATATGATGTCCGGTGTTACATCCCTGACCGGAGCCGTACAGGACATCTTCATGGGTGACTGCCGTGTAACCACTTTTGACGGCATGCCCGAGATCGTAACCGGCAAGCTGGATGCAGCTGAGGCAGTGGAAGAAGGACTGAAGCTGTATCACGCACAGCAGTAAAATATAAAAGATTTCTTGTTCAGCCGGGGGATAAAAACTCCGGCTGATTTCAACAGGAAAGTGAATGGAGGAAGCATATGGGAGCAAGTATATACAAGAATAAGAAACCGGCAATAATTTTCCTGATCCCCGCCTTTCTTTTCATGATTGTCTATTTGTATTACCCGTTCTTACAGAATATCTGGAATAGTTTTCAGAATATACGACAGCTGGGAAGCAGCGGTGAAGGATTCCTGGATCCCTGGTACAGCAACTATGTAGAGATGTTTCATGATGAAGTTATGTGGATTTCCCTGAAAAACACACTGATCATGATGCCGGTTACGCTGGTGGGTCAGGTGGGAATCGCTATTGTCCTGGCATTGATGGTAGATAATATTACACACGGGAAACACTTTTACAAGACAGTATACTTCTTCCCTATCGTGATCTCTGCTACCGCACTTGGTCTGTTGTTCAACCTGATCTTCCTGTATGACAAGGGTATGCTGAACCAGATCCTGGAAAAACTGGGTAAGGTCGGACTGACAGACTGGAAGGGCGAAGGGCTCGCGCTTTTCACTATGATGCTGCCGGTTATGTGGCAGTATGTAGGATTCTATTTCGTGATCCTGATCACGGGACTGAATAATATTTCCGATGAATTGTATGAAGCAGCCAGAATTGACGGAGCTTCTACATTCCAGAAGGTAAGATACATATCCATACCGTTGTTACACAATGTGATCTGTACATGCAGCGTTCTGGCAGTCACCGGTGCCCTGAAAGTATTCGACCTGCCCTGGACCATGTTCCCGAAGGGGATGCCCTTAAAGAGCACCTTCCTCACCGGAACCTACATGTACTATCACACCATGGAGACCAAAAATGTAGATTATGGTTCCGCACTGGCAGTACTGATCGTAGTCCTTGGCATCGTACTGGCTAAGGTGGTAAATGCCATCTTCAAAGAAAAAGATTACTAGGAGGGAAAGCCATGAAGAAGAAAATATCCGTTGGATCCATATTGGTATACCTTTTCCTGACCATCTGGGCTTTTACTACGATTTATCCGATCATCTGGGTCATCCAGAACTCCTTCAAGGCGAAGGATAAGATCCTTGCAGATTCTTTCTCTCTGCCGGTGGGGGATCTGTTCACCACAGCCAACTATCGTAAGGCATTCGGCAATCTGAATATCTTCGGAGCTTACCGCAACAGTATCTTCATCTCCATGATGGTATCACTGTTAGTCATTCTGTTAGCGGGTATGGCAGCATATGCACTGGCAAGATATTGTTTCCGGGGAAGCAGCTTCCTGTATTCCATGGTAGTGTCCGCTATGATGTTCCCGGTATTCGCCACCATCATCCCGGTGTTCTCCATGGAGACCTCCTGGGGGATCGTTAATACCAGCAGCTGGGGACTGACCATGCTGTCCGTGATCCTGCCGCAGGTGGCCGGTAACCTGGCATTCTCCATCGTAGTGTTGTCCGGGTACATGAAGAGCCTGCCGCTGGAACTGGAAGAAGCCGCATACATGGAAGGCTGTAACGCATTCCAGATTTATTTCAAGGTTATCATGCCGTTGACCAAGCCTTCTTTCGCTACGGTAGCCATTTTCGCATTCTTGTGGAGCTATAATGACCTGTTTACCCAGATGTTCTTCCTTCGCCGTCCGGAGATGCGTACCATCACCAGACTTTTGAATGAACTGACCAGCCAGGAAGGAACGAACTACGGATTGATGGCAGCCGCCGTTACACTGGTAGTTGTGCCGGTTGTAATTGTGTACATTTTCTTACAGAAATATATTATAAAAGGAATGACAGCAGGTGCCGTCAAGGGGTAGAATGTTATTAAGCAGAGCCAGGTAAGTTTCGAGTCTTCTCACCGAATGCTCGCATTCGCAGGAGAAGACGATGAAAGTTATTTGGCGAGCAACCACATGAGCAAAAATTTATCGAAGATGAATTTTGCGAATGGGGTCTGCTTAATAACAAAGATAAAGCATTATGAGAGGTGCCGGTATGTACAAGGTAGTGATTATTGATGATGAACCGCTGATCGTGGAGGGACTGTCCCGGAGTATCCCCTGGGAGCGCTGGAATTGTAAGGTCGTGGGATTCGGCTATAACGGAATCGAAGGGATGGAAGTGATCCGCCGGGAGAAGCCGGCTATCGTCATCTCCGACATTAGTATGCCGAAAATGGACGGGCTGACCATGATCGCCGGTCTGAAATCAGAATTCCCGTACATGCAGGTGTCTATTCTTACGGGGTATCGTGAATTTACATATGCGCAGGAAGCTATCCGGCTGGGGGTGTCGGCCTTTCTGCTGAAACCGTCCAAGATGGACGAGTTGTATGAAGCTATTGAGAACATGACAGAGAAACTGAAGCTGTTCCACATAGAAGAGGAACAGCCGGAAGCTGTCACGGAAGAGGCGGAGGAAGAAGACTCCGTACTCTACAATAGTGAAGCCAATAATTTTGTGGTGACAAAAGCACTGGAATATATCAAAGAACATTCCAGAGAACGAATCCAGCTAGCGGATGTGGCGGATCACTGTTATGTGAGCCAGTGGCATCTGAGCAAGCTGTTAAATAAGCATACGGGCGAGAATTTTTCCGTTGCCCTGAACAAAGCACGTATTGCGGAAGCTAAGGAACTGTTACAGGATCCTTCCCGCAGAATCTATGATATCGCAGAAGAAGTGGGATTCCAGGATCTGGCCCATTTCTCCCGGGTATTCAAAAAGCTGGAAGGAATCTCAGCCAATGAGTATCGAAATACTTTAAGCTGAGTCTGTGACCGTCTATAGAGTTCCTTATGCATGACCTTTAGAGCGTGCAGGAGGAGACGAATATGAGAGTTTATTGTGCGAAGAATTATGAGGAAGCATCCACGCTGGCGGCAGATCTGATCGCTGCACAGATTTTATTAAAACCGGACAGCGTGCTGGGACTGGCAACAGGATCCACACCCATCGGTGCCTATCAGAGACTGATCGCAAAATACGAAGCCGGAGAGTTGGATCTCTCTCAGGTGAAGACCATGAATTTAGACGAATACAGGGGGCTGGACAGCGAGAATCCCAACGGATACCGCTACTTTATGAACCATCAGCTCTTTGATCATGTAAATATAAAAATAGAAAACACCAATGTTCCCGACGGTAAAAAAGATCCCGCCCAGGCATGCGGTGAGTACGATGCCATACTGGAGCGTATCGGTGGTATTGATTTACAGCTGTTAGGGCTTGGGCATAACGGACACATCGGATTCAATGAGCCTGCAGAGGAGTTTTCCAAGACCACACATTGCGTGGATCTGAGTGAGAGCACCATCGAAGCGAATGCAAGATTTTTCGATTCTGAAGATCAGGTGCCCAGGCAGGCATATACCATGGGCATCCAGTCCATCATGCAGGCGAAGATGATTCTCATTATGGCTTGCGGAGCAGATAAAAAAGAAATCGTAAAGAAAGCATTCTGGGGACCGATCTGTCCTCAGGTTCCCGCTTCGGTATTACAGCTTCACAATAACGTGATTCTGGTGGGCGATGAAGCCTGTCTTGGCTAAAGTTAAGGAGGGGACAAAATGCCAGCAGAGGGTGCGAAACAAATAAAAGAAGTAAAAGGATTATTATATACCACAGAATATGAGTTCCGTCCGGGCAGAATCCGCATCGAAGGAGACCGGATCGCAGAAGTGGACTTCTGCACAGAGGGAGAGCTAAGTGAAGTGGAACGTGAGACACTGGTGCTGCCCGGACTGGTAGATGTTCATTTTCACGGAGCAGCGGGATATGACTTCTGTGATGGGACACAGGAAGCGTATCGTGCCATCGAAGCCTATGAGAACAGTCATGGGATCACCAGTATCTGTCCTGCGACCATGACACTGCCGGTAGAACAGTTAAAACAGATTTTGACAGAAGTGTCGGGGGATAAACCGGACAGCTTAGTGGGAGTACATCTGGAAGGCCCTTTTATCAACAAAGCAAAAAAGGGTGCCCAGAAGGAAGAATATGTCATCCCTCCCAGTGTTGAAGTGCTGAAGGAATTACAGAAATGCGCAAAGGGACTGGTAAAGCTGGTATCCATCGCACCGGAGACAGAAGGAGCCATTGACTGTATCCGGGAACTGGGGAAGGAGTTCCACTTCTCTATCGCACATACAATGTCCGATTATGACACGGCTGTCAAGGCAATACAGGCTGGAGCCAAACACATTACCCACCTGTATAATGCCATGCCCGTACCAACCCATAGAGAGCCTGCTGTGGTGGGAGCCGCAGCGGATGATCCGGAAGTCATGCCGGAGCTGATTTGTGATGGCATTCATATCCATCCCTGTATGGTAAGGAATACCTTCCGCCTGTTCGGTGCACATCGTATGATCCTCATCAGTGACAGCATGCGTGCCGTAGGTATGGAGGATGGACAGTACACCCTGGGCGGGCAGGAGGTTACCGTGCGTGGAGCCTTAGCTACCCTGGCAGACGGAACCATTGCCGGAAGCGCCACGAATCTGTATGACTGTATGTGTAAGGCTGTGGAAATGGGAATCCCGAAGGAGCAGGCAATCCGTGCGGCTACCATCAATCCGGCAGTCAGCATCGGAGTCGGGAACAAGGTTGGATCCCTGGAAGCAGGCAAATACGCGAATATCGTGATTGCCGACAAAGAGTTGCATCGCCGTCAGGTCATTCTGAAGGGTGTGATTCTATAATTGTTTGTTGTAAGTTGTTTGTCGCAGGCAGGTGCCCGAAATTCGTTTCTTACGGATTTCGGGTGTTTGTCTGCATATAGATCACAAAAATATGCTGTCGGAGAGAATTCCACAGTATGTGTCAAACGAATCCTATTTCGGAGAAGTGACGGTATTTCGGATTCATGGATAAATAGTGTGATATAGCCTGCTTTTCATGCTTTTTTCACATTTGTGCTATTGATTTATCCGCAGGTTATCTCTATAATAAAATAGATTGTAACTATTCAGAGCCATGTAAAACTGCGTTCTGCAAATGGGGCTAAATAGTTACAATAAATTTATTGTCTCGGAATATGAGAATATTAAATATAGAAAAAATAGAGACAATAAAATAAAGTAGAAAATGGAGATGACATGAGAATATTATCTGAATCATATAATAACGGCTATGGCTCCGGTAACGGCGGCAATGGCAACGGAGCTCCCGGCAGCGGCAACAATAGCGGGAACGGCAATAACGGTAACGGAGGCAACGGAAATCGTCCACCAAGGCGTCCCAGTATCCTGATGATGATCCTGTCCGGTCTGATGACAGTGATCGCCATATTGATGTTGTATAATGCATTTTTCGGAACCGGCAATGGTACGGAGGTGTCTTATACGGATTTCCTGAAGGATCTGGAAGCGGATAAGGTGGAAGCAGTAGAGGTAAATAAGGAAAGCGGTGTGATCACGGTACAGCTGAAAAAGGAAGCGGCAGCTACGCCGGCACCTGACAGTTATGTGACCTTTTATGGTATTACGCAGAAGGCAACGCAGTCTAAGACGGTATATTATACGATGCTGATGGAGGATCTGGATACTTTGACGGGCAGATTACAGGAGCATGGTGTGACGGGTACCCGTATCAGCAGTAATACCTCCAGCTTTTTGATGGAGATTCTGGTAACGGTAGTATTACCTGTAGTGCTGATCTGGGTCGTAGCCGGATTCCTGTTCCGTAAAATGGGCGGCAGTGGAGGTCCCATGGGCGTCGGCAAGAGTAATGCCAAAGTATATGTACAGAAGGAAACCGGTGTTACTTTTAAGGACGTAGCCGGCGAAGACGAAGCAAAGGAATCTCTGGTGGAGGTCGTGGATTTCCTGCACAATCCCCAGAAATATTCCAAGATCGGCGCAAAACTTCCCAAGGGAGCCCTGTTAGTGGGACCTCCCGGAACCGGTAAGACTTTGCTTGCAAAAGCAGTGGCAGGTGAGGCACATGTGCCGTTCTTTTCCCTGACAGGTTCCGACTTTATTGAGTTGTATGTAGGTGTGGGCGCCAGCCGTGTCCGCGACCTGTTCAAGGAAGCAACCAAGAATGCTCCCTGTATCGTATTTATCGATGAGATCGATGCCATCGGCCGCAGCCGTGATTCTAAGTACGGCGGAGGCAACGAGGAGCGGGAACAGACCCTGAACCAGTTGCTGTCCGAGATGGATGGTTTCGACAGTTCTAAGGGTATCCTGATCCTGGGTGCGACGAACCGCCCGGAGATCCTGGACAAAGCTCTGTTACGTCCCGGACGTTTTGACCGCCGGATCATCGTAGACAAGCCGGATCTCAAGGGACGTGTGGAGATCCTGAAAGTACATGCCAAGGATGTGAAGATGGATGAGACCGTAGATCTGGATGCTATTGCACTGGCGACCAGCGGTGCGGTAGGTTCCGATCTCGCCAATATGATCAACGAGGCTGCCATCAATGCCGTCAAGGAAGGCAGAGAATTCGTCAGCCAGAAGGATCTGTTCGCAGCAGTGGAACAGGTACTGGTAGGTAAGGAGAAAAAGGACCGCATCATGAGCAAGGAGGAGCGTCGTATCGTATCCTATCATGAGGTCGGTCATGCACTGATCAGTGCCCTGCAGAAAAATTCCGAGCCGGTGCAGAAGATCACCATTGTGCCCCGTACCATGGGTGCGCTGGGGTATGTCATGCAGGTACCGGAGGAGGAAAAATACCTCAACACCGAGGCAGAACTTCGGGATATGCTGGTAGGACTGGTGGGCGGACGTGCCGCTGAGGAAGTAGTATTTGATACCGTGACCACAGGTGCAGCCAATGATATTGAAAAAGCTACTTCTATTGCCCGTAATATGATCACCCGTTACGGTATGAGCAAGCGCTTCGGACTCGTGGGACTGGCTACTGTAGAGAGCCAGTATCTGGAGGGAAGAACCGCGCTGAACTGTAGTGATGAAACGGCAGCAGCCATTGACGAAGAAGTCGTTGCCATGATCAAGGAAAGTTATGATCAGGCATTACAGATGCTTCGCGAGAACAGAGAACTGATGGATAAGCTGGCAGCGTTCCTGATCGAGCGTGAGACCATTACCGGTAAGGAATTCATGGAGATCTTCCGCAGAGAAAAGGGATTGCCCGATCCTGAGGAAGAAAAGAAGGATGCCGCGGAAGGCGCTACCGGTCAAAAGACTGAGACAAAAAAGGATGAGACAGATAATACGGTTGCAGATGCAATGAAGGGAAACAACATTGACGTGACCATCGGTGAGCAGGTTATGACTTCCACAGATCCGACATTTCAGCCGCTTGCCTTTGAGGACAGCTTGCAGGAAGCAAAAGAGCAGACAACATCGGAGAATGCAACGAAGGAAACTGCCGGCGAGGCTTCTCAGAGTGACGCAGCTGTGGAAAAACCTGAAAACAAGACTGAGACTTCAGCAGAATCGAAGGATTCCAAAGATCCCAAGGATCCTCCCCAGGGACCGGTAGGATTGTTCTCCCATGGAACGATTTCCTAAAATGAAAAATGACTTTAATTTAAACTCGAGTTTAGATTAAAGTCATTTTTGGTATGTAAGCGATAAAATAAAATTAGGAAAGTACAACTCTGGGTTGATTATTTCGTGAGATTGCTTTATCATAATAAAGTGTCGGGAGATTCCTGGACAGACTGCATTATCAGTCAGATCGCAATGAGGAGGTAATACCGAAATGTTGAAACAGTTATCTATTTATGCTGAGAATAAAAAAGGAGCCCTGCAGACCATCACTAATGCGCTGTATGAAGCAGGCATCAATATCTGGGGTTCCGTGACCAACGATGGAGCCGAGTACGGCATCAACCGCATGGTCGTATCCGATCCCGAGAAGGCAAAAGAGGTCCTCACAGAGAAGGGCTACCTCTGCCGTTTCGTGGATGTTCTGGCAGTAGAGATCGAGGACAAGCCCGGTGCATTGAACACCCTGCTGACCGCGCTGTTAGACAGTAATGTCAATGTGGACTACACCTATCTGTCCTTTAACCGTGATTCTTCTACCCCTGTCATGATCCTGCATACCGCAGATCCTGAGGAAGTGGAGATCTGCCTGAAGGCGAAAGGATTCAAGATGGTATAGCACCTGTGTCCTTTGCAAAATTGAGAGTTACGAGCCATGCAAAGTCAAAACAGAAACAGCGATCTGGGAGCTTGCTCACAAGTCGCTGTTTTTGTTTTTGACTTTATACGGCGACAGCCGTCAATGAAATAAATGTGGAGCGCCCTTTGCGACACATTTATGAATTGGGTGCATGGCTCGTAACGTAGGGTTGCCGTAGACCCCACGAACGTCCGCGGCGAACGGAACATCACGCCTTGATGTCGCGTCTCCAGGTGTGAATTTTCTACGAAAAGTGATATAGCGGTTCTAATCCGCACGGGCACGGCTCCAGTTGCCATCCATGGCAACATCCGCCTGTCGTGAACCTCCTGTTCACTCCGCCCTGTCTATCAGCACTTTTCAAGAAAATATCAACACCCTCCGACAGACATCGCGGCATGACATTCCGTCCACCGTGGGCGTTCTGTGTTTTGGGTCTATACAGAAAAAATGAGTTGTGGGATACTAAATTTGTTGCAAATAGCGCATAAAAAGATGAATATGGGTCTATAGGGAAAAATTTGCCTTTCAGATACTCAATTTCTTCAAAATGAGCATCTCAGAGCCAGTTTTTTTCCTATAGACCCATGAAGTTTTTCAAGAAACCAGTAGCCCCGGCTGGGTATAAGAATAAGCAGTGCCGTAAGCAGACGTCGGTACCATAGCGTCCTAAGGGACGCATTGCGGTCGCATTGTGACCGCCTATGTACCGCTACGCTCTGCGACAGAGCGCGAGCGTGCCGCGTTTCTTATACCCTGCTAAGGGCTACGGGATTATTTCACTAACTCTCAATTTAAAATAATGTCTGCTGCACGTATCTCTCGGGGAATTCATGCAGGTAAGTAAAGCATTTCTTCGGGGAACACAGCATACCATTCGCTACGCAGGTATTTTGAATCAGTGCCATAAGCTCTTTTGCATAAGGACTGGGAATATCGTAGGCATTTCCGTAGGTGCTGATATATTTTTGCCGGATGCCGGGGAAATCACGATCCAGCGCCTGATAGAAATATTCCCGGTCGCCTTCCCGCAGCGTGACACCAACATCGAACACCAGAATCCCCTGAACTCCTGCCAGCAGGCAATAATCAAGCAAGCCTTCTATATTCTCCCTGGTATCGTTAATAAAAGGAAGAATCGGTGTCATCCACACAAGAGTCGGTATTCCCAACTCTTTACATCGCATCAACACTTCAAAACGCTCTCTCGTAGTAGACACATGCGGTTCAATCTTACGGCACAGCTCCTCATCATAAGTAGTGAGCGTCATCTGCACGACTGCTTTGGCCTTCTTATTGATAGATTGCAGCAGATCCAGATCCCGAAGCACCAGATTGGATTTTGTGAGTACCGTAACGCCATATTCATACCGATCGATCAGTTCCAGACATTTTCTGGTCAATTGAAGCTTTTTTTCAGCGGGAAGATACGGATCGCACATGGCACCTGTACCGATCATGCATTTGTGCCGTTTTGAACGTAATGCCTGCTCCAGCAGTTCAGGAGCATTTTTCTTGACCTCGATATCTTCAAAGGCGTGTGTAAAACCGTAACATCTGCTGCGGCTGTCACAATAAATGCAGCCGTGGGAGCATCCGCGGTAAATATTCATTCCGTTATTCTGAGATAAAATCCCCTTCGCCTGGACAAAATGCATGGCAATATTCTCCCTCATTTGATTGTATAACTTTGTTTTTATATTAACATAGGAAAAGTGAGAAAACAAAAATAATTTTAACTAAAATTAAGCTAAAATAGCTAGCTAAATAAAGATAATAATGATACAATACAAGAACGGAGATTGGAAAAGCTTTACGATAAAACAATTATGGAAAGGAAAACTTTTGATGCAGAAATTTGGTACAGAAAAATTTCATGGGGTGAATTTTGCGGTATTTCCGCACAAAGGCGTACTGGGATCTGGAGAAGCCAGAAAAAGTATGGAGGAAATGGCGCATAAGACCCACGCGAACTGGGTGATACTCACTCCCTCGGGGATGCAGGAAACCCCTTATAGCGAAGAAATTCGTTTCGATGGGGAGAAAAGCTGCACGGATGAAGAACTGTGTGATATGATTCGCTTTGCGAAGAGTCTGGGATTAAAGGTGGCATTAAAGCCTACCGTGAATTGTGACAATGGTGTCTGGAGAGCAAGGATAAGCTTTTTTGATCATGATGTTCCCTGTGAACCGAAGTGGGGCAACTGGTTTGAAAGCCATATTGCTTTTCAGAAGCATTATGCACAGATCGCACAGCGGACAGGGTGTGAATTATTTCTTACAGGCTGCGAGATGACGATGACAGAGCACCGGGAGACGGATTGGAGAAAGCTGATCGCAGAGGTCCGCACAGTATATGACGGGCCTGTCGGTTATAATTGTGACAAATACGGAGAAGATCATATTACATGGTGGGATGCAGTGGATGTGATCGCTTCCAGCGGATACTATCCCATCGATGATTGGGAGAATCAGTTGGATCGCATTGAAGAAGTAGTAAAAAAATACCAGAAGCCTTTTATTTTCTCGGAGGCTGGATGCATGAATATCCATGGTTCCGCGCTGGTGCCGAATAACTGGGAACTGCAGGGCAAAGAGGATGATGCGGAACAGGCAGACTGGTATCTGGCAATGTTTTCTGCCTGCGAAAAACGGGACTGGGTGAAAGGCTTCGGAATCTGGGACTGGCCGGGAAGTATGGAAAGGAAGAGTCCTTATGCAGTTTGCGATCGCCCTGCGGAGGCTGTGATAGCCGAAGAATATAGCCGTTGTGCCAAGAATCGGTGATCAGAGAGCGAGACATCGAAAATCAGAACGACAGATAAAACAATGCACAGGGAGGTATGGCAGAAAAATGGAGCAGCCAACAAAGATAGTCAGCGTAGCAGCATTGCCGCAGGTACGGGTGTTGGGACGCACCACGGGAACGGATGTGGTGAACTTATTCTGGACCGGAAGCGGAATAGAATTTATCTATACCGGCAGTGAAATTCAGGTGGAGGTAAATGCCGATTACGACGCTTATGAACCGTGGCTTGCGGTGGAACTGAACGGTGTGCAGATCAGTAGAGTTCCGTTAAATAAAGGGAAAAATGAAGTGTGCCTATTCCGGGGGATGACGGTAGGAAAACCGAAGCATGTACGGATTCTGAAAGAAGTACAGGCAATGCATCAGGATCCCGGGCATCTGTTACAGATTGTGGGATTGCAATATGCAGACGGTGAATTCCAGCAGCTGCCGGAGCCGAAGTACCGGCTGGAATTTGTGGGGGACAGCATTACCAGCGGGGAAGGTACGGTGGGGGCCGTCTATGAGGAAGATTGGATCAGTGCCTTTTTCTCTGCAATGAATACTTATCCCCGTATGGTGGCAGATGCATTATCCGCAGAGTATCGTGTGGTATCTCAGAGCGGCTGGGGAATTGTCACCGGATGGGATGGAAATGTGGAGAATAAGATTCCTCCGTTTTACACACAGGTCTGTGGCTTACTCACCGGGGAGAGGAATGCTTCTTTGGGAGCGTTGGAAGACTATGATTTCGAGGCATGGCAGCCGGATGCGGTAATTATCAATCTGGGAACCAATGATGCCACAGCGATTCAGTCCGCAGCGGAACTAGGGCAGGAATGGGCAGGAACACGGGACGTAGAAGAAGTTAAAGAGATCCTGACAACAGCTATCTGCGATTTCCTGAAAGTAGTGCGGGAAAGCAACCCCACAGCACAGATCATCTGGGGTTACGGTATGCTGGGAGACAACTTCCTGTCCGTCATCCGGGAAACTGTGGAAGGCTATGCGGAGCAGACCGCCGATTCCCGGATACACTTTTTGCAACTTCCCGACACTACACCGGATACCGTAGGCAGCCGCCTGCATCCCGGTGTGAAAGCCCATCAAATTACCGCGAAAGAGATCGAAACATATCTGCAAGAACTGTTATAGGAGAAATTTATAATTTCTTAAGAAAAATGTGACGTAAAATGTGACAATTCCGCGTTATATTGAAACCCGTAGAAAGTAATTCATTCGGAGGGACTGGCAATATGATGCAGGAAAATCGTTCGGGCAGACAGGCAGAGATCCATATAACGCAAATGCGGAGGAATCCGTATTTGGTGGATTATCAAACCGGGAAAAATACGGGCAGACATATAGGAAGGCGCATAGATCAACGACATCATAGTGCAGTGCCCCAGCAGGAAAACAGAATCCGCCAACAGAAACAGAAAACTGCGGCTGCTGTATCTGATGGAAACGTATGCAGAGACAATACCTACAACACGCGCACAAGACAACGCCTGACGAGGGCGGAGAGACAGCGTCGCCGCAGACGGGCAAGAATCCGCAGATATATCCGGATGACTTTGCTTTGTGCAGGAATTCTGGTAGGAATCGTCGCATTGACAAAGCTTTTGAAGGTGCCTGCCAGTACTGCGGAAGCCAGCACACCGATGGAAGCAATAGATATGGCGCAGCAGGTGGAAAAAGGGATTGAGAATACCATGGGGACTAGGATCCAGGGACTGGCGGCGGAGACTTACGCAGCGCACCCTGACTGGACGGAGGATTTCCTCACGGTAAATGAATATTCCAGACCGGGAGATCCTTTGACGGAGGTGAATAATATTTTCGTGCATTATACTGCCAACCCCGGCACCAGTGCGGCACAGAACCGCAGTTATTTCGAACAGCTTAAGGACAATCATGAGCGCAGTGCCAGCGCGCATTTCATCATCGGCTATAACGGGGAGATCATCCAGTGTGTTCCTTTGGATGAGATCGCTTACGCGGTGCAGACCCGTAACGAGGATTCCATCTCTATCGAATGCTGCTATAAGGCGGACAACGGACAGTTCACTCAGGAGACCTACGATTCCCTGATCAGGCTGCTGAGTTGGCTGATCGATGCCTATGAACTGGAACCGGAGGATATTCTCCGCCACTATGACTGCGGTGGGAAAAAATGTCCCATATACTATACAGAGCATGAAGATGCCTGGGAGCAGTTAAAAGAGGATGTCAAAAATCTATAGAGAATTACGTGATCACAAGACACGAAGAGAGGAACTTTTTCCAAAAGGAAAGGTTCCTTTTAGTTTATCTTGTTTTAAGAATACAAGTTTGTTAGAATAGACGCATACGGAATACGATTTCCTTTTCAAAGGGAAAAGTGTTGCAGACAAGGCCCTAAGGGGCAGAAATGAGGAGTATCATGAATATTTTATCACCTTCAATTCTTTCGGCGGATTTCTGGAAGCTGGGAGAGGATATCAAAGCTGTGGAAGGAGCCGGTGTACCCTGGCTGCATGTAGACGTGATGGACGGACTGTTTGTGCCTTCAATCTCTTACGGAATGCCTGTCTTGAAGGCAGTGAGACCCCACACAGACATGTTCCTGGATGTGCATCTGATGATCGAGAAGCCGGAGCGCTATGTGGAAGAGTTCGCTGCCTGCGGTGCGGATCTGGTGAATTTTCATCTGGAAGCCACAGAAGATGTGAAGGGATGCATTGATAAAATACGTGCCACCGGCAAAAAGGTTGGCATCACCATCAAACCCGCCACCCCGGCAGAGACCGTGGAGCCTTATCTGGAACTGGTGGATATGGTACTGGTCATGACCGTGGAGCCCGGTTTCGGCGGACAGAAGCTGATCCCGGAATGCCTGAATAAGGTAGCGGTGATCCGTAAAATGATCACGGACAGAGGACTTGCTACCGATCTGGAAGTAGACGGCGGTATTCATCTGGACAACGTAGTGCAGGCATTGGAGAAGGGAGCCAATGTTATCGTGGCAGGCTCTGCTGTGTTCAAGGATGACATCGCAGCCAATGCGAAGGCGTTCTTAAATAGAATGCAATAATTTTGAGAAAACGATTGCCTGCGTAGTGACGGCAGGATTAACAGCGTGAACGCCTAGTGGAAGGCGCAGACTGCCGACAGACGGTGACGTAAGGACAGACAGCCGTCTGCGGAATGGAGAGCAATATGGAGTTACAGATATTACATGCAATTCAGGGGATCCATCAGGAATGGCTGACAGAGATTCTTCGTTTTTTTACTACGATGGGAGAAAGCGGTCTGGTATGGATCGTTATTGCGATTGTGCTGACCTGTATACCTAAGACCCGGAAATGCGGCCTGACGATGATGATCGCCATGGCCGTTACATACCTTGTGGGAAATTTGTTCTTGAAAAATGTGATTGCCAGACCCCGGCCCTGCGCAGTGGACACCGGTGTGACGCTGAAAATTCCGTTCCCTTCGGAATATTCCTTCCCTTCGGGACACACTTCCAACGGTTTTGCCGGAGCGGTGACCATTTTCAGCTATTATCGTAAGGCAGGTATTTTAAGTCTGCTGGTGGCAGCAATCATTGCTTTTTCCAGACTCTATTTCTTCGTGCACTATCCCACGGACATTCTGGGTGGCATGGTACTGGGAACATTGGATGCAGTACTGGCAGTTTACATAGTAAAACGTTTGGAAGACCGAGTGGATGTGAAGACCATATCAGACAACGATAAGACGGGACACAAGTAGGAAAAGCAGCACTATAGAAGCAGGAACCTGACAGGAAACGATATGGACAGAAAGGGTAGAAATTTCGATGAATAGCAAAACGTTATGGAATGATAACTGGTATTTTGCCAAAACGGAATTAGGTGTGAACTGGGAAGACAGGCAGATCTGGGAAGCCAAAATGCAGCCGGTGGATCTGCCCCATGACTGGTTGATCTATGATACGAAGAATCTCTATGAAGACAGCATCGGCTGGTATCGGAAGAACTTTGCCTATGCCCCGGATAAAACAGGAAATGATGACCGTGTCATCCTCCGCTTTGAAGGTGTCTACATGGATTCTTCTATTTATGTAAATGGTGAGCACCTTGGCGACTGGAAATACGGCTATTCTACCTTTGACTGGGATATTACGGATGCTTTACATGAGGGAGACAATGAAATCGTTCTGCGTGTTGTATTTCAGGCGCCCAACAGCAGATGGTATAGCGGTGCAGGAATCTACCGGAATGTGTGGATGATCCGGCTGCCGGAGACACATATTCCTCTGGACGGCATCTACATATCTTCTGTTGAGACGAACAAGGGTTATGACCTGACTATCGACACGGAACTGGAATGGGGAACAGATAGTGGAAATTATGAACTGGAATACTGTCTGCGAGATACTGATAACAGCAAAAGCCCCATAGAAACAGAAACCTCGGAGCTCTTCCGGGTAAAACAGCCCCTCACCTGTGGACAGAACAAGATATCCATGACGATCCCTGTGGATAATCCGAGGAAATGGGACATTACGGATCCTTACTTATATGATCTACAGGTATGCCTGTGGAGAGAGCAGGAGACCAACAGCCGGGAACTATGTCAGCAGGAATATTTCCGTATCGGCTTCCGCACCATACAATTTGATCCAGACAGGGGTTTTTTATTAAATGGCAGGAAGATCCGCCTGAACGGTACCTGTGACCATCATGACCTCGGAGCACTGGGCGCGGCTTTCCACAAGGAAGCTATGCGCCGTAAGTTTAAACTCATGCGTTCCATGGGCGTCAATGCCCTGCGGACTTCTCACAACATGCCGGCAGTGGAAGTGATGGAACTGGCGGACGAGATGGGATTTCTGGTATTGTCTGAAGCCTTTGACATGTGGGAGATGGCGAAGAATCCATATGATTACGCCAGATTTTTCAAGGATTGGATGGAGAAGGATGTCCGCAGCTGGATCCGCAGGGACCGCAATCACCCCTCTGTTATCATGTGGAGCATTGGCAACGAGATCCCGGATACTCATGCGGATGCCCACGGACAGGAGATCACCGAAAGCCTCATTGCTGCGGTCAGAAAATGGGACTACCGAAATGTGGCACCTGTGACCATCGGCTCGAACTATATGCCCTGGGAAAACGCACAGAAATGTGCAGATATCGTGAAGCTGGCGGGATATAATTACGCGGAAAAATATTATGAAGAGCACCATAAAAAGTATCCGGACTGGATCATCTACGGAAGCGAGACTTCTTCTGTTGTACAGAGCCGCGGCATCTATCATTTTCCACTGGATCGGGCGACTCTGATCGAAGCAGACGAACAGTGCTCTGCTCTGGGCAACAGTACTACCAGCTGGGCAGCCAAAAATACGGAATACTGTATCATTATGGACAGAGATACCCCCTATTCCTGTGGACAGTTCATCTGGACAGCTATTGACTACATCGGTGAGCCGACACCTTATCAGACGAAAAACAGCTATTTCGGGCAGATGGATACAGCGGGATTTCCGAAGGATTCCTACTATCTCTTCCGCGCAGAGTGGACAGATGTGAAAAAAGATCCCATGATTCATGTCTACCCGTATTGGGACTTCAATCCGGGACAGCAGGTGGATGTGCGGATCACCAGCAATGCTCCGGAAGTGGAACTGTTCGTAAACGGCGTATCACAGGGAAGGCGGCAGATCGATCATGAAAAGGGAACGGTATTGCAACCCTCCTGGAAAGTACCTTATGTGCCAGGTAGTATCTGCGCTGTGGCTTACGATGAGACCGGCAGAGAGATCGCAAGGCAGGAGAGACATTCCTTTGGCAACACCGATCATTATGTATTAAAAGCAAACAAAACTACTTTGTGTGCCGACGGCGAAGATATGATCTTCCTGGAGATCGCGGCAGAAGATAAGGACGGACATCCCGTGGAAAATGCTTCCGATTATGTGAGAGTGACCGTGGAAGGCGCCGGACGTCTCGTAGGTTTGGACAATGGTGACAGTACCGATTACGATGCCTACAAGGGAACTGTCCGCAAGCTGTTCCAGGGGAAGCTTCTGGCGATGATCGCTGCGAAAACGATCCCCGGAGAGATTCGTGTGACCGTGGAGGACGCATGGACAGCCACGGCGAGCATGACCGATGAAACCGTCATCGGAATGGCCGCAGCAGTAGTCGAGACTCCGGATAATACGGCAGCTGCCGGGCACCGTACGGCGACAGTGACGCTTCATGCTATCGAAGCACCGATCCGTCCCGGCATCTGTGCAACAGAAGAAAACAGAGAATATCCGCCTGCCTTCGTGGAACCCGGATTCGTGCCGGTACGAAAACTGGAACTGAGCGCAGCCATAACGACACTGACACCGGAAAACCCTTCTGTACTGCTGCATACCTGTATTTATCCTATGGAAGCCACTGACCGTAAGCTTCTGTGGAGCATTACGGATGCTACAGGTATTCCCAGCTCGATCGCAAAGCTGGAAGAGCTTCCGGACGGTGAAGGCATCCGTATCACAGGCATCAGTGACGGAAGCTTCCAGGTGAGATGTATGTCCCGCAACGGTACCCCTTCTGTGAAAATGATCTCACAGTTGGAGTTTCAGGTGGAGGGAATGGGACAGGCGTTTCGGTCACCTTATGAACCGGTTACTGCTATTTCCTATGACACAAGCTTTGGCGGGGATGTGAGCCGCGGTGTGGAGAACAGTGCCGGAACGGATAAAGCACAGCCTACCGGTCTGGTCTATAGATCCATGGATTTCGGCGAATTCGGGAGTGATGAGATCACGCTGGCTATTTTTGCGAATGATAATGACCCTCACAGAATTCAAATCTGGGAGGGAGAACCCGGGGAGAATGCATCCGGATTCGGAGAGACGGGAGAACTTGTCGGAGAAGTCACCTATCAGAAGCCCGGCATCTGGGAGGTCTTCCAACCGGAGACATTTACACTGTCCCGGAGACTGAAAGGCGTGGTAAATCTGACAATTGTGTCGGAAGATAAATTTTTCCTGAAGGAGTTTCATTTTACCAAACAGGAGAAAGCTTATGCGAGACTGTCTGCCCTCACAGACGGCGTTACTTATGGAGACAGCTTTGTGAGAACCGAAGATGCCATTGAACAGATCGGTAACAATGTTTCCCTTGAGTTCAGTGATATGGACTTTGGAACAGATGTTTCTGACAGTATCGTCATATGCGGAAGGACACCTCTGCAGCACAATACGATACAGTTGCGATTCAGTAATGGGGAGACGCAGGTACTACCCTTCCCGCATAGCGGGGAATATCGTGAGATGCGATTCCCAATACAGAAAGTGACGGGAGAACAGAAGGTGACATTTGTCTTCCTACCGGGCTGTAATTTTGATTTCAAATGGTTCCGGTTTGAAAAAAGTGGATCGGAGGAGTAAGAGAAAATGATGAGCAGATGGAATAGAAAATTATGGGCATTGATACTTGCAGCAGGGATGACGGTATCTCTGGCTGCCTGCGGAGGAAGCCACCAGGCAGCAGGCGGTGCATCCGCGGGTACACAGGATGGGACTGCCGCCCAACAGAACCAGAGCACGGGCAGCAACACCGACAACGCCGGCAGTACTGTAACGTTAGCGCAGGATGCCCGGGCACTGCAGATCATAGACGACAACTACCGCACCTACTACGAGCTTTTTGTTTATTCCTTCTATGACAGTGACGGTGACGGCATCGGTGACCTGCAGGGAGTCCTGGACAAGCTGGACTACCTGAATGATGGTGACGATACGACGGATACGGACTTAGGGATCAACGGCATCTGGCTCATGCCGGTAATGCCCTCCACGACCTATCATAAATACGACACTACGGATTATGAGAATATTGATCCGCAGTACGGTACCCTGGATGATTTCCAAAAGCTGCTGACAGCCTGCCATGACCGTGGGATCCGTGTGATCCTGGATCTGGCGATGAACCATTCTTCCAGTAGGCATCCATGGTTTTTACAGGCAACGGAGTATCTGAAAAATCTGCCGGAGGGAGCTGAGCCTGACTCCTCAGAATGTCCTTATATAGATTATTACCATTTTTCAAGGGAAGCCCAGAGCGGATATGCGCAGGTAAATGGGGCAGACTGGTATTATGAAGCAAGATTTTGGGACGGCATGCCGGATCTGGATCTGCAGAACGAAGCGGTGCGCCGGGAATTCGAGCAGGTGGCGGACTTCTGGCTGGATATGGGCGTGGATGGGTTCCGCCTGGATGCGGTGAAGGAATACGTCACCGGCTCTGTGGAAGACAATGTCGAGATTTTAAGCTGGTTTGCCGATTATGTCCATGGCAAGGACCCGGAGAATTATCTGGTGTGTGAATGTTGGACAGATCAGAATACCTATGCACAATATTACGCGAGCGGCGTGGACAGCATGTTTGATTTTACCTTCGCTGACAAGTCCGGAATCATCGCAAATGTGGTAAACGGCAAGGCATCCGCGGCATCCTATGCAAAGAATCTGGAAGCGGAGCAGGCTATGTATGCGCAATACAATCCGGATTACATTAATGCCCCTTTTTACACGAATCATGATATGGGGCGGAGCACAGGCTACTATGCCGGGGAAAACAGTGAGGCACAGACGAAGCTTGGCAATGCCCTGAATCTGTTGTCCGGTGGAAGTGTCTTCCTCTACTATGGGGAGGAACTGGGAATGAAGGGCTCCGGCAAGGATGAGAATAAGCGGGCTCCCATGTACTGGAGCAAGGATGACAAAGCGGAAGGCATGTGCAAGGGACCTGCGGATATGGACAATTTTCAGATGAAATTCGACAGTCTGGAAGAACAACAGGAGGATCCGGATTCCATTTACAATTATGTAAAACAGGTGATCCGTATCCGGAACCAGAATCCCGCTATTGCCAGAGGCACCACCACTTATCTGGAGCAGTATTCCGGCGAGCAATGCTTTGCACTGACAAGAAGCTATGAAGACAGTACTTTATTACTGTTGGGCAATACTTCTGCGGAGCCTGCAAGTGTGGACCTGTCCGGACTTACCGTTGGTAACACCGCAGCAGAGGATCTGGTACTGCTTGGAGAACTTTATACCGGAGAGGAGATCGCCGAACGCGAAGGAACTGTGGTCACACTTCCGGCATATTCTGTTTTGATACTGGGGGAAAAAGAGGAGCTGTAATGAGCAGTAATGAGACAAAACTGCATTGACAGTCCGGATTTCCTGTGCTACTGTAAGAATACGCAAATGCAATGAGGAAGAGAGTATTTATCATAGAAGTTTTACAGAGAACATTCCGCAAGGCTGAGAGGAATGGAACGGACAGATAGAGAAGATGGCTTCTGAGCGGCGCACCGAACGGATACCGGAACAGAATAGGAACGGTAGAAGCAAGGCTGCGACAGGATCCGCCTGTTACAGCGGATAGGGTTACGGACCCGAAGAGGTCTGTGCTGTGAGGTACAGACGAAGAGAAGTGGTAACACGAGATAACGCTCGTCTTCTTGAAGAACTTCATGTTCTTTCAGGAGACGGGCTTTTATTTTTAAGAAAAGGAGAATCAGATTTATGGAAAGCAAAGGAAAATATTATCTTACAACGGCCATTGCCTATACGTCCGCCAAGCCCCATATCGGTAATAACTACGAGATCGTACTGGCTGACAGCATTGCACGTTTCAAGAGAAAAGAAGGTTATGATGTTTTCTTCCAGACCGGTACCGATGAGCACGGTCAGAAGATCGAACTGAAGGCAGAGGCAGCCGGTATCACACCCAAGGAGCATGTGGACAAGATCGCCGGTGTCATCCGCGGACTGTGTGATCTGTTAAACATTTCTTATGATAAGTTCATCCGTACTACTGATGAGGATCATGAGAAGCAGGTACAGAAGATTTTCAAGCGTCTCTACGATCAGGGAGATATTTACAAGGGAGCCTATGAGGGAATGTACTGTACTCCCTGTGAGTCTTTCTGGACGGAGTCCCAGCTGGTAGACGGCAAGTGCCCGGACTGCGGCGGTGTGGTAAAGCCTGCCAAGGAGGAGGCTTACTTCTTCCGTATGAGCAAGTATGCGGACAGACTGATCAAGCACATTAATGAGCATCCCGAGTTCATTCAGCCCGTATCCCGCAAGAACGAGATGATGAACAACTTCCTGCTTCCCGGCTTACAGGATCTGTGCGTATCCCGTACTTCCTTCACCTGGGGTATCCCTGTGACTTTCGATCCCAAGCATGTTATCTATGTATGGCTGGATGCGCTGACCAACTACATCACCGGTATCGGCTACGATGCAGACGGCAACAGCACCGAGCAGTACAAGAAGCTGTGGCCCGCAGACCTGCACCTGATCGGTAAGGATATCATCCGGTTCCATACCATCTACTGGCCTATTTTCCTGATGGCACTGGGCGAGCCTCTGCCGAAGCAGGTATTTGGACATCCCTGGCTTCTCATGGGCGGCGGCAAGATGAGCAAATCCAAAGGAAATGTGGTCTATGCGGATGACCTCGTAGATTATTTCGGCGTGGATGCGGTACGCTACTATGTACTGCACGAAATGCCTTTTGAAAACGATGGCAACCTGACCTGGGAGCTGGTGGCAGAGCGTACCAATTCCGATCTGGCCAACACCCTGGGCAACCTGGTGAACCGAACCATCTCCATGAGCAACAAATACTTTGGCGGTGTGGTAGAGAATAAAAACGCTCAGCTGACCGAGAATGATGCGGCAGTGGATGCGGATCTGAAGCAGACCGTGACCGGTACCTATGCAAAAGTTGTGGCAAAGATGGAAGAACTGCGTGTGGCAGATGCCCTGACCGAGATCTTCGGTATCTTCAAGCGCTGCAACAAATATATCGACGAGACGGAGCCCTGGGTACTGGCGAAGGACGAAGCCAAGGCAGACCGCCTGGCAACCGTACTGTATAATCTGGTGGAAGGTATCATCATCGGAGCTTCCCTGTTAGAGCCCTACATGCCCGAGACAGCTGAGAAAATTGCAAAACAGCTGAACACATCTCTGCGAGATTTTGACCAGCTGGAGCAGTTCGGTCTGTATGAGAGCGGCAGCAAAGTAACTGACCAGCCCGAAATCCTCTTTGCACGTCTGGATATGAAGGATGTAGCGAAAAAAGAGGCAGAGCTGGAAGAAGCCATGCTCAAGGCAGCAGCAGAGCATGAAGCACAAGAAGCCAATGCAGAAGCTGAAAAAGCAGAGCAGGAAGCCATTGATATCGAGCCCAAGGCAGAGATCGAATATGACGATTTCGCGAAAATGCAGTTCCAGGTAGGCGAGATCATCTCCTGTGAGGCAGTGCCTAAGTCCAAGAAGCTTCTGTGCAGCCAGGTGAAGATCGGCAGTCAGGTACGTCAGATCGTCTCCGGTATTAAGGCGCATTACAGCCCTGAGGAAATGGTAGGAAAAAAGGTTATGGTACTGGTGAACCTGAAGCCCGCGAAACTGGCAGGAGTATTGTCCGAGGGCATGATTCTGTGTGCAGAAGACGCCGAAGGCAACCTTGCTTTGGTAACACCTGAGAAAAATATGCCGGCAGGAGCAGAGATCTGCTAGAACAGTTCAACCATGAACAATGGGGATGTAATGGTTACTATTTTACAAAAAAAGCAATATAGGACTTAAAATTTTAGATAAAATGATATATAATGAATAGGACGCGGAAACATATGGCTGTAAATTGACATTTGTTTTATGCGTCCTATGATTTTCTGCAACCAAGGAGGTCTTATGATCAAGGAAGAATTCTACTTTGACTCCCGGGACGGTGAGAACCGTATCCATGCAGTGCGATATACACCCGATGACGGTAACGTAAGAGGCATCGTGCAAATCGTGCACGGAATGGCAGAATACGTGGAACGCTATGAGAATCTGGCAGAATTTCTGACGAAGAGAGGAATCCTTGTCACCGGTGAAGATCATCTGGGACATGGAAAATCTGTTTCAGAGGGTGGAACTTTCGGATACTTCTGCGAGCAGGATCCTGCGACGGTAGTAGTCCGGGATGTACATCGTCTGAAGAAGATCACGGAAGAACAATATCCGCAGGTGCCTTATATTATTCTGGGACACAGCATGGGATCTTTTATTGCCAGGAATTATCTGTGCCGTTACGGCAGCGGAATAGGTGGTGCGGTCATCGTAGGTACGGGAATGCAGCCGGCGGGGCTGATCTTTGCCTCAAAAGCCATGGCGGGAATACAGAAGCTGTTCTGCGGTTCGAAGCATGTCAGCCATTTTATTGATAAGGCTGCCTTCGGAGGCTATAACAAACGAATTGATTCTCCCAGAACTTCCAGTGACTGGCTCAGCCGGAATACGGAGAATGTGGACCGCTATATCGCAGACGAACTGTGCGGATTTACCTTTACCGTGAACGGTTTTCAGACTCTGTTTGAACTGATCCGCAGATTGCAGAAGCAGGAGAATCTGGAAAAGGTTCCCCAGAACCTGCCGATTCTTATGGTATCCGGAGCGGAAGACCCTGTGGGAGATTACGGTAAGGGTGTTCATAAGGCATGTGACTCTCTGAAGAGAGCCGGAGTGAAGAACATTACCGTGAAGCTATACGAGAATGACAGACATGAACTCCTGAATGAAGACGATGCAGAGACAGCGATGGAGGACATCTGGCAGTGGATCTGCAAGGAAATTCCCGGGATCGCCTGAGAACAGAGGCGTCCCTGATCCTGAATCGGAGAGACGGTGCAGTATGGCGGAGATGGCGAATGGCTACGAGATCAGATGGGCAGAGGACAAAGACTGGATCCCTGCCATGCATATGATCTGGAAGACTTTTTTGAAATATGAGGCGGTGGATTATACAGAGGAGGGAATCCGTAATTTTCATGAATTCATTACGGATGAACACCTCTATAAGTCGTTCCGGCAGGGGAGATATCAGATGATGGTGGCTTTGGATGGCGCCAGGATCATCGGGGCGGCTTCTGTGCGGAACTACAATCATTTGTCGCTTCTTTTCGTGGACGAAGAATATCATCACAGAGGTGTTGGGCGGAGTCTGATGGGAAGAATGTGCGAATATCTGAAAAAAGAGGCGGGGGAACGGTATATGTCGCTGAAGGCAGCTCCGTATGCCGTGGATTTCTATCGGAAGCTGGGATTTCATGCAGTGCATGAGGAGGAAGCTTTTTCGGGGATCCGTGTAACACCGATGGAGAAATTTTTATAAAACACAGAAAAGGATATGACGTAAATGAAGATTTTTGACCTGGACAGCCCGTTAATGAATGTACTCAATAAAATGGCAGACCTGATGTGGCTGAACATTCTGACTCTGATCTGCTGTATTCCCATTATTACTGCAGGAGCGGCATTTACCTCCATGCATTATGTGGCACTGAAGATCGTGCGCAATGAGGAAAGTTATATTACCAGAAGCTTTTTCAAATCATTTAAGACAAATTTCCGCCAGGCTACTCTGATCTGGCTGCTGATCCTGCTGATAGCAGCAGTACTGGGTGGAGATTATTACATTATTACCAAATCCGGAATACAGTTCAGCAGCGTGCTGGTGGTTCTGATCATGGCTGCTGCAGTGCTTGTGATCTGCACGACATTGTATGTATTCCCGGTACTTGCCAAATTCGACAATACGATCATGGGAACCATCAGAAATGCTTTTATTATGAGCATCCTGCAGCTGCCCAAGACAGTTGTGATGTTTGTGATGGCATTTTTTCCGCTGATCATATATCTGGTGTCTTTACGACTGATACCGATCATCTTTCTGTTTGGTTTTTCTCTGCCGGCATATGCATCCGCAATGTTATATAATAAGTTTTTCCAGAAACTGGAAGACCAGCTTCTGTCAGAACAGGAGCCGGCACCGGAAGTATCACCGGAAGAGGATGAAAGAGTATTTCATGATGAGATCGATGAAAGCATTAAGATAGAGGATAAGTAGCAAGGTCGCCTGCCGGGCCGGGGTCTGATGGCGGAGACTCTAAAGACAGCAGATAAGAGGTGTTCAGAGTATGCAGAAGAGAAAAATATGGGAAAATTTCCTCCAATGGGTCCTGCCATGTGTATTGTTAGTCATTGCACTGGTCCTGAGCATATATGACTTTAATAATAAGATGGATGCAGCAATACAGACAGTTGTGGACGATCAGGCGGAACAGATCGGACTTTATTATGCTGCTGGGGTAGAGGATAAACTGAAAGCGCTGGGAAATATCACGGATGCGGTTGCGTCGATCATGGCGAGCCGCCCGGACAGAAGTGATGCGTTTCTGAATGAGAAGCTGGATACACTGATGAAGGCCAGTGATGCATATATGGTTGCATACTGTGCATCCAACGGTACGGGCTTTCTGAATGACAGACGGCAGATCGATATGACAGAGCTGAATTACTATGACAGTATTCTTGGTGAATCACCGCATTATCTGTTTACCAGATCGGATGGAATCAACGGACAGATGGCTTTCATCTATGTATGTCCTATTACAAATCCCGGAAATGTGAACGGATACCTGCTCAGTTATATGGAGCCGGCAGAGATGTCAGATTTCTTTGAGAATTCCGTATACGGAGATAAGGCATTTTTCTCTCTGGTCAATCGCAATGGTACTATTATGGCAAGCTATGGTGCCACAGATCAGACCACTATTCTTAAAAACGATTTCTGGAATTCCTTAAAGGGGATAGCGGAGAGCCTTGGAAGCTGGACACTGTTTGACAGACAACAGCAGAAGGGCGACAATGGAATACTGCATGTCAATGAGAATGGCGTAGGTAAGATCCTCTGTCATTTTCCCATTGCGGACACAGACTGGAATCTGGTGGTAGGCATTGATGAATCCTATCTGTCCGGTATTCAGCAGTCCTTCCGTGGTCCTATTGTGGATCTGATCGTCAAGATCAGCATATCGATCGCAGCAGCCCTTATTGTGATCACGGTGATCAATGTACTGGTACGCATAAAGGCCTCGGAACACAGTAAAGTCCTGGAGGACAAGGCAGATACCGATCTGCTGACCGATTTGAACAACAAGATGGCCACAGAGCGTAAGATCCGTGAATATATGGAGCAATATCCGGATAAGCAGGGGGTATTGTTTGTTTTGGATGTAGATAATTTCAAGAAGATCAACGACACCATGGGACATGCCTTCGGAGATGAAGTGCTCCGGAACCTGGCAGTGCGCCTGCAGTCCATGTTCCGTGCAACGGATATTGTGGGCCGTACCGGTGGTGACGAGTTCATGGTATTTCTCAAGGACATCCGTGATATTACCATGATCGAACGGGAAGGGAAGAAGATCGAACAGTTTTTCCACCAGTTTGAAGTCGGAGAATATGTGAAGTATTCTGTTACGGCCAGCGTGGGAGCAGCAGTGTTCCCCGGAGACGGCAATACCTTTGAAAATCTGTACAAATCCGCGGATAATGCGTTATATGTGTCAAAAAGACATGGAAAAAATCAGCTTACGTTCTACAAAAAGCCGGAAAAAGAGACACAGTAGAGACCACCTTGTGGAAAATGTCCAAGAAATAGAAACAGATTTGTTCAATCTGACAAGCATTTTTAAAAAAAGAAAAGTTTATAAGCAATTCATACAATATGATTCAAAATCTTTGTGAAATAGTGGTATGGCACATTTTCGTGAATTTCGTTATACTGATTTCAGATTCAAACGAGACATATCGTTTCACAATGAGAGAAAGTAACATTGTAAATATGAAAGGAGTATTTTCAAATGGCAAGTTTATCTTTAAAGAATGTCTGCAAAGTATATCCTAACGGTTTTGAAGCTGTTAAGGATTTCAACCTTGAGATTGCAGATCAGGAGTTCATTATTTTCGTAGGTCCTTCCGGATGTGGTAAGTCCACCACTCTTCGTATGATCGCAGGTCTGGAAGATATCTCTTCCGGTGAACTGAAGATCGGTGACAGAGTAGTTAACGATGTAGAGCCTAAGGACAGAGATATCGCAATGGTATTCCAGAACTACGCTCTGTATCCTCATATGTCCGTATATGACAACATGGCATTTGGTCTGAAGCTGAGAAAAGTTCCCAAGGATCAGATTGACAAGATGGTTAAGGAAGCAGCTAAGATCCTGGATCTGACTCCGCTGCTTGATCGTAAGCCCAAGGCTCTGTCCGGTGGTCAGAGACAGCGTGTTGCTATGGGACGTGCAATCGTTCGTAACCCTAAGGTATTCCTGATGGATGAGCCTCTGTCCAACCTGGATGCTAAGCTGCGTGTACAGATGCGTATCGAGATCGCTAAGCTGCATCAGAGACTGGGCACCACCATCATCTACGTTACACATGATCAGACCGAGGCTATGACCCTTGGTACCAGAATCGTTGTTATGAAGGACGGCGTTATCCAGCAGGTAGATACTCCTCAGAACCTGTATGAGAAGCCTTGCAACCTGTTCGTAGCAGGATTCATGGGATCTCCGCAGATGAACTTCTTAGATGCTACTGTTAAGGTAGAAGGCGACATCGCTAACCTGGTAATCGCAGGCCACAGCATTCCTCTTCCTCCCGCTAAGTCCAAGAAGCTGATCGATGGCGGTTACGATGGAAAGGTTGTTACCTTCGGTATCCGTCCTGAGGATGTATATGATTCCGAGATGTACATCGAGACCTCTCCTCAGAGCGTATTTACCTCTACCATCAAGGTTTACGAGTTACTTGGTGCAGAAGTATATCTGTACTTCGATCTTGACGAGTTCCCTATGACCGCAAGAGTAGATTCTCGTACCACTGCAAGACCTGGCGATACCGTTAAGTTCGCTCTGGATGTTGAGAAGATCCACGTATTCGACAAAGAGACCGAGCAGGTTATTACCAACTAGTCTTAATCAGAAACTTCAAGACCCTGTCTGTGATTACAGACAGGGTCTTTTTTCAGCATTTTGCTTGCACCAAATGCACAAATCCTTTATACTAAACATATATAGTGATGCCAATCCCACGATATGCGAATAGAGGGGAAGGATTGTGGGACATAGATAAAAGGCGAGACTGCTTGCGGAGGGGCTTTTGGTTATGAGTAGAGCAAGCGGATATGAAATATTACAGAAAGGCGTGGACAATATGATTACAGGCCAGATTATACAGACAAGCATTGATGAATTGAAAGCAATCACAAAAGTTGACCTCGGAGTCTATGACCTGAACGGATCCGAAGTGGCATCTACCATGGAGAGAGATGACATTACGACCGATCTGATCACAGGCTTTGCAGCATCCCCTGCGGACAGTCAGGTGATCGGAGTGCATCATCTTCTGAAGATCCGTGATGAAGGTGAACTTTTATATGTGCTGGTTGCCCGCGGAATGACGGACGATGTGTATATGGTAGGCAAGATTGCCGTCAGCCAGATTCAGAATCTCGTCATTGCCTATAAAGAGCGTTTTGATCGGAACAACTTCTTCCAGAATCTGTTACTGGACAATTTGTTGTTGGTAGATATCTACAACAGAGCGAAGAAGCTTCATGTGGAAGTCAGCTGCCCCAGAGCGGTGTATCTGATCGAGACGAAGGATGAGAAGGACGGTATTGTATCGGAAGTGCTTAAGAGCATGTTCTCACCCCAGGCGGGCGATTATGTGACTGCTGTAGATGAATCCAGTCTGATCCTGATCAAGTCCGTAGAAAACACCACAACACCGGAGACACTGCATGAACTGGCAGAGACTATTGTGGCCATGATGAATGCGGAAGCATTGTTGGATGTAAAAGTTGCATACGGTACCGTGGTACAGGAACTGAAGGATGTCTCCAAGTCCTACAAGGAAGCTAAGATGGCACTGGATGTAGGCAAGATCTTCTATGCAGAGAAAAAAGTCATTGCCTATAGCACTTTGGGAATCGGACGACTGATCTATCAGCTTCCGGTGAATCTGTGCAAAATCTTCATCGAAGAGATCTTCGGAGACAATGTACCCTACGATCTGGACGAAGAGACATTGAATACATTGAACAAGTTCTTTGAGAACAATCTGAACGTGTCGGAGACTTCCAGACAACTGTTTGTACATCGTAACACTCTGGTGTATCGTATTGAGAAGATTCAGAAGAGCACCGGACTGGATCTGCGCAGCTTTGATGATGCATTGACTTTCAAGATCGCATTGATGGTCGTTAATTATATGAAATATCTGGACAACCAGGAATATTAAGGACAACCCCCTGCATAAAGATAGTTAGAATACTTTATGCGGGGGGATTTTTATGTCATATCGGAAACAGATCAGTTATTTGGAATTACAGGAAAATGGACAGCGGATCCGAAGTGCGGGATATGCGAGGCTGGAAAGCCTGGATAAAGAAGAAATTTTGACAGTGCAGCTGAATGGACAGGAAATCGTGTCCGGTAAGGGGATACCGCTGTATTTGCAATGGAAAAGCGGGGAACAGCAGCTGTGCGAAATGACGACAGATCAAGGAAGAGCTTTTTGTGAGAAAAGGATTCCATTGGAAAAAGAGAGGGAGCAGATACTTGGGATACGCATTCCGCTGGAAAGGAATTGTGCCATCGTAGGGAAATTCGAAGGAACCGGAGATACCAAAAAGAAATCTGTGCCAAAGCCGGAAAACGTGATGAAAAGCGAAGAACCGAAGCTGATAGAGAAGAAAGCAGAGGTAACAGTGGAAGCAGTCATTCCCATGGAGACAGGAAAACGGCAAGCACAAACGGTAAAGGAATCCGTTGCCGTTACGGAAAACACCCTGCATATGAAAGATACCAAATGGGAGCAGTTAAGCAGCATTTACCCACACATTCATCCCTTCCGGGATGCCAGGGAATTCTTGTCGGTAGGACCGGAAGACTTTGTAGTTCTGCGGGAACGCTGTTATCAGATGACTCATAACAGCTTTTTACTGCATGGATATTACAATTACAGACATTTGCTGTTGTTGCGGCAGGAAACAGCCGGGCAGGCAAAGTATTACATAGGAGTTCCGGGAAACTTTTACGAACGGGAGAAACAGGTCGCGAGAATGTTTGGCTTTGAGAGCTTTGAAGGAGCCAGAGAACCGGCATGGGAAGGAGACTTCGGATATTATATGATCTCGGTGGAACTGTGAGAGGATCACAGTCCCCTTTCATCGAATTCCGGAATAAAGCTTTCACTGGCGGCCGTTCCTTCCTGACGAAAACCTCGTTCGATGCCGATCCGCTCTGCAAATCGCAATACCCGGTCGTATTCTTCCGGTGTCACGGTACGATTCAGCGCCTCAATGTCCGCTACCTGTGGCAGAGGTGTATACTGATTCATAATGCTGATATAAATATGATCTCCATAGGTCTCATGGAGATAGCGCAGGATTTTTTTGGAATCCTTTGTCTGTCCGGGCAGAAGCAGATGGCGGACGATCATCCCGTGCTGCATTAATCCGGTATCTTCATCGATGACAGGATCCCCCACCTGGCGATACATTTCCGAAATGGCTGCACAGGCAGTTTCAAAATAATTCGGAGCATGGGAATACGCAGTGGAAAGCTCCGGGGAAAAATATTTCAGATCCGGAAGATAAATATCCACCAGCCCTTCCAGATGGCGCAGTGCCTCCGGAGATTCATAGCTGCCGGTATTGTATACAATAGGAAGATGCAGCCCCTGCTGTTTTGCCTGCTCCAGTGCAATAACGATCTGCGGCAGAAAATGAGTCGGGGTGACGAGGTTGATATTATTGGCCCCCTGTTCCTGCAATTGCAGAAAGATTTCCGCCAGATGCTCCGGAGCAATGACTCGTCCGGCCTTACCCAAAGCAATATTATGATTCTGACAAAAGACACATCTGAGATTACAGCCGGAGAAAAAGACAGTTCCGGAGCCGGAAGTACCGGAAATACAGGGCTCTTCCCAATAATGCAGGGAAGCTCTCGCTGCCATGAGTTCAGCGGTCTGCCCGCAGTACCCGGTCTGACCGGCGAGACGGTTCACATGGCAGGCACGTGGGCAAAGCACACAGTCGGACATGATGTCACGGAACCAGGTATCGACGCTATTATTTGAAAAAATGGTAGTCTCTACAGCCATATCTGTACTTCCTTCTTATTCATAGCTACAAATGTCAAAACCGCATACGCCGGACCATGACAGCAGCTCCACCCAGTTTCCTTACGGCACATGGAAGGTTCTACTTAGTGCTGCTTTGTTCCCAACCTGACACGGTTCGTAGATTTCCATTGCGTAAGACCGAGTTTCATCACCACTGCATGGCAACCCGACATATACGGCTTTTTAAGTGTATCTGTTTCCGGCGGCTTTGTCAAGCCTCTTTACCTTGAAGAATAGGTATGCGCGTGCTATAATCAACATAATGATGTGCGATAATCGGATAATTACAATAATAACAAGATAAAATGATAATACTCTGGGAGAAAAGGATATCGAAAGAAAATGAATACCAGGCAGTTACAGACAGATAAAAACCAAAAACTATATCATGCACTGCTCGGAATCTTATTGGTGTGCGCTCTGGCAATGATGATGCTTCTCAGCTATTGGGCCTGCAAATATTCCTATTACGGTGCGGTGGATGGCAGAACCAGAGGAGTGCTGGTCGGGGACAAGACCTGGGCTCATATCGCGGTTTTTTTGGCTGCATCGCTTTGTACCATGGGAATTGACAAAGTGTTGATGAAAAAAGACAAGTCCCAGCAGGAAAAGATCTGCCTGTGTACGTTAATTGTGACGAGCGTCATTGCGTTTATTCTGGGGGTATTCTATGTATGCAAGAATCCCTATTATCCCGTAGGAGACCAGATTAATACTACGGCGTTTGCTGCATATTGCAGAGATGGCAATTTCAGCATGCTGAGCATTGGCGGGTATGTGGGAATGTACCAGCAGCAGAAGGGATTGGCAATCCTCTATGAGATCCTGTTTACCTTGTTCGGCGACTTTAACTACAGACCGGCCAAGATCCTTCATGTCGTATGGTGGATACTTACGATACTGGCGGGCTATGGGTTTCTGAAGCTGAACACGGACAGACCGGTATTCCGGATGCTGTATTGTGTGATGATGCTGGGTTGTTTTCCTCTTTTATTTTATCTTCCTTATATCTATGGTGATGTGCTCAGCATCAGCTTCGGAATCATATTGTTTTATGGCGTGGCAGCCTATGAACATTCCGGGCAGAAGAGATATATTGCATTGGCATCCTTCGCAGCGGGTCTGGCGGTACTTGCCCGGAAAAATACATGGATCGTTCTCGTTGCCGTGGCAGTCTATGTTCTGCTGGTAAGTCTCAGAAAAAAGAAAGTACGATATCTTATGGCGGGAACAGCGATCCTTCTGACGGCAGCATTGTCTGTGAAGGCAGTAGATGTAATCTATGAAGTCCGGTCGGGATATCCCAGTGGAGTCGGTATTCCCAGTATTTTGTGGGTCGCTATGGGATTACAGGAGACGGAAGGCAGAGCGGGGGTCTATAACCGATATCAGCAGGCAACATTTACAGATTACGATTGCCAACAGGAACTTGCCGCGCAGCAGGGAAAAGAATATATCCGGGAACGGTTGGAAGAATTTTCACAGGATCCTGGAATGGCATTCAACTTTTTCAAAAATAAGGTGGAGGGCCAGTGGATAGAGCCGATGTATGCAGCGTTGGAAAGTACGGAAAGTTTTGAAGAAGGAGCGGAATTGTCTCCTGTTCTGGAGAGTCTGTATTACGGTGAACTGGGAAGAACTATATGGAAGCTTACAAATTATTACCAGAGTATCCTATATTTGGCTGGACTTATGGCATTGGTCATGCTGGGAATCTTGTGGTGGAAGAAAAAGGAGGTTCCGATATCACTGTGGCTACCCTGGATTGCTGTGTTCGGCGGATTTCTGTTCAGTATCCTGTGGGAAGCCAAGAGCAGATATGTATTCCCATATTGTGTATTTATGATCCTGTATGCACCAGAGGGATTGTATCAGACGGGACTTCTGCTCTGCAAGCTGCCGAAACTCAGAAAATTCAAAAAGAGCGGACATACACAGGATAAAGGAGAAGAAGCACCGTTACGAGAGACTGCTTAAGGACTTCCTGGCTTCCTTTTCCTGCTTGTTGCGGATGCGGAGTTCTTCGAAAAAGGTTTTCAGCATCTGACTGCATTCTGCTTCCAAAATGCCCCGGGTAACCTTCACTTGATGGTTAAACTGGGGCATTTCCAGTATATTCAGGATGGATCCGGCGCATCCGGCCTTGGGATTCATACAGCCCATGACGACTTCGGGGATCCGGGCCTGCACGATGGCACCGGCGCACATCTGGCAGGGCTCAAGTGTCACATAGAGGGTACACTCTTCCAAACGCCAGTCACCGATGACCTTGCTGGCTTTGTTGATCGCTGTGATCTCCGCATGCGCCAGCGTATTTTTATCTGTATTGCGGCGGTTGTAACCCCGGCCGATGATCTTTCCCTCGTGTACGATGACACAACCGATGGGAACTTCTCCCAGAGCGTAGGCTTTTTTTGCCTGTTTCAGGGCTTCTTTCATATATTTTTCTTCCACACTTTTGATGACTGCCATGATATGTGTTGCCTTTCCGGCGCTTTCGCTGTCCTATTTTAATCTGTTTTGGAAAACCTTTTCCAAAAATTCACGCCATATTTCGTAAATGCTGTACATTGACGAAACTTCCATTAACTTATAGTATAGAGAATATATGAGCAAACGTCAAATGGAACAAGACCGCATTCCGTCGCGGTAACGGAGAAAAACGGGCGCAGGGGTCTGCGGCCGGAACGGGGGATTTATGGTATCAATCAAGGAAGTGGCAAAACATGCCGGAGTGGCAATTTCAACAGTATCCAAGGTCTTAAATGGCTACCCGAATGTCAGTGAAGAGACGAAGAAAAAGGTACAGGACGCCATCAAGGAACTGAATTATATTCCGAATTCCATTGCTGCGGCGCTTTCCTCCAAGCAGTTTGGAAGAATTGCGCTGGTGCTGGATCCCAATAGACAGACCCAGGCCATTGACCAGATCTTCATGCAGTATCTGGTAGGGGCATTGGATAAGGCGAAAGAACTGAATGTGGAAGTCGTGACGATCTTTCCTTCTATGATCGCGGGAATGACAGCGGAAGAGATCACCAGATCTTTTCTGTCACAAAGTATCTCGGGCGTTGTGATCTATGGCATGTCCAAAGAAGATAAAGTGCTGCAGAAACTCATCCGGGAAAAGCAGTTCGCCTGTGTGGTAGTGGATGCACCGATTGTGAATGCCAGGACCACATACATCAGTATCGATCAGGAACAGGCCCAGTACGATGTGGCGAAAAAGACGGTGCTGGACGATAATTGCAAGCGTGTGTTGTACATCGCAGGCAGAAGAGACGGTTATGTCACGGAACAGAGATTAAAAGGCATGAGGCGCCTGGTGAAAGACTTGGATCTGACCATGATGGTGCGACAGGGAGATTTCAGTGAGCTGACAGCGAGAAACGTGGCACTGAAATACGCGAAAAATAAGGACGTGGTAGTCTGTGCCTCCGACCTGATGGCAATCGGCGCCATGAACGCCCTGATCGATATGGACATTTTCCGTCCGGTGTGCGGTTTCGATGGCATCACCCTGATGGGATATGTCGGTAAGCAGATGAATACTATCAGACAGGATTTCTACAGCATCTCCAGCAGAGCCGTGGAAGAAGTACATCAGCTGATGAACGGTGGCGAGGGACATCAGGTAGTCATGCCCCACAGTATTGTGAAAATGTACTATAAGGACATTATCTGTTAAGCTATTTTGCACAAAAATCCAGGAAAATCAAAGAAAGGGTTGCGGAAAACGTTTTCCTATGGTATCCTGTGTTTTGTAAGAGAGCAACAAAACTATTTTTCCTGAAAAACGGAGGAAATGGCATCCGCTGATTCAGGGAAAACCGCAACAGAGAGAATAGAAAAATAGTGCGCTTCCCTGGGGAAACGTGCGGAAATGGGGTTAAAGATGAATTTAGAGCAGACATTAAACGAGATCACCGGCAAAATGTATGGAAAAAATATCGGTGCCTGCACCGATGCACAGCTGTACACCGGAGTACTGCAGTTGACCAAAGAGAAGATGGCAGAGACTCCTGCAATCACCGGAGACAAGAAAGTATATTACATTTCCATGGAGTTCCTGATCGGTAAGCTGTTATCCAACAACCTGATCAACTTAGGCATCTATGAGGAGCTGAGCGATATCCTGAAGAAAAACGGCAAGAATCTGGCAGACATCGAAGAGGCAGAGCCGGAACCCTCTCTTGGTAACGGTGGACTTGGAAGACTGGCAGCATGTTTCCTGGATTCCATCGCTACTCTGGGACTTCCCGGAGACGGTATCGGTCTGAACTACCACTTCGGTCTGTTCAAGCAGGTATTCAAGGATCATCTCCAGAATGCTGAGAAGAACGACTGGATCCAGAAGGATTCCTGGCTGAACAACACCGGTACAAAATTCGAAGTAGCTTTCGGTGACCGCAAGGTGACTTCCGTATTGTATGATATTGACGTGGTAGGTTATGAGAACGGACTGAACAAGTTGCACTTATTTGATATTGAGACCGTGGATGAGAGCCTGGTAAAGAAAGGCATCACTTTCGATAAGGAAGCCATTGAGAAGAACCTGACTCTGTTCCTGTATCCGGATGATTCCGATGAGGCCGGTAACCTGTTACGTATCTATCAGGAGTACTTCATGGTATGCAACGGTGCCCAGCTGATCCTGAAGGAAGTAAAGGAAAAAGGCTATGATCTGCATACTCTGCCTGAACATGTGGCAATCCAGATCAACGATACCCATCCTACTATGGTTATCCCTGAGCTGATCCGTATCCTCACCACTGAGGAAGGCTTCACCATGGATGAAGCCATTGACGTCGTAAGTCGCACCTGCGCGTATACCAACCACACCATCCTGGCAGAAGCTCTGGAAAAGTGGCCTCTGGCTTATATTGAAAAGGTAGTTCCTCAGCTGGTTCCCATCATCAAGGAGCTGAGTAACCGTGTGGCAAAGAAATATAAGGACGAAAAAGTTCAGATCATCGATAAGGATAAGAGAGTGCACATGGCACACATCGACATCCATTACGGTTACAGCGTCAACGGTGTGGCAGCAATTCATACCGAGATTCTGAAGCAGAGCGAACTGAATCATTTTTACAAGATTTACCCTGAAAAGTTCAACAACAAGACTAACGGTATCACCTTCCGCAGATGGCTGCTGTCCTGTAACCATGAGCTGGCTGCGTTCCTGACCCAGACCATCGGCGACGGTTACAAGAAGGATGCCGAAGAATTACAGAAGCTGTTAGAGCATAAGGACGATCAGGCGGTACTGGATGCTATCTATGATATCAAGAAGACCAAGAAGACCGAGCTGGTATCCTATATCAAGGAGAAGGAAGGCGTGGAGCTGAATCCCGATTCCATTTTCGATATTCAGGTAAAGCGTCTGCACGAGTATAAGCGTCAGCAGATGAACGCACTGTATATCATTCACAAATATCTGGAGATCAAGGGCGGCAAGAAGCCTTCTACACCGTTGACCTTCATCTTTGGTGCAAAGGCTGCACCTGCGTATGTGATCGCTCAGGATATCATTCATCTCCTGCTGGTAATGTCCGACATTATCAATAACGATCCGGAAGTCAGCCCTTACATGAAGCTTGTTATGGTAGAGAACTACAACGTAAGCTACGCCGAGAAGCTGATCCCTGCCTGTGATATCTCCGAGCAGATCTCTCTGGCATCCAAGGAGGCATCCGGAACCGGTAACATGAAGTTCATGTTAAACGGTGCAGTAACACTTGGTACAAGTGACGGTGCAAACGTAGAGATCCATGAGCTGGTAGGCGATGATAATATCTACATCTTCGGTCAGGACAGCGACACTGTCATCAAGCACTACGAGAAGGCAGACTATGTCTCCAAGGATTACTACAAGAAGAGCCCTGTGATCAAAGAGGCTGTAGACTTTATTGTCAGCAAAGAAGTGCTCAAAGTGGGTAAAAAGGAGAACCTGGAGCGTCTGTACAACGAGCTGCTGAACAAAGACTGGTTCATGACCCTGCTTGACTTAGAAGATTACATCAAGGTAAAGGATCAGGCATTCGCCGATTATGAGGATCAGCAGAAGTGGAAGAAGATGATGCTGGTGAACATCGCCAAGGCCGGATTCTTCTCCTCCGACAGAACCATCGCAGAGTACAACAGAGATATCTGGAAATTGAAATAATAGACATACAGCCCCGGTGTGAATGCACCGGGGTTTCATGATAAATTGAGAGTTTACGCGAGCAATGAGCCGCGCATAGGCATAGTGAGGACAGCGATGGGCGCTTGCGCACAAATCGCTGTCTTTACTTATGCCGTGATGCGGCGAACGCCGCGATATGAAATAAGATTGGCAGCGCCTTTTGCTGACAATCTTATGAATAGCGTGGCTCATTGCGGATGCCATCTGCCACCCGGGGAGATCTGTTTGTATTAAAAACACCATTTTTTGCTAAAAAAATACAAAAACATGAGATTTTGCCATGTAAAAAGCTGTTATTTTCGCTGAGCGTGCAAAATGAAGAAATTCCGTACAAAAATTCCTGATTCAGAAGTTTTTTTGTACGGATTTTGCTATTTTGATGCGATTTTCACCAAAGCAATAGAAAGAGGGTTACGGGGCTGTTTCGCTAACTCCCTGCTTAGTAGGGCAAGCATATTGCTGCCCTGAAAGTGCTTTTAGAAATCCAAGCAGTATTTTTATTGAAGAATTCATGAAAACGTTCTGACAATTACCGCTTCGGCATAGGATGCTTCCATTCCGGCAGTAAATATCAGTCACTATAAAAGAAAATCACTTCAAACTTACTACTTCTACAGCACAAAATAGATTTTAGGCGGTAAAATCGGAACATCAAAACAAAAATACCACCCAGGAAGACAACAAAGTCATCCGGGTGGTATTTCACTAACTCTCAAGTTACAGAACAATTAAAATTATCCATAAGCATTTTGCGCACTTCATTCCGTGGTGAAAATGCACAAAAACAATGTCACAGATTTGATGACAATATACAAACTTCCGATAAATTGCAGGAAATCTCTTGCAACTGATTCGTGAATGTGCTATCTTCTAATTACAGCAACGGAAACGTTACCGGTAACAATACCGATACCGATTCCGAAACAGTAACGGGGATATACAAAAATTATGAAGTCACCCGTACAAACATAAAGGAGAGGTAAGATTATGAAGAAGAAATTGGCAAGCGTATTACTTTGTGCAGTAATGGCAGCTTCCATGCTGACCGGTTGTGGAAACTCCGGTGATGCAGCAGCTACCACCCCTGCTACCGACAGCAAGACAGATGCAGCAACCACCGAAGCTGTTGAAACGACAGCAGTCGCAGACGGATCTGTATACTACCTGAACTTCAAACCTGAAGTTGACGAAGTATGGCAGAAGCTGGCTAAGGAATATACCGAGGAGACCGGTGTTCCTGTAAAGGTTGTAACCGCAGCAAGTGGTACTTATGAGCAGACCCTGATGTCTGAGATCGCTAACAAGGAAGCACCTACCCTGTTCCAGATCAACGGACCTATCGGTTATCAGAACTGGAAAGATTACTGTGCAGACTTAAAGGATACAGACCTGTACAGCTGGTTAATGGATAAGAGCCTGGCAATCACCGGCGAAGACGGTGGTGTATACGGAATCCCTTACGTAGTAGAGGGTTATGGTATCATTTATAACGACGCTATCATGCAGAAGTACTTCGCACTGGATGGCGCTAAGGCAGCAAGCATGGATGAGATCAACAACTTCGCTAAGTTAAAAGAGGTTGTAGAAGATATGCAGGCTAAGAAAGATGAGCTGGGCATTGAAGGCGTATTCGCTTCCACATCCCTGACTCCCGGTGAAGACTGGAGATGGCAGACTCATCTGGCTAACATCCCTGTATACTACGAGTTCAAGGACAAGGGTATCACCGATACCGATAACCTGGAGTTTACTTACTCCGATAACTTCAAGAACATTTTCGATCTGTACATCAACAACTCCTGCACAGCACCCGGCCTGCTGGGAAGCAAGTCTGTAGACGACTCCATGGCTGAATTCGCTCTGGGTCAGGCAGCAATGGTACAGAACGGTAACTGGGGTTGGAGCCAGATCAATGGCGTAGACGGTAACACCGTTAAGGCTGAGGATGTTAAGTTCCTTCCTATCTATACCGGAGTTGAAGGTGAAGAGAATCAGGGACTGTGCACCGGTACTGAGAACTTCTTCTGCATCAACAAGGAAGCTTCTGCTGAGGATCAGGCAGCATCTATCGCATTCGTTGAATGGCTGTTCTCTTCTGAGACCGGTAAGGCAGCAGTAACCAACGACCTTGGATTCATCGCTCCTTTCGATACCTTTAGCGATGACGAAAAGCCCACCGATCCTCTGGCACAGGAAGTTCTTCGTTACATGGCAGATAGCTCCAAGACATCTGTAGCATGGAACTTCACTTCCTTCCCTAGCCAGCAGTTCAAGGATGACTTCGGCGCAGCTCTTCTGGAGTACGCTTCCGGTTCCATCGACTGGGATACTGTAAAGACAACCGTAGTTGAAAGATGGGCAGCTGAAAAGGCCGCAACCGCAGCTAACTAAGCTCCATCGACAAAAAGACAATAACTTAATCCATCTTATATAACTTCAGACACAGGGGGCGGTGGTGGTACCACGGCCCCTGTGTTTGTAAAAAAGGAGACAGGCTTATGCAAAAGACATTAAAAAGATATTTTCCCATTTTTGTACTGCCTACCCTGATCGCGTTTTCCTTTGCTTTTATCATACCGTTTGTCATGGGCGTATATCTGTCCTTTTGCAAATTTAAGACAATTACAAACGCGCAATTTGTAGGCTTAGATAATTACATTAAAATTTTTGCGGACAAAGATTTTGTCAACGCATTTGGATTTACTCTAAAATTCTCCGTAGTGTCCATTGTCACCATTAATGTGTTTGCCTTCATTTTGGCACTGGCATTGACGAGAAAGATCAAAGGAACCAATCTGTTCCGTACAGTATTTTTCATGCCGAACCTGATCGGCGGTATCATTTTGGGATATATCTGGCAGCAGATGATCAACGCAGTATTGTTAAAATACGAGACAACACTGGTAGCGAATCCGACCTATGGATTCTGGGGTCTGATCATTCTGATGAACTGGCAGATGATCGGTTATATGATGATCATTTATGTAGCCGGACTGCAGAATGTACCTACGGATCTGATCGAAGCAGCAGAGATCGATGGAGCTACTTCGTTACAGACATTATTCAAAGTGAAAATTCCGATGGTTATGCCATCTATTACCATATGTTTGTTCCTCACCGTGTCCAACAGCTTTAAGCTGTTCGACCAGAACCTTGCATTGACGGCTGGAGCACCCAGCAAAAAGACAGCTATGCTGGCTCTGGATATCTACAATACCTTCTATGGCAGAAGCGGATTTGAAGGTGTTGGTCAGGCCAAAGCAGTGCTGTTCTTCATTGTAGTGGCAGTCATTGCCCTGGGACAGCTGGTACTTACCAGACGTAAGGAGGTAGAGCAGTAATGACTAAGAAAAAAACTTCCAATGTAATCATTTTTTGTATCCTGTGTGTGCTGGTAGTTGCATTTTTGACACCTATTTTCTTCGTGCTGATCAACTCCTTTAAGGGAAAACTGTTCATCAGTAACAATCCTTTCGCACTGCCTACCGCAGAGACTTTTGCAGGGCTTACCAACTATGTGAACGGTATTGAAAAAACAGGTTTCTTCACAGCCTTCGGATGGTCTGCTTTTATCACGGTATTTTCTGTGGCAGCGATCATTCTGTTTACTTCCATGACCGCTTATTACCTGACCAGAGTAAAAACCGGTGTGACCAACGTATTGTATTATATGTTTGTATTTTCCATGATCGTACCTTTCCAGATGGTTATGTTCACGATGTCTAAGCTGGCGAATATGACTCACTTAAATAACCCTCCCGGAATGGTGCTTCTGTATCTGGGCTTCGGATCTGGTCTGTCCGTATTTATGTTCTGCGGATTTATCAAATCTATTCCGTTAGACATCGAAGAGGCAGCCATGATCGACGGCTGTAATCCGCTGCAGACTTTCTTCGGCGTCGTAATGCCGATCCTGAAGCCGACTGCTATTACAGTAGCGATTCTGAACGCTATGTGGATCTGGAACGACTATTTGCTGCCCTATCTGGTAATTGGTCTGAGTACTAATTATAAAACCATCCCGGTTGTAGTACAATATCTGGTAGGCTCTTACGGGGCAAAGGATCTGGGTGCCATGATGGCACTGTTGGTATTGTCTGTTATCCCTATCATCGTCTTCTATCTGACCTGTCAGAAGTACATCATCGAAGGCGTGGTAGCCGGAGCAGTTAAGGGTTAAACGAAAAAGTTACAACGGGAGATTTATGTTATGAGAAAAAGTGGAATCTTGCTGCCGGTGAGCAGTCTGCCTTCCAAATACGGAATCGGCTGCTTTTCCAAAGAAGCATATAAATTTATTGACAGATTAAAAGAAGCCGGTCAGGCATACTGGCAGATCCTGCCGTTAGGTCCGACCAGCTATGGAGATTCTCCTTACCAGTCCTTCTCCACCTTTGCAGGGAATCCTTATTTCATCGATCCTGAGGATCTGGTGGCGAGAGGCTATGTGACCGCTGAGCAGTGCAATGCTTATGATTTCGGTACCGACATTCATTCCGTGGACTACGGTAAAATCTACAAGAGTCGCTTCCGCCTGCTAAAAGAAGCGTTTGATAATAGTCATATTGAAGAAGATGCAAGATTTCAGGAGTTTGTACAGAAGAATGCATACTGGCTGGAGGATTATGCATTATATATGGCAGTCAAGGATGGCTTCCGTGGTATCTGTTGGGCAGCCTGGGAGGATGATATCAAACTGAGAACTCCTGCGGCTATGGACAAATATCGCAGAAAATATGCGAGAGAGATCGCTTTTTACCAGTTCCAGCAGTATCTGTTCCAGGTACAGTGGGAGAAACTAAAGACCTATGCCAACGATAACGGCATCAAGATTATCGGGGATATTCCAATTTATGTGGCATTTGACAGCTCAGATGCCTGGGCGAATCCGGAGCTGTTCCAGTTTGACGAGGATTGTGAGCCGGTAGCAGTAGCGGGATGCCCTCCCGATGCATTTTCTGCCACCGGACAGCTGTGGGGTAATCCTCTGTATAACTGGGAACATCACAAAGAGACCGGTTATGCCTGGTGGATGCAGCGGCTGGCAGCCTGCTTTGAGCGCTATGATGTGGTACGTATCGATCATTTCCGTGGATTCGATGCTTATTATGCGATTCCTTATGGGGAACCCACTGCGGAGCACGGTCACTGGGAACAGGGTCCGGGATACGATATTTTCCGTGCCATGAAGGAAAAATTGGGAGAAAAAGAAGTGATTGCAGAAGACCTTGGCTTTTTAACACCATCTGTGATAGAATTAGTGAAGAAATCCGGTTATCCAGGTATGAAAATTTTGCAGTTTGCTTTTGATTCCCGTGAGGAAAGTGATTATTTGCCGCATAATTATATACATAATTGCGTGGTATATACAGGAACTCATGATAATGATACTGTGATGGGGTGGTATGACACCTTGAAGGGAGCTGACAAAAAGCTCTGTGACGACTATCTGCGTCTGAAAAATGCGGACGGAGAGCCGATTCCCAGAGAGCAGATTCCCTGGGAATTCGTGCGTGCCGCAATGTCCAGCGTAGCGGATATGGCGATCATTCCCATGCAGGATTATCTCGGACTGGGATCGGAGGCCCGCATCAACATTCCTTCCACGCTTGGCATCAACTGGATGTGGAGAATGGGGAACGGAGATTTTACAAAGGAGCTTGCAGGGCGGATCCGCAGCATGACGAAGCTGTACGGCAGATAAGTCTGTAGGCTTAGAAAGGGTTGCATTCCATGGAGGAAATCACGATCAGAGACATTGCCAGAATCTGCGGTGTCGGCGTCAGCACGGTATCCCGTGCCATAAATAACCACCCGGACATCAATCCTGAGACCAAGGAAACGATCATGCGGGTGATCAAAGAGAATAACTACGTACCCAACAACAGTGCCAGAAACCTGAAGCGTCAGGATGCCAAGGCAATTGCAGTACTGGTCAAAGGTATTAATAACTCTTTCTTCAGCCAGATGATCAAGGTATTGGAAGAAGAGATCAAGGAAAAGTCCTACTCCATGGTTTTGCAGCATGTCGATTATGACGATGATGAAGTGGAGGTGGCGCTGAAGCTTGTAAAGGAAAAAAGGCTTCGGGGCATTATTTTTCTCGGTGGTTATCTGGTTCACAGCGAGGAAAAACTGGCACAGCTTCATGTACCATTTATCTTGAGCACTACCGGAATGCTGCCAAAGGGATTCAGCCGTAATACCTATTCTTCCGTGACCGTGGATGATACCAAAGAAAGTTACAAGATGGTGGACTATCTGTGTAAGAATGGGCATAAGGATATTGCGATCGTCTGTGCCCGCAAAACGGATGCTTCCATCGGTAAACTGCGTCTGGAAGGCTATAAAAAGGCGTTGAAGGATAACGGAATAGAAGTAAGGGAAGAACTGATCCTGCCCATGAGGAGTGACCTTGAGGATTACTCCCTGGAGAATGGCTACATGGTGACGAAGGAATTCCTGGAGAAGCAGATTCCGTGCACGGCGATCTTCGCAATCTCCGATATGCTGGCAATCGGTGCTGGAAAAGCATTGTCTGATGCCGGATACAGGGTACCGGAAGATATTTCCCTGACGGGCTTTGATGGTGTGGAAATCGGGAAATATGTTATCCCGTCATTGACGACTTTAAAGCAGCCGATAGACAGCATGGCGAGAGAGACTGCCCGGATTCTGTTTGACATTATCGGAAAAAAAGCGAAACACCAGCACTGCGTATTCGACGGAGAACTGGTGGTCCGGGATTCTACGATGTCGAGGACGTAAGAAAGAGTCATACAGTCCCTGTGGGGACGAAGGGAATACTGTATGGAAATACATGGTTTTAACAAGACAACTTTATTAGATTATCCGGAACATATTGCAGCCACTGTTTTTACAGGAGGCTGCAATTTTCGCTGTCCGTTTTGCCACAATGGGGAACTGGTACTGGATCCTGCGAGACAGCCCTCCGTCGCGGAAGAGGAAGTGCTGTACTACCTGAAGAAAAGGCAGGGAATCCTCCAGGGCGTCTGCGTCACCGGCGGAGAGCCGACTCTGCAGCGGGACCTTCGGGCGTTCCTGCAAAAGATCAAGGAGCTGGAGTATCCCATCAAGCTGGATACCAACGGGTATATGCCCGGAGTATTGTGGGAATTGTTACAGGAGCACCTGATCGATTATGTGGCGATGGATATTAAGGCTTCCAGGGATAATTATGCCCGGGCGGCGGGACTGCCACATATGGATATCTCCCGCATTGAGGAGAGTATCGGTATCCTGAAAAGCAGCGGAATTCCCTATGAATTCCGAACTACTGTGGTAAAGGGGATTCATACCGTGGGAGAATTTAAGGAGATCGGCAGATGGATCGAAGGGTGTCCTGCATACTACTTGCAGAGTTATCAGGAGAATGATAACTGCCTGTACCGGATGATACAGACAGCAGAAAGCAATGCTGTTAAGCCGGGCGGTGCGGAAGTGTTCGGCGCTTTCTCACGGGAGGAACTGGAACAGATGGCAGAACTCGTCCGGAAATATGTGGGGAAAGTTGTGTTGCGGGGCGTGGTCGGGACATGATGCAATTATGATGCAGTGGTTGTATATACTGGCATTAGGAGGTAAATAAAATGAAAAAGAAATTATTGGCTACAATACTTACAGGACTGCTGCTTGCGTTTACTGCATGCGGAAGTCTGGAATCCCCAGTGATCCCGGAGGTGACCGGCACCGCAATTGAGAATACGCAGGAAAGCGTACTGGAGAATGCAGAAACGGAGACTGCATCGCAGCAGGAGATGCAGACCGAGACTGCGACAACCGGCAAAGTGGAGATTACCACAGAGGATTTTGAAGGCAGCAGTGATCCGGAAAATGCGGAACGAAAATACACCTATACCTATCAGGTGCCGAAGATCACGATAGAAGGTAATGAAGAAGCGCAGGACAAGATCCAAAAGGATTTGAACGCGTATGTGGAAACTTTTTTGGATAGTATCAACAATAGTGATTTCGGTACAGTTTATGAGGGCGAGATGTCGGGAATGACTAGCTATGAAGAACTTTCATTTCAGGTAATCCGTGCAGATGACAAGGTGATCAGCGTGGTATGGGGCAATGAGGGCTATAATCAGGGAGCACATGGCTGGTACATACAGGATTACAGAAACTATTATACGCAGACAGGAGAAAAAATTACCTTTGACAGTCTCGGAAACGGCTTCCGTGACAAAGCACTGGAACTGGTGACGAAAAAAGCTGCCGAGATGCAGGCGACGGATGACTGCTTCTTCCCTGATTATGAGAAGAGTATTAAACTGGTAGTGTTAGATGGTACGGAAAATATGGATACTATCTATCAGGAAATCTATGGAGCGGACATCGCAGGTACCGGCAATGGACCGGCAAGCCCGACTTTCAGCATTACGGGAGATGGATTCGTCTTTGAATCCGGGCAGTATGTACTGCAGCCGTATGCAGCGGGAATTGTTGATTTCGAGATTCCAGCAGAGGATTTCGGGGATGCGTTGACGGTGGATATTTTCTAGTATATAATAAAAACATCGGGAATGAGGTTCTCCCAGAAACTTAGGTTTCGAACCGCCGAAATAGGATTTTATTTGGCTGATGACTTCTGCAGAATATGCAGGGGACACCAGCCTTTTTGTTGGAATCCAAAACGTCCTGCCGCGAGAAAATGGAGGAAATTTTTATGCTTACATCACTGGGACTGATTTTTTTGCTGGGACTTCTTATGGCAGCAATCTGCCAGAAGATTCACCTGCCACGCATTATCGGAATGCTGTTTACCGGAATTATTCTGGGACCATATGTGCTGAACCTGTTGGATGTATCGATTCTGAATATTTCATCACAGCTACGACAGATCGCGCTGATCATTATACTTCTCAAGGCCGGATTATCTCTGGATCTGAAGGATCTGAAAAAAGTAGGACGTTCCGCAGTCATGCTGTCCTGCGTTCCCGCTACTTGTGAATTGCTTGCTTTTGTAATATTTGCCCCCATGATCCTGAATATCAACAGAGTCGATGCGGCGGTCATGGGTGCGGTACTGGCAGCAGTGTCACCTGCTGTGGTGGTGCCGAGGATGGTGCACCTTATGGAGAACGGCTATGGCACGGAGAAAAGTATTCCGCAGATGATCCTGGCAGGAGCTTCCTGCGATGACATTTATGTCATAGTGCTGTTTTCCACTTTTGTTGGAATGGCGCAGGGCGGACATGTAAATGCACTGGATTTTGCAAATATTCCGGTGTCAATTCTGACCGGTGTGTTGGTCGGTGCGTTGGTGGGATGGCTGCTGGGACAGCTTTTTGAACTGTTATATCGGAAGGGCAGTTACGTGCGCAACAGCATGAAAGTCATTATTATTATGGGATTATCCTTCCTGTTAATGGCACTGGAGACGATGTTAAAGGGAAAGGTTGCTTTTTCCGGATTGCTAGCAGTGGTGAGCATGGCATGTGCACTGAAGATGCGGACACCTAAGGAAGTCACGGGCAGGTTGTCTGTCAAGTTCGGCAAGCTGTGGCTGGCAGCGGAGGTAGTACTGTTTGTACTCGTAGGCGCTGCGGTGGACATCCGCTATACCATGGAAGCCGGTCTTGCAGCAGTGGGCATGATTCTGCTGGCACTGGTGTTCCGTTCCGTTGGTGTGGCGTTGTGTCTGCTGGGAACGGAACTAGGTAAAAAGGAGCGCCTGTTCTGTATGATCGCCTATCTGCCGAAAGCTACCGTACAGGCAGCCATCGGCTCCGTGCCGTTAGCGATGGGATTAGCCTGTGGTAAGATCGTCCTTTCGGTGGCAGTGCTGGCAATTCTCATTACAGCACCACTTGGGGCATTGGGAATGGATGCCACGTACCGGAAACTGCTTCAGAAAAATGGAGAAAATAATATCATTTGACAGAAAAATCCCCCGGCAATTATAGTTGCCGGAGGATTTTTAAGGAGGATAGAAATTGTTTAAACTATGTTCTTTAGCCCATGGTAATAACTACGTTGTACTCTTCCTTGCCCTTTTCGTAAGGGATGATGTGTCCGTCAACAGCCTTGCCATCTACGGTCATGGATACCACACCCTTCTCCACATTCTGAGGATTCTTCACCTGAATGTGATAGGTGCCCTCACGGAACTTACGGGTGATGGAGAAATCACCGAAGCCCTTAGGAATACAAGGATCTACGGATAATCCCTGATGGGTAGGATATACACCAAGGATGTACTGGGAGATATTTACGAAAGTCCATGCCGCGGTACCGGTCAGCCAGCTGTTTTTCGCTTCGCCGTAGAATTTTGCATCCTTACCGGCTACCATCTGGGAGTATACATAAGGCTCGGTACGATGGATCTCGCTGATATCCTCGATGTATGCGGGACAGGTCTTACGGTAGATTTCGAAGGCTCTGTCACCTCTGCCCAGAACGGTCTCTGCGATGGATACCCAGGGATTGTTGTGGCAGAAGATACCGGCATTCTCCTTGTATCCGGGGGGATAAGAGGATACTTCACCAAGTTCGAGGTGATACTCCGTGTATGCAGGTTGTAAGATCATGACACCATACTTGGTATCCAGTCTTTCTTTTACGGAATTCAGTGCCTTCTCGGCAAGCCCTTCCTTTACACCGACACCGGCGAGTACACAGAAGCCCTGAGGCTCGATGTAGATCTGACCTTCGCGGCATTCCTTGGAACCTACCTTGTGACTGTAAGCATCGTAAGCACGAACGAACCAGTCGCCGTCCCAGCCATCCTTCAGGATCGCATCGTACATTGCCTGTACTTCCTTGCGTGCGCGGGCAGCTTCATCAGCATCACCCATCAGCTCGCACAGCTGGGCATATTCTTCACCGTATTTTACGAACATACCGGCAATGAATACGGATTCTGCCACGGGTCCTTCACTGGGACCGAAGGTTTGGAAGGATTCTCCGGGATGAGCGGAGAAGCAGTTCAGGTTCAGACAGTCATTCCAGTCGGCGCGGCCGATCAGAGGCAGATTGTGAGGACCTTTGTGGTTGATGATATAGTCTAAGGAGCGCTTTAAGTGATCCATCAGAGGAGCAGCTACGCTCATATCGTTGTCAAAAGGAACCATCTGGGTCAGGATGGAGGTATCACCGGTCTCTCTTACGTAAGCACTGGTACCTGCAATGAGCCACAGAGGATCATCATTGAAGCCGCTGCCGATATCGGAGTTGCCCTTCTTGGTCAGAGGCTGGTACTGATGGTAAGCGCTGCCGTCCTGGAACTGGGTGGAAGCGATATCGATGATACGCTCTCTTGCACGATCCGGGATCAGATGTACGAAGCCGAGCAGATCCTGGCAGGAATCACGGAAGCCCATGCCACGACCGATTCCAGACTCATAATAAGAAGCGGAACGGGACATGTTGAAGGTTACCATGCACTGATACTGGTTCCAGGTGTTGACCATACGGTTTACTTTTTCGTCAGCAGAATCTACCGTGTAACGGGCAAGTAACTGCTTCCAGTAAGCCTGCAGCGCTGCGAAAGCTTCTTCTACCTGGGCGTCGGTCTGGTATTTTGCCAGCATTTCCTTCGCGCGGGTCTTGTTGATCACACCGTAGGACTCCCACTTCTCGTCTTCGGGATTCTCGATATAGCCCAGTACGAAGATGAAAGTCTTGGTCTCGCCGGCTGCCAGATCCACATTGATCTGATGAGAAGCAATGGGAGACCAGCCGCTTGCCATGGAGTTTGTGCACTTGCCGTTCTCAACCGCTTCGGGAGAATCCGCACCTCTGTACGCACCCAGAAAAGCATCTCTGCTGGTATCGAAACCATCAATCTTCGTATTTACAGAATAAATTGCGTAATGATTACGGCGTTCGCGGTACTCGGTCTTGTGGTAAATAGTCGAATCCTGTACCTCCACTTCGCCGGTGCTTAAGTTACGCTGGAAGTTCTTCATATCATCATCGGCATTCCACAGACACCATTCTACATAAGAGAATACGGACAGCTTCTTGTCCTCGGAGCTTCCGTTGGTCAGAGTCAGCTGAGAGATCTCACAGTTATCATTCAGAGGAACGAAGGAGAGCACGGAAGCCTTAACACCGTTCTTGGAAGAGGTGAAACGGCTGTAACCGATACCGTGACGGCACTCGTAAGAATCCAGCTCGGTCTTCGTAGGCTGCCAGCCGGGATTCCATACGGTATCTCCATCCTTAATATACAGATATTTGCCGTTGATGTCTGCCGGTACATTATTGTAACGATAACGGGTCAGACGCAGCAGTTTGGCATCCTTATAGAAGGTATATCCGCCGCAGGTGTTGGATATCAGACTGAAAAACTCGTTGCATCCCAGATAGTTGATCCAGGGAAGCGGAGTCTTGGGAGTAGTGATGACATATTCTTGATGCACATCATCAAAATGACCATACTTCATAAGAAAATCTCCTTCTTTCATGTTGTTGTATGTTGAGTGTTTGCTTTTTCGCTGCGGACTGCTTAATGTTCAGTAAACGATTAAGTAATCCGGAATTCTGATTTGTATTATACAGAAGCAGTGCTGAAAATGCAATACGAATCTTGAAAAAGCCTGTAAAATGCGCAATATATACAAATACGCAAGAAAAACATGGACAGAAGATACAAAACAAAACGGATCTTGAAAAAAGCAGATTTACGAAACAAAATAGTAGCAAACGTTATCGCATACTTTGCCATTATATAGAAGAAACTCAATTGCTGCACAAGCCAAATGTACAAAAACACTTATTTGAAATTGTTAATTATAGACAAAGTGGATACTTTTTAGAAAAAAACTGCAAAAAAGTATTGCAAAATGCTCAAAGGTGGTATATATTAAAACTACGAAAACGATTAAGTTACAAAACAGGTCGGATGAAATGACGAAGACATGAAACAGGAGAACGGTATGGCATCATTGAAAGACATTTCCAAGATTTGTGGAGTCTCCGTTGCAACTGTCAGCAAGGCACTGAACGACCACAAGGACATTGGAGAAGAAACCAAAGCAAATATCAGACGGGTAGCCAAGGAGATGGGATATTCCCCGAACCTTTCCGCCAGAGCACTGAAGACGAACAGAACTTATGGAATAGGAGTCCTCTTCGTAGATGAAGCACAAAGCGGTCTGACCCATGATTACTTTTCCAGTGTACTGGACAGCTTCAAGAGGACTGCAGAGAAGAGCGGTTACGACATTACCTTTATTAACAGCTGCAAGAACCGTTCGGATCGGATGTCCTACCTGGAACACAGCAGGTACAGAGGCTTTGACGGAGTGGTGCTCGCCTGTATCGATTTCGCAGATCCCGAAGTCATCGAATTAGTACAGAGTTCCATCCCAGTAGTTACTATTGACTATCTGTTTAATAACCGTATCGCGATCATGTCGGACAATGTGGCAGGTATGAAAGAACTGCTGGAATACATATATAGCAGAGGACATAGAAAAATTGCCTATATACACGGCGCAATGTCAGCGGTTACCTCGGGACGATTATCCAGCTTCTACCGGACGGCAGAACGACTGGGACTACAGATTCCCGATGAGTACATCAGAGAGGCAGCCTACAGAGATACAACCACAACCTATCGTGTGACCAACGAATTACTGGATCTTCCGGATCCACCGACATGTATCATTTATCCGGATGATTTCGCTTCCTTCGGAGGCATCAATGCTATCAGGGAGAGGGGGTTACAGATTCCCGAAGATATCTCGGTGGCAGGATACGATGGGATTCAGTCCGCAAGACAGCTGGAGCCCAGGCTGACCACAGTCCAGCAGGATACCGAACAGATCGGCTGTCTTGCAGCCAGAGAACTGATCAGCCTCATAGAGAGACCCAAGACCACCATTATCGAACAGGTCATAGTACCCGGTAAGGTAGTGGAAGGCAAGTCGGTAGCACAGATCCCGACAGACAAATAATCAGGCATTTATATGGAAGCGCCGCAACCGCAACCATATGAAGATAAATGCAACAAGCACTTACAACAAACATTCAACAAAAAATGGGAGGAAACAAACATGAAGAAAAAAGTACTTAGTGCTTTACTTACAACCGCTATGCTTGCCAGTATGCTGGTAGGCTGTGGCAGCAGCAACGATGCTCCTGCAGCAGCTTCCAGTGAGGCAGCACCCGCAGCATCCACCGAAGCAGCAGCTTCTACCGAGGTAGCAGCTGAACCTGCTACAGAGGAAGGCAAAGTCTTCAACATCTACTGCTGGAACGAGGAGTTCAAGAGCCGTCTGACAGATCATTATCCCGGATATGAAGAAGTAGACGGAACCACCGGTAAGATCGGTGACATCACTGTAAAGTGGAACATCACTCCTTCTGATGACAACGCTTATCAGAACAATCTGGATGCAACACTGTTAAAGCAGGCTGATGCAGCAGCTGATGACAAGATCGACCTGTTCCTGGTTGAGGCTGACTACGCATTGAAATATGTTGATACCGACTACACAATGCCTGTTAAGGATCTGGGCATCACCGATGCAGATCTGGCTAACCAGTATCAGTACACCAAGGATGTTGTTACCGACTCCAACGGCAATCTGAAGGGTGTTTCATGGCAGGGTTGCCCCGGCGTTCTGATTTACAACCGTGAAGCTGCTAAGGCTGTTCTGGGAACCGATGATCCTGCAGAGGTTCAGAAGTCTGTATCTGATTGGGATACCTTTACCGCAACCGCTGAGAAGATGAAAGCAGCCGGTTACAACATGGTATCTTCCGTAAACGATACTTATCGTGTATACTCCAACAACGTATCCGGCAAATGGGTACAGGATGGCAAGATTGTAATCGATGACAACCTGATGAAGTGGGTTGATGACTCCAAGAAGATGGTTGACGCTAAGGAAACCGGTACCTTCGACTTGTGGTCTGATGACTGGAGCAAAGGCTTCTATCCCGATGGCAAAGTATTCTGCTACTTTGGACCCGCTTGGCTGATCAACTTCTCCATGGCAGCTGATACCGATGGATCTATCGCAAATCAGGGTGGCTGGGGCGCTACTGAAGGACCTCAGGGCTTCTTCTGGGGCGGTACTTGGATCTGCGGTGCTACCGGAACCGACAACGCTTCTCTGGTTAAGGATATCATCCTGAAGATGACCACTGATGAAGACATCATGAAAGAGATCGTTGTAGCTGATGATGATTTCGTAAACAACAAACCCGCTATGGAAGCTATGGCAGCAGATACCTCTTATCAGAGCAAGGTACTGGGCGGACAGAACCCTCTGGCTATGTTCTGCGCAGGCGCTGAGAAGATCGATCTGAGCAACCTGTCTGCATACGATCAGGGATGTAACGAAGAGTTCCAGCATGCTATGAAGAACTACTTCGATGGCAAGGCTTCTCTGGATGATGCACTGAATCTGTTCTACAAGGCTGTAGAAGAGAAGTATCCTGAGCTTACTCACTAATCCGAAATGATAAGCGAATAGCGAAACAATAAGGAATTGAGAACCGTGCCTGCCTGGCTGGTCAGGTAGGCACGGTTTTTCTCTCAAAATTCCCGGTTGGCAGAAGCTTTTTTCAGAAGAAGATAATTAAGAACAAAAAGAAGAGAGCTGCTGCGAGCCTGATCGGAAACAAAGAAAGGCACGAAAAACGTAAAGTCGCTAAGAGAGCATGACGGCAAAAGGGAGGAATCATTATGGCAAAGGTAAAACGCGGAAAGGTGGTACGCTATAATAAGTGGGGGTATATTTTCCTGATCCCCTTTGTAGTAGTGTATGTATTATTCCAGTTGATCCCGTTGTTCAGGACATTTTATTACAGCTTTTTTGAAAATTACCGTTCCGGACTGACACAGATCGGACCGAATTTCATCGGATTTGGTAACTATGCAAAGCTGTTGTCCAATCCGGACCTGTGGATGTACACCAAGAATACATTGATCATGTGGATACTGGGATTTGTACCGCAGATCATCATATCTCTGCTTCTGGGTGCATGGTTCTCGGATCCCAGCCTTAGATTAAAGGGACAGAGATTCTTCAAGACAGTGATCTATCTGCCGAACCTGATCATGGCTTCCGCATTTGCAATGTTGTTCTTCACGCTGTTCTCTGATGGTGGTCCTATCAATGAAATGCTGATGCAGATCGGAATCTTAAAGGAGCCATATCAGTTCCTTACAAACGTATGGAGTACCAGAGGTCTGGTAGCATTGATGAACTTCCTGATGTGGTTTGGTAATACAACGATCCTCCTGATGGCAGGTATGATGGGTATCGATACTTCCCTCTTCGAGGCAGCCGAGGTAGACGGAGCAACCTCTACCCAGGTATTCTTCAAGATTACATTACCTTTGTTGAAGCCGATTCTGATCTACGTAATGATCACATCCCTGATCGGTGGTCTGCAGATGTTCGATGTACCTCAGATTCTGACCAACGGTAAGGGCGATCCTATGAGATCCAGCATGACCCTGATCATGTACCTGAACAACCATTTGTACAGTAAGAACTACGGAATGAGTGGTGCGTTGTCTGTAATGTTGTTCATTATCACAGGTATCCTGAGCTTGATCGTATTTAAGTTCTCGAACGGCAAACAGGATAAGTAGGAGGTGGCAGAAATGTTGAGCGTAGAAACAAACGAGACAAAAAAAGGTCTGGGCATTCATGCCAGAAGAGCACTTGCATATATCGTACTGGTTATTATGAGTTTTCTCTGCCTGTTCTGGTTCTATATACTGTTTGTAAATGCAACTAGATCCAAAGGCGAGCTGACACAGGGATTTACCCTGCTGCCCAGCACACATCTGATCCAGAACTGGAAGGGTGTCATGGCAGGAACCCTGCCGGTAGTCAGAGGTATGATCAACAGCCTTGTAGTAGCAACCTGCAGTGCTGTGCTGTGTACCTACTTCTCTACCATGACCGCATATGCGATCCATGTATATGATTTTAAGTTAAAGAAGTTCATGTTTACCTTTATCCTGGCAATCATGACCATTCCTACCCAGGTTACCGCACTCGGATTTATCCAGTTGGTAGCTGATATGAAGCTGGAGGATAACTTTATCCCCCTGATCATCCCGGCAATCGCAGCACCCGCTACTTTCTTCTATATGAAGCAGTACATGGAAAGTGCATTGCCCCTGTCTCTGGTAGAGGCAGCCAGAATCGATGGTTCCGGTGAGTTCCGTACATTTAATTCCATCGTATTGCCGCTGATGAAGCCGGCAATCGCAGTACAGGCGATCTTCACTTTCGTAGCGAACTGGAATAACTACTTCACACCGGCACTGGTTCTGCATGATGACAAGATGAAGACATTACCTATCCTGATCGCTCAGCTGCGTTCCGCAGACTTCCTGAAGTTTGATATGGGTCAGGTGTATGTAACGATTGCATTCTCTATCTTCCCTGTTATCATCGTATACCTGTTCCTTTCCAAGTACATTGTCCAGGGCGTGGCAATGGGAAGCGTCAAGGGTTAATATTTCGCCAACAACATTCAATACATAAATCTCTCCTGAAAAGCGGCACTCTTCCCCGGAGTGGCGCTTTTCGCTTGCAAAAAAACGGGGAAACGGGTATAAAATAAAGAGAAGGGTGAACGTGTATTTTGAGGAAGAAAGAGGTAATTGCCATGCAGATGTATGAGGTGACAGCGCTGGCACCGGAAGGACCGGAGGAAGTCTATCAGGCGATGGTGTTTGCAGAGGATGAAGATGATGCCTTGAACCAGCTGGAGGAACAGCTGAAAGAGCAGAAGATTGCCCATGGAATGTGCATGGCGGAAGAAGTGTAGTGTGAAGTGTGAAAAGAACTTCTGATCACTCAGAGCAAGGGCTCTTTCGTGAAGAAGTTCTAAGTTTCACACGCAAATTTGCGCCAATGCGCAAACTTTGCAGGTTATGGAAGGATGTGAGTGTTGCAAATGGAAAATTCCTATCGTTTTTTTGAGAATAAAGATTGTAAATATTTCCCCTGCCACAAGGGACTTGCAGATTTCAACTGCCTGTTCTGCTACTGCCCCATGTACCGCTTGGAGCACTGCCCAGGGAATCCCCGGTATTTCGAGAAAAACGGCAGACGGATCAAGGACTGCTCAGACTGCACCTTCCCACATGATCCGGAGCATTATGATACGATCATGCAGATCCTGCGGGAGACGTAACACATTTTTCTGGAAAATAAACACATATTTTGCACATTTTTCTAAAACGAAAAGCCGATAGTCTGTTTTCACAGATTATCGGCTTTTTATGCGCGGAGACGGTGGGATTTGAACCCACGTGCCCGAGAAGGGCTAACGCATTTCGAGTGCGCCCCGTTATGACCACTTCGATACGTCTCCAAAGGATTACAACGTAGATTATTTTATCTGAAAAATGCCGGTTTGGCAAGGGGAGAAACAAAAAATCCTGATTTTACCGCCAGAGCGATGAAAATAATATATGTGGTAATAATAAAAAAAGATGTTGACAGAACAACATCCGCGTAGTATATTGCATTTAAATACTTTGATAGTCAAAATAATTTGACGAAGAAAGACTTTAAATGCATAAGGAGAGCAAAAACATGTTAGAAAAAGTAGCAGCTATCATCAGAGAACAGTTAAACCAGGAGAATGTAGAGATCACAGAGGCAACCCGTTTCAAGGAGGATCTGGAAGTGGATTCCCTGGATCTGTTTGAACTGGTAATGGCATTTGAGGAGGAATATGGTGTGTCCATTCCTTCCGAGGAATTGGAAAATATGGCAACAGTAGGTGATGTTATCAGATATATTCAGGAGCAGGCGTAAGAACTGCATATCGGGGCGGGTCCTAAGGTCTTTCACCCACTTATGAGCAAGCTCATGTGGGCTTAGACCTTAGGACCCTGGTATCATCAGAATATGTAATATAACGCAGAACGACGAGAAGGATCAGAAAGACAATGAGAACAAAGATCACGGAACTTCTACAAATCGAATATCCTATTTTCCAGGGCGGCATGGCATGGGTGGCGGAACATAAGCTGGCGGCAGCGGTATCGAATGCCGGAGGATTAGGCATCATCGGGGCTGCTTCCGCTCCGCCGGAGGTCGTCCGGGAGGAAATCCGTAAATGTAAAGAGCTGACCGACAAGCCCTTCGGCGTGAATATCATGCTGCTCAATCCCAACGCAGAGGAAGTAGCGAAGATTGTCGTGGAAGAAGGAGTAAAAGCGGTAACGACTGGTGCTGGAAACCCGGGAAAATTCATGGAACTGTGGAAGAATGCCGGAGTGAAAGTCATTCCGGTGGTAGCCAGTGTGGCTATGGCGAAGATGATGGAGCGTGCCGGAGCGGACGCTGTGGTGGCGGAAGGCATGGAAAGCGGTGGACATATCGGTTCCACCACGACCATGGCGCTGGTTCCGCAGGTAGTGGATGCGGTATCTATCCCGGTGATCGCAGCCGGAGGTATCGCCGATGGCAGAGGAATGGCGGCGGCTTTTATGCTGGGAGCGGAAGGTATCCAGATGGGCACCCGGTTCGTAGCATCGAAGGAATCTATTGTCCATGAAAATTATAAGAATCAGATCATCAAGGCAAAGGATATCGATTCCGTGGTCACGGGAATGTCTACCGGACATCCGGTGCGTTCCCTGCGCAATCAGATGACCAGAGAGTATCTGAAGTTGGAAAAGGAAAATGCAGACTTCATGGAGTTGGAAAAGCTGACGTTGGGATCTCTTAGGAAGGCAGTGCAGGATGGGGATACCGTAAATGGAACCCTGATGGCGGGACAAATCGCAGGACTGATCCGCAGAGAACAGACCTGCCGTGAGATTATTGAAGAAACAGTGCAGCAGGCTCAGGAGTGCATAGCGGCACAAGGACAGCATAAATAAAATATAGCGACAGCTAACCGCTGACAGCAGATTTCGAACAGTGGCAGGCGGCGTAGTGTATATGGAAAACGGTGCGATAGAAACTGTGCTGTAATGAGGGGAACAAATCGTATCACATAGTAATAGGAGATGACAAAATGAGCAAGATTGCATATTTATTCCCGGGACAGGGATCTCAGTACATAGGAATGGGAAAAGAATTCCATGATACTTATCCGGAAGCACAGGCGGTATGGAAGCTGGCAGACAAGGTGCTTCAGAATCTATACTGGCAGGATAAACGGGAAAAGCAGGCGGATAGCGGACATCCGTACTCTATGGAGCAGCTGACCTTTGAGGAAAATCCTTATATCAACGTTACAGAATATACGCAGATCGCTATGCTTACCATGGAAGTCGCAATCCTGAAGGTACTGGAAGCCAAGGGTCTGAAAGCGGAGATGGCAGCAGGTTTAAGCCTGGGAGAATATGGGGCGCTGGCTGCTGCTGGTGTGATGGAACTGCCGGACCTGTTCCGGATCATAAGGATGCGTGGTATCTATATGCAGGAGGCCTATCCGGAAGGCGGAGCCATGACAGCAGTATTGGGACTGGACGGAGATGCTGTGGCAGCAATCTGCGAACGGACAGCAAAAGAAACCGGCAAAGTCGTCTCCGTGGCAAATTATAACTGCCCGGGACAGATCGTGATCACCGGAGAGGCAGATGCAGTAGAGGCGGCATCAGAAGCGCTGAAAGAAGCAGGTGCAAAACGCTGTATCCCCTTAAAGGTCAGCGGACCATTCCACTCAGCCCTGTTAAAAAATGCAGGAGAACAATTGGCAGAAGAACTGAAAAGCGTCAAGCTGTCAACCCCTTGGATTCCTTATGTATCCAACGTAACAGCGGATTATGTGACAGATGCGTCACAGGTTGCGGAACTGCTGAAACAACAGGTATCCAGTCCCGTTCATTTCACCCAGAGTGTAGAGCGGATGATCGCAGATGGCGTGGACACTTTCATAGAGATTGGCCCGGGGAAGACACTCGGCAGCTTCGTACGGAAAATTGACAGAAATGTCAAAGTATACAATATCGAGAAACCGGAGGATCTGGACCGGGTGATGGAGGAACTGGCATGTTGACAGGAAAAAGTCTGACAGGACAAGTTGCTATTGTCACAGGGGCATCACGGGGCATCGGAAAAGCAGTGGCACAGGCACTGGCAACAGAAGGAGCCACGGTGATCATTAATTATAACGGCTCTGCAGAGGCGGCGGAAGCAGTGGCGGAGGACATCCGAAGCCAAGGCGGTATGGCGGAGACTGTGAAGTGCAATGTTGCGGATTTTGCAGAGAGTGAAGCCTTTGTAAAGGCAGTAACAGAGAAATACGGCAGAGTTGACATCCTTGTCAATAACGCCGGGATCACGCGGGACAATCTGATCGTGCGGATGACGGAAGAAGAGTTCAATGCAGTCCTGGATACGAACCTGAAAGGCGCATTTCACATGATCCGGCATCTGACGAAGACCTTTATGAAGCAGAGATATGGGAAAATCATCAATATCTCTTCTGTCAGTGGCATCGTCGGGAATGCAGGGCAGGCTAATTATTCCGCCTCCAAGGCGGGACTGATCGGTCTGACGAAAAGTGTAGCGAGAGAACTGGCATCCCGGAATATCTGTGTGAATGCCGTGGCACCCGGATTTATCCGGACAGATATGACAGATAAGCTTCCGGAGGCGGTACAGGATAATGCGGTTGGACAGATCCCGCTTAAGAAAATGGGAAGACCGGAGGATGTCGCACAGGCGGTACTGTTTCTGGCAGGAAATGCCTCGGACTATATCACCGGCCAGGTACTGTGCGTGGACGGCGGTATGGCGATGTAAAAATGGTCCGAAACAGTAAAGCAGAATAGAAAATAAGTCAGGATGCGAGGGAGTATATCACGTATGGATAAGAATAGAAGAGTTGTAGTAACAGGCATGGGAGCCATCACTCCCATCGGCAACAGCGTAGAGGAATTTTGGAGTGGTATCAAAGAGGGCAAAACCGGATTCGGTCCTATCACCTATTTTGATACTGCGGATTACCGTTGTAAGCTGGCGGCGGAAGTGAAGGATTTTGATCCCACACAATATATGGACAAAAAATCCGCCCGCAGAATGGAGCAGTTCTGCCAGTTCGCCGTGGCGGCTGCCGGACAGGCGATCGCAGATGCAGGTCTTATTATGGAACAGGAAGATCCGTATATGGTGGGCTGCAGTGTGGGAAGCGGCATCGGAAGCTTACAGGCCATGGAACGGGAATATGACCGCCTGAAGGAAAAAGGTCCCGGCAGGGTAGGACCCATGCTGGTGCCTCTGATGATCTCCAATATGGCAGCAGGTAATGTCAGCATTGCCTATGGGCTGAAGGGCAAGAGCCTGAACGTTGTGACTGCCTGTGCAACCGGTACACATTCCATCGGAGAAGCATATCGTACGATCCAGTACGGTGATGCAGACGTGATGGTAGCCGGAGGAACGGAAAGTTCTATTACACCCATCGGCATTGCCGGATTTTCCGCACTGACAGCATTGTCGTTTAGTGAAGATCCTCAGAGAGCTTCTATTCCCTTCGATAAAGACCGCAATGGTTTCGTTATGGGAGAAGGCTCGGCGGTAGTGGTACTGGAAGAACTGGAGCATGCAAAGAAACGCGGAGCGAAGATCTATGCGGAGCTGATCGGTTATGGCTGTTCTTCGGATGCTTACCATATTACATCCCCCGCGGAGGACGGCAGCGGAGCAGCCACCGCCATGCTGAACGCCTTAAAAGACGGCGGTGTGGCGCCGGAGGAGCTTACTTATATTAATGCCCATGGAACCAGCACCCATCATAATGACCTGTTCGAGACCAGAGCTATCAAGCTTGCATTTGGAGAACATGCGTATGACCTGAAGATCAATTCCACCAAATCCATGGTGGGACATCTTTTAGGAGCAGCGGGTGCAGTGGAATTCGTCACCTGCGTAAAAGAAATTCAGGAAGGCTATATCCACCGTACCGTGGGACTGCGTGAGACGGAGGAGGAACTGGATCTGAATTACTGTCGGGACAGCTATGAAGAAGAGGTGCCTTATGCACTGACCAATTCGTTGGGCTTCGGCGGACATAATGCGAGTCTGTTGCTAAAGAAGTACATAGAATAACCGCAGCAGATGTTCAAGACACAGGATAGAAGGCAGAGCATCAACGAGGACGATTGCAGAATGCGAGGAAGTAGTTGATACGACAGCATTCGCAGAACGGAGGAACAATGTCAGTTTATAACACCCAGGAAATCATGGAGATTCTGCCCCACAGACATCCCTTTCTGCTGATCGATACTATCGAGGAGCTGGAGCCCGGTGTTCGGGCAGTGGGACGAAAAAATGTGACCTTTAACGAACCGTATTTTGCCGGGCATTTTCCGGGGAATCCGGTGATGCCGGGCGTGTTGATCATGGAAGCACTGGCACAGACAGGGGCTGTAGCAATTCTGTCTCTGCCGGAGAACCGAGGCAAGACAGCTTATTTTGCAGGGATCGACAAGGCAAAATTCAAACAGATGGTGCGCCCCGGAGACACCTTGGAACTGGAGACCACCATTATCCGCAGCAAGGGACCAGTGGGCGTCGGGGAAGCAATCGCCACGGTAAACGGAAAACTGGCGGCGAAAGCAGAACTTACCTTTGCGGTAAAATAAAAATAGTCTGCGGAAGTTTTTTATGAGTGGGACAGAGAGATAAGAGTGACGCAGAATAAGAGGTGCAAGTATGGGAAATGTAACGATAGAAACAGAGATCAAATGCCCGAAATGTAAGAAAATGATAAACAGAGACCGGGCAGCGAAAAATAAATATGTCTGTTACGAATGTGGTTATTATTTCCGGGTGAAGACCCACAACCGGATTCGCATGGTGGCAGACCGGAAAAGCTTTCAGCCTTGGTTCGAGGAGATAGAAGAGAGCAATCCACTGAAATATGAGGGCTATGAAGAAAAACTGTCGGAGGCCAGGGAAAAGTCCGGCGTGAAAGAAGCTGTGACCGTAGGTGAATGCGAGATTTACGGGGAAAAGGCTGTGATCGGCATCTGCGAATCCAAATTTATGATGGGAAGCATGGGGCATGTGGTCGGCGAGAAAGTCACCCGGGCAATTGAAAAGGCGACAGAATTGCGGCTGCCTGTATTTTTGTTCTGCTGTTCCGGCGGTGCGAGAATGCAGGAGGGAATTGTGTCGCTGATGCAGATGGCAAAGACCTCCGCAGCGATCAAACGGCATGGAGAAGCAGGACTTCTCTATGCGACTATTTTGACGGATCCCACCACAGGTGGCGTAACGGCCAGCTTTGCCATGCTGGGAGATGTGATCATGGCGGAACCGGGAGCCTTGATCGGCTTCGCAGGACCGAGAGTCATTAAGCAGACCTTGGGACAGCGTCTCCCTGACGGCTTCCAGACAGCGGAATTTTTACAGGAGCATGGTTTTGTGGACGGTATCGTCCGCCGGGAGAATCTGAAGAAGACCTTATATTTCCTGATCACGACGCATCGGTGCAGTGAGGGGAATTATGCAGATTTTAAGAAAAATATTGACTTCCATTTTGAACCTACGGAGATTGTGAAGGAACGGTCATTCCTGACACTCCCCAGAACGGCATGGGAAAAGGTCAAGACCGTCCGGAGAGTGGACAGACCGGCAGCGACCGACTATATTCCCTACATTTTCGATTATGTAGTGGAAGCTCACGGAGACCGTTATTATGGGGATGATAAAGCACTGGTAGGTGCGGTGGCATTCCTGGACGGGCAGCCGATGACAGTGCTGGCAGATGTGAAGGGCAAGGATTTTGCGGAGTGTGCCAGACGCAATTACGGTATGCCCATGCCGGAGGGGTATCGTAAGGCACTGCGCCTGATGAAACAGGCGGAGAAATTCAACAGACCCATTATCAGCTTTGTAAATACGCCGGGAGCTTTCTGCGGCGTGGAGGCAGAGGAGAGAGGCCAGGGCGAGGCCATTGCCCGGAATCTGCTGGAGATGTCAGCCTTAAAAGTACCGGTATTATGTATCCTTATCGGAGAAGGCGGCAGCGGTGGGGCGCTGGCTACGGCGGTAGGCAATGAGGTATGGATGATGGAAAATGCCACATACTCGATCCTGTCTCCCGAAGGCTTTGCTTCTATATTATGGAAGGATGCTGACAGAGCCAGAGAAGCCAGTGAAGTCATGAACATCACTTCGGAAGATCTGAAACGGCTTGGTGTCATTGAGCGGATCGTACCGGAATACGGTGGGGCAGACCAAAGTACCGTGGAAGCCATCGGCGGGTATCTCAAGGAACATATCAAGGAATTTCTGCAAAAATATACCGGCATGACCGGTGAACAGATCGCAGAGGAACGTTATGAAAGGTTCCGCAAGTATTAAGGCGGTAACGAGAGGTGATGTGGGATGAAGCACGGAAAAATGATCCTGGGGGAATTACATGCAGATATTCCCGTGATCCAGGGAGGCATGGGTGTGGGGATCAGTCTGTCCGGACTGGCCGGAGCAGTGGCAGCTGCCGGTGGAATCGGCATCATTTCTACTGCCCAGATCGGTTTCCGGGAGCAGGATTTTGACAGAGATCCCATCGCCTGTAATCTGCGTACTATCGGAAAAGAAATAGAAAAAGCAAGGCAGATCGCAAGAGGAGGTATCGTCGGTGTTAACATCATGGTGGCAACACAACGCTACGAGGATTATGTCAGGGCAGCAGTGCTGGCAGGTACCGACTGTATTATCTCCGGTGCCGGACTGCCGTTAGATCTGCCCGGAATCGTAGCAGAGACGGAGGATAGGATGCCCGGGCGCAGCCACAGGACGATGCTGGCTCCGATCGTGTCGAGCACCCGTGCCCTGTCGGTCGTCACGAAATACTGGATGAAAAAATACGACAGAAAGCCGGACTTTCTCGTGGCGGAGGGACCGTTGGCAGGAGGGCATCTGGGATTTAAAAAAGAAGAACTGGATGCATATACACCGCAGACATATGAGAAGGAACTTACAGCAATGATCCGGCAGGCGGCAGAACTGGGGATCCCTCTGATCGCTGCGGGCGGAATCTACACCGGTGAGGACAAAGAACACTGCATGTCGTTGGGGGCTGCGGGGGTACAGATGGGTACCCGGTTCGTGACCACACGGGAATGTGATGCGGCGGATGCCTACAAGCAGGCATATCTCAGCGCACGGAAAGAAGACATTGTCATTGTGAAAAGCCCTGTGGGAATGCCGGGCAGAGCCATACAGAATGCTTTTCTGGAAAAAGTGGCGGCCGGAGAACGGTTTATGACCGGATGCAGACATTGCATTAAGACCTGCGACCCGAAGACGGCGCCCTATTGTATCACCAGAGCGTTGATCAATGCGGCGACGGGAGATGTGGATAACGGACTGTTGTTCTGTGGCAGCAATGCCTGGCGGGCACAGAAAATAGAAAGAACAGTGGATATCATGGAGGAAATGGCGTGAGGACCATAAGAATCACCGGAACCGGAAGTGCACTTCCGGGAAGGATTGTTACAAATAAAGAATTGGAGCAGATGGTAGAAACCTCGGATGAATGGATCCGTGAGAGAACCGGTATCGGTGAGCGTCATGTGTCTGTGGGGGAGACAGTTGTGACACTTGCGTCAGAAGCAGCCCGTAAAGCACTGGAACAGGCAGGAAAAAGAGCGGAAGAGATCGACCTGATCCTGGTGGCAACCTGCTCTCCGGAGCAGTATCTGCCCTGTTGCGCCTGTCAGGTGCAGGCGGACATCGGCGCAGTGAATGCACTGGCTTTTGATGTGAATGCGGCCTGTTCCGGATTTTTGTTTGCACTGAATACCGCGGATGCCTATCTGCGGACGGGACTTGCGGAAAATGCGCTGGTCATCGGCAGTGAGGTACTGTCTAAACTGGTGGATTGGAAGGACCGGGGCAGCTGTATTCTGTTCGGAGACGGTGCCGGAGCGGTAGTCGTAGAACGATGCAAGGCAGAGTCCCGAGCGGTGGAATACGGTAACGCTTTGGCGGAGACAGAGGAGAGACGGATACCTGCAGCAGGCATTCTGGGACGGGCGCTCCATTCCGACGGCACCGGTGGTGGAGTCCTGCAATGTGGAGCGAGAGAACTGACAACCCCCTATGCAAGGACTTCAGCGGCAAAAACAGACCAAAACCAGCCGACGGACGGCAGAGAACCTTATATTCAGATGGATGGACAGGAAGTGTACCGGTTCGCCACCAGACGGGTGCCGCAATGCATTGAGGAAGCGCTGTCAGATGCCGGACTTGCTGTGCCGGATATTGATATGTTCGTATTGCATCAGGCCAACGCACGTATTATTGATGCAGTGGCGAAAAGACTGCATGCAGACAGAGACAAATTCCCCACCAATCTGGAAAGGGTCGGAAATATGTCATCCGCTTCCATTCCGGTACTGCTGGATGAACTGAACAGGCAAAGAAAGCTGCACCGCGGCGACCGCGTCGTTCTGGCGGGATTCGGAGCCGGGCTTACGATTGGGGCTTGCGTGATGACCTGGTAGACGGTATACTGATAACGACTAAGGACACGACAACGGCATGGACGCGGTCCGGTAGACAGGAAGCCTGCGGTCCGGGAGCATTGCCGGTATACCAGAGAAACATTTATTGGGAAAACTATGGAAAAAAGCAACAACCGGGTACTGAATGAATTGCTGGTGAACCTGTTCCATAACGTGATGGATGCAGAGGCAAAGGCGGTCATAACAGAAGAATTCAAGGATATTACGAATAATGATATGCACATTCTGGAGGCTATCGGCATCGAGGAACCAAAGAGTATGTCCCGGATCGCGGGGGAACTCCACGTCACCGTGGGAACCCTGACCACGAATATGAACAGTCTGGAGAAAAAAGGCTACCTGGAGCGTAACCGCAGCACACAGGACAAACGTGTGGTGCTGGTGACCCTGACAGAGAAGGGGCGGAAAGCTTTTTTTCATCACAGAGATTTCCACAGGAAAATGATCCATACGATCATTCGGGATCTGGACGAAGAAGAAATGAAGACATTGATCAAATGTCTGGGAAAACTGGATACATTTTTCAGAGATGGCAATGCAGAGTGACCGGAGAGCTCCGGTTACTCTTTTTTGTTTGCAGGATATCGAAATCTTTCGGAAATTACAACAAACTATTTTCAGATGAAAACAAATGTATTAAAATAGAAATAGCGATTCAAAATGTTGGATAGTTATAGTAGACGCAAGAGAAAATAATGAAATTATAGAAACGGAGGATCCTACGATGAAGAGAATCGGAATGTTAACGAGCGGTGGTGACTGCCAGGCCCTGAACGCAGCCATGAGAGGCGTGGTGAAGACCCTGGCGAACGGCAAGGAAGAGGTGGAGATCTACGGCTTCCTGGATGGTTACAGAGGACTGATCTACGGTAATTTCCGCATGCTGACAGACAAGGATTTCTCCGGCATCCTTACCAAGGGCGGCACGATTCTGGGAACCTCCCGTACCCCCTTCAAGACGATTCAGGATCCGGATCCCAACGGGCTGAACAAAGTGGAAGCCATGAAGCAGAACTATTACAAGCTGCAGCTGGACTGCCTTGTAATTCTCGGTGGTAACGGCACTCACAAGACGGCTAACCTGTTGCGCAAGGAAGGACTGAATATCGTGACCCTGCCCAAGACCATCGACAATGACCTGTGGGGTACTGATATGACCTTCGGTTTCCAGAGCGCAGTAGATATTGCTACGGATGCCATCGACTGCATCCATACCACAGCAGCTTCCCACGGCAGAGTATTCATCGTGGAAGTGATGGGACATAAGGTAGGATGGCTTACCCTGAATGCAGGCATGGCCGGCGGCGCGGATATCATTTTGATTCCCGAGATTCCTTATGATATCGATAAGGTGATCGAGAAAATTGAAGACAGAGACAAAAAAGGCTGCCGTTTTACCATCATCGCGGTAGCCGAAGGTGCTATCTCCAAAGAGGATGCAGCCCTTCCGAAAAAAGATTACAAGAAAAAGATGGAAAAATATCCGTTCCCTTCCGTATCCTATGAAGTGGCTGCGCAGATCCAGGAGAAGACCGGCAGAGAAGTACGTGTCACTGTACCTGGTCATATGCAGAGAGGAGGAAGCCCCTGCCCTTACGACAGAGTATTCGCCAGTCGTCTGGGCTCCGAGGCAGGCAAGCTGATCCTGGACAACCAGTACGGCTTCATGGTAGGCTATAAGAACCGTGAGATCGTAAGAGTTCCGTTAGAGGATGTAGCGGGCAAGCTTAAGACCGTGGATCCTGATGCCACCATCGTGCAGGAGGCGAAGATGCTGGGCATCTGCTTTGGCGATTAAGAAAGTCTTCACGGCAGAACAAAGTTAGGAAGAGAGAAAACACATGTCATATACAGCGCTATACCGGAAGTTTCGTCCGGATGCTTTTTCCGATGTCAAGGGTCAGGATCATATCGTGACCACACTGAAGAATCAGCTACGGGCGAACCGGATCGGCCATGCGTATCTGTTCACCGGAACGAGAGGTACCGGTAAAACTACGGTGGCGAAAATTTTTGCGAAAACAGTGAACTGCGAACACCCCACAGAGGACGGCCCCTGTGGGGAATGCCGTATTTGTAAGGCGATTGCGGCGGGAGCCAGCATGAATGTCATCGAGATCGACGCGGCTTCCAACAACGGTGTGGACAATATCCGTGAGATCATCGACGAGGTATCCTATTCCCCTGCGGAGGGAAAATACAAGGTCTACATCATCGACGAGGTGCATATGCTCTCCCCCGGAGCTTTCAACGCATTGTTAAAAACTTTGGAAGAGCCGCCCTCTTATGTTATTTTTATTCTGGCGACCACAGAGGTGCACAAGATCCCCATTACGATCCTGTCCCGTTGCCAGAGATATGATTTTAAACGAATCTCCATTGATACCATCACGGATCGCATGAAGGAACTGATGGACACGGAGCAGGTACAGGTGGAGGACAGAGCTCTGCGCTACATTGCGAAAGTAGCGGACGGTTCCATGCGTGATGCGCTAAGCCTTCTGGATCAGTGTATCGCGTTCCATCTGGGCAAGGAGCTGACCTACGACATGACCCTGGATGTGTTGGGGGCAGTGGATACGGAAGTGTTCAGCAGATTGCTGCGCTTCGTCATGGACCGGAATGTGTTAGGCTGCATTGAGCTGTTGGAAGAGATTGTCATGCAGGGCAGAGAGCTGGTACAGTTCGTCACGGATTTCACCTGGTATCTGCGGAATCTGATGTTAGTACAGACGGCGGACAATCTGGAGGATGTCATAGATATGTCCACGGATAATCTGGCGAATCTGAAGGAAGAAGCTTCCATGCTTGCCATGGATCAGATCATCCGCTATATTCATATCTTCTCCGAACTGTCCGGACAGATCCGCTATGCGGCGCAGAAGCGTATCCTGGTAGAGATCGCGCTGATCAAGCTGTGCAAGCCGGAGATGGAGACAGATCAGGAAGCTGTCCTGGATCGTATCCGTCAGGTAGAGGAAAAAGTGGAAAACGGCATTGTCGTTACGGCGCAAATGCCTGCCGGAGCTCCCGGAGTACAGGGGGGACCGCAGGGTGGCGCGGCGAGACCAAAACCGGAGCTGCCCAAGGCTATCCCCGAGGATGTACAGGAGATCGTGCGAAAATGGCCGTCTATCGTAGGCAATGCGGAGAATCCTATGAAGATGTATCTGAAAAATGCCAGATTGAGCCTGGGCGGAGACAATAAGCTCATGGTGGTGCTGGAGGACGGACTGGCCTCCGATTATTTCAAGGGAGAAGCCCACGAGCAGAATAAGCAGCAGCTGGAGGCTTTATTGTCCGACTTTTCCGGCAAGGAGATCGAAGTGACGATCCAGACGGTGGAAAGCAACCGCCAGTTCGAGGACAACTACGTAGATCTTAGCAAAGTCATCAACATGGAGATCGATGAAGAGGAGTGATCCTGCATGAATTTAGGATTGCGACAGGCTTGCAGATAAGGTAAGATATAGTAATAACTCACCCATAGAAAGGCAGCGTGACTGCTTGCAGACAAAGCGGACTTCCTATGAGGGGAGTAAACATATATGTTATGATTTCGAAAGTGCGTAGCACTGAGAAATCAATTATAAATCATATGGAGGAAGTAATAACATGGCAAAAAGAGGTGGATTCCCCGGAGGCGCAATGCCCGGTAATATGAACAATCTGATGAAGCAGGCACAGAGAATGCAGCGTCAGATGGAAGAGGGACAGAAGGAATTAGAGACCAGGGAGTTCTCTGCATCCGCAGGCGGCGGAGCTGTGGAGGTGACCATCAACGGTAAAAAAGAGATCACATCCATCAAACTGGCAGAGGAGATCGTGGATCCCGAGGATATCGAGACATTACAGGATGCTATCGTGGCAGCAGCCAACGAGGCACTGCGCAAGGCTGACGAAGCCAATGCAGAGCTCATGGGCAAAATGACCGGAGGCTTAGGAGGATTTCCTTTCTAATGGAACTTTACAGCGGACAGATCAATAAATTAATAGATGAACTGGCAGCCCTGCCCGGGATTGGCAGTAAGTCCGCACAAAGACTGGCTTTTCACCTGATCAATATGCCGAAGGACCGTGTGGACAGACTGGCGAATGTCATGATCGAGGCCAGAGCCAATGTCCGGTACTGTAAGGAGTGTTATACCCTGACGGATAAGGAAATCTGCCCGGTGTGCGCAAATCCCAGAAGAGATCATCATACGATCATGGTTGTGGAGAATACCAGAGACCTGGCAGCCTATGAGAAGACCGGCAAATACGAAGGTGTGTACCATGTCCTGCATGGTGCCATCTCGCCCATGCTGGGCGTGGGACCCGGTGATATCAAGCTGAAGGAACTGATGGAACGCCTGCAGGGAGATGTGCAGGAAGTGATCATTGCGACCAATTCCAGCCTGGAGGGCGAGACTACGGCAATGTATATCAGTAAATTGATCAAACCGACCGGGATCAAGGTGACCAGAATTGCCAGCGGAGTGCCCGTGGGTGGTGATCTGGAATATATCGATGAGGTAACATTGCTCCGTGCCTTAGAAGGCAGAGTGGAGTTATAAGCAGCAGAGAAAATGAATAAATGTGGGAGGAGAAGACAATGGCAGTAACAAAAAGTGTATTTGGGAAAAGCCCCGAAGGGAGAGAGATCTCTCTGTATACCCTGAGCAATAGCAAGGGAATGCAGGCAAAGGTAACAGATCTCGGTGCGAATCTGGTAGGAATCCTGGTACCGGATGTGCAGGGTGTGACAGCTGATGTGACACTGGGCTTTGACAGCGTGGACCGTTATTATAAGAATTACAGCTTCTTCGGTGCAGTGATCGGACCCTGTGCGAACCGTACCGCAGGGGCAGCATATACATTAGACGGTGTGGATTATCGGATGGATCAAAATGACGGACCCAACAACCTGCACACACATATTGAGCTGGGATTCCATAAGAGAATCTGGGATGCGGTACCGGGAGAGAACAGTGTCACCTTTTCTCTGGAGGACGAGGATGGATATCTGGGATTCCCCGGACATAAAAAGGTGTCCGTAACCTATTCCCTGGACGAGGAGAATGCCTTAAGACTGCATTATCATGCGTCCAGTGACAAACGGACTATTTTTAATCTGACCAATCATTCCTATTTTAATCTGGACGGACAAGGTACCGGCAGAATTGAGGACCATGAATTATGGCTGGGAGCTTCCCATTTCACACCTGTGGTACCGGGATCTATTCCTACCGGTGAGATCTGCGCAGTGGCGGGCACACCCATGGATTTCACACAGCCGAAGAAGATCGGAAGAGATATTGAAGCAGACTTTGAACAGTTAAAACTGACAGGTGGCTATGATCATAATTTCTGCATTGATGACTGGGATGGCAGCCTGAAACATATTGCGACTGCAAAAGGACCGAAGAGTGGCAGAGTGATGAAGGTATATACCACATTGCCCGGCGTACAGTTCTATGCAGGTAACTTTATCGCACCGGAGGAGGGAAAAGCAGGCGCAGCCTATGATAATAGAAGCGGATTCGCCCTGGAGACCCAGTATTATCCGGATACCATTCATCATGAGAACTTCCCTTCTTATATCTTTGGTGGGGAAAATGGTGATTATGATTCTGTGACCGTATATAAATTCGAGTAAATAAATAGTTATGCAAACTTTGTCGAAGTGTTTTTTTAAGGACGCGACAAAGAACGCTAAAATACCTCCTGTGCGGATGCTATAGTTAGTGATAACTGATAGAAACGGCATGGGAGGTGTTTTTTGTATGGAATTACCGAAAAATATAACGCAGATCGGAGAGGCGGACAAGCACTGCAGAGTCTATGTGGAAGATTATGTGGTATCTTACATAAAACAAATGAACGGAATGGCACAGAACAAAGACATTGCCATTGCGCTGTATGGCAGACGGACGACGGAGAATGGTGTGGCTTATCTGTTCGCCTATGGTTCGGCGAAACTGAATTTTCTGCAAAAACCGATACGGCACCTGTCCCAGGCACAGGAGCAGGAGATCGAGAAGCTGCGGAAGAAGTATTTTCCGGAAATGACATTTTTAGGATATCAGATCCTGAATGGCGAGATGGTGGAAGGCTTCCGGATCTGTGAGCAGGAGATCTGCCGGTATGTGGCAGGTTATGCACAATTTTATGAAAAAAATGACAGCATGCTGGCGTATATGCTGGAGAACCGGGGAGAGGAAGCGGAACCGGAGAAACTGGATCAGGAAAAATATGAGGTCGTAAAGAAGCGGCAGGAAGAACGCAGACAGAGACAGGAAAGCGGACATGCCGGGCGTGTCGAATATACCGGACGAGCGGAACATAGGGATAATATTATTCCCATGCCTACGGAGGGACTGCGCCGGATGAAGATGGCAGCCACGGGAGTGTTCGTACTGCTGTGCGTTATGGCACTGGCACTGATGCGGCAGGAAAACACCGGGGAATCCCTGGGAGAGACGGCCAGGCAGGCGATGAGCAGTCTCATGGAGCAGAAATTACCGGATGCGGTGGAGGAGCAGAACCAGGTCAGTACACTCGTGGCGGAGGACAAGCTGGAAGAGGCACTGCGGCAGGAAAACAATGCCATGGCAGAGAGCGCGACAGCTACAGCGGAGACCACTGTGCCGGAGACGATGGAGACCGAAGCTGCTGTGGAAGACACAACAGAGGTAACAGAAGAACCGCAGCCGACACCGACACCGGAACCGACACCTGAAGTGACAGTGGAATCGGAAACACCACAGACACAGGCAGCTGTGGCACAGCCGACGGCTTATACGATCAAGAAAGGTGACACATTGATCGGTATCTCTTTACGTAATTACGGAAGCAATACAAAAGTGTCGGAAATCTGTGCACTGAATGGAATCACAGATCCGGATGACATCAAAATCGGACAGGAAATCCTTTTGCCGTAAAAAACTTATTTTCAAAAGGTAAGATTATGGTATACTGTTAATGTTACACAATGGTCATGATGATCATTAGATATAAGAATACATAAGGAAATAAATGCATGGCAGCAGATATTAAAAATTATCTGAAAGAAAAAGAAAAACGGCAAAAGAATCAGGATGACTATAAGAAAAAGATCCGTAAACATAAACTGACCATTGTATACCGGGTGCTTTTGGTAGCTGCGGCACTGGGAGCGGCGCTGGCACTGGTGGTGGAGCAGGCGAAGCGGCATATTTACACAGGTTATGATACCGTGTCCTCTGTAAACAGGGAGACTTCGTCAGATGCCATAGATGTTCGCCTGAAAAATGGAATCCTTACCTATAGTAAGGATGGTGCACATTGTACGGATGCAAAGGGAAATGTGAAATGGAATCAGACTTATGTTATCCAGGATGTGAAGCTTGCTACCTGCGGAAGTGTGGCAGCTATCGGTAGTTACAATGGTCGTGAGATTTATGTACAGAATACGGAGAAACAGCTGGGAACCATTACCACGACCATGCCAATTCGTAATATTACGGTAGCAGACACCGGCAGGGTAACGGCAACACTGGCGGACACAGATGCGACCTGGATCATGACTTACGAAGCAGACGGAAGCAACAGTTACACCGGACAGGCACATATGAATGACGGAGGATATCCCATCTCCATCAGTCTGTCCCCGAGTGGAGAGCTGTTGGCGGTCAGCTACTTATATGTAGATGCAGGAGTGGTGAAATCCAACGTGGTATTCTATAATTTCGGTCCGGTAGGTGCGAACCAGAGTGACTATATGGTCAGCGCTTATACCTATTCCGATCTGGTCGTTCCGAAAGTGCAGTTTATGAACAATGATACCGCTTTCGCGGCAGGTGACAGCCGTCTGATGATTTTTAGCGGATCCCAGAAGCCGGTAACCATCGGAGAATATCTCTATGATGATGAGATCCAGTCAGTTTTTTACAGCGAGAAATACGTAGGACTGGTATTTTTATCGGATCAGGCGGAGACCAAATACCGCATGGATGTATATAATGATTCGGCGGTAAAAGTGGGGAGCTATTATTTTGATGTGGATTATACAGATATATTTTTTGAAGAGGATGGTATGGTGATCTACAACGAGTCGGAATGTCAGATCTTCACAACAGAGGGTGTGGAAAAATACCGGGGGAACTTTGGCAAGAGCGTGCGGCTTATGCTTCTGGCAGGAGGATCCTACAAATATTACCTGGTGACGGATAATACAATAGATACCATACAGTTAAAATAAAGGAGTATACGAATGAATCTGAATTTATTGCTTATTATTACAGCAGTGATCTTGCTATGCATGGTGGTGGACGGTTATAAAAAGGGAATGGTGAGATCCCTGATCTCTTTGATCTCCCTGCTGATCACCTGTGTTGTACTGTTCCTGCTGGGAAATGCGCTGAGCAGTTACTTTGACGGAAGGTTTTTCAATGTGATCATCACTCTGTTATTGCTGGCAGCCATCGGACTGGTACACCATTTACTAAATGTGGTATTTTTCTCTGCAAAGGTAATCTCAAAACTACCTATAGTACATAGCCTGGACAAATTACTAGGTATTGTGGTTGGAATATTGGAAACTGTCCTAATTGTTTGGACAATATATGCATTTGACATCTTCAGAGACCTGGGAAGCCTGGGACAGGTCATCGTAGATTACACCAGAGACAGCAAGATCCTTACATGTCTGTATGAAAACAATTACCTGGCATACCTGATCGAACAGCTCGGACAAAAGCTTCCTTTCTTCGTAAAATAGAATAGAAAAGTGGTAAAAATCCCCTGTACATGCGGAATTTGCATGGCAGGGGATAATTTGTGTAAAAAATTCAAAAAATAATGTTGACAAGTGATATGTGGGGTGATATACTCAGATTCGTTGTCAGGGCAGTACCGAGACAACACAACAACGAAAAAGAAATTCAAAAAGATTTTGGAAAAGTTGTTGACAGATGTCTGGCAGATATGGTAATATAAAAACCTGCCGCGAAAAACGAAAGTTTTTCAAGGCAAAAAAGTTTTTAAAAAAGTTGTTGACAAACGAAAGCGGTCATGATAAGATATCAGAGTTGCCGCTGAGAACAACAGCAACGAAGAATCACTGATCTTTGACAAATAAACAGTAATGCAACCCTGAAAATTCCAAGATTTTCAGAAAAATGAATTGCGAGATTCAAGAACAAGCAGATCGATGAAAAAGATCGAGAAGCTACCCGAATTAACAGTAAACAATGCCAGATAAAACTGGCAGGACACAAACACCATTTTAACATGAGAGTTTGATCCTGGCTCAGGATGAACGCTGGCGGCGTGCCTAACACATGCAAGTCGAACGGAATTTACATGAAGCCTAGCGATTGTAAATTTAGTGGCGGACGGGTGAGTAACGCGTGGGTAACCTGCCTTGTACTGGGGGACAACAGTTGGAAACGACTGCTAATACCGCATAAGCGCACAGCTTCGCATGAAGCGGTGTGAAAAACTCCGGTGGTACAAGATGGACCCGCGTCTGATTAGCTGGTTGGTGAGGTAACGGCCCACCAAGGCGACGATCAGTAGCCGGCCTGAGAGGGTGAACGGCCACATTGGGACTGAGACACGGCCCAAACTCCTACGGGAGGCAGCAGTGGGGAATATTGCACAATGGGGGAAACCCTGATGCAGCAACGCCGCGTGAGTGAAGAAGTATTTCGGTATGTAAAGCTCTATCAGCAGGAAAGAAAATGACGGTACCTGACTAAGAAGCCCCGGCTAACTACGTGCCAGCAGCCGCGGTAATACGTAGGGGGCAAGCGTTATCCGGATTTACTGGGTGTAAAGGGAGCGTAGACGGTTTTGCAAGTCTGAAGTGAAAGCCCGGGGCTTAACCCCGGGACTGCTTTGGAAACTGTAGGACTAGAGTGCAGGAGAGGTAAGTGGAATTCCTAGTGTAGCGGTGAAATGCGTAGATATTAGGAGGAACACCAGTGGCGAAGGCGGCTTACTGGACTGTAACTGACGTTGAGGCTCGAAAGCGTGGGGAGCAAACAGGATTAGATACCCTGGTAGTCCACGCCGTAAACGATGATTACTAGGTGTTGGTGGGTATGACCCATCGGTGCCGCAGCAAACGCAATAAGTAATCCACCTGGGGAGTACGTTCGCAAGAATGAAACTCAAAGGAATTGACGGGGACCCGCACAAGCGGTGGAGCATGTGGTTTAATTCGAAGCAACGCGAAGAACCTTACCTGGTCTTGACATCCCTATGAATAACGGGCAATGCCGTTAGTACTTCGGTACATAGGAGACAGGTGGTGCATGGTTGTCGTCAGCTCGTGTCGTGAGATGTTGGGTTAAGTCCCGCAACGAGCGCAACCCTTATCTTTAGTAGCCAGCAGTAAGATGGGCACTCTAGAGAGACTGCCGGGGATAACCCGGAGGAAGGTGGGGATGACGTCAAATCATCATGCCCCTTATGACCAGGGCTACACACGTGCTACAATGGCGTAAACAAAGAGAAGCGAAGTCGTGAGGCAGAGCGAATCTCAAAAATAACGTCTCAGTTCGGATTGTAGTCTGCAACTCGACTACATGAAGCTGGAATCGCTAGTAATCGCAGATCAGAATGCTGCGGTGAATACGTTCCCGGGTCTTGTACACACCGCCCGTCACACCATGGGAGTCGGAAATGCCCGAAGTCGGTGACCTAACCGCAAGGAAGGAGCCGCCGAAGGCAGGTCTGATAACTGGGGTGAAGTCGTAACAAGGTAGCCGTATCGGAAGGTGCGGCTGGATCACCTCCTTTCTAAGGAAATGGAAGAAGTAGGGGTTGCATTACTGTTGATTTGCCAAGGGCAAGTCAAGAAAAAGGATAATGAGCTGGTGGTTATGCGCAAAGCGCATCGCCGGTGAAGAAATCCGAAATAAGAACATTTCTGGTGGCGATGCGCTTGGGGGACACACCCGTTCTCATCCCGAACACGATGGTTAAGACCCAAGCGGCCGATGGTACTATACTGGAGACGGTATGGGAGAGCAGGTGGCTGCCAGATCTCTTTAAAAAAATCGCTGAAAAGCGTTTAAATAAATACTGGTTTTACCAGTGATTAGAGATTAAAACAAAGTTTTGGTTTCTAATGACTGATAAAAATTCAGTCAGATTTGTTCCTTGAAAACCGAATATTGAAACAAAAATCAACTTGAATGCAAAGCATTCAAGGTTATATCTAAGTTTGCAAAACGATATAACAAGACATCCGAGGGATCTTGCAGAGATGTAAGATCAAACAAGCAAAACGAAACAAAACCTAAAGTAACATCACGCTAGATGTGAAAAGCTTTTAAATAAGCAATTAGGTCAAGCTAAAAAGAGCGCAGGGTGGATGCCTTGGCACTAAGAGCCGATGAAAGACGTGATAAGCTGCGATAAGCTACGGGGAGGAGCACATATCCATTGATCCGTAGATTTCTGAATGGGGAAACCCGGCTGAGCATACCTCAGTCACCGTGCACTGAATCCATAGGTGTACGGAGGGAACCTGGTGAACTGAAACATCTAAGTAGCCGGAGGAAGAGAAAGAAAACTCGATTTTCAAAGTAGCGGCGAGCGAAATGGAAAGAGCCCAAACCGGAGTGCGTGCACTCCGGGGTTCGGACTGCATTTATGACTTCTGACTGTAGCGGAACGGTTCTGGAAAGACCGGCCAGAGAGGGTGAGAGCCCCGTAGGCGAAACGGAAGGAAGCAGAGCAGGATCCAGAGTACCACGAGACACGAGAAACCTTGTGGGAATGAGCGGGGACCACCCCGTAAGGCTAAATACTCCTTAGTGACCGATAGAGCAGAGTACTGTGAAGGAAAGGTGAAAAGGACCCCGGGAGGGGAGTGAAAGAGAACCTGAAACCCTGTGTTTACAAACTGTGGAAGTACCATACGAGTACAACCGCGTACTTTTTGTAGAACGGTCCGGCGAGTTACGTTTACTGGCGAGGTTAAGCACTTAAGGTGCGGAGCCGAAGGGATACCAAGTCTTAACAGGGCGTAAAGTCAGTGTACGTAGACCCGAAACCGGGTGATCTACCCATGTCCAGGCTGAAGTTGCCGTAAAAGGCAATGGAGGGCCGAACGCACATCCGTTGAAAAGGGTGGCGATGAGGTGTGGGTAGGGGAGAAATTCCAATCGAACCCGGAGATAGCTGGTTCTCCTCGAAATAGCTTTAGGGCTAGCCTCGTGTTAACCTTGTGGAGGTAGAGCACTGAATATCCTAGGGGGCGTCAAAGTCTACCGAAGATTATCAAACTCCGAATGCCATAAAGGTGATGCACGGGAGTCAGACTGCACGAGATAAGTTGGGTGGTCAAAAGGGAAAGAGCCCAGACCTACAGCTAAGGTCCCAAAGTGCGTGTTAAGTGGAAAAGGATGTGGGATTTCGAAGACAACTAGGATGTTGGCTCAGAAGCAGCCATACATTCAAAGAGTGCGTAATAGCTCACTAGTCGAGAGGTCCTGCGCCGAAAATGTCCGGGGCTGAAACACGACACCGAAGCTTAGGACTCCATTTAGGAGTGGTAGAGGAGCATTGTTAGCGCAGCGAAGCTGTACCGATAAGGAGCAGTGGAGTGCTAAGAAGAGAGAATGCCGGAATGAGTAGCGAGAGGAAGGTGAGAATCCTTCCGGCCGAATATCCAAGGTTTCCAGAGTAAAGCTGATCTGCTCTGGGTAAGTCGGGGCCTAAGGCGAGGTCGAAAGACGTAGTCGATGGATAACAGGTGGAGATTCCTGTACTATGTGTACCCAGAACTGTGGGGACGCATGTGGAGAGCACGAGCCGGGAAAGAAGAAACCGGTACAAGCGGGGTAGGAGTAAGGACAGCAAATCTTCCTTACAATCCGAAGACGTAATGTGGACCGAACCAAAGTAGGGAAGCGTGTGAGCCATGTGCCAAGAAAAGCCGCTATTGTGATACACATACCCGTACCGTAAACCGACACAGGTGGATGAGGAGAGAATCCTAAGGCCGACGGAAGAAGCATTGTTAAGGAACTCGGCAAAATGACCCCGTAACTTCGGGAGAAGGGGTGCCCTGTGAAAGCAGGGCCGCAGAGAATAGGCTCAAGCAACTGTTTAGCAAAAACACAGGTCTATGCGAAACCGAAAGGTGAGGTATATGGGCTGACGCCTGCCCGGTGCTGGAAGGTTAAGAGGAGAAGTCAGGCAACGAAGCTTCGAATTTAAGCCCCAGTAAACGGCGGCCGTAACTATAACGGTCCTAAGGTAGCGAAATTCCTTGTCGGGTAAGTTCCGACCCGCACGAAAGGCGTAATGATTTGAGCACTGTCTCGACAATGCATCCGGTGAAATTGAAGTACCAGTGAAGATGCTGGTTACCTGCGCCAGGACGGAAAGACCCCATGGAGCTTTACTCCAGCTTGATACTGGGATTCGATACTGTATGTACAGGATAGGTGGGAGACGTTGAGCATAGAACGCCAGTTTTATGTGAGTCGCTGTTGGGATACCACCCTTGCAGTATTGGATTTCTAACCTGCACCCATGACCTGGGTGGGGGACAATGTCTGGCGGGGAGTTTGACTGGGGCGGTCGCCTCCGAAAGGGTATCGGAGGCGCTCAAAGGTTCCCTCAGAATGGTTGGAAACCATTCGAAGAGTGCAAAGGCAGAAGGGAGCTTGACTGTGACACCGACGGGTGGAACAGGTACGAAAGTAGGACTTAGTGATCCGGTGGTATAAAGTGGGATTGCCATCGCTCAACGGATAAAAGCTACCCTGGGGATAACAGGCTTATCACTCCCAAGAGTTCACATCGACGGAGTGGTTTGGCACCTCGATGTCGGCTCATCGCATCCTGGGGCTGTAGCAGGTCCCAAGGGTTGGGCTGTTCGCCCATTAAAGCGGTACGCGAGCTGGGTTCAGAACGTCGTGAGACAGTTCGGTCCCTATCCGGCGCAGGCGGAGGATATTTGAGAGGAGCTGTCCTTAGTACGAGAGGACCGGGATGGACGGACCACTGGTGTATCTGTTGGCTATCAGAGCCATGGCAGAGTAGCCAAGTCCGGCAGGGATAAACGCTGAAGGCATCTAAGCGTGAAGCCCCCCTCAAGATGAGATATCCCTCAGAAATGAGTAAGACCCCTTGAAGACTACGAGGTAGATAGGAATGAGGTGTAAGCACAGCAATGTGTTCAGCTGACATTTACTAATCGGTCGAGGGCTTGACCAAAGGTTTTGGATAGGAAAGCAGGATGGAAGTTAAGATATAAGGATTAGATTTCAGTGTTCGGTTTTGAAGGAATAAATAATTTCTTCACATTTAGCTTTGTAACTTTTTGAGAATGCGCTGCATTCTCTTAAATCGCTTATAAAGCAGGATATTTTCCTCGATAGCTCAATGGTAGAGCACTCGGCTGTTAACCGAGTTGTTGTAGGTTCGAGCCCTACTCGGGGAGTTTTTTTATCAGATACATTAGATACGCCAAGCGGCGATAACACGCGGCTCCATGGTCAAGCGGTTAAGACATCGCCCTTTCACGGCGGTAACACGGGTTCGATTCCCGTTGGAGTCATTTAATTAAATATGGCGCAGTAGCCAAGTGGTAAGGCAATGGTCTGCAACACCAGTATCCACCGGTTCAAATCCGGTCTGCGCCTCTCCTAGAGGGCCTCAGAAATGTTATGTTTCTGGGGTTTTTTCTTGTCCAGAAAAACTTACGCATAACAGACCTGTATATCGCTGAAACCCACATAAAATATTCAGTTTTTTATAATTTCAGAGAAATTTCATTGCATCGCTTTTTTTTGCATGATAAGATAAGGTCAGAAAGAGGATTTATAATGGCAGAAAACAAAAGCAGTAAAGTAATGCAGGACTATGAAAAGGTAAACAGACTGATTGATGGACTGACACTGTTTGATGATGACCTGATGAGCCGGGTGTTTGATAAAAATATTGAAGCAACCGAACTGATCCTCAGGATCATTCTCGGAAGAAAGATCACAGTCATTCGTGTAAACGGGCAGGAAGAGGTCAGAAATGCCGAAGTCGGTGGACGCAACATTACCCTGGATGTATATGCAATGGATGAAAATGGACAGGAAATGGACATTGAGGTGCAGGGAAATTCCGAAGGCGCCCATATCCGCAGGGCAAGATACCACAGTAGTGTGCTGGATTCCAAAATGCTGAAGGAAGGCCAGCCGTTCAAAAAACTGAAGGATTCCTATGTGATCTTTATTTACAAGCACGACAAGTTCAAAAAAGGGTTACCGGTATACCATATCGACCGATATATAAGAGAGACCGGGGAAATCTTCGAGGACGGATCACATATCGTATATGTAAACGGGAACTATAAGGGGGATGACGAGATCGGTCAGCTCATGAGCGATTTCCATCAGGTAGACCCCGACAATATGCATTATAAGGAACTGTCACAGGGCGTAAAACATTTCAAAGAAGTAGAGGAAGGACGTGATTCCATGTGTGAAGCAGTACAGGAATATGCAAAGGAATATGCATTAAAAAAGAGAACTGAAGATGTGAAAAGTCTTATGGAAAGCACAGGATTTTCACTGGAACAATCCTTGAATGCTTTGAAAATTCAGGGAGAAGAGAGAGAACGGGTTATCGAACAGTTACAGCAGTAACCAGTGGTTTTAGAAGGATAGGGATAGAGCAGGTCCATTAGATATCTGCGCTATCCCTTTTGTGTTGGAAAGGAAGTGGGCAGGATGAAAATGGTGAGAAATATCTGATAGAAAAATGTGGATGCGGATTATACGAAGTACGGAGCGAAATTGTATGCACGTAAAGCAAATCCATGGTACAGAAAAAAGGAAATGTGACAGGCGAATTATACTTACGGTATATTTACACAGTAAGTAAAGTAGGGTATATTTATATCAAGTGTAATTCCTGTCACGTGCACAACAGGTAATTGGTTGCGGTGGGTAACGGACCCATGCAGGAACCCTGTGGCACTCAAAGTTAGAAAAAAGAGCTATTTTCATGGACGTTTCGGACGTTAGCCAAAGGATCTGATGCATCAGAGGCACTAGGCACATGATAGGCTCTTTTTTTATGGGTATTATTAAAATTATCCTGCGGAGTGAACTTCGTCAGAATCTTCACTTTTAAAGAGCACGTCAAACATCCTATCAACGGAAGTGAAGGATGGATATTGTTCAGGATGCTTACGCATTTCGTCTACTTCTTTCATGGCAGCTATTGTCTCATCATTGGGTAGGTTATTTACTTCAGGTAAGGCGTAGCTGAAAATGCACCGTCCGATACTGTTCAATGAGCTGGCGCTATTCGACAAGCTCTTTGAGCATTGCGCCGAGATTGACGAAGCGGCACGAAGCCGCATGGAACTGATCGTGCCAGAGCTGGCAAAGCAGTACGGCGTGACCGAAAGGCTGAAAGCCGAAAACCAAATGGAATGGGTGCGGCAGATGAACGCTTGCAAGGCACAGGCAGAGGAGATTGTGAAAGCGGAATTGATTTATGATTGAGCGAGGAAGTCCGGGCAGAAAACTGTTCGGACTTTTCTCATATATTCCAAAGTTGCGATAGAATTGTTCACGAGTTTTATGGTATAATTTGAATGCGAAAAATCGTAGAATTGGAAGTTGGTAGGAGGTTGCTTTATGAGCCTTGATAGGAAAATAAATCGCATTCAATTTCTCTCAGGAAATTCGCTAAAGGTTATTGCTGTACTGACAATGCTTATTGACCATCTATGTAAAATTGTGCTGCAATGGCTGCTATCAAACTACTGGGGAGCTATGGCAGATAACGGGCAAATGTCGTGGGAGAGATTCCGAGAGATAGATTATTTCATACGGTTTGATTTGCAAAGCATTGGGACGATTGCTTTTCCGCTATTCTGTTTTTTGCTGGCAGAAGGATTCCAACACACAAGAAGTAAAAAACGCTATATTGGGTTGATGCTTGCATTTGCCCTTATTTCGGAAGTTCCATTTGACATAGGTTTCTTTAGTGCGTATTCACGAATGGAAGATACATTTCCGTTTTACTTGAAGTATCAAAATGTATTTTTCACCTTGTTTTTAGGCTTATTGACATTGGTATGCCTTGAAAGATTTTCGTGTAAATCAGACCTACCGGTGGATAGAATAAAATCAGCAGTCCTGCAAGTTCTCAGTGTAGTGCTTTTTTCCGGCATTGCGGAAGGAATCCATTGTGACTACGGTATGCAGGGGATCTTATTCATATCAGCATTTTATATTTGCCGTAATCACCGAATCTATCAAGTGTTGCTGTTCCTTTTGGCTTACATGGGGACAACGGGGAATCAACCGCCTTTATGTACGCTTCTTGCCTGCTTGCTTATTCTGCTATACAACGGAAAGCGTGGTAAACTGAAGCTAAAATACTTCTTCTATGTTTTTTATCCAGCACATATCCTTGTCCTATATTTGATTCAGATAGAACTCGGAAAATACTTACTGAAATGACTAATTGCAGTTTGTCGAGAAATTAAGCCGGAGCAAATCCCTTTAGGAACTAAAGGGCGCACTTCTATACTCTCTATCGGGAGTATGTGCGTCCTGCGGAGCTTCATTCCCGGTCAACAGAAGAAAACTGCCCGACCGAGAATGTTTCGTCACTTCGTTCCGTCAAGGGAGCTACACTCCCTTGCGTCGCTTATGCGGCTATCCCTTGTGGACTTGCCGTCCGCAAACAGCATGAAATGCTGTTCGCCGCCAGCAAGGTTTATAAATTGCATCAATATCTATCAGCCAAATGGTGAGCAAGAAAGGGGGTGATTTACATGAAAAAAATGTTTATACTGGTTATGGCAGTTATGCTCTGTTTCACACTAACTGCTTGCAATGAAGAAAAAAATATCGACTTTCCTTTTGAATTGTCCAGTATCGAAAATGTGGAAATGTTCCGCTTCATTATTCCTGCGGATGCGGAGAAAAAAGTGATTACCAAATCAGAAGATATTGAAGAAATTTATCAGACTTTTGAAAGTGTTTCTCTGAAAGATAAAACAACTGAACCTATTGCTGGTGGCTCAGTGACCAGTTTCCGATTTAATCTTTCTGATGGTACATCTTATGAGGTTATCTATTCGGAGGTCGCTGTAAAAGCTGGAAGAGTCATCACAACAGGCATGGAACAAGATTTCTTTACTTCAGCCGATATAGGAGCATTCTGGGGGAATTACGACTACGAAGTAACAACTGCATCGGAAGATGAATTGCCAGCATTATATGAGTAAAAAATGAACAGGTATTAACTAAATTTCTATCATAAGTGATACAATTTAATACTGAAAATCAGACCGTTGACTGGTCGCACTATGCGAAAAGTTGACGGTCTTTTTTTATCCGCAAAATCAAAAAAAGAGGTCAATTACAATGACAAAACCGAAAACCCTTGAACAGCTTCGAGCCGAAAAGGAACGAGCCGAGACGCAGCTTGCACAGGAACAGCACAAGCTGGAGCCTCTGGAGAACAGAAAGAAGTATCTGGAGAAAGGTGAACGCACCAAGCACACCCACCGCCTTTGCAATCTGGGCGGAACGATTGAGAGCCTTGCCCCGGAGGTCAAAGATCTCACACGCACCGAAATGACAGAGCTGATGGAACACATCTTTTCCCTGTCCGAAGTCCAGCGAGCCGTCCGTCACATGGCGATTACCCACATCAGCCAAGCAAACAGAGAAAAGGAGTTGAAAGCCGATGGCACTATTTCGTCTGAGCATCACGCAGACTAAGCGAAGCGCAGGACAGTCCGCTATTGCTTCTGCCGCCTACCGTGCCGGGGAGCGATTGTATAGCGAGTATTACGGCGAATATAGCGACTACACCAAAAAGGGCGGCGTGATCTGCTCTGACATTCTTCTGCCGTCCCATGCACCGCCAGAATACGCAGACCGTCAGACGCTATCTGCTATATAGTAGATATTGCTTATTTGATTTAGTAACGTTGGTTGTAACATATATACTCATTTCTCCATAAATTTCAATCATTGAACATCAGACAGAAAATTGCGTAATAAAAATAAATGGCATATATATAATGGCATTTTCATTAGTAATAGGCAAGATATATGGAAAATAATTAAATAGGTTGTAAGATGTAGCCTCCACAATGCGTATATATAATTATAGAATACGTAAAGGAGTGATGATATTATGACATATCAGAAAATTACGATCCCCCTGGATCATGGCAACCGCAACATGAAAACTGCTGAAGAAGTATTTACTTCCGGTCTTGTGGAGAGCGACTTAAAACCGGTGCTCGGAGAGTACCTGCAGTACAATGGGAAATACTATTCCCTTACCGGAGAGCGTATCCCTTATATGAGGGACAAGACCCTGGACGATAGATTTTTCATTCTTACCCTGTTTGGCATCGGTAAAGAACTGGAGAGGCGCACACAGCCCCAGAAGGATACCATTTACCAGGTAGAACTTCCGGTGGGACTGCCTCCGAAGCATTATGGCGCTCTTTTTGAGAAGTTTGGCCAGTATTTTGTAAGACCGGGTGTACAGCGGTTTACCTTTAACAAAAGGGAATACCTGGTGCAGATTACGAAAGCAGCCGTTTTTCCCCAGGACTATGCTGCAGCAATGACAATCTATCCGCAGATCGCAGCATATAACCGTGTGGTAACCGTGGACATCGGTGGATTCACTTTAGATTATTTGCTGCTTCGGGAGGGCAGACCGGATCTGTCAGTATGCGATTCCCTGGAAAAAGGTGTCATTACGTTGTATAACCGGATTATCTCCCGTGTAAGCTCCGATTTCGATATGCTCCTAGAAGATACGGACATTGATACGATTATTCTTGGCAAAAACAGTGATTACAGCGACAGCGTAATCAGACTGGTAAAGCAGATGACCAAGCAGTATGTCGATGATTTCCTAGGGGCACTCAGGGAGAGAGGAATTGACTTAAAAACCGGATGCATTGTGTTCATCGGCGGTGGAGCGAAATTACTCAGGGAATACTTAGAGAATACGGACAAGATCGGAAAATGTGTTTTTGTAGAGGATATCTGTGCAAATGCAAAAGGATATGAAATTTTGTACCAGGTACAGAAAAAGAGTGGCAGGTGATTGCCATGGCTGCAGAAAAGAAAAATCCGTATGTGATGACGATAGGATTCCGTAAGAATAACCCCGAACATATCCAGGTTGCAGAGTTCCTTAATTCCCTAGAACGGGAAAAGGCACAGTACATTGTAAAAGCGGTTCTTACTTACAGGACACTGGAAGAGAAGGGAGAAGTACCGCAGACAGGTGGTGCAGTGTCCTATGATTATGAAACAATCAAAAGCATTGTGTTACAGATCATGCGTGAGCAGGGGGCTGACGGGAAGATACCTGCGGTGCAACCGGAAACAGCTTCCTTATCGCTGGAAGCAGAGCCGAAGGAGCAGATCACAGAAGAAGATTCTTTAATAGGCTTCGACGAATCTGCGATGCAGGGTATCATGGCATCCCTCAGTGCTTTTCAGAATCAGAATTAGGAATATCGGAAAGACTACGATAAGGGCAGAAAGAAGAATCTGCCCTTATTTTACATTCATTGTTTATTCCTTTTTACGTATTCCCGATATTCATCCCGGATCATACAGTGGTTCTCTACTGTCTTATGAAAGTTAAGCTGTGCCAAAAGAAGTTATCGAACCTATGATTGAAAGAATTCCATTGCGTCGTCTTGGACAGCCAGAAGATATTGCCAATGCGTATGTGTTTCCTGCTTCAGATGAGACTAGTTACATTACAGGTGTTATATTAAGTGTAGATGGTATGGCAAGAAGTTAATTTAATGTGGTATGGTGATGTAATCACGGAAAATAAATGAAATTAAGACTATAATAAAGCTACAAAAAGAAAAAGATAAGGAGGACTGTAAAATGTCTGCTATTAATATCAATAAAAATAATTTTGAGAACGAAGTACTGAATTCCGATAAAACCGTTCTTTTAGATTTTTGGGCATCTTGGTGTGCGCCTTGCCGTATGGTAGTACCTATTGTAGAGGAGATTGCAGATGATCGTAGGGATATTAAAGTTGGAAAGATTAATGTAGATGAAGAGCCTGAACTGGCAAATAAGTTCAATATTATGAGCATTCCGACTTTAGTGGTTATGAAGAATGGGAAGATTGTACAGCAGGTTTCAGGGGCGAGACCTAAGAAAGCGATATTAGAAATGCTTTAGGGAGGTGTGCTAATGGGATTTTTTGATTTCTTTAAACAGTCGAATATTAATCAAGGCATAGAAGAATATAAAAGGACTGCTGGTGCAGTTCTGTTGGATGTCCGTACTCCGCAGGAATATCAGGAAGGACATATACCAGAAAGTAAAAATGTGCCGTTGCAGCAACTAGACAATATTGTTTCTGTAGCGAAGAATAAGGATATCCCTCTGTTTGTATACTGTTATTCCGGTTCTCGGAGCCGTCAGGCAACTGGGATGTTGCAACGAATGGGATATTCTAAAGTAAATAATATCGGTGGTATTGCAGCTTACTCAGGAAAGGTGGAAAAATAAGATGAAGGTAATAATCGTAGGAGGTGTAGCGGGAGGAGCTACAGCCGCAGCAAGAATACGCAGACTGGATGAACATGCAGTAATTACTGTGTATGAAAGATCCGGATACATATCCTATGCGAATTGTGGGCTTCCATATTATATTGGAGACGTGATTACAGATCCGGAAGAACTTACACTACAGACACCAGAGAGTTTTTTTAAACGCTTCCGTATTAACATGAAAATTCATCATGAAGTTATCTCAATACATCCCGAAAGTAAAACTGTTTCAGTGAAGAATTTAGAAAACGGTGAAATATTTGAAGAAAACTATGATAAGCTAATCCTCTCTCCAGGTGCAAAGCCTACACAGCCGAGATTTCCCGGAGTAGGTATTGATAAACTTTTTACACTTCGTACTGTAGAAGACACTTTTCGGATAAAGGAATATATAAATAAGAATCATCCAAAATCGGCTGTATTGGCAGGTGGCGGTTTTATTGGTCTGGAACTGGCGGAAAATTTGAGGGAGCTTGGCATGGATGTTACGATTGCCCAGCTGCCTAAGCAGCTGATGAACCCTTTTGACCCGGATATGGCATCCATGATCCATAATGAAATGAGAAAGCATGGGATAAAACTGGTACTGGGCTATACAGTAGAAGGATTTAAAGAAAAAGACGACGGAGTGGAGGTTCTGTTGAAAGATAATCCATCCCTTCAGGCTGATATGGTAGTTCTGGCAATCGGAGTCACACCAGACACAGTATTAGCAAAAGAAGCCGGTCTGGAACTTGGCATCAAGGAAAGTATTGTAGTGAATGACAGAATGGAAACCTCTGTACCGGATATTTATGCTGCAGGTGATGCAGTTCAGGTAAAACATTATGTTACGGGTAATGATGCGCTGATTTCTTTGGCAGGACCAGCCAATAAACAGGGCAGAATCATCGCTGATAATATTTGTGGCGGTGATAGTCGTTACCTGGGCAGTCAGGGAAGCTCCGTTATAAAAGTGTTTGATATGACAGCAGCCACTACAGGTATCAATGAAACCAATGCCAAAAAGTCAGGATTAGAGGTAGATACAGTAATTCTTTCTCCTATGAGTCATGCCGGTTACTATCCTGGTGGAAAAGTGATGACCATGAAGGTGGTTTTTGAAAAAGAGAGCTATCGTTTGCTTGGCGCTCAGATTATCGGATATGAAGGAGTTGATAAACGTATTGATGTGCTGGCAACAGCAATTCATGCGGGGCTGAATGCAACCCAGTTGAAAGATCTGGATCTGGCATATGCGCCACCTTATTCTTCTGCCAAGGATCCGGTAAACATGGCTGGATTTATGATAGACAATATTGCAAAAGGGACATTAAAGCAATGGCATTTGGAAGATATGGACAAGATTTCTAAAGATAAAGATGTGGTGTTGATAGATGTGAGAACTGTATGTGAATTCAGCAGGGGGCATATTGATGGATTCAAAAACATACCTGTAGATGAACTGAGAGAACGAATTAGTGAAATTGAGAAAGGAAAGCCTGTGTATCTGATATGCCAGAGTGGTCTGCGCAGTTATATTGCGAGCCGTATTCTGGAAGGAAACGGCTATGAAACGTATAATTTCTCTGGCGGATTTCGCTTCTATGATGCAGTGGTCAATGACCGTGCGCTGATTGAAAGGGCATATGCATGTGGTATGGATTATTAAAAAATAATCACGATATTTTTATAATTTTCTTATAGCATAAAAAGATCCCCCATTTATTAGAATGACTTTCATATTCTGATAAATGGAGGATTCTTCTTTATATGTTATAGAAAAACAGTTTTATGACCTTTGGAGTGTTTCCAGTCTTTTTGGATCAAGGATTGTGATTTTGCCGCGGGAGAGTTTGACGAGACCCTCGCCTTGAAAGTATCGAAGCATTCGAGTGATAACTTCCCTGTGGGAACCAAGATGATTAGCAATCGTCTCATGAGTGATTTTCAGCTCGTTTGTTCCTTCGATAGAGGCCTCTTCTAAAAGAAATGAAGCAACACGCTTATCCAAACTCTTCCACATAATCTGTTCAATCAGCCACATGACATCAGAAAAACGGGTAGCCATTAACTCATTGGTATAGTTTGCGACAGGAGCAGATTCTTTCATGATGCCCTTATAGATTTCAGCAGGGATGATCCAAAGATCCGTATCTTTTTCTGCTTCAATGGTTACTTCAAATTGAATAGACCGCATGATACATGAAGCGGATAAAAGACACATATCCATATCGAACAGACGGTAAAGTGTAATCTCCCGTCCTTCATCTGAAAGTATGTAAGTTCGAAGCTGCCCGGATTTAACCAGTAATAATCCGGTACAATCCATATTCCCGTTGTGAATGATTGTTCCTTTTTTCACATGCTGTGTGATCAAATTGTCTGAAATTAGTTTTTTCTGTGCTGTATTTAAGTCATTCCATAGTGGAAAATAATTTTCGAAGCTCATAATAGTTATCTCCTTTATGAACATAGTATACTTGCTTTTTTAAGATGCGTCAATCGAATAATTGACATATGCCCTTTATAGGACTATTATATAAGAAAAGCGAGAAAGGAGCAATTTCATGCCGAGACCAGTAAAATGTAGAAAAGTCTGCCATTTCCCAAATGTTTTAGAATTTCTTCCGGCAGATGATACTGAGAAAAAAATGCCCATTGTTCTGACGGTAGATGAGTACGAGACAATCCGTCTTTTGGACAAGAAAGGTTACAGTCAGGAGCAGTGTGCAGAATCTATGCAGATCGCAAGAACGACGGTCCAACGGATTTACGAGATTGCCAGAAAGAAAATAGCAGATGCTCTCATTGATGGACATCCGCTTAGAATTGAGGGTGGGTATTTCATAATCTGTGACGGTCAGAGCAGCGACTGCAGCTTTGGAGGATGTTACAAACATGAGATTTATCAAAAATATGCAGTAAAAAAAGGAGAAGGTATCATGAGAATAGCAGTAACATATGAAAATGGACAGATTTTCCAACACTTTGGACACACAGAGACATTTAAGATTTACGATGTAGAGGAAGGAAAAGTGCTACATTCAGAAGTAGTAGATACGAATGGAAGTGGACATGGTGCATTGGCAGGAGTTCTTAATGCATTAAATGCCGATGTTTTGATCTGCGGCGGAATCGGAGGAGGTGCTCAGACTGCGTTAGCGGCAGCGGGCATTAAGCTTTTGGGCGGAGTTTCAGGAGATGCGGATAAAGCAGTAGAAGCTTTTATCAATGATACGCTTGATTATAATCCGGATGTGAAGTGTTCTAACCATGAGCACAACCATGGGGAAGGACATACGTGTGGTGAGCATGGATGCGGAAGCCATAGCTGTCATTAAGAAGAATAAAAAAATACAACACGAAAGGATGCGTCAAGGTAATGCCAGAATTATCGGGATACATCCTTTTGTATTTGGATTGATTATTTTTTCTCTGCTTGTCGAAAGTAATGGATGGAATGTATAATATTGTTAATGATCCAGAGATATTTATTTTGGAAACAGCTTAATCAATTTGGAGGTATAAAATGAAAGCACATAAATATTGGTCAATCGGAGCAATAGTTACAATGGTTGGAACTTTTTATACAGGATATAAAGGGTTAAAAGCAGCACACAAATACTTTGCATTTGGCTCTCTGATATGCATGACTATGGCAGTCTATTCTGGTCATAAAATGATTTCAGGTAATAAAAGAACAAGAAAACAGGTGGAAAATACAAAAGCGGAGGAATAGTAAATGTTAGAGTTAGGAATAAAAGCACCCGATTTTGAATTGCCGGATCAGGACGGCGTAATGCATAAATTAAGTGATTATGCAGGCAAAAAAGTGATTTTATATTTTTATCCAAAGGATAACACACCCGGATGTACGAAACAGGCATGCGGTTTTTCAGAGAGATATCCGCAGTTTGCGGAAAAGGGTGCGGTCATTCTTGGAGTCAGTAAAGATTCCGTGGCTTCTCATAAGAGATTTGAAGAAAAATATGGTCTGGCATTTACACTTTTAGCTGATCCGGAACGTAAGGTTATTGAAGCCTATGATGTCTGGAAAGAAAAGAAAAACTATGGAAAAATATCTATGGGCGTGGTAAGAACTACTTATCTTATTGATGAGCAGGGAATCATTATAAAGGCAAATGATAAAGTCAAGGCGGCAGATGATCCTGAAAATATGCTTAAGGAATTGGCATAATGAAGATTATTTTATCACCTGCAAAAAAGATGATAGTAGATACCGATAACTTAGCACCGGTTGAACTGCCTGTCTATATTGATAAGACAGCAGAAGTATTAAACTGGATGAAAAGCAAATCCAAAGAAGAGCTGAAAGCAGTCTGGAAATGTAACGATAAGATTGCCGAACAGAACTTTCACACACTGGAAACTATGGATCTGTACCGTGGACTTACTCCGGCAGTATTATCCTATGAAGGAATCGCATTTCAGTATATGGCACCAGCTGTGTTTGAGGATAGACAGCTTGCATATGTACAAAAGCACTTGAGAATCCTGTCTGCGTTTTATGGGGTTTTGGAACCAATGGATGGGGTGACACCGTACCGGTTAGAAATGCAGGCAAAGGTCGGGATAGGAGATGCAAAAAATCTGTATGATTACTGGGGGGAGAGATTATATCGTTCAGTGATTGATGACAGCAGGGTTATCATTAATCTGGCATCAAAAGAATACTCAAAATGCATAGAAAAGTATCTGACACCTAAGGATACCTATATTACGGTCTCCTTTTGTGAGTTATCGGGAAATAAACTGGTAACGAAAGGGACATATGCCAAAATGGCCCGAGGGGAGATGGTCCGGTTCATGGCAGAAAGAGAAATTGAGAATCCTGAAGAGATACGAAAATTTGACAGCCTTGGATATACTTTCAGAAGAGATTTGTCATCTGAATCGGAATATGTATTTGAACGAAAATGAACAGACGAAAAATATTATCCGGAGCACAATTAAAGTATATCGCCTTTACGTCTATGCTCATAGATCATGTCAATAAGGCTTTGATTTATCCTAATTTAAATGGAGGAATATTGCTTGTGATAAGTGATATTTTTGACGTATTAGGAAGAATAGCTTTCCCGATTTTTATGTTTTTATTGATAGAAGGTTATTTTAGAACCACAAACAGATGGAAATATTTAGGAATAGAAAAAGGATAGCGTAACCGCATGGCGGGAAGCGCTATCCTTTTTCCTATCTGATTGCAATTTTTCCTTCAAGATATCTTTTATTTACATACTTTTTCTGTCGGCAATCTCTGCCATCTTCGCAGCATTCAGTCTGGTATCACCATGCACTCTGGAATAGGACAGATATCCATTCATCCGGTCGATCTTGGTCAGATTCTTGCTGCCGCATTTCGGACACACATCCATCTGCAGCTCCTCGTGTCCGCAGTCATCACAGTAGGACAGTGAGAGATTTACCCCCTCATAGAAGCCCATATCCATGGCGCGGCGGATTAAGGATTTGATCGCCAGCGTGTTATAGCCAATCGGATATTTCACATACTGGATCTTGCCGCCGTTACTTAAGTTCCAGAAACGGTTCTCCAGATCCTGCTTCTGGATCGGAGTGATGTCCTCGGAGACATGGCAGTGGAAGCTGTTGCTGACATAAGGTCTGTCAGATACGCCTTCGATGATACCGTACTGCTCTCTAAACTGTCTAATCTGCAGTCCGCAGAGGTTCTCAGCAGGTGTTCCATAGATGGCATAGAGATTGCCATCTTCTTCCTTGAACTCATCCACGCGCTTGTTGATATGTTCCATGACCTCCAGTGCAAAAGCACCGTCTTCCACAAGTGATTTCCCATTGTAGAGCATCTGCAGCTCATTCAGAGCAGTGATCCCGAAGCTGGCAGTTGCTGTCTTCAGGACGGGCTTTATTTTGTCCGTAAGCTTCAGATGTCCACCGTAAAATCCACCCTCACAATATGCTAAAGGATTCGTGGATGCACGCATCTCCCCTAAATAAGCATACGTCCGGATATGGAGCCTACGGATCAGCTCCAGATAGTAATCCAGTACTTCGTAGAAGTCTCTGCTCTCTTTTCTTGCTTTTGCCAGTATCATCGGCAGATGCAGGGATACCACGCCAATGTTGAAGCGTCCCACAAATACCGGTTCGTCTCCATCAAACGCCGGGTGCATACCGCCTTGTTCGTACCAGGGAGACAGAAATGCTCTGCAGCCCATGGGGGAGATGATCTTACCGTATTTCTTGTACATACTTGCGACATAGCCCTTTCCGGTCAGGCTCAGCCAGTCGGGATACATGGTCTTGGCAGAACATGCAACACCTGCTTCAAACACGTCTTCTAAAGGTTTACCGGGGCCATGGAGGTTCTCATCGTATAAAAATACGATCTTCGGAAACAGCACCGGCTTCTTATGTCCGGTTTTTCCCTGGCCGCCCCTTCGGACTTCCAGCATGGCAACGGAAGCCATTCTGGCAAACTGTCCGGTGCCGGTTCCGGCTGTCACGGTAATGAAAGGATAGTCCCCACGGCTGCTTGCCACGGTGTTGAATTTATATTCCCAGCCCTGGAAGCCCTGCTCGAACTCCTTCTTCACATCCGCAAGAGCTTCTTTTTCGGCAAGATCTGCAGCGACACCCAGCCGCTCATACTTAGCCAGGGCTCTGCGGTAGGATTTCTCGGCATAAGGCTCTAAGATCAGATCCACACTGGGGACAGTAAAGCCGCCGTACTGCTGGCTGGCAGCACTTAAAACGATATCCCCGATGACATCGAATGCAACATCCAGAGTCTTCGGCTCATTGTACCAGATATTCCCCATCTCGAAGCCGCCGGAGAGCACATGCGCCACATCGAACAGACAGCAGTTCATGGTATCCCTTCTGGCAGACATATCATGGATGTAGATATACCCGTCCCTGCATGCCTGGATCTCTTCTGTCGTCAGGAAGAACTTCTGGTAAAGCTCTTTGTTTAACTGATTAAAGATCAGGCTGCGCTTTGTGGAGACCAGTGCGGAATCTGCATTGGAATTTTCCTTATCGCCCACATACATGATCGCCTGGCTTTTTTTGTAGACATCGTCCAGCATCCGGACAAAGTCCTGCTTATAGTTCCTATAATCGCGGTAGCTTTTGGCTACGATGGGACGTACCTGCTCGAGGGCATTTTCCACGATATTGTGCATGACAGAGATGGGTACCTGTGTGGATTCCAGAGCATCTATATGAGAAATGACGCATTCACAGATCTGTTCCTTTTCTTCCGGAGTGAACTTCGTAAGTGCGCGATAAGCACTTTTTCCGATAGCATCGATCACCTTCTGGACATGAAATGCCTCAAGACTCCCATCCTTTTTGATCACATAGGTCTCTCTTTCCGGAGAATAACGTTCGTTGTAGTTTTCTACGTTGTTAGTATTCATAGGCTCACGCTTCCCATAGACCGTGGAGGTTACAATAAGCATACACGGCTTCCACAGTTTCCCCTTCGCAGAGGGCAAATTCTGCTCTCGGAGCCATATCCGGGGTCAGATTCTTATACTGCACACCGCGGTCTGTCTGCACGGCGATCAGGGAGATATAGTGCTCCGGGGTCATCGGATGCTCCACGGAGCCGACATGTACGGAGACAATCCCGTTTTTTACCGTATATTCGGGAAGATGCTTCTCCACTGCGGCATCCACGGTGCCGGGTACCAGTTCGGTCATCTTTTCCCCGCAGCAGAACAGGGGAACCTTATGATCTACAACCTTTATAGCAACATTTTTACAATGATCACAAAAATAAAATTTAATTTCCATAGCTTTTCTCCTTTGCCTAATAAAAAATATTTATTTTGACACTTATAGTATAACTTGTTTCGACCGGAAATGATATAGACCGGGATGTAGAATATGATAATGAGAATTATTATTATAATTGTTAATAATTACCAAGATTCACCAGAAAATGGCAGATTTCAAAGTGATTTGTAAGTACAAAAAGAATATTAACGTAAATTTTATATAAATTATGGAAAAGCTTTTTGCAAAAAATTCAGATAAGATATAGTGTAGAGCGATAGATGTTTTTAAGACTTTTATGTTTTGTTTGCATTAATGTTCAACTGCTATGATTAAGTTGTCAGTTCCATCGGAAGATCAAAAGGTACTTGGCACGCAGAAGAACTGTAAGAGGATGCATTTCATGCTGTATGAAGAGGGAGCGACAGCATCCATAAAGTCAGTGGGCGAGGACCACAGGAGGTAGCAATTGAGAACACAGATCATCAATGATTTAATGACCAATATTTTTTTCAATCTGATCGAGACAGAGGACAGGATTGCAGCGGATGAGCGGTTTGAAGGTTTAAGCAGCAATGATGCCCTGGAGATCTATAAGGTGCTATCTGACCAGCTGATCCGCACCCATATTTATGCCGCACATATCGGAAGCGGGATCAGCAGCAGAATCGCAATGTCCATACTGTCGTCCGGGAGTTTCCTCTTATAGAAGATCTTTCCGTCTCCCCTGAAGGCATAACGATATTGGATACGGTATAAGTGCCGCCATTAATGTAAAAGGTTGCTTTCGCCGGATTTTTCGGGTTTACTTCGGTGGCACTGGTTAACATAATGCTGGAAATAACATCTGTATCCACACGGTACGTATAATCAGGGGCTTCCAGCTCTTCGGAAGGCACATCTTTGTAACTTACAATGCCGATGCCCAGGGAAGAGATAATGGCATCATCCGACACTTTTCCAGAGGTGCTTCCAGTCCATGCAGGGTATCCGAGATCAGATTTTTCTAAAAACAACGCGAGTGGCAGGTTCTGGTGCGTCAGGGAGGGAAGCACCCTTCTTAATGCACCTCCGGATAACTTGTTGTAAAGGGCAGCCTCCGTTGCTGTCATGGCATAGTTTTTTCCATTGTGCGTGAAGTAGGCAATGGGTTCGATCACCAATTTGTAATCCCCATTAATCAGATTCTCAAAAGGAATGCCGGTTTTGGATGCGATAAATTTAGCAGCATACTCTGAACAGAAGTAGCGTTTTATGGCTGCAATGCTGGCTTTGTTCACGGATCCGCTGATGATTCTAGGTAGAGCGACGGCTGGTTTTGAGTAGGTGTAGGAGGCATTCATGGAAAGCGATGAGCCTGCAGTATATTGCAGTTTGGACACTTTCCCAAAGTTTAACACCGTGGAGGAAATGTTGCAGTTTGATAAATCAATGGGAGTAGCAACAACGCTGCCTCCCGTGGTAACGACTGTAACCCGAACACCATCCTGGTTATTTCGCCAGACGTTTAGTTCGGATCCTGTACCAAAAGATCCACCGCCTCCATCAATATTTCCATCACCCATAGCATAAGTAGAAATGCCTGTGGATAAAAATATGGTTAGGGATAGAAGCAGTGGAAAAAAGTATTTCCTGATTGCTCTCATAAGATCTCCTTTGCAATAAAAAAGACATGGCGTGATTACCATGTCTTAGTTGTTTTGTTATTCTCCCATAGTGCCGATCTGCTTGTTGATGTCTCCATCACTGTCAACCACATCATAAGTAGTATTACCGGTATCAATCCAACCAAATACCGGATCATAGACTTGTCCGGGATGGGAACTCTCTGAATTGTCAGCAGGAGCCTGCACTTCTGGTGCCGTTACAGGAACCTCTTCCGGATAGGAAGGAACTTCGCCCTTATTTGTGGTATCCCCAATGGGCTCCGGTTTCTCGGTAGGTTTTGTCTCCTGGGCTTCCTCTTTTGTCACACTTCCGGATAGATCTACGTTAGATCCGTTTTCATCTTCAGAGATTACAGTCTGCGTGTTATCGGAGACTTCACCGGTATAAAGAGATTCCTCTTTGATGGATGCTTCCGGAATACCAGAATCTAATTTATCATCCCAGGTTTCTGCCAGGGTTTCCACCTCCTGAGCGGCAGGAGTGAAGGACTCCTCCGGTTCATGGCTTAAATACCAGGCTCCGAAAAGAAGTCCCAGACATAACACACTTAATCCCCCAATGGAAAGTGCGACTTTTTTATCAATATTCTTCTTTTTCATAGGCTGCTCCTTTCTTGGTCTTTAATTATATATACGTAAGTCAGGGTACAAATCTTACAGGTAATCAAAATTTTGTATTGTGGGACCCCGTAAGCTCTGCGTGCCTTCGGATCGGAGGAAAGGATGTTCCAAACATCCGAATCTGATATGTAATGTCAAAAGAGGCTACGTATTCGATTTTTTCGGAGTACTGGTGAAACGTCAGATCAATGTTTTCTACGTCATAATCATCATTCGTAAGTTTCACCCTTGACTTCATGCCTTCTATAAAACCGGCCCGTAAGGCATTTTTATAGGCGGTGCTTAAATTGATGTCAGCCATATAGGAAGTAAGGTTGGCTTCCCGCTGGGAGTGAAAGGTATCTGCATAGATTCTGGCACTCACGTTATTAAGCTCCATCTTGGCTGCATTACGAATGTTGATGCAGTTGATCTGCACGGATGCATAGAGCAGGACGAAGGACAGGAGCATATTGATGGCGAGGATAAGAAAGATGGAGAAAAAAGACATATCCCCGCGTTCATTTTTGATTCTGCTTTTCATGATTCACCTACTTCCAGTAATGTTCGCTGACTCCGGCACCATTTGCTTTTATGTCAATCGGGACCAGATTCAGTTTCCAAAAGCCACCCAGATAACATCTTCCGGTTACTGTCACATAAAAGGGAGTTCCTATCTGGATTCTGTTGGTACTTCCGCAACTGGTTACCTGATAGGTTAGACCCTCGACTTCTGATAGGGGTGCAGCCAGATAGGAAAACAGGGCACCGGTATCAGCATTCGTGCCTCCGTTTAACTGGATCTGCTTTACCAGCTGGTCAGAAATATGATCCATTTCCTGCTTTACGGATATGATGTGGAACACATTTAAGATAAATGCCACCATAATCATTGCCACCAGGATATAGACAAAAGTACTGATGTAGGATACGTCACCCCTTTCGGATCTGATTATTTTTTTGATGTTCAAGTTTGTCACCTCCCGCATAAAAATAACGCAGGAAAGTTAAAAGGGGGAGTCTTTCCTGCGTCGTGTGAATAATACCAGTTATTCACATTTCATATTGTAGCATAGTAAAGTGACAGTGAAAATCGCAAAGCCGTGCCAGTATTGTGCAAAAGAGTGCAAATGTAGTGATGAAAAAATAAAATAATAGGATTGCTATAATTATAAAACATTCCCGTTATTCGAATATGGGGGAAGAAATAAAAAAATGATAATAAAGAAAGAAAATATACAGGAGGCGGCTTATGAAAAGAAAAAAATACTATTACCTCGATCCGGTAATTATTAGGATTCCGGGAATAAAGACTCTATTTGAGAAGAGCGTTGGAAAGCGAGATGCGAGACAAAACCAAGTATGTAGTAATGGAGAAGTACATACCACTCCTTTCATTGATGCAAAGGTGAACAGCTATAACGCACACATAGAAAAACTGCTCTTGAAAACGACAAACGAATTAGCACCTATGATCCAAGAGGCTAATTCATTGTTGGTAGAATATTCACTTATGGAGTCACATAAAGGAGGAGAACTGCCTGAAGGATGCGGAGAGGAAGCGCAGAGACAGAAAGCTGCTGTAGCTGCAAATTATGCATTGGAAGAGCGACGCAAAGAGGAAATTTTAAAGAGACTGGCAAAAATTCGGACAGAATCAGATATCGTTGATGAAATGCTGGTTCACTATCAGGAAAGAGCTGAAAGATTGCTTAATAGTAGAATCTGTAGGTATTGGAGCGGCGTTTTATGCCAAAACCCTGATAAAGATAAATTAGAGAATTTTCCCAAAATCAAATATCAAGATTCTCCTGGAAGGAAAGCCTATGTTACCAATAAGGAAAAGCTACACACGATGATCGACCGTGTACTCAATTTATGAAAGGAGATGTAAAAAGTAAATATGAAAGTGAGAAAAAGAAAAACCAAGGAAACTAATCGACCGATTTTTTCTAAAAAAAGTATTAATGAGCCGAATGAACTGAATACGTCAGCTGTAGAAATTCCTATGTATGCACCTAATATGGGGCTTGCTCCTAAAGACTATCAATTGTCACCAAAGTTAACTGAGCTAGAGGAGACATTTGAAGGGATATGCAAAGCATTCTTAAAAGCGGCAAACCCCGATATGTTTAATAGCAGTTATATGGATGCCATTATAGAGAGGACTATAGTCGAAGCGTTGAAGTTTATCAGGGTTCAGAGATGTGATCATGAACGATTGATAACAGAGAATTTGATGGCAATGCATAAAGGGGACTACTGTGTAGTGATGTCTAAGCGTGAACTATGCATTGCAGACAGAGAAGAAAATGAAAAAGCACTTATGAAATACAGACTTATCCTATGGTCAGGAACCCGCTTATCTGAAGAGGAGGAGAACAATGACTAATCATGGTGGTTGTGCGATTTTAAACGAGATGATTACATATCCAGACAGAAAGGAAACCAGAAAAAAATTTCAGAAAACAGGAATGCCATGGTGGAGTAATGAAAAAGCCAATCTTCTTTTGGTACCGATTTTCTCTGCTATGGATGGAACTGTCCTATACTCCATTATGGAAGAGTGTTTTTTACAAAGTGCACTGATGTCAATAGTGATGGCATTTGGTGTTGCGGTGGTGTTAAATATCCTTCCACTTGTTATCGCAAAATTTCTACATGGAGCCATATACAAGACTACGAAACACGGATTAACAATGTTTGCTGTATTCGTGGCAGGATTTCTTCTTGTCTATGGTGGGACAGTGTATCTGCGCTTCGCATATAGCGATATGTATGAACAAGAAAATCAGAGTATGACTCTTGAAAATACTGTATCAGAGGAAAAGGTTGAAAACGGTACGGAAAATGTACAAGAGATTTCTGAAAAACGGCGAAAAAGTATGGCGGTGGTAACTCTGTTATCAATCAGCCCTTTAATTACATCGCTGTTGGGTTTTGCCATTGCTTATGTCAGCGATGATGAAATTCGAAGAAAAGTAGAGTGCCTCGAGTTGGAGAAAATCGAGATCGATGAAAAAATTAGCGAAATCGATGCAGCCATTGCACAAATGGAACACTATATGGAAGAGGGCATTGAAAGAGAACTTACGTTTGATGAACAGGCGATGAATGCAGCTGAGGATGAGATTATCGCAAGAGGCAATGTAATGAAAGCGCAGGCTCGATTCATTCTTGCGGAATTCTTGAGTAATCCTCAGGCCACTACCAAGCTTTCTGAGGAAATGCTTTTAAAGGATAAAGAGCCCTCCGTTGAATAATGTAGTATCATTGTAACCTCCTTTGCTTTAGGTGAACTATACAGATAGAAATAGTGAGTTTCTCAAACATAGTACTTCGTCGGATGTAATATTTTTATAAATAATAAAAATCATTGTGGTGTTGTGTTGTTTAGAAACCAGTCAGGTGTATTAGTATTTACCAAATTTTGGTAATAAGCTTGTGGCGATGCACCAGTATATTTTTTGAATACACGGCTGAAGTAAAGCGGATCATCAAAACCTACCAAACGCGAAATATTGGAAATGGTCATGGAATTAGACAAAAGAAAATCTTTGGCTTTCTCAATGCGCTGGTAATTTAGATAATGCATTGGGGACATACCCATACGATCCTTAAACATATGTGAAAAACTACTTTGACTTAGTTTGCAGTAATCAGCCATGGAAGCCACAGACCATTTGTTTGCATATTTAGAGTTTAATTCAAGTAGTAGCCTGTCAAAGGAAAAATCATTATCCAAAGGTCTGGAGATACTATAAAAGGAACGATGAATAAAGCATAGGAGAATATAAAAATTATGCAATACAATGTCTTCATAAGATATTTTTTTTAGTTGTAGTTCGGTGATAATATCCTGAAAGAGTAATTTCAAATATAGCCTTTCACCAATATAACAATTCTTTATATCGTATTGTTTTAATATATTTTCACATTCATTACCAGTAAAATGTATCCAGTAGATCTCAGGTTTTTCCTTTGCATAATAGGAATAATACTGTGGTATGCCTGGACGATATAAAACAATATTTCCTGCCGATAAGGTAATCCATTCATTATTCAAATAAAAATGCCCACTTCCGCGGTGAATGTATATTATTTGGTAATCCAGTCTGCCATTTTTACGATTGCAGAAGTAATCCTGTGTCTGAAAGACCTGCTTCCCACAACAATTCACTATCAGAGGAACATCTTGATTGTAATAACCTGTAATTTTTCTTTCTTCTCTTAAATGACCGCTAATATTTATCATATGACTACATCAACTCCATCCTTTATAAACAACGTAATCATAACATACAAATGCAGAAAAATCCATATTAAAAGCATTTATGTTAATAGTATGTAAATAAATATATGCTAATATATCTATATAAAACAGCGCAAATCCAGAAAAGGAGAGTGACCTTTTGAAAAAACAGATAATTCTATTAATGACAGATACCACAAGAAAAGACATGGTGGGATGTTATGGTAATAAAAAAATGTTTACGCCAAATTTAGATGCACTGGCGCAAGAGGGAATTCGGTATGAGAATGCATACACTTGTCAACCGGTTTGTGGTCCGGCAAGAAGTGCAATTTTTACAGGCACGTTTCCTCATTCAAATGGAATGGTAACGAACGGAGTTCCATTGGGGGCAAATGTAAAGACTATTGGACAAAGACTGACGGACAATGGCATTAAATGTGGATATATAGGAAAATGGCATTTGGATGGTGGGGATTATTTTGGATTAGGTTGTTGTCCCGAAGGCTGGGATGCAGATTACTGGTATGATATGAAATGCTATCTGAATGAGCTGAGTGAAAATGAACGTGTATGTTCGAGGCAACCAAATGAGTCATTTCAACCGGATTTTTCAGAAGAATTTACATATGCTCATAGATGTTCGGATCGCGCAATCAGATTTTTGGATCAATACAAAGAAGAAGATTTTTTCCTTACGGTATCATATGACGAACCTCATGGACCGTCGTTATGTCCTGCACCTTATAATACCATGTACAGAGGTTTTAAATTTGAGCCTTCTGCTAAATTTACAGATGACTTGAAAAATAAACCTTTAATGCAACAACTGTGGGCCGGGGATAAGCTGACAGCAGATGAAAAACAGATCAACCAAAGTTCCGAAGGATTAGCATTATTCCTGGGATGTAACAGCTTTGTTGATTATGAAATGGGAAGAGTTCTGGATGTGATTAAAGAAAAGATGCCCAATGCTATGGTTATCTATACCTCTGATCATGGAGACATGTTGGGGGCACATAGGCTGTTTTCTAAAAACGCAGCTATCTATGATGAGGTGACTAATATTCCGCTGATCATTAAAGGTGGTGAAAAGGGAAAAGTAATTACAACACCGGCATCTCATATTGATATTACTCCGACAGTGATGGACTATTTTGGATTACATATTCCGAAGTTACTGGAAGGAAAGAGCATGCTTCCACAGATATACGATACGACAATTAAGATAAACAGTGAAGTTTATACAGAGTTTACCAGATATGAGATAGATCATGATGGATTTGGTGGGCTTCAAATTATGAGAGGTGTCATTTCGGAGAACTATAAATTGGCAATTAATCTGCTTGACAAAGATGAGTTTTACGACTTAAAAAAGGATCCAGATGAAATGGTAAATGAAATAGATAATCCGGAATACTTGGAGATAATTCTGGAATATCATAGAAAACTTGTCACCCATATGAATGCAACTCGAGATCTTTATCGTGGTTATCAATGGTCTCTTAGACCCTGGAATAAAAATTTTACTCCAAGTTGGGATAACGAAGGGTTTACAAGACAACGAGAAAATGAGGAATATGAGCCTCGTCAGTTGGACTACGATACAGGGTTACCTATAAAAGAAGCTGTCAGAAGCAAGTATTTATATGAAATGGGGGGAGAACAATGACAAAGACAAAATATGCGGTCGATGCAGCAACAAGAAGAATTCGATTTAAAAGAAAATTAAAGTTAAATCTATGGTGTTGGATGTTTATGTCGCTGGCAGTTGGATTTTATATCTTATTCCAAGGGTATCCGATTATATGCAGTATTCAGTATTCACTGTTGGATTGGTCGGGAATGACATCTAATGCAACGTTTATCGGCTTACAAAACTATAAAGAGCTGATGCATGATGAATTGTTTTGGAATGCTTTTATAAATAGTTTTAAGTACATGGTAATGATAGTTCCGTTAGAACTTGCGGTGTCTTTGTTCCTTGCATATCTGCTAAATGATGAAAAAATGAAAGGACGTGGATTATACCGTACAATGTATTTTGTTCCTGTAGTTACGACTGCTTCTGTAGTGGGAATTATCATGATATTCATTTTGGGAGTTCAGGGACCGGTCAATCATCTTTTGGTCACACTACATATTCTGAAAAACCCGATTAATTTTCTGGGAAACGCAAAGTATGCGCTGCCTACATTGGTAATCATTTCGCTTTGGAAGGATTGCGGAACATATATGATTTACTGGCTGGCAGGACTGCAGGGAGTTTCGAAAGATGTATATGAAGCGGCAACCATTGATGGTGCAAACAGAAGACAAACTTTCTTCCATATTGTGTTGCCTCTGATTGCACCCACAGGAGGAATTATTGCAATATTATGTGCCATAAATTCTTTGAAGGTATTTGATATTGTGAAAACAATGACGGAAGGTGGTCCTTATTATGCAACAGATGTAATCGCAACGTATGTATATAGAACCGCATTTTCAAGTGAGATTGGAATGCCAAGGCTTGGCTATGCGAGTGCAGCAGCTCTGTTCTTTGGAGGAGCCGTTATAATAATAGGAATACTTCTGAATGCAATGAAAGACCGTCTACAGAAGAATGTACAATAGGGGGTGGAACAGATGAGCAAAGAAAAAAAGATTCATATCGTTAAATCTGTGATTAAACATGGTTTGCTGCTTTGCGTTGGATTTTTCTGGATATATCCTTTTTTATGGATGATTTCCGCCTCGTTTAAGGGCCAGAATGAGTTCTTCCAAAACCGTATGGGATTGATTCCGGTACAGCCGACAATCGACAATTTTATTCGTATCTGGCAGAAAGCGGATTTTGGCACTTATTTTATCAATACAATTATTGTAACAGCATTTTCGGTTATCATTGTGCTGATTATGACGATGATGGCGGGATATGCTATGGGACGTTATAAATTTCTTGGCAGAAACCTATGCATGGCAGTTTTTTTGGCCAGTATTGCTATTCCGCTGGTGAGTACAATTATACCGACCTATGAAGTAGTCAAAGGAATGAATCTGGTAGGTACCAAGCTTGGATTGATCTTATCACAGGCAGGAGGAGCGCATGTTATCTTTTTGCTTCTGTTTACCAGTTTCTTTCAATCTGTACCAAATGAGTTGGAAGAGGCATCTAAGATAGATGGATGCAATTATTTTCAGACATTTTTCTATATTATGATGAAACTGTGTAAGCCTGTCGCAACGACAGTAGTCATTATGGAAACCATTTGGGCTTGGAATGCATTCATGCTTCCTTTGGTATTAACTTTGAATAATCCGTCATCTAGGACACTTGCGGTTGGGCTATATGCATTCAAAGGAGAAAATACTGTTGATTGGACAGGCATTGCTGCCGGAGGTTCTATAGCTGTAATCCCGGTTATTATATTATTTGTTTTAATGCAGAAGCATTTTGTGGAAGGAATTGCCGGAGCTGTTAAAAGTTAATTGAAAACAATAATTTATATCAAAGAGAGGAGAAAAAGAAATGAAATTAAAACGACTTGGTACACTGTTATTGACTGCTATAATTGCAGCAACAACCCTGGCAGGATGTGGTGCAATGCCCTCAACAGGTAATGGAAATGAAACAGGCGAAAATGCAAGTGTCATAGCAGCAACAGAAGAGAACACCGATGGGCAAATAACACTTCGGGTTGTTGACTGGAGCGATGGATCTGCTACACAAAGAGAGGAGTTTCATAAGAAGTTCGAAGAAGCACACCCTGATATTAAAATTGAATATACTATGCTTACAGTAGATCAATTCAAAAATACTATTGTTACTATGATTAAATCTGGTGAGGGACCTGATTTGTTTCCGATTCCGGTGGGACTTACTTTAAATACAGCGGTAGAAGAAGGGTGGTTCCAGCCGATTAACGATTATGTAACCGATGAATTCCGAAATAAATTTGATCCGGAAGCCTTTGCAGAGGGAGTTACTGATATTGGGGATGAATGGTATACAGTTACAGAACAGATGCCAATCATTCAGTGCTTATTCTTCTATAATAAGGATATTTTGAACCAGGCAGGTGTTACGGAGGTTCCCACAACATATTCAGAGTTTAGAGAAGCCTGTAAAAAAGTTACAGAGATGGGGAATGGCAATGTTTATGGTCTGATTGATGGCGGAAAACAGATGAACCGTATGGACGTTATGGCAAGATCCCTGGCTGCAGCAGCTGGTGGTAAGGTAGCTGCAACGCAGAAAGTGCTGACGGATAATGGAGTGGCGCCTTACGACAGCAAGGAAATGAATGATGCGCTTGGATTTATTAAAGGTCTGGTAGATGATGGAAGTATTCATCCGGATACTATCAATATAAGTGCTCCGGAGGCAAGAGAATTATTTGCACAGGGACAGGCGGCATTCCTCTGCCAGGGAATGTGGTGTGTATCCCAGTGGGATGCAAATTATCCGGATTTGAATTATGGAGTTATGGCAGTTCCTGTTCCTGACGGAGTAACAAACACTTATGTTCAGGCAGGTGAATTATCTCCGTGGATGGGTATCTATAAGCAGTCCAAACATCCCAAGGAAGCAGCTGAATATTTAATGGCACTGTATGATGAACAATATGGATATCAGCAGAGCAATGTGGAAAGTGGAAGTTTTGTGTCTTGTATTCCGGAAATCAATGAAAAATACATGACCAATGAGCATATGAAACAATACTACACAATTGCAGAGGAAACATCCAGAGTAGTTCCTACTTTAGTAAAGAGAGATGAGAAAGCAAATGATTTTTATGCAGAAGTAAAGGATGTACAGCCTAGCTTAGGAGCAATTGTGCAGGGCATTATTTCCCAGAGTATTACTGATTATGACAGTGCATTAAAGACACTGGCAAATGATACAACTACAGAGTGGAAGCGTGCTTCGGAGGCAGTTGGAATGGATTATAGTTCATTGGAATTTCCTAACTGGGATGCGACGAAAGACTACACGGATGCGGATTACGAGACATTGAAGTAAGTGCATAAATAATTAAGAGAGTACAGAAAATGATGCGATGACTTAGTTATAAAGGAAATCGCATCGTTTTCTGCATATAGGTAATGTAGTATTTTAAAATATATTGAGAGACTAGCCATGAAAGAACAAAACAAGAAAAAAATACTATTGAGACTGTTTCTATCGACGCTATATTTAAGTGCGTTCACCTTTGGTGGAGGCTATGTTATTGTAACCTTGATGAAGAAAAAGTTTGTGGATGAATGTCACTGGATAGAAGAAAACGAAATGTTGGATTTGGTGGCTATTGCACAATCCTCTCCGGGAGCCATTGCTGTCAATGGAGCCATTGTTGTAGGCTACAAGCTGGCAGGTATAGCGGGGACTGTCACGGCTATTTTTGGAACGGTGCTACCGCCTTTTGCTATTATTACGGTGATCTCCGTGTTTTATCAAGCCTTTCAGAGTAACTGGCTGATCAGCCAGTTGCTGGAAGGAATGCAGGCAGGAGTTGGTGCGGTAATTGCGTCTGTAACGTTAGACATGGGGACACCTGTTATAAAGGAAAAGGATACACTGTCTATTGCCATTATGGCAGGAGCATTTATTGCTGCATGCTTTTTTGAGGTGAATGTCATTTATATTATCATCACCTGTGGATTGATCGGAGTGATCAGAACGCTTACTTCCGGATGGAGGACTAAAAATTGATTTATTTACAATTGTTTTGGAGCTTTATTCAGATAGGAATGTTCAGCTTTGGAGGCGGGTATGCAGCCATGCCACTGATCCAGGGACAGGTGGTCAATACTCATGAGTGGCTGACTATGACAGAGTTTACGGATCTAATCACCATCTCACAGATGACACCGGGACCGATAGCTGTTAATTCTGCAACTTTTGTAGGGATGAAAATCGCAGGGATTCCCGGAGCGGTTGTGGCTACACTCGGCTGCATCCTGCCGTCATGCATTATAGTTACAATTCTGGCAAAACTGTATTTAAAATATCGGAATTTGGACACGCTGCAGGGAATATTGTATTCCCTGCGACCGGCAGTGGTTTCTATGATCGCTTCTGCAGGTGTGCTGATACTTGTCACGGCTTTTTGGGGAAGTGGCATTATCAACATTGATGGAATTAAATGGGACATGGTGCTGATTTTTGCAATCAGTGTGGTACTGCTTAGGAAAACAAAATGGAATCCTGTTTTTGTGATGATATTGGCTGGGGTATTAAAAGTATTAGTAGCACTTATATAAGAAAAATATAGGGAGGATGATATGCCGACAATCAGCGTACTGATAAAACCTGCATCAGGGATGTGCAACATGCAATGTGATTACTGTTTCTATTGTGATGAAATGAAAAAAAGGTCACAGGATTCGTATGGGTTTATGTCAGAACAAACACTAAAAAATGTTATTAGAAAGACTATGATTCATGCTGAAGGGTTAATAAGCTATGTATATCAAGGTGGTGAGCCTACTTTGCGTGGACTTGCTTTTTTTGAAAAAGCTGTGGAATACCAGAGGCATTATAACAAGCATGGAATACGGGTGAATAATGCTTTGCAGACGAATGGATATCTGCTAGATGATGCATGGTGTAAATTTTTCAAAGAAAATCAATTTTTAATTGGGTTATCAATAGATGGTACAAAACAGCTTCATGATATGTACCGTCATGACAAAAATGGAAATCCTACATTTGATCGGATTAAGTCTGCGGCAGATCTTATGGATCAATATGGAGTGGATTACAATATTCTGACGGTAGTAACACAGAATGCTGCTTATCATGCGACGGAAATATATAATTATTATAAGAGGCAGGGATGGAAATATCAACAGTATATTGCATGTTTGGATCCGTTGGGGGAAATTAGGGGGAAAAGTTCATTTGCCTTAAAACCTGAACAATATGGACGGTTTTTAGTAGAGTTGTTTAACTTATGGTACGAGGATTGGAAAAATGGAGAACATCCTTATATAAGACAATTTGAAAACTATATAGGAATTCTGCTTGGATATCAGCCGGAATCCTGCGAACAACGAGGAATCTGTGGTATACAGAATGTGGTGGAAGCCGATGGTAGTGTGTATCCGTGCGATTTTTATATGTTAGATGAATACAGACTAGGCAATTTTAATAGTGACCGTTTGGTAGAGATTGATGAAAAGCGAAAATCAATTGCATTTGTGGAGCAGTCGCAAAAGTCTGCAAAAGACTGCATAGAATGTAAGTTCCATACACTATGCAGAGGGGGCTGTCGAAGAAATAGGGAATTTGATGTTGCTAAAGGAGAATATGCAAATTATTATTGCGAAAGCTATCGTTTCTTTTTTGAACAATGCTTAGAGAAAATGATTCATATTGTTGAGACAATAAAAAGGTAGAAGGTAGAACTTATGAGAGGGGCAACATTTTTCTTCTGTATCGGGAGAGGGTGCCGAGGCCCCTCTCTTTTCTTTGTTTGCGCGCCATGGGCGCGCTCTAACGGGTGTAAGTCCCGAACACGCCCAGATAGTGGGAAGTGTATAGCCGAACAGCAAGGGTGTCCACCGTGAGGTGGAATCTGAAGGAAGCTGTAAGCAAATCTCCGGTCCGACGGACAGAAATCACATATAAGGCTAGGCTACGAGAGATAAGTTGGCAAAGAACAACGAAATCTAATAACTATCACTTTTGTAGTAGCAGAGTAAATGTGGCGGATAAGTAACTTTCATAGACGGACTCCTTTCACAAATAATAAGAAGCCATTGACTGAACTGCCACACAATTAAACCAAGGTGCTTAAACAATTCTTAGTGTACGGATTCATAATACCACTTATTTGTGCTTGAAAAGGCAGAACTTACACTGATTAGTATGCTGTCTAAAACGAAGAAAGTTGTTACAACTTATCCTCCCGTGCTTTGTAGTGTAGCTTCTTACAAACTATTTTAAAGCACAACGTAAAGAGTTAAAACACTTTCATTACTATTTGTGCCGCCGGCTGAAGGCGGCGGAATGGAGATTAGTATGAAAACACTTTGTAAAGAGATGGACGCAAGAATTCGTTGCAGACTGCGCATGTGCATTTGGAAACAATGGAAAACCCCGCAGAACCGCATAAATAACTTGATAAAACTCGGAGTAGATAAGGATACAGCAAGGATTACAGCCTATACGGGTAATCGAATAGCATATGTTTGTCAGCGAAGAGTTATGAATTTTGCAATAAATAAAGAAAGACTAACCCGTTTTGGATTAGTTTCTATGTTAGATTACTATACTGAAAGGTGTGTTACTTGTTAAGTTGATTGAACCGCCGTGTAAATAACTGTCCTTATCCGGCTTGTGTATTACAATATCGGCACGTTTCTTTGTGTTCAGTCCATAATGGGAAAGGTGTTGTTCTACAACGATCATATCGGAAGGCACCTTCAGGGTATCTGTCAGATATGAGATTACTTTTTGCCGGACGGTCTCCTCCGGCGTGATATAGATTAACTTCTGCCTGATCGGATCCAGATAACAGTCTTTTCCATTTCTGTGATAGATCGGTGGTAATTTTAATTCTACGCTCATGTTAATTCATCCTTTATTAAATAATAAATTCTCCGGTATAGAGGTTCATAAAGTGATCCAGACAGAACAGGACAGTCGAAGCCCTGCCAGTCCACTTTTCCAGTTCAAATGGGATATTGTCGAGTCGCCCATAAACTGTCTCAGGGATCAGACCGTTTAGGATCAGGTATCGTAAAACTTTCTCCTGCGCGGCAAGATCTGTTCCGTTTAAGTAAAAACAGCACTGTCCCGCGTCTGCATCCGTGTACTTGCTTTCGGGTATGATGTGTTCCGCCACAGCATCCTGACAGATCTGGGCAATCCTTGATCTGTCAGTAAAGGTACATACCCACTTCCCATAGGTGTCTGAATCTGTGGGAGAAGAATCCGAATCCCGATATGTGATCCAGAAAGAGGTCTTTTTACTTTCCATGTGTATTCCTCCTCATTATACAGCAAAGCCATTACACTGTCATTTGTGTCTGCTCCTGTCTGCACTCTGTGAAATTTCTTATTTTTTCTTGAATTACACTGAGGATAGCACTTTATGTGTACAGAATATGGGACACAAAAAACGCTAGTTTTATAGCATCAGAAGACTTAACAAAACAAACAAAGCTTTAAATTTAAGGAAGGATGGGATTTATGAATAACGGATATGATTTCAACGCTCACCATGACAGCCATTGTGAAGGACCTTATTGTAACTGTGATAACAGAAATTATGGACACAGTTTTGATTGTTCCGGAGTTGTTGCAGCAATCTGCGTGATCCTTGCCATTTTAGTATCGCTGATATTCCCCCCGCTTGGATTTATCATCTTCTGGGGATGGGTGCTCTGCTCAAAGTAAGATCAGACAGATTGTGCTATAATTTCCTATAATAGTTGTGGATGGAAGTGTATTATGGTATGGTTTACCTATATCGGGAGGCAGACTAAAAGGGATCAGACTGAAGGGGTACAAGCATCGAAAAATATGTAAGTGAAAAATGTCACTGTAGCAATTGTGGAGGCAAATAATACAGGTGGTAACATATAATGGATAAGATTGTTTACACACAAGAAAAAATGGATGCCGTTAAAACGCAGGTGCAGAAACTTGTAGAAATCGTAGCAGAGCTGGAAGCAGAGTTCCCTGGAAGACACTTTACCCTGGACGGACATCTGGTAGGAAGTATCGGCGAAGTGATGGCTGCATATTATTATGGAATTGAACTGTACAGGGCATCTGCAGAAATTCATGATGGGGAAATCGAAGGACGAAAGGTACAGATTAAGATTTCGCAGCAGGATGATATTGTAATCAACCACGAACCGGACTATCTAATTGTATTGTATATGAAGAAGAACGGTAACATATACGAGGTGTATAATGGACCGGGAAAGCTGCCGTGGGAAAATGCCAGCAAAAAAGACAGTCACAATAACCGGCACATGAGGGTAAACAAGCTGATGGAGTTGGATAAGGATGTCGTGGAAGCAGAGCAAATTAAGAGAATCAATCCCATCGAAAAAATGAAGGCAGAATATAAGAACCGGAAATAGAGGCTGGGCATGACAAAGAACTGAACAGTACGCAACGGCAACGTGTTGCAGAGAGTGCATACGGAAATGGCATAAGATGCAGCCAGGGCGGAACTGAGCCAGGTGCAACAGGAGTATCTGGTAGATGTGATTATGACCTGGATCCAGAATGAGATGGATTTACACAAGGGAGAATGAGTACATGAAAGCAGCAATTATCTATGCATCGGTGCACCATGAAAATACCAAAAAGGTGGTGGAAGCAATCGCCGGGGAAAATGTGGTAGATTTGATCGATGCCACGAAGGAAAAAGAAAGAGATTTGTCAGGATACGACTTGATTGGTTTTGCTTCCGGGGTATATTATGGAAAATTTCATCAGACAGTACTAAATTTCGCTTTAGCCAATTTACTGGCAAATAAAAATGTATTTCTGCTCTGCACCTGCGGTGGCAGTGCGGCATTCCAGTCAATAGAAGAAGTTGTAAAAAGCAAGCAGGGGAAGGTTGTCGGGAAATTTTCCTGTAAGGGGTACGATACCTTCGGACCATTCAAGCTGATTGGAGGGATTGCAAAAGGACACCCCGATGATAAAGATCTGGCAGATGCGGTAACATTTTATAAAGGAATCATTCAGAAGTAGCAACTTGAGGTGATAAGCTATGAAGTATGAGGTTGGGATACAGTATTCTTCCTAGAGAGTAACCGATTTGTGAGAAAGGCAATCGTAACCAAGAAAAGTGGAGAGTTCTATACGCTACGGTTTGAGGACGGTGGTGGCATCAGGTTGCGGGAAAACAGGTTGTATGCGACGCAGGAAGCGGCGGAAGGTAATATCCCACAAAGAGAATCCGAAAAGCAGGAGAAAGGAAACAGATCTCCTTATAACTGGTTGCACTGATATATGGTGAACAAGGAGTGAGTTTGTAAAATAAGAATTGCAAAAGTGAGAAGAGGATACCACAAATCATTGTTTTGATGATTCGATGGTATCCTCTTTGTGGATTTCAGAATTTATTTCTCAGCTTTCGGTATTCTCTCGGTGAATATCCTTTCAGCTTGTGAAAAAGCCGACTGAAATATAGCTGGTTATCATATCCGACGATTTTAGAGATTTCATTGATGGAATAGGTTGTTGCATCAAGTAGCATCTGAGCATTGTTGATCCGGGTTCCTACGATGAATTGCATTGGTGTGGAACCGGTGTATTTTTTGAAATTCCGGATAAACCAGCTGACACTCATTCCTCGTGAGGCTGCGTAATCCTCTATGTTGATGTTCTGATTATAATTTTCGCTGAAATAGGTAACTGCAGTGTTCATTTCCTGATCCAGGTATTCGCTTTTCAGAATATGTTCCCGTGTCAGTTCTCGGTGGAAATTGATTAGCAGATGACGAAGCAGAAGAACAAGCATTTCCTCATAGTCGTTCTGACAGTGTTGAAGCTCTATGATAATACGCTTGAAAATCCGTTCATATTCCATAGATGTGCCGATTTGGAAAACTCGTTCTTTATCCGGAAATCCATACTGACGCAAGATATTTTTTACATTGCTACCTGTAAAATGAATCCAGTATACTTCTGTCTTATCTTCTCCATAATATTCATATTTCTGAAGTTCCTTCGGTCTGTACAGCACAATATTACCGGCGGGAACAATCGTTTCGTTATCTACATTGTCAAAATGAAAATGCCCACAACCAGCAGTGATATAGATGATCTGATAATCCAGGCGTCCCTTTGGACGGTAGGTTGGCAATTTTGGATAGCTGGAAAGGCGATAAGTGCCACAGCTTCCTACAATCAGTGGACGACTTTTGTTTTTGAAATCCATGTGGGAGTGATTCAGATAACCGGTATTCATATACATAGAGCAGCACCTCTTTTCACACTTTTTATTATTGTATCATTTAGTGCATATTTTATCCAATCCAATTCATAGACATATTTTGCAGAATAAGATAAGCTATATATAACATAACAAAGGAATGCAAGCATATAAGTAAAGCATTAAGGTTTATTTTAGAAAAGCAAAAAACAAAAAAGTATATGTATTGAAGGAGAGCTATTTATGATTGTACCACGTTATTATGAAAACTTAAACGTACTGCACGAAAACACAATGCCGGCCAGAGCCTATTATATTCCAGCATCCAAAAGAATGGATAATTTGGTGGAACACAGGGAAGAATCAGACCGTATGCAGTTATTAAACGGAACTTGGAAATTCCAGTATTTTACCAGCATCTATAATATTAAGGATTCTTTCTTTGAGAAGAATTATGATACAGAAAATTTTGATGAGATTCGGGTTCCAAGTGTATGGCAGATGGCAGGATATGATACACATCAGTATACAAATATCCGGTATCCGTTTCCATTTGATCCACCATATGTGCCGCAGGATATTCCGTGTGGAGCCTATGTACATAATTTTGAGTACAGTAGAGATGAGAAGGCATCAAAAGCTTTTTTGAACTTTGAAGGAGTAGACAGTTGCTTTTATGTATGGATCAATGGTTCTTATGTAGGATACAGCCAGGTTTCCCATATGACCAGTGAGTTTGATGTTACAGATGTACTTCAGGATGGAACAAATACGGTGGCAGTGTTGGTAATGAAGTGGTGTGATGGTTCTTATTTGGAAGATCAGGACAAATTCCGTATGAGTGGTATTTTCCGGGATGTGTACATTTTGAAACGTCCAGAGCAGGCAATCAGCGATTATCATATAAAATCAAAGATTGAGGATATACTTGCAAAGGTAGAACTTGATGTGAAATTCTACTCTCCAACAAATGTAAAAATTTCGATTGAAGATAAAAATGGAGCAGTTGTAGCACTAGGAAGTATTGATGAAGAAGGAACAGCTGTATTAGAAATTGCAAGTCCGGAACTTTGGAATACAGAAAATCCATATCTGTATAAACTGATTCTTGAAACAGAAAATGAAGTAATTGTGGATCACATTGCATTAAGAAAGGTAGAGATTAAAGACCAGGTCATTTATCTAAATGGACAGAAGATTAAATTCCGTGGAGTCAATCGACATGATTCCGATCCGGTTACGGGATTTACAATCAGTCTGGAACAGATCACAACCGATCTTACGTTAATGAAGCAGCATAATTTTAATGCGATCCGTTCCAGCCACTATCCGAACGCACCATTTTTCTATGAAATGTGTGACAAGTATGGATTCATGGTGATAGATGAAGCAGATATTGAAGCTCATGGTCCATTTATGATTTACAGAAAAGAAGACACCGATTACAATCGGTTCAAGCGATGGAATGAGAAGATTGCAGATGATCCGGTATGGGAAGAGGCAATCGTTGATCGTGTAAAACTCATGGTGGAACGTGACAAAAACCGTTTCTGTATTGTTATGTGGTCAATGGGAAATGAGAGTGCTTATGGCTGCAACTTTGAAAAAGCACTAGAATGGACAAAGAATTATGATCCAGACCGCATCACACAATATGAGAGTGCAAGATACCGTAATTATGATGAAACATATGATTACAGCAATCTGGATATGTACAGCCGGATGTACCCGGCACTTTCCGAAATTCAGGAATATCTGGACAAGGACGGAAGCAAGCCATTCCTTCTAGTCGAGTACTGTCACAGTATGGGAAATGGACCTGGAGATTTTGAAGATTATTTCCAAATGATTCAGGACAACGATAAAATGTGTGGTGGTTTTGTCTGGGAATGGTGTGACCATGCAATTGCTCATGGTACTGCCGAGAATGGAAAGACAATCTATGCTTATGGAGGAGATCATGGAGAAGAGATCCATGACGGCAATTTCTGTATGGATGGATTGGTATATCCGGACAGAACTGTACACACAGGACTGTTGGAATACAAGAATGTATACCGCCCTGTAAGAGTTGTTTCCTATGATAAAGAAAGTGGAGAGCTGGTGCTTCACAACTACATGGATTTTGATGACCTGAAAGATTATGTGAAGATCAGTTATGAACTGACACAGGATGGTCTTGTGATCAGCAAAGACATACTTTCGGAATTTTCTGTGGTACCACACGGGGAAGGAAAAACAAACCTGAAGATCAGTGTGCCAGAGAATGGGAAATGTTATTTAAAACTTATTTACCATCTGAAAAAAGAATTGCCACTGTTGGATGAAGACCATATTCTTGGATTTGATGAAATTGAGGTAAGTAAAGATGATGCTAAATGTAAACTTGCAGAGAAATGGATGCAAAAGACAGCAGTGGACTCTGAATTACAGGTAAATGAAAATGATACACAGATTCACATCAAAGGTCGTGAATTTGCGTATACCATCGACCGACGTACTGCACTCTTTACAGAGATGAAATTTGCAGGAAGGGAATATTTGAACCATCCGATGGAATTAAATATCTGGAGAGCACCAACAGATAACGATATGTATATCAAAGCTGAATGGAAAAAAGCCCACTATGACAAGGCTTATACAAGAGCTTATACGACAGAGGTTGTGCAGGGAAAACATGGTGTGAAGATTGTAAGCCATGCTTCTGTTGTGGCAGAGACAGTGCAGAAGATTCTTGATGTGACGATTACATGGAAAATAGATGCTTCAGGAAAGATTGATGCAGACATAGAAGCAACAAAAGATGGAGAATTCCCAGATCTTCCGAGATTTGGTGTGAGAATGTTCCTGGATAAAAAACTTTCAGATGCCAGATACTTTGGAATGGGACCACAGGAGAGCTATCGTGACAAGCATCAGGCAGCGAGTCACGGTCTGTACCGGGCAAATGTAGGGGATTTACATGAGGACTATATCCGTCCACAGGAAAATGGAAGCCATTACGATTGTGAATATGTAGAGCTTAACAACAGCCGATATGGAATTGTGGCATCCGCAGAAAAGGCATTTTCATTCAATGCTTCTTATTATACACAGGAAGAACTTGAGAAGAAAACGCATAATTATGAATTAATAGAATCAGATAGTGTGGTATTTTGTGTTGACTACGCATTAAATGGCATTGGTTCTAATAGTTGTGGACCGGTTGTATTGGAGCAGTACCGATTTGATGATGTATTATTCCGGTTCCAGTTTACACTGATGCCGTATGTAAAGGGATAATAAAGTCTCATGTAACCCGTAAACAAGGAAAGAGAGTCTGATTGTAATGTAAAGTCCGGATATACAGAGCAATCAGACAAAACAGAGAAAAAAAAGAATTAGATATCATGCGGTTAGGCATATTGAGATTCTAAGTGTGATGAATATGAGGAGCAAAAGAATTCGATGGAAGAAAAAAAGTATTTGAAATGGTATAACAAAATCGGATACGGATCGGGTGATATCGCAGGAAATGTGGTCTATGCGTTCCTGACATCCTTCATGATGCCCTATCTGACAGACTCAGTAGGACTTGCTGCAGGTGTTGTAGGTACCCTGATTGCCGTATCAAAACTATTTGATGGTTTCACGGATATATTTTTTGGATCAATGATTGACAAAACACACAGTAAAATGGGAAAAGCGAAGCCATGGATGCTATACGGATATATTGGTTGTGCCATTACGCTGGTCTGCTGCTTTACAGTACCGGTCAGTTTGGGAACAACGGCTAAATATGCATGGTTCTTTATTTCATATACACTGTTAAATGGCGTGTTTTATACAGCAAACAATATTGCTTACTCAGCACTTACGTCACTGATTACAAAGAACAGCAAAGAGCGTGTACAGATGGGATCTTACCGTTTTATTTTTGCATTTTCAACAAGTCTTCTGATTCAGGCGATTACAGTTGGATTTGTAGATAAATGCGGTGGAGATGCTGCGGCATGGAGAACGGTTGCTATTATCTATGCAATCATTGGTCTGGTCGTAAATACGATTTCAGCACTTTCTGTTAAGGAACTTCCGGAGGAGGAACTTAATGAAGGAGAAGTAAAGAATGATAATGAAAAGTATGGAATGGTACAGGCATTCAAGCTTCTTGTCAAAAACAAATATTACATGATGATTTGTGGAACATATATTTTACAGCAATTATATGGTGCCATGATTGGAGCTGGCATTTATTACATGACATGGGTACTGAAAAATAAGAATTTGTTTGGACAATTTGCATGGGCAGTAAATATTCCACTGATTATTGCCCTGATTTTTACACCGACATTAGTTGGTAAGTGGAAAGGCATGTATAAACTGAACTTAAGAGGTTATGTCTTAGCAGTCATCGGTAGAGCACTTGTTGTTGTTGCCGGATATATGGGTAGTGTTCCGCTGATGATGGCGTTTACAGCTCTTGCAGCCTTAGGTCAGGGACCATGGCAGGGAGATATGAATGCTGTTATTGCATCCTGCTCTGAATACACTTATCTTACACAGGGAAAGAGAATTGATGGAACGATGTACTCTTGTACTTCTCTTGGTGTAAAAATCGGTGGAGGTATTGGAACCGCTGTTGTTGGGTGGATGCTTGAGCTCAGTGGATATGTCGGAACAAATGCAACTCAGCCACAGTCTGCACTTGATATGATGCAGTTCATGTATCTTTGGCTTCCGTTAATCTTGGATGTATTGATTATGTTTGCACTTTCAAGAATGAATGTTGAAGATGCAAATAAAAAACTGAAAGCAGAAAAAGGAATTGCTGCAGATGAAGTAACAGATAAATCGGACATGAATTAGATTTGTAATTCCTCCTTTCCTTATTTACAAGTTGATTATAAGATGGGTGTAAAAGAATTGCTTGCCAAATCGAAAGAAGATATAGACAAATGTTGCAAAGGGGAGTATTTCATGCAATTAAAATATGTTGACACAAAAGAGGAGATCATAGCAATAAATAGGAAGTCAAAACATATTGAACCACATCTTCATAATGCACTGGAGATTGTTTGTGTAACGAGTGGGACATTAGAGCTTGGTGTCGGACAGGAACTTTACCATATGGAAAAAGGAGATATAGGCTTTGTATTTCCAAATATTATTCATCACTATCAGGTACTGACACCAGGGATAAATACGGTGACTTATCTGATTGCATCGCCATTTACGATTGCCAAATTTGCAGATATCATGCAATCCATGGCTCCTGAATACCCAGTCATCACAGCGGAAAAGGTTGAATCAGAGGTATATAGGGTTATAAATGCAATTTTAGAGACAGAACAGTCGGATATTACTGTTGCACAGGCATATCTTCAAATTGTGTTTGCGCGCTGCATAGGAAAACTGAATCTAGTAGAGAAGAGTCATGTGGGGAGCAAAGACCTTATTTACCAGACGGTTTCCTATATATCAGCAAATTTCAAGAAAAAGTTATCATTGGAAGAAATGGCAAAAGACCTGGGTGTGAGTAAATATGCCTTATCCAGACTCTTTTCCAAAATCTTTCATAGAAATTTCAATCAGTATCTTAATGATGCAAGGTTGAACTATGCATGTCATCGCTTGGAAAATACGAGCGATTCTATTACAAATATTTGCCTGGATAGTGGATTTGAAAGCCAGAGGACATTTAACCGGGTATTCAAGGAAAGATATAAAATTTCGCCAAGTGACTATCGAAGTACATGTGTGAAGGATATGCAGTCATAAAATGTTCTGCAGATAGAAAAAATTACTTTGATTTTATGCATGGATGATACAATGTTAAAATGGTCGTAGAAAACAGATTTTTCTGAAGTGAAAGAACAAGGCATACTCTAAAGAGAAAGAAAGGCAGGACATATATGAATATGGGAAAATCAGTAATTGATTTTAATGAGAAAAAAGGCTTTATCTGTGATATGGATGGTGTAATTTATCATGGCAATCAGATATTGCCAGGTGTTCCAGAATTCATTCAGTGGCTACATGATGAAAAGAAAGAATATTTATTTTTGACAAATAACAGTGGATATACACCACGAGAATTAAATCAGAAACTGGCTAGGATGGGACTTGATGTGCCAGAAGAACATTTTTATACCAGTGCATTGGCAACAGCCGCATTTTTAAAAGAACAGGCGGCAGGATGTTCGGCATTTGTGATAGGAGAAGCCGGCCTGTTAAATGCACTTTATGATGTAGGTATCACAATGAATGATGTAAATCCGGATTATGTTGTTGTGGGAGAGGGACGTTCCTATTCATTGGATACATTAACAAAAGCAACGAATTTAGTTCTGAAAGGTGCAAAGCTGATCGGAGCAAACTCAGATGTTTCCGGACCGATTGAGAACGGCATTGCTCCTGCTTGTCGTGCATTGATTGCACCTATAGAAATGGCAACAGGAACACAGGCATATTTCTGTGGAAAACCGAATCCACTGATGATGAGAACTGGATTAAATATGCTTGGATGTCATTCAGCAGAAGCAGTAATGGTTGGGGACCGTATGGATACAGATGTGATTTCAGGAATGGAAAGTGGTATGTCTACTGTATTGGTTCTCTCTGGATGTTCAACGAAGGACACACTCAAAACTTATGCTTATCTTCCGACAATGGTATTGAATGGAGTGGGAGATATCGCCAGTATAGCAAAAGCAAAAGAGAAATAGTGTTCGATAAATGGAAAACGTCATGCATCTCCACATCTTTTCCTTATCATGGAAATAGAAAAGGGAATTTTACTTTCTTCTTATGAAATTCCAAAAGGAGAAGATAAAAATACATTTTCATATGATTCTATGAAGAATGTTGATTACTCTAAACTAGAAAAATCTGAAAAATTTACTCCAACACTTTATCATGAAAAGGACGGAATCTGGGAAGGTGGCAGCACAAGCCAGTTCTCTCCGGTAATGACATTCAAACTTGGGGAGCGGAGTGTCATTGGCTGACGTTCGGGTTGATATAAAAACAACGATTGATGTATAATATTTATAGATTACAACAATGTTAAGGAGGGAACGAATGAATTTAGAAATATATCAACAATTGTGTGCTGAATCAAAAATTCTCTGGACACAGCATTGTTTACAGCGAATGCAGGAAAGAGATATCAGTCGTGCCGACGTAAAAAATGGAATTGCAACCGGCGAAATCATAGAGGATTATCCAGATGATTTTCCTAATCCAAGCTGTCTGATTTTTGGATATAATGTAAATGGACGGATTTTGCATATTGTTGCAGGTTGTGATAATATAAATATATATATCATAACAGCGTACTATCCAGATACAAAGAAATTTGAAGATGATTTAAAGACACGAAGAAAGAGGTGATGGATATGTGTATGTATTGCAAAAATAGTACAACCATAAATAGTACAACAACACACGTCGTAAATTATAAAAATTGCATTATTGTAATTAAGAATGTTCCATGCCTTGAATGTGAGCAGTGTGGAGAAAAATATTATACGGACGAAGTTGCTGAGCGACTTGAAACGATTGTAAATATGGCAAAGAAATTGATGCAGGAAATTGCAGTTATTGACTATCCACAGGTAGCATAATCTTCTATATCGGGAGAGGGTGCCGAGGCCCCTCTCTTTTTCTCTTTTCTTTTTATCTTTTCTCTGCACTATTCAATCCATCCACCCAATTACACAAAATCACATAGGAGCACCGTCTATGCGTTCCTGCTCGGCTTGTAAGACATTTGCATGTAGCTGCAGTGTCTGTTCCCTTTTTTCAAAGGCATCAATACTCATCAAAACAAGATTTCCTTCTCCCATCTTTGACACTTTATAGAGCCAAAGATGGGATTGTAGCATAGTAAAGTGACAGTGAAGATCGCAAAGCCGTGCCATGCGAGGACAGTTTAGTGCTAATGTTGTGCCACAAAAGACTATTGATTTTTCGGAGTACTTTTGTAACAATACATAGGAAATATTACGTTACGTTTTATGAAAAGGGAAAATATATGATTTTCATCATATGGAACACTAACAGTTAAAGGGATAGTTAGTAATGCTTATGGAAAATAGTAATATCGAGATTATAGGTGGAGGATTGTTTTTTACAGAAATAGAGGTAAAAAATGACAATGAGAAGTTTGTGCCTTCTGAATCTGATAAAGAGGCAATTAGAAAGAATATTGAAGAGATAGAATGCTTGAAAATACAATCGCCGTAGGTATAGGAGGTAAAGGTTTTGTATTGGAATAAAAATAAGAAAAAATATATAGTAATTATTTTCGGAGGAATCCTCATACTTGTGATATTATGCCTGGGAGATTATGGGATACGATATTACAATGCACCAATAGAAAAAGATTATAAATATATCGGTACGGGAATGCTGGTGCATTTGAGCGATTTTACGAATGGCGAATTAGTATCGGTAGAGATGCGGAGAAAGACAGCGTATTATATCTGGGGAAATCAAGAAGATTATATTCAGGGGAACGTGTGGCTAAATGGAGAAAAAATTTTCGGAAAAGATGATATGGAAATTGTGGGTCTATTTATAAATGCAGAACCATACTATTAAACAGCCGAAAAACAGTCCCAGGCATTTTCTCAATGGTTATCGAATGCACGTAGAGGAATAACGGATTGATTTTATTTGGTAGACTATCCAAAGTGCTGAAGGACCTCAGAAATGTAATATTTCTGAGGCCTTTTCGATTGTGTCAGGGAAAAAGATACGCGTATTTACGCATTTGGGCAGATAAAATCTTTTCCACCCGGCTGCGGATCTCTTCCGGGTAGGATGTTGCATTTGCAAGTAATTCAGTCACGTCTTTTTTGGTGATTCTATCATGTATCTACCTTTCTATACGAATCCAGAAATCATCTTCTGCCATTCGACCTTCTGTTTTCTCAATGATCATCATCGGATCATAAAATGGCAAGTCAAGATCTTTCAGTATCAGTTTCATTTTATCCCTGCTGGACGGGAAACATCTTGACTCAAGAAACTCCAGGTATTGATCATAATCCGGAGTTTCAACCACACCGAAAGCGCGGAACATAATTTTATCTGTATAATTTTTCACTTTTACTTTTCGTTCCGGCTCATTCACATCGATCAGGGTACATATATCCTGAGTAAAGGAACAATCGGTCCACGGATCACCTCTTCACTTCGCTCCCAACGCTCTACGGTGGGTTTGGAACAGTTGATCAGTTCGGCAAAGTCTTTCTATGTCAGATGTAAATCCTTCCGAAGCTTTTTGATTTGCAAATTAGAAACCATTAAAATGATTGTTTATATTGCCTAAAAAACCATCATTTTAATTATATTCTACGAAAAATAATGGTGAAAATACAGAGAAATTTCATTGCACTGGTATTTTTAGCATGATAAGATAAAGTCAGGAAGATAGTTTATAATGGCAGAAAAGCCATGGCACAAGGTCCGTTCAAGCTGGTTGGAGGGATTGCAAAGGGGCATCCAAATGATCAAGATCTGGAAGATGCGGTAGAGTTTTATAAGGGAATCATTCGGAGGTTTGACACCGTTATTGGATAGAGAAGGGAAGCCTGTTATTTCGCCAATTATGAACAGTTAATTTAGTTTGCAAAAGCCATGCCTATGAAAATGAAAACTGAGGAAACCATAAAACTTATCAAATATGTTACCGGCTCCGTAGCGGCCGTATTGCTTGCAGCAGCCCTGCAGCTTCAGTTTGCGTATGCCGCAGGAATTATCACTCTCCTGACGATCCAGGATACGAAGAAGGAAACTGTGCGGATAACAGCGAAGCGCATGATCATATTTGTGATCATGACGATCTTGTCAGCAGTGATCTTTCCGCTTGCCGGATATCACGTATGGGCATTCGGTATTGTACTGATCCCATATCTGTTTAGCTGCATGGCATTAGACATGAAGGAAGCGATTGCTCCTATTGCAGTGCTTTGTACGCATTATGTTTCAGCAAAGAGCTGCAGTCCGTCCATGATTCTGAACGAATTTCTGATTCTTATGATCGGAGCGGGGATAGGCACACTGTGGAATCTCTATATGCCGGATGGCAGAAGACAACTGTTAGAGTATCAGAAAACCGTGGATGACAAAATCGTATACATCTTACACAGAATGGCGATCTACATAGAACTGGAGGATAAGACGGATTATACCGGAAGCTGCTTTGATGAACTGGATGCAATGCTTGTGAATCTGAAAAAAGAGGCATTGCGATATATGAATAATCATCTGATCACAGAGGATGATTACTATTATGAATATATGCAGATGAGAGCGAGACAGTGCGTGATACTGAAAAGAATATATGCGGACATCATCCGCCTGACCACTACGCCGGAGCAGGGAAAAGCACTGGCAGATTTTATACGGCAGACTGCCGATGAGTTTGCAGAACAAAATAATGTGGAAACCCTGCTGTCGGAGTTAGAGAGACTGCACCACCATTATGAACAGCAGCAGCTCCCGGTCACACGACAGGAATTTGAAAACCGGTCCATGTTGTATCATATCCTGGAAGACATGAAAGCGTTTCTTGACATCAAAAAAGACTTTATCACAGCAAGGTGATGTATTATAATGTAAAAACCAAATTAGATAAGAAAGTGGAGGAAAACATATATGTTAGAAGCAGGAAAAAAAGCACCCGATTTTGAATTGCCGGATCAGGACGGTGTAATGCATAAATTAAGTGATTATGCAGGCAAAAAAGTGATTTTATATTTTTATCCAAAGGATAACACACCAGGATGTACGAAACAGGCATGCGGTTTTTCAGAGAGATATCCGCAGTTTGCGGAAAAGGGTGCGGTCATTCTTGGAGTCAGTAAAGATTCCGTGGCTTCTCATAAGAGATTTGAAGAAAAATATGGTCTGGCATTTACACTTTTAGCTGATCCGGAACGTAAAGTTATTGAAGCCTATGATGTCTGGAAAGAAAAGAAAAACTATGGAAAAATATCTATGGGCGTTGTTAGGACCACATATCTTATCGATGAACAGGGAGTCATCATCAAGGCTAATGATAAAGTCAAAGCAACAGATGACCCTGAAAATATGCTTAAGGAATTAGAAGGATGAAAATCATACTGTCTCCAGCAAAAAAGATGGTAAGCGATACGGACAGCCTTGCACCGGTTAACGTGCCAAAACATATGGATCAGACAGCAGAGATATTGAGTTTTATGAAGAGTCAGTCCGAAGAGGAGCTGAAAGCAGTCTGGAAATGTAACGATAAAATTGCCGAACAGAACTTTCACAGACTGGAAACTATGGATCTGTACCGTGGACTTACTCCGGCAGTATTATCCTATGAAGGAATCGCATTTCAGTATATGGCACCAGCTGTGTTTGAGGATAGACAGCTTGCATATGTACAAAAGCACTTGAGAATCCTGTCTGCGTTTTATGGTGTTTTGGAACCAATGGATGGGGTGACACCGTACCGGTTAGAAATGCAGGCAAAGGTCGGGATAGGAGATTCAAAAAATCTGTATGATTACTGGGGGGAGAGATTATATCGTTCAGTGATTGATGACAGCAGGGTTATCATTAATCTGGCATCAAAAGAATACTCAAAATGCATAGAAAAGTATCTGACACCTAAGGATACCTATATTACGGTCTCCTTTTGTGAGTTATCGGGAAATAAACTGGTAACGAAAGGGACATATGCCAAAATGGCCCGAGGGGAGATGGTCCGGTTCATGGCAGAAAGAGAAATTGAGAATCCTGAAGAGATACGAAAATTTGACAGACTTGGATATACTTTCAGAAGAGATTTGTCATCTGAATCGGAATATGTATTTGAACGAAAATGATTAATGTGAATTGCTGATATGAGTATGGATATGGCTGCCTGCTACAATCTACGCAATTCACTTTGAATAGAAGGAGGTAAAGATAGATGATGAAACGTAAATTGATCTTAACCGGCGCAGCACTGTCCCTGGCAGTGGCTATGACCGGATGTGGCGGTAAACCAGTGATAAATCAGCAGCCAAGCAGCCAGGAGAAGAATGCGGTAGATACCCAGGCACAGACGGAGACGACAGCCCCCGCTGCCGATTCTGCCACAACGCAGAGTTCTGCCGCAGCTACTGCGCAGACGGTAACCGGCACAGTGGATGAGGAAATGGCACAGAAGATAGCTCTTGAGCATGCCGGAGTGAAGGCAACGGATGCAACGATCACCAAGTCAAAGCTGGACTATGAAGGCAGACGCCAGGTATATGAAATTGAATGGTACGCAGGCGGTAAGAAGTACGACTATGAAATAGCCGTGGATACCGGTGAGATTTTAAGTTCCGGATACGATGAAAAAACATCCGGATGGAGTGGCAGCAATAGCAGTAATGTTACTGTCAGTGAGGCAGATGCGAAGCAGACAGCACTTGGCAGTGTAAGCGGTGCAACGGAAAAGGACATCTACGAATGGGAATTCGATTATGACGATGGACGTCCGGAATACGAAGGCAAGATCATCTATGGCGGAACGGAATATGACTTTACGATCGATGCATCCAGTGGAGCTGTAGTGGAGTGGGAGGCTGAGAGCGTCCGTTAGTTATACTCATCAAAAAAGTAAGGGGTTGTATCCCCGGTAACAATCATGTATAGAAATGTATAGAAAAAGGATAGCGTAGCCGCAAGGCGGGAAGCGCTATCCTTTTTCCTTTCATATCAATTCTTCGATATAATTATACATATATTATTCCATGCAGTAAAGAATAAATACAATAATGATAGTGAAAAGTTAAATGATAGATATTCCAAGAAATGAGGTATTTATGCATGGGAGAAAAGTACTCAAAAGAAGATCATGACAAATGTAAAAAAGTTGCAGAAGTGTTCCAGGAATTGTATGATGTGTTAGGTGATACCTGTGTCCTGGATGCAGGTGAATTTGGATTTGTATATTTAACATATTATAGGGAGCAGAAATCCTGCTTCGATAGAAATAAGGTATATCGTAATGCAGAAGAACTGTTTGAAGCATTGTGGGATGAGTGGCTTTACAGTGAAGTGATGCAGCCTGTATATGGGACAGAGGATGCGGAAGCAGGCTTTGAAGAGATCTATCGAAAGCTTCCGGATGAAAGAAAGCAGGAATATGCTGTAAGGAAGCAGCAATTTATGGATCAGGCAGAATTAAAACAGGAATGAGATCGCAAAGCTGATATACTATATGTCACAGGTTGTATAGCTGCCGTACTGCTTGCAGTAGCCAGCAAGGTGATGTATATTAAACAATTGAAGATGCGCGACCTTGATCAGCGAATATAGCAATAGGAAAATTGGAATCAGGAGGCTATCAGAAATGACGGAAAGAGAAAAAATGTTAAGCGGAGAGTTGTATGATTCATCGGATAACGAATTGGAACAATTACGTTTGCATGCACGTAAATTAGCAAGAAGATATAATTTAACAGATGAAGATCAGCAAGAAGTGCAGGCACAGATATTGCGGGAATTATTGCCGGCAACAGAGGAGCTTCCGTATTTGCAGGCACCGGTCTATTTTGATTATGGATGTCATACTTACTTCGGAAAATATAGCTCTGCTAATTTTAATTTCACATGCTTAGACGTAGGTGAAATACATATAGGGGATAATGTGATGATCGGTCCTAATGTTACATTGGCAACTCCTATGCATCCATTATTGCCTGAGGAGCGTAATGTCAGGAAAAGAGAAGATGGCAGCCTTTATACTCTTGAGTATGCGAAGCCGATCACTATAAAAGATAATTGCTGGCTGGCATCCAATGTGGTTGTTTGTGGTGGTGTTACCATAGGGGAGGGATGCGTAATAGGAGCAGGAAGTGTTGTGACGAGAGATATTCCTCCCTATAGTCTGGCGGCCGGAAACCCATGCCGTGTTATTCGTAAAATAACCGAAAAAGATCATATGTAAGATAGAATTGATCAATTTTCACCAGTTTATTGCAATAGAATCACTAATATTTGGTAAAAAAAATTATATTTTTTAATAGATTTTTCCAATCAACTGTGCTATAATACGGACGTTTAAGCACATAGAAGTTGAATTGAAAATTTACAAAGGAAAGGAAAACTATCATGGAAAAGATCAAAAAGCGTATAGCTAACTTAAAGGTTGCAGGAAAATTAAAAGTATATCGAATGACAGTGCTTGTTATGACATTATTTTTAGTGTTAGTGGCACTGATCTCGACATTAGTGATCCGTTCAAATATAGAGAAGATCACGGAGGTCTGGTCTCCGGCATTGGAAGATCTGCAGGAGTTGGAAACAATGACTGCGAAATATAGAATCAAACAGTATCAACATCTGGTAGAATCAGATGATGCTGTTATGACCTCCTGCGAAGAAGAAATTCAGAAGCTGGAGAGTCAGATCCAGGAGACTGATGCGAATCTGGAGGCAATCATGTCTGCAGACAGCGATGCTCAAAAAGGACGGGATGATTATGACGTAGCAAACACTGCATGGGAAGAATACAGAGCTGCTTCGGATGAAATTCTGAAATTAAGCCGTGAGGGCAAACAGCAGGAAGCAGCGAAACTGATGACCGGAGAGGTGTATGAAGAGTATACGTCATTTGCTGAGAAATTAACTACATTGCGTAATGAGTTCCAGGTAGAATTAGACCGGGCAAAGACCATGGCCAATGTATGCACCATCATCATATTTGTTGTGATCGTGGCATCGGGTCTTGCGATTGCTGTAGTGACAACACTGATCGGAAGGATCATTACCAATTCCATTACAGAGCCGGTAGAACAGATAGAGGCAGCAGTTGCCAGCCTGCGCAAGGGCGAACTGTCCAACGTAGAAATGCTTACCTATGAGTCTGAGGATGAGCTGGGTGGTACCATCAGGAATCTGAAAGAAGCCATGGGTATTCTGGCAGATTATGTCAGCGAGATCTCTGTGGAGGTAAAGGCAATCGCACAGGGTGACTTGACCAGAAATGGTGATGACATTACGGATTTCCTGGGCGATTTCTCAGAATTGAAGACATCACTGCTGTATATTCTGAAGCGCTTTAACAGTACCCTGACCGAGATCAGCAATCTGGCAGAACAGGTATCATCAAATGCATCAGAGGTGGAAAATGCATCAAAATCCCTGGCGGATGGTGCAACAGAGCAGGCAGGAGTCATCGAGGAATTGAATGCCACCATTGACACTGTCGTGGATCTGGCTGCAGATACAGCGAAGGAAACGCAGAGCGCATCTGCACGTGTAAAAGCCTCTGCAAATAAGGCAAACGAAGAAAAAGAAAAAATGAATGAGCTGCTCACGGAAATGGAGCACATTACAGAAATCTCCAAGGAGATCGGTAATATTATCACAGATATCGAGGATATTGCATCCCAGACCAACCTGTTATCCCTAAATGCTTCCATTGAAGCTGCCAGAGCAGGAGAAGCAGGAAGAGGCTTTGCGGTGGTTGCAGATCAGATCGGCAAGCTGGCAGCGGATAGTGCAAAGTCCGCTGTAAATACGAGAGATCTGATCGATAAGACCTTAGTGGAAATCGATAAGGGCAATAACATTACAAGAACAACAGCAGACGCATTCAATCAGATCATTGCAGATATGGAGTCCTTTGCAGAGATTGCACAGAACACCATGGAGAAAGCCAACTCCCAGGCAGAGTCCTTGGAGCAGATCGGTCAGGGAATTGAACAGCTGTCCGGCGTGGTACAAGGCAATGCAGCATCCTCAGAAGAGAATACCGCGATCAGTGTTAATCTGGCAGAGGGAGCAGCCAAGATGCAAGACCGTGTGAAGATCTTTAAGTTATTCTAGAAAATGAAGTTATTCTAGAAAAATGGCAGGAATAGAGTGAAGCTGTCGGAAGGAAGGTTCTTGTTGTGATTAATGATATATTTAAAGTGTTTGGAGAGCAGACAGCAGAAATCTTATTTCAGATCATTACAGAATGTATGGATGATTACCTGTATATATTTGATCTGCAGAATAATATCTTTGAGATTTCACAGTCAGCTGTGGAACGGTTTAATATGTCGAAAAATGTTCTGACAGATGCTGCAAATGAAGTTATGAAGGTAGTGTATGAGGAAGACCGTGAGATGCTTACAAAGCATCTCGCGGATATATGCGAAGGAAGAGAAAAGGTACATAATCTTCATTACAGGTGGCTCGATAAAGAAGGTAGGTCGGTCTGGATCAACTGCCGTGGTATCGTGATCAATGATCAGCAGGGAAAGGCAGTGTATCTGATCGGGTGTCTGAATGAGACCGGCAACAAGAGAAGAGCCGATAATGTTACAGGACTGCTTGGCGGGCCGGAATTCCTTGCTTATTTGTGTTCGCAAAAGGAACCCATTTCCAAGGGCTTTTTGATGCATGTAGGAATTGATGATTTTGGAGCGATCAATAGCTCCAGGGGAGCTGATTATGGTAATTATATCCTGAAAAGCGTAGCCACTTGTATGAAGGAATGCCTTTCGGACAAGCAGAGAATTTACCATCTGGTAGCGGATCAGTATGTGATCGTGGATCTGGAAGCTTCCTCCGCAGAAGACGCTGTGGCACTGAAAGAAAAGATCACAGATAAACTTCATAATTTCATAGTAACCGAAAATTATGAAGCTATATTTTCCATTTCTATCGGTGTTGTAGATGCAGCAACATTTTGTGAGGGAACCGAAGAATGCCGCAAAAAATTTGAATTTGCCTTGAAACAGGCAAAGGGCATGGGTAAAAACGGATTCTATGTTTTTGATCAGGATGACTATGAGGTCTTTTTGCAAAAAGGAAGAATTGTAGCAGCACTTCGTAATGCTATTGTAAACAATTATGAAGGATTTGAAGTCAATTATCAGCCGATCGTGGATTGCCAGACGGAACAGATCATTGGAGCAGAGGCACTGATGCGTTTTTCCATGATAACGGAAGAAGGACGGGAGTTTGTTTCACCGATGGAGTTTATCCCACTATTGGAAGAGACCGGATTGATCATTCCCGCCGGAAGATATATTTTGAACGAAGCTGCAGCAATGTGCTGTGAAATGCAGAAATATATTCCGGATTTCAGGATAAATGTCAATGTTTCTTATGTTCAGATCCTGCAGGGCAATGTGGAGCGGGATATTTTGGATGTGATTCAAAAGTATGCTTTAAAGCCGGAATGTTTATGCGTTGAAATGACAGAAAGCGGATTTATGGATATGACACCTTCGTTCTGCAAATTCCGTAAAAGCTTGGAAAAGAACGGGATCTCCTTCGTGATCGATGATTTTGGAACAGGATATTCTAACCTTCATTGTATCCGTGATATGAATCCGAGTTACGTGAAAATGGATAGGGATTTTACTGCCAAGGCGATGAACAGTGACAGGGATTATGAATTATATAAAAATATCATCCGCATGGTACATAGTATTAATGTCAGAATATGTGCAGAAGGCATCGAGGAAAGAGAATGGCTTCTGAAAATGAAAGAAATGAAGGTGGATTATCTGCAGGGATATTATTTTGGCAGACCATGCGGGAAGGAACAGTTTCTACAGCAATATGCCAGTGGCATCCATGTTAAATAAAGAGAGTAAGGCAGACTCAGCTATGTGAGGCTGCCTTATTTTATGGTCTTATCAGAAGGATGAGTTCCTAACGGCTTGTCTGAGTCTCTCCAGGTCATCTGCATCAGGGTGAGACAATGCACAGTCAAAATTCTGGATCAATACATCAAGATTTGCTGGATGATCAGGAGCTTCCTTCATTTTCAAGTAGCGTTCCCGGACAGACTGCGGCATTCTGCCCTGACACATATACTCTCCGACGATAACATTGCTTGCGTCAACGAACTGCTTAACCTGATTCAGGATTTTCCGGAAATAGATATCACTGCCACCAAAGCCTGCAGTTCCAAACAGAAAAATCTGTTTGTTCTTTAACTGCGATAATAGCTGTAATGTCTTGGTATCTGCATTTCCCTTGTCTGTCCAAAATCCGATATAGAGCAGTTCGGAAGAAGGGATCACTGTGTCGGACACACCGAAATACTCACATTCATCCTGTGGTAATGCCTCGTGGATCGCATCAGCCAGCACCTTGGTATTACCTGTTAAGCTGCTATAAATGATGGAATATTTTTTATTCTTCATATCATGTTGTCTCCTTTCATAGGATCATGAAATTATCATATCGCATTCCTATTTTAGTTCGGAAAGCATGATTTGTCGAATAAATTTTCCATAAACATTTTACGGGGTAAAATAGATAGTTACTTTTTTCAGCTACGTGTGATAAACTTGTTGATAAGTGGGTAAAAGATCATGGACAGAACTCCGATAAGGGAATAAAAGCGGGGGCTGCCATGATCGCAGTCATGCTGGAGGTGACAGCAGTGTATCGTGTTGTGTCTCTGTCCGGAATCTTTATCGCAACCGGACTGGTGGTCCTGCTGGTCGTTACTCTGATCCAGACAATAGACCGCATCCGCGAGCTGGAGCTGGCCAGGCAGAGAGAGGCAAGGGAAAGTCTGGATTATCTGACAGGCCTTCCCATGCGTCATAAGGGTGAGGCACTGATCCTTGAGAAAATGCAGAAGCAGGGTGGCTGTCTGGGATTTGTGGATATGGATAATCTGAAGAAGATCAATGATGTCTATGGACATAAGGCGGGAGATCGTGCCCTCAGACTGGTAGGAGAGGTGCTCACAGAGTGCATGGAGAACGCCGTGGTCTGCCGGCTGGGAGGAGATGAATTCCTGTTCTATCTGCCGGAGGTATCGGAAGCAGAGATAAACATGCGGGTGAGAAAACTGTTTGACAGCTTTCGTGCGGCAAAAGATGCTGCGGCGGAGACTTCAGCGGCATCCCTGTCCTGCGGCCTGTGCATGTGCAGACAGGGAGACAACTTTGAAGAATATTATATAAAAGCGGACAAAGCATTGTATTATGTCAAACAGAACGGCAAGAATAATTACCGGTTCTATGAGGAGCTGGAGGAACAGCAGCCGGATGCACAGAAATTAGATGGAATCCCGGGCGATCAGCATGACATCCAGTAATACCTCCTTGCCCATGTAGATGGGATTTTGTATGGCAGATAGCAGCTCTGTTACAGCCAGCTCTGCTTTCCGTTCCATGTTCTGATGGATGGTAGTCAGCTTCGGAACGGTAAGGTGGGCGTAATTGATATCATCGAATCCGGCAATCCCCAGGTCTGCGGGGACCCGGATACCTTTGGAGCCTAAGTAACTGATGGCCTCAATGGCAAAATAATCTGAAAGAAAGAAAGCCGCCGTCTTCGTTGGAAAGGGAATCTGACGCAGTAGCTGCTGATAGAAGCTTTCTCTGGTGATCTGGGTCTCACCGATATTGATCAGACGTATCTTTTTCTCTTTGTTTCCGGCAGTCAGTTCCTCAAACATTTCTCTGGCACCGGTCCATCTCGAATAATCCACACCATAATCGTTGGTGGCACATACCAGTATGTTTTCATAACCGCATTGTAACAAATATTCTGACATCAGGGCACCCCCTGTGGAGTCATCCAGACCAATGTTGGTGACGGGAGTATCATCGTGAGAGATTCCGTAAGCATCAATACAGACTACGGGCTTGTGGATCAGGTGCCAGATCTTATTGCAATCGTTGCGGGAGAAGGACAGGGCAATGACTCCATCGATATTCCATGCCATGACAGTACGGAAGACTTCATTGACATCATCTGTGGAGTAAAGCAGCATATAATAACCCAGCAGACGCAGCTTTTCTTCGATAAAGCCGATGATCGTACCGTAAAAGGGATCGGAGATCACGGCATCCTCATAGTTTTTGTGGGTATGGATAACTACAGCCACCATTTTGGAACTGCTGTTATTCAGGACACTCAGTCCCATTTTCTGGACATATCCCATTTCTTTGATCAAGTTCTCGATCAGTTCAATCGTGGCGGGAGAGACCTTTTTCGTATTCCCATGGATCACATTGGATACGGTAGCGGTGCTGACTCCGGCGCGCTCGGCAATATCTTTGATAGTAGTCATAGATAGGTTCCTCCTGTACTCAGACTATCTTAGTTATAACAGAATCCCCAAATATTGTCAAAAATGTACAAAAAAGAGAGGTTTTCATTTGGTTATTAAATAGGTTATGAACATAACCTATTTACATATTTGCGTTCGAGTGATATGTTGAAGATACAGAAGTTATGTACATAACCAAACGAAAACAGGGACAACGTAATGTATGGAAAGCATGCAGGACATGCGAAGGAGGTAAATAGCTTATGAAAAAGAAAGTAGTGGGATGTATCCTTACAGCAATGATGATCACCGGTATGTTCACCGGCTGCGGAAATAGCGAAAGTCAGAGTGGAGATGGTACGAATACCGGTTCGGGAGACCAGGTGGTAGTGGATATCTTCCAGAATAAAAATGAGATCAGCGATGCGCTGCAGGCAGCCATTGAGCAATATGAATCTGAGAACCCGGGGGTGACAATTCATCTGGAAACAGTAGGCGGATCGGATTATGCCTCTTCTCTGAAAGCAAAGATGCTGGGAAACGACCCGGTAGAAATCTTCACACTGGGAGGACCGGATGATATCGCAAGCTACAAAGAATATCTGGAGCCCCTGACTGGAGAAGAATGGGTATCCCATGTGACTGCAGGAGGCTGTGACAATGTGACGGTGGACGGTCAGGTATATGGAATGCCGATCGCGGTGGAAGGCTACGGACTGATCTACAATAAGAAAATCTTCGAGGCAGCAGGCATCGATGCTTCCACACTGACCAGCTATGATGCGATGGATAAGGCTTTTGCAGATCTGCAGAGCCAGATCGATGCGGGTACTCTGGCAGACCAGTTCCCTGTGCTGGAAGCAGTCGAGGAATATGCTGCAAAGGAATCCTGGATCGTAGGCTTACATACCAATAATGTGGCACTGAGTCAGGAATTTGGAAGTGCAGCAAAAGCATTTGAGAGTCAGACGGTGAATTATACTTATGGTGATGCGCTGAAGGATCTGATAGACCTGGAGACCAGATATACCAGCAGCAGGGACGATTTATCTTTGCTGAATTCCGTAGACTATGCGACACAGGTCGGCGGTGGACTTGCTATTGAACGGGTAGCAGTGATCCAGCAGGGCAACTGGATCTCTCCGGAGATTTCCAATGTATCTGAGGATCTGTTGCAGGATCTCGGCATTCTGCCGATCCCTCTGAAGGGTGTGGTTGAGGATTCTATTGCAGTAGGAGTATCCAATTACTGGTGCGTGAACTCCAAGTCCTCAGAGGCAGAGAAGACAGCAGCTAAAGCCTTTCTGAACTGGCTGTATCAGTCTGACGAAGGCAAAAATATTGTGATCAATGAATTGTCTCTGATTCCTGCATTTGATAATTATGATGGCATTGAGATCAGCGATCCTCTGTCTGCGGAAGTGATGAGATATATGAATGCAGGCAAGACCATCCCCTGGGTATTCTCCGGTCAGCCATCCGGTTGGGATAGCAACGTAGCAGCCAATGTACAGGCATATCTGGCAGGCAGCATGACCTGGGAGCAGGTGATCGCACAGAACAAGAGTGATTGGGAAGCTATGAGACAGCAGTAAAACAGGAGATAGGATTATGAGAAGAAAACAGACAGGCTTCTGGTTGTTTATCCTCCCGGCACTTTTCGCCTTTGTACTGGTGGTTCTGGTTCCTGCGGTAAAGGGATTCTACTATTCCTTTACCGACTGGAACGGAATCGGTAAAAATGCCGTATTTGTAGGAATATCAAATTATGGAAAACTATTGAGCGATAGCAGATTCTGGAATTCGTTTCTGTTCACCTTTGTATTTGCACTCTGCTCTGTGATCTGCATTAATGCCGTGGGCTTCGGACTGGCAGTGCTGGTGACCAATAAGATCAAAGGTGCCAACCTGGCGAGAACTGTGTTCTTTATGCCAAACCTGATCGGAGGAATTTTGCTTGGATTTACCTGGCAGTTCATCTTTGTGTCTATTTTCGAAGCAATCGGCAAAAATACAGGAATGACCTGGCTCCAGGGATGGCTGTCCGACCAGAAGACGGGATTTATCGGTATGCTGATCGTACTGACCTGGCAGTTGGCAGGATATATGATGATCATTTATATTGCACAGCTGGAAAGTATTCCGGAATCCTATCTGGAGGCTGCAAAAATTGACGGAGCGACAGCATTTCAGACATTTCTGAAAATCAAGCTGCCACTGGTGGCACCGGCATTTACCATTGGATTGTTCTTATCGATTTCAGATTCTTTCAAAATGTTCGATCAGAACCTGTCTCTGACAGCAGGCGGTCCTGCCAACAGTACGGAAATGATCGCACTGAATATCTATAATACGGCATTCAAGGAATCGAAGCTGGGACAGGCACAGGCAAAAGCAGTGGTGTTCCTGATCGTAGTGGTCGTGATTTCTGTAACACAGTTAATCTTAAGCAAGCGTAAGGAGGTGGAGATGTAATGAAGATGAAAAGCTGGAAAAAGGCAATGCTGATTCTGCTGATGCTGGCATTATCCCTGATCTTTGTGTCTCCGATCCTCCTGCTGTTAAACAGCTCCTTTAAGGAACTGAAGGAAATCTATCTGGATGTGCTGGCACTGCCCTCTCATTTTGGAATAGACAATTACCGGGAAGCGTTTGAAAAACTGGATTTTGTACGATCCTTCCTGAATTCCCTGGTGATCACAGTAGTGTCTACCGCATTGATCATACTGGTATCATCCATGGCAGCCTGGGTACTGGTCCGCTACAACACGAAAGCCAGCAAGGTGATTTTCCTGCTGTTTGCGGCTTCCATGCTGATCCCGTTCCAGTGTGTCATGCTTCCTTTGGTGGACTTCATGAGTGACCTGAATCTTATGAACCGTCCGGGAATCGTGTTTATGTATGTGGGCTTTGGATGCAGTATGTCCATTGTGCTTTATCATGGGTTTATTAAAAATGTACCTCTGGATCTGGAGGAAGCGGCGACATTGGACGGCTGCAGCATGGTAAGACTGTTCTTCGGTATCGTATTTCCTCTGCTAAAAACTATTACAGTGACGGTGGCAATTCTGAATGTTATGTGGATATGGAATGATTTTCTGCTGCCGAATCTGATCATCAATAAGACAGGCTGGCAGACACTGCCACTAAAGACGTACCTGTTCTTCGGACAGTTTACCAAGAGATGGGATCTGGCAACTGCTGGGCTGATCCTGTGCATGATCCCCATCATTATATTCTACATCAGCTGCCAGCGGTATATCGTGAAGGGTGTTACTGACGGTGCGGTCAAGGGGTGATGGCGCGGTATCAATGTCGGGGACAAAAGCCCACGGCATCTAAAAAACGTAACAATATCAGAAAGACAAAAACAACAGGAAAGGTTGGACAATGATATGGATAAAAAATGGTGGAAAGAAAGCGTAGTATATCAGATATATCCCCGCAGCTTCTGCGACAGCAACGGAGACGGCATCGGTGATCTGAGAGGTATCATCTCTAAGCTGGATTATCTGGAAAGCCTGGGTGTGGATGTATTGTGGCTGTGCCCGATCTACAAATCTCCTAATGATGATAATGGCTACGATATCAGTGATTACCGTGATATCATGGATGAATTCGGCACTCTGGCTGATTTCGATGAATTGTTGGAGAAGGCACATGAGCATCATCTCAAGATCATGCTGGATCTGGTGGTGAACCATACCTCTGATGAACACAAATGGTTTATTGAGAGCAGAAGTTCTAAAGACAACCCTTACAGAGACTATTATATCTGGCAGGAAGGGAAAAACGGTAATCCACCCAACAACTGGGATTCCAACTTCAGCGGCTCCGCATGGAAATATGATTCTCGGACGGATATGTATTACCTGCATCTGTTTTCCGAGAAACAGCCGGATCTGAACTGGCGTAATACAAAAGTGCGTGCGGAAGTCTATGATCTGATGAAATGGTGGCTGGATAAGGGGATTGACGGATTCCGGATGGATGTCATCAATATGATCTCCAAGGTGGAGGGATATCCTGATGGCGAACCGATTCCGGGCTCTAAATACGGCAACCGCCTGCCTTATGTGATGAATGGACCTCATGTGCATGAATATTTACAGGAGATGAACCGGGAAGTTCTGTCTAAATACGATGTGATCACCGTGGGTGAGGCTCCCTGTACTTCTGTGGAGGATGCCATCAAATACACCGGCTTTGACAGACAGGAGCTGAATATGGTATTCACCTTTGAGCATATGGATGTGGACAGTGATAACGGTTTAAAATGGACAGACAAAAAGCCGGATCTCGTAGAACTGAAGCGTGTGTTCAGTAAATGGCAGACCGGACTCAATGGAGTGGGCTGGAACAGTCTGTATCTGAACAATCATGATCAGCCGAGAATGGTATCCCGTTTTGGCGATGATGGAAAATACTGGAAGGAATCCGCTAAAATGCTGGCAGTCTGCCTGCATATGATGCAGGGAACCCCCTATGTCTATCAGGGGGAAGAAATCGGTATGAAGAACATGGTATTCCATAATATTGAGGAATGCAATGATATTGAAGCCATTAATGCTTATAAAGAATATACATCCGATGGCAGAATCGCACCAGAGGACATGATGCGTTATATCAATCGTAAGGGCAGAGACAATGCCAGAACTCCTATGCAGTGGAATGCGGAGAAAAATGCCGGATTTACCACCGGCACCCCCTGGCTTAAGACCAACCCCTGTTACACAGAGGTCAATGTGGCAGCCCAGGAGGAGGATCCGGATTCTATCCTGAACTTCTACCGTAAAGTAATCCGTCTGCGCAAGGATTATCCTATTGTGGTATATGGATCCTATGAATTGCTGTATCCTGAGCATGATAAGATCTATGCCTATGAGAGAATTCTGGGACAGGAAAAGCTTTTGATTGTATGTAATTTTGCAGGAGAAGCTATGGATCTGGAAATTCCTGCGGAGTTCGTTGAAAAATCAGCAAAGCTGCTGATATCCAATTACCCGGAGACAAAGATCACAGATACTCTGCATCTGCAGCCCTATGAAGCAAGAGTATACCATATCGAGGGATAAGGGGCATCAGCCATGGACAAATATTTATATAAATTACACATAAAGGGGATCCAGCACATCGGGATCCCCACACAGAAATATCAGGAGACTCTGGATTTCTACCGTTCTCTGGGATTCGAGATCATAAATCAGGAGAACTATCAGGGACACAGGGTGGCTTTCCTGAGAATCCACAACGTGATGCTGGAGGTGTACGAAAGCGAGACTACCGCAGACGCCACAGGCAGCATCGATCATATTGCATTATCTGTGGAGAAGGTGGATCAGCTGTTTCGCAAGATGCAGGGGGTATACCGGCTCCTCAGCACGGAAGTGGAGCAGCTGCCATACTGGAAATCCGGCATCCGCTTTTTCAAGGTGGAAGGACCCAATCATGAAGTGATCGAACTGTGTGAGATACTGTGATGAAATTAAATTTTCAAGATATGAGTATTCTAATTGAAAAAGCAGAGCGCCGTCTGTAAGGACGGTTGCCCTGCTTTTTCAGATTATGTTTTAGGTGGAGGATCGGACGATTAATTCCGTATCCAGCAAAATATGCTGTGGAGGTGTCGAAGGATTTTCGATAAGATTAATCAAAATTTCACAAGCCTGATGACCTAATTGTTTTTTGGGCTGATTAATGGTAGTTAAGGCGGGCACAACCATTTTTGACAGACTGATATTATCAAAGCCTACCACGGCTATATCCTCAGGAACACGTAGACCGTAATTCTGAATTGCTTTGATGGCTGCAGCCCCATATACGTCAGAGACACAGTAGATTGCATCCGGGCGGTCGGCCCCCTTCAACAAAGAAGTGATTACAGAGACGGCAATGTCAAAATCAATTTCTGTAATATGCAGGATCCAATTGTTATTTGCCTGCAGACCGGCCTTGTTCAGGGCGGAGAGAAATCCCTTTTCGCGAAAACGTGCATAGGCATTTGTCAGCTGACTGTTAATCAGGGCAATCCGGGAGCGCCCGATAGATAATAAGTAGTTGACAGCTATTTGCGATGAATAAACATCATCAATGGAGACAAAAGAAACATCAGGCAGATTGCAATGCTCTGAGCACATGACTACTGGGTATTTTAATTTTATTTTGTTTAACTGTTCCGTATCTAAAACATTATGTACTAATAATAAACCGCAAAAATTGTTCTGATCAATAATTTTTTCGTATTCATATAAAGAAAAGCGTAAATCAGAAGCTGCGTAAAAAAAAGTTCGATAGCCGCGTGCCATAGCTGCATTTTGGATACCTTCAATAACATCAGCATTAAATGGATTTTGAAAGTTAGGAAGGCAGACTAATATGGATCGTGAGTCTGCGGGGGCTTTAATACCACAGTAAGTACTGGGATTCAGTCCTAATTCTGCCATTGCCTGAAGAACTTTTTGCTTTGTTTCGGCTTTGATGTTTCCGGCCTGGTTGATGACGCGTGATACGGTTGCAATCGATACGTTGGCTCTTGCTGCAATTTCTGAAATTGTTACATCCTTGGAAATAGCCATATTCCCCTCCTACATGAAAAATTTTCATAATACTTAGTAAAAGTGCACTAAAATCGAAAAAGCAATATATCGCTTGTTATGAAAATTATATAGGGTATTGAAAAATAAGTCAATGATTTGTATAATAAAAATGTAAAAAATAATGAAAAATGTAAAATGCATGAAAATAAATAGGAAAAGGAAGGGAAGCTTATTGAAACAGGGATTTATTACATCGGTGATGGCAGATTATTCATTTGAGCAGGTGGTGGATTTCGCATCAGAAAATGGTTTTGAGTGTCTGGAGGTTGCATGCTGGCCCAAAGGAAAAGCGGAACGTAAATATGCAGGTGTAACGCATATTGATGTATCCACACTCGATTCTTTCAAAGCAGAAGAGATATTGAGATATTGCAAGGATAGAAATGTTACAATTTCGGCCTTGGCTTATTATCCGAATGTTCTGGATGAAGATGACGAATGCCGGAAGAAAAGTATTGATCATTTGATGCAGGTAATTGATGCATCATCGGAATTGAAGGTTAACATGGTTACTACCTTTATTGGAAGAAATCAGAACTTAAATGTTTCAGATAACCTGGCATTGGCAGAAAAAATATGGAAGCCGATTTTAAACTATGCGGAAAATAGGGGCGTGAAAATAGCTATTGAAAATTGCCCGATGCTATTTACTGAGGATGAATGGCCGGGAGGAAAGAACCTGGCAATATCACCGGCTATCTGGAGAGAACTGTTTAAGCGTTTTCCGAGTGATATGCTTGGATTGAATTTTGATCCTTCCCATTTCATCTGGCAAGAGATGGATTATATCAAGCCATTATATGAATTTAAGGATAAAATATTTCATGTTCACTATAAAGATATCAAAGTGAATAAAGATGCCAGAAATGAAGTCGGAATATTAGCAACGCCACTTTCGTATATGCTTCCCTGCATACCGGGGCACGGCGATGTGGATTGGGCAGAATATATAAGAGCCCTTTTAGAGATAGGCTATAAAGGAGCTGCATGTATTGAGATTGAAGATAAATCTTTTGAGAATGATAAGGAGAGCATTGAAAATTCATTAAAGATCAGCCGGCAATACTTGAAACAATTCATTAACTTTCCGGAGAAGGGAAAAAAGTATGAAAAAGATTAGGGTTGGAGTAATCGGTTTAGGATTTATTGGAAAACAGCATGTAGAGGCACTGAGGAGACTTCCCTATATTGAAATTGTAGCGGGATCCGACAGTAACCTGGGTATGCGTGAATGGTGTGAAAAAAATGGAATTCAAAAATATTATTCTGATTATAAAGAAATGCTGACAAATGAAAAAATGGATGTTGTACATAATTGCACACCAAACAATTTCCATTATGAAGTAAGCTGTGAAATCTTGAAGACAGGATGCCATGTATATAGTGAGAAGCCATTGACAATAAAATCTGTCGAGGGAGAAAGTCTGATAGAACTTGCAGACAAAAAGGGACTAAAGACAGCTGTTAATTTTAACTACAGAAATAATTTGATGGTACAGGAAATACAACAAAGAATTCAAAATGGACGAATGGGTATGATCAGCCATATTCAGGTAGAATACCTGCAGGACTGGCTGTTATATGACACGGATTTTGACTGGAGAGTCCAGAAGGATAAAGGAGGTGAATCCAGGGCAGTGGCAGATATCGGCTCTCATTGCTTTGATACGATCCAGTTTATTACAGGAGAGAAGATTGTGTCCGTATATGCGATGTTCCATAAGCAGTATCAGAAGCGATATATGACAAAGCAGGCAGATACGTTTTCTCTACGACCGATGGACAGTGATAGTAAAGGAGAACCGGTATCGGTTGAAAATGAAGATGCAGCCATTATTCTATTCAGATTGGAAGGAGGGATGGTAGGAAACATAAACGTCACACAGGTATGCGCCGGAAAAAAGAATAATCTAAAAATCTTAATCAGTGGAACAAAGGAAGCCTATGAATGGCAGCAGGAAACACCGGCAAATTTGTGGATAGGCCACAAGGATTCCGGGAATGAGATTATTTATGCAGGTAAAAATAATTTATCTGAAAAAATCAGATGCTTTGCAGATCTGCCGGATGGACATTCGGTAGGATGGAAGGATGCCTTTGAGAAAGGCTTTGAGATTTTCTACGGAAGCATATTAAATGAAACTGAGGCTGTTTATGAGAGTCCGGATTTTGCGGAAGGATGGTATGTTACTAAAATTGTTGAAGCCTGTTTGAAAAGTAATCAGACAGGTCAGTGGCAAAACGTTTAATTTAGGGAGGATAAGAAAATGAAGAAAAAAATTGTAAGTATGTTAATGTGCCTTGCTATGACTGTTGGAGTGCTGAGCGGGTGCGGAAATGCTTCTGAGCCTGCTGAAAGCACAGCTGGATCAGCAACAGTCGGATCAGTGACAACCAGCAGTAGTGAGACAACCGGAGATAATAAGTTGACCATGTTTTTAGATGATGCTGCGACGCAAAGCAATTTCCAGGATTATCTGGATGCGGCAGAAAAAGCAACCGGACTTGATATTGAAGTTATTGCCATGCCTACAAATACCGCAGATAGAACAGCTAAATTCATGACAATTTTATCATCGGGAGATGATACGATCGATGTAATTTCGGCTGATCAGGAAATGCTGCTTCCGGTTGTTAACGCAGGATATCTGGAGCCTTTGGATGATGTGCTCACTGATGAAGTTAAAGCGGCATATCCGGAATCCTTTATCCAAATGAGTGACGGAAAAGGTGTTCCTATGTTTATGGAAATCTTTTGTTTCTGGCTCAACAGCAAATATGTAAAAGAAGCAGGCATGGATTCCATTCAGACCAAGGACGAGTTTGTGGAATTTCTTGAAAAAGTATCCAAGGACAATGTGTATGGATATGGCGGAGGATGGGAACAGACATATGTCTGGAATGATATCGGTGAATTTATTAATTTATTTGGTGGTGATTTATATGACTGGTCTAATCCACAGACTCAGGAGGCAGTGAAGTTTTTAAAAGAAATGGTAAATAACGGCTGGACCGCCAAGTCACAGATTGCAGATCAGTATACGGAATTAAACCAGAGAATTATGGATGGTAGCGTTGCATCCATGTTGAATTATTCCAGCTTTATGCCTACTTATGATAAGGCGGGAAGATATGGAAAAGATGATATTTATATTGCACCAATGTTAAATCTTGGAGAGGAGAAGACTTATGCAAATGGATGGCAGTACGTTTTAAATGCTGCATCAACACGTAAGGAAAATGCAAAAATCTTCTTGAAATGGGCCGCTAGTCTGGAAGGACAGAAAGTATATGCTGAAACATTTTCCAGAATCCCGGCAAGAACGGATGTCGTGGAAGATCCGGAGTTCTCTGTGCCCGGTATTGAAGAGCTAAAGCCGTATCTGGAAAATACTACACTGGTAGTACGTCCGTTACCTGCAAATTCATCTGAGTATATTAACGAGATGGGTGCGGAATTTCAAAAATATGTCAGCGATGAGATCAGCTTTGATGATTATATTTCAAAGATGCAGGAATGCATGAAGACTTATTTCCCTGATGAAGTGAAGTAGAAAAATCTGGAAGGAAGCTGTAAGACTGCAGTTTTGATTTTACAGCTTCCACATATTCATAGCAAAGTGAGGTAATGCAAGTGGCTAAAGTCAGTAAGAAAAGATGGCTTCCATGGATTATGATTTTACCGGTAATACTGATAAGAGGCATAACAACAGTTTATCCGGTGTTTATGACCTTTATTAACAGTTTTAGAAATTTAAATGTGATCCAAGGTGGAAAAGGTGAATTCATTGGTTTGCAAAATTATGCGAGAATGCTCTCGGATGAAAAAATTGCCACTTCATTAGGCTTCACTTTAATCTTCACAATGGTATCAATGATTTTTCATATTATTTTGGGAATTGTATTGGCTTTAATCCTGAATATGAAATTTAAAGGTAAAAAATTTCTTCGTACAATTGTGCTGATTCCATGGGCAATGCCAATGATTGTTGCCGGAAGAGCTGCCCGCTGGGGATTTAATGGACAGTATGGGTTTGTGAATGATCTGATTGGAAGATTTGTGGAAAATTTCCATTATGACTGGCTGATAGATGTGGATTCTGCCAGAATAGCTGTTATCATCGTTGATCTATGGAAAGATATCCCATATTTTGCAATCTTAGTTCTGGCAGCACTACAATACATTTCGGGGGATATCTATGAAGCGGCCAAGATTGATGGAGCTAATGCCGTCCGGGCTTTTTTCAGTATTACATTGCCTAATATTGCAAAAACGGTTTTATCAATTTCAATTTTTTTCACAATGTGGAGAGTGACAAATTTTGAACTTGTATATGCAATGACATCAGGAGGTCCACATGATGGAACGGCAGTTTTAGCATATAAGATTTTAATAGAGGCATTTAATAATTTGAATCTCGGTTATGCATCGGCAATTGCGGTTGTATTGTTTGTCATCATGTTAATATTGAGTGGTCTCAATGTAGCCGTTTCAAAAAAATATCTGAAGTAGGTGAACAGTATGAAAACTAGAAAAAAGATTGCATTTAAGATATTTCAATGGCTGATAACAGCTATGGTGGCGTTGATTATACTTATTCCTATATATTGGATATTTATATCCTCAATTAAACCCAATGAGGATTTATTTACAATCCCTATTGAATGGATTCCTAAACATTTTACCTTGAAGAGCTATAAAACACTTATTGATCAGGTAGGAATCATTCAACAGATTGGTTGTACAATGCTGATAACTATACCGACATTGATTGTATCAACAATAATATGTGTATTAGCAGCATTTGCGTTTGAAAGATTTTCTACACCAAAGCTATCTCTGGCATATGGAATGATTGTATTTTCGGCATTGATCCCTGCAATAGTTACAGCGAGACCGTTATATGATTTCTTCAAGAAATTAAAGCTAGTGGATACTTATCCTGGACTGATCATTCTATATACCAGCGCTTTGATTCCGTTTTCCATTCTCATATTGAGAAATTATTTGAGCGGAATACCGGTTGATATAGAGGAGGCAGCAGAAATAGATGGAGCAGATCTCGGACAGAAAATATTTTATGTTATTATTCCCTTGTTGAAACCGGCAATTGCTACGATATGCATCATCAATTTTATAAATTGTTTAAATGAATTTTTCATTCCGCTCTTCTTTTCGCAGAAGATCAGTGTTTTAACAGTGGGCATTTCAACATTGCCAAGAGCAAATGCATATGATGTACCATGGGATTTGTTAAGCGCAATGGGTTGTGTTATTTTATTGCCTATTATAGTATTTGTCATGATTTTTGAAGAAAAAATCATGGATGGAATTATGGCAGGAGGAGTCAAATCATAAGTTATGGGTATTATGAAATTGAAATGCCGTAAATCTATTATCATGGAGGAAATAAGATATGTACAAAATAGATATGAAAAAAATCAGAGAAGAAAAAGATATTTTACAATGTGCTAAGGATATGAAAGAGGCAGCAAAAAATCCGCTTGTTCCCGGAGCCAGAATTATTCGTGGTGCAGATGCGGTATCGGTATATGTCAATGAATCAGCATGCAGACAGTGGTTTTATCCATTATCTGAGGTCAATGACCTGGGAATGTTCACTTATATTGAAAAAGAAGCAAAGACAGATAATGACAGAGCATGGACAATCCAATATCATCCGGATGTAAATTTATATTATTACATTCTGGAGGGAAGTGGAAAAGTAATCTTTGGAGATGATAATAAAAGCTTTGAAACTGAAGTATATGATTTCACCGAGCAGGAAGTGGTAATCATTCCCAGAGAAGTGCCTTACTATATGGAGGGAGAATGGAAAGCAATCTGTTTCCATGCCAGGACGGGAGTGTTTGGAACGGTAGCCGGAACGAATCGTTACCCTCATCCGGTGGTTACTGTAAATAAACCTTCCAGACCAACGGAAGCTGAAAGTAATAATCAGAAAGAACCGGGAAATTATACCTGTTATGATCAGACAATGACGCGGCAACTGGATTTTGGAAATGTGTCGGGCAAAAGATCAGAATACATTAACCTTGAGAATGTCAGGAGCGATTATACAGAGAAAAGCGGAACTTATGATATTAATGATCTGTATGCTGAAGTAACACCTATAGATGAGCAGACACATATCATCAGCAATATAAAAGAGGCAAAAAAGAATGCCACAGTATTGGGAGCAAGAGTGCTGAAACGTAAAGATGCACCACCTGTTTATAATGCAAATGCAGGACTTAGGCAATCCAGTTATCCATTGACATGGACAGACGATATTGCTATCTGTAATCTGGCAGAAAAATTAGCATCCTCAGATGAAGAGAGACCGTTCGATTCTCATTCACATCCGGATATAGAAGAGTATAAATTCATCTTATCCGGGTCGGGCAGTGTTACTATTGGTGTAGGTGATGAAACCTGTGAGGAAGAATACTATGAATTTAAGGCAGGGGATCTGGTTATTCTGCCGAGAGGACTTGCACATGTTGATGCAGGTGGTTATTCGGCTTTGTATTTCCATGCAAAACAGAGTGTCTTCGGAAAGACCCCGGGAGACAGTCTGTATCCCCACATTGCGTATGTATATACGAGACCGCACAGACCTACAAAGGAAGAGGAAGAAGCATTGAATGATCCCGGAACGTTTATTAAAATGAACTCAAGGGAAACATATAATGTTTATTGCCCGAATCCTATTGAACGCATAGAGAAGAATCCTACCGATATGACACATTTAAGACCGGATTTGTTCCCTGAAACAGAAGCCTGACAATATGAAGTGTCTGAAATTTAAGCTTAAATTTCAGACACTTCTTGATGCTTAATTAAGAGGAGACCATAGTTATGAAGAAAGATCTGGATGTAGCAGCACTTGGAGAAGTATTAATTGATTTTACTACGGCAGGGACTTCCGGACAGAATCATATGCTGTTCGAAGCCAATCCGGGAGGGGCACCCTGCAATGTGCTGGCTATGTTAAGAAAACTGGATAAACACGTTGCATTTATCGGCAAAGTCGGGAAAGATATGTTTGGGGATTTCCTGGAAAATACGATCCGGAGCAAAGGAATATTAACTGACGGATTGGTGAAGGATAACTGTATCCCTACAACGCTTGCCTTTGTACATACAGCAGCAGATGGAGAGAGGGAATTCTCCTTTTATCGTAATCCCGGTGCTGACATGATGCTTGGAAAAGAAGAAGTGGACGGAGAACTGATAAAAAGGTCCAGAATTTTCCATTATGGTTCCTTGTCCATGACTCATGATAAAAATTATGAAGCAACACAGTATGCCATTCAGGTGGCAAAAGACAATGGCTGCCTGATCTCCTTTGATCCCAATCTGCGGCTTTCCTTGTGGAAGACACCGGAAGAAGCCAGAAAAAGAATCCTGTATGGGATGAAGCAATGTGATATCATGAAGATATCGGAAGAGGAAGTTGCCTTTGTATCGGAACAGGAAAGCCTGGAGAAAGGTGTTTCCTTTATCCGGGACAACTCTGACATAAAAATACTGTTTGTTACATTGGGGAATAAAGGCAGTATAGCATATTATAAGGATGAGAAAATATATTGCGGGGGGATCCATCAGGAGCATGTCGTTGATACGACGGGAGCCGGAGATACCTTCTGTGGGGCAGTCTTAAGCCGGATTCTGGAATTAGGGACAGATGCCCTGACAGAGAAGGATATCCGTGAGATGCTTTTATTTGCAAATGCTGCCGCGTCTATCGTTGTTACCAGAAAAGGTGCGTTATGTTCTATGCCGGAGTTGGAGGAGATCCGGGCTGCTACTTCCTTAATTGACAAAGTCCTGTAAAATAGGTAAGCTATATTTGTAAAATGATACGTGGAGGTATCGCATTATGGCTGAAATGAATCCAGGACAAATACAGGAGTGTGAACAGAAGCTTCCGCTGCCTATCGGTGTGTCTAATTATAGTCTTGCAGCTTCAGAGTACTATTACATCGACAAGACGATGATGATAAAAGACTTTATTGATGAACGCCCCATGGTAACACTATTCACCCGTCCCCGGCGTTTTGGCAAGACACTCAATATGGATATGCTGCGCACTTATTTTGAAAGAAGTGATAAAGATACTTCTGTGTATTTCCGGGATAAAAAAATATGGTCCTGCGGACAAAAGTATAGAGATTACCAGGGCAGATATCCGGTGATCTTTCTGACTTTCAAGGATGTGAAGTTTGACACATGGGAAGAGACATTTGCGGCACTTCGTGACATTTTTGCAAAAGAGGCACAGCGGCACAAAGAGTTACAGAGCAGTGAAAAATGTGACGGATACAGCAGAAAAGTCTATGAAAGGCTGGTCAACGGCAGCGCAACAGAAGTGGAATTATCTTCGGCACTCCTTGATCTGTCTGCAATGCTTCACAGCCATTATGATGTTGCGCCGGTTATCATCATTGATGAGTATGATACTCCCATTCAACAAGGGCACAGTGAGGACTATTACGATAAGATTATCCGGTTTATGCGGAATCTTTTTTCCGGAGGTTTTAAGGACAACAGTCATCTGTCATTTGGGTTCCTCACCGGCATTTTGCGGGTAGCCAAAGAGAGTATTTTTAGTGGAATGAACAACCTGTCTATTAATTCTGTGCTGGACAACAAATACAGCGCTTACTTCGGGTTTACGGCAGACGAGGTCCGGGAGATGGCAGCATATTACGGTGCGGCTGATAAATACGACGAAATATGTCAGTGGTATGATGGCTATCTCTTCGGAAAGACAGAAATTTTCAATCCCTGGTCGGTGGTCAGTTATTTCAGCAACAAATGTGAACCGAGACCCTTCTGGGTATCTACGGGAAGTAACGATGTCATTGGTGAAGTACTTGCAGTTGCAGATAATGAGATATATGACCGACTTACTTCTCTGGTCAATGGTGAAACGTTTACCACATTTATTGACACGGATGTGATCTATCCACAGATCAAAAGCAATCCTTCGACTATTTATAGCTTTCTGCTTATGACAGGATATTTAAAAGTGTTGAATACATCCCTTTCTTTCAATGGGGATTTTCTATGTGAGGTTGCATTGCCAAACCGTGAGATTTCTCTGGTATATAACAAAGAAATTCTACAACGTATGGAAAATATGATTCCACAGGCCACAGCTATTTCGATTCAGGAGGCCGCTTTTTCAGGTGATCATAAACGACTGAAATCGCAGCTTCAAATGATGCTGACGCAGTCAGTGAGTTTTTTCGATACTGTCGGAGAGAATTTTTATCATGGGTTTATGCTTGGACTGTGCGCATTGATGAGTGGAACTTTTGTGACTTCTAACAGGGAATCCGGTGATGACCGGTATGATATTCAGTTAAAACCTATCCGCAAGGGGTTGCCGGGTATATTGATTGAACTGAAAGCCGGGAAAAACTGCAGTGATGAAGAATTGAAAAATATGTCTGAGGCCGCATTGAAGCAGATTACGGATAAAAAATATGACACAGAGATGAAGAATGCCGGGATTCAGACAATCTATAAGTATGGAGTCGCCTTCAGTGGGAAAAACGTGGAAGTAGCGGTTGAATAGGAAACGGATCTAATATGGCATATCAATATGAGAAGGCACATCAGCTTGGCTGATGTGCCTCAGACTGTAGACAAAACGCTTTTGGTCAGCACTCCAGAAGCGTTTTTCTTGTTTTCGGTTCAAAAAGTGTGTACTTGATCAATAATAAACACTTTTGGGCTCCCCTTTTTCCCTTCCTGGCTATCATCTTTGCCAGTTTTTTCAGATTCATGCAGGCAAACGTAAGCCCGACTTTCATTTCCATCCGGGCTTTTCCTATCATCTGTGTATAGCGGAATCCGTGGTTTTCTTTTGCTGTTCCGAAGAGGCGCTCTATGGTCTCTTTCCGTTGCGCATACATTTCCTTCATCCCAATCGTATGCCGGATATCCTCACACTTTTCCATGTACGGCTCCCAGATATGCCGGGTCACTACCTTCACATGATCCCTGCTTTCTGTGCACTGCTTCAGATATGGACATCCTTCACAGATCATTCCGCAGCTCTTGTATTCCCGGTATCCGGAACGGTTCGTCGTATGATAAGCCAGCACCTGATCATTCGGGCATACATAGCAGTCAAAATATTCATCATACACATACTCGGCTTTTTTGAAAAAACCATCTTGGGTCATGGGGCGTTTATACGGTAGAAGCGGTGTGATACCATCATCCAGAAGTAACTTTGCTATCGCTGGTGTTTTGTATCCTGCATCGGCTACCAGTGTCTGAATGCCAATGTCTTTTATCTTATCATACAGGGATTTAAATGTCCGGCTGTCATGCTGGTTGCCGGGATTTACACTATAACCCAGAATCCATCCGTTTTTGTCACAGGCTGTCTGCACGGAATACGCAAAAACATTTTTATGTTCACCCTTTCGGAACCATCCGCTTTCCGGATCCGTTGTACTTTCCTTGACCGTTTTTTCTTCTTTTCCATCAGAGCTGCCACCACAGGAGGGGGGATCTTTGGGATCTTCCTTCTTTTCTTTCAGAGGCTTTTTCCCATGCGCTTCCCTGTCTTCATTGATTTCCTTCTTTAACTGCTCTTCGAAGAACAGTGCTTCCTCATCTGCAATCCGTTTCCGCATCTTTTTGCTGTTTGCCCGTGCTTTTACATGGGTGGCATCCACGAAGACCTCGGAAGGATCGATCAGTCTGTATTTATAGCATTCCTGCAGGATACGGGAAAAGATCTGTTCAAAAAGATCAGTATCCTTAAAGCGTCTGGTATAATTCTTTCCAAACGTAGAGAAATGGGGAACCTTGTCCATCATTTCCAGACCGAGGAACCATCGGTATGCGACATTGACTTCGATTTCTTTTACTGTCTGGCGCATACTTCGGATGCCGTACAGATACTGGATGAATGGAATTTTAATGAGCATGACCGGATCCATGCTGGGGCGGCCATTGTCTGCACTGTATTTATCGATCACAAGATCATAGATAAAACTCCAGTCGATTGCCTGGTCAATCAGGCGCAGCAGATGATCCTGCGGAACAAGGTCATCCATGCAGAACATCTGAATCTGTTCTCTTTTCTTATCTGCATTCTGTGTCATCATAGGAAACACCGCCTTTATTTTGATACTTTCATTATACCAAAAAAGTAGTGAAAAGTCCCGTAAATACGGCATTTTCACTACTTCTTATATGCTTGTAAGTACATAATTTTTGCAGTCATGACACAAGAAAAGCTCCCTCACAGGAAGGAGCTTTGTCTACAGTCTGAGGCACATCAGCTTGGCTGATGTGCCTTTTTATATAAAGTTTTTTATAAAAAGTTTACAAAATTTTACGATAATGTTCAAAAATATACAATATATCAAAAGTGATATAGACAAACAATAAAAAGATGGGTAATATGTATATGTAATCAGTCATATGAACGAAAAGTATGTACAATATGCTACATATTTAAAGCAAGAAATATAAAATAAGGAGGAATGTTGCCGATGAAACAGTTCAGCTATATCATTAAGGATGAGATCGGTCTGCATGCACGTCCTGCGGGACTGCTCGCCAAGGAAGCGAAAAAGTATCAGAGTACAGTGACACTTTCCTGTAAGGGGAAATCAGCTACAGCAAGCAAGCTGATGGCGATCATGGGAATGGGCGTGAAGCATGGAGACAACGTGGAAGTCACGATAGAAGGAGCGGATGAAGATACCGCCGCAGCAGAGCTTCAGAAGTTTTTCCGTGAGAACCTCTAGGAGAAGACCTGCACGACAGAGTTTGGAAGGTAGAAAATGGAAAAATATATTGGAAAATCCGTATATAAGGGAACAGCGATCGGACCTGTCAGTGTTTTGAAGAAAAAGGACAGTCTCGTTAAGAGGATCCATATCGACAACACAGCGGAAGAACTGAAACGGCTGGATGCGGCTAAGGAACGTACGATGACGCAGCTGGGGCAGTTATACGAGAAGGCTTTGCAGGAGGTCGGAGAAGTCAATGCAGCCATTTTCGAGGTGCATCAGATGATGCTCGAGGATGACGATTATCAGGATGCCATTCACAGTATGATTCAGAACGAAGAAGTGAATGCAGAGTATGCGGTGGCAGTGACCGGTGATAATTTTGCAGAGATGTTCGCCAACATGGATGATGAATATATGCAGGCCCGCTCTGCGGATGTCAGGGATATCTCCAACCGGCTCGTCCGCAATCTGTCCGGGGAGGAGCAGATTGACTGGAGTACCATGGAGCCGTCGATCATTGTGGCAGATGATCTGACTCCCAGTGAGACGGTACAGATGGATAAGAGTAAGATCCTGGCCTTTGTCACAGTACATGGTTCGACGAATTCCCATACTGCGATCCTGGCACGTATGATGAATATTCCGGCACTGATAGGGGTACCATTGGAACTGGAGAAAATCCATAACGGAACCCGCGCTATTGTGGACGGCAGGGAAGCAGTATTTTACCTGGATCCGGAGGAAGAGCAGATCCGGCAGGCAGAAGCGGCACAGCAGACGGAACAGAGACTAAGAAGCCTGCTGGCAGAATACAAGGGACGTGAATCCGTGACAAAGAGCGGACGCAAGGTCAATGTATATGCAAATATCGGCAGCGTATCGGATGTGGCATATGTACTGGAGAATGATGCGGAGGGTATCGGCCTGTTCCGCAGTGAATTCTTATATCTCGGAAGGGACTCGCTTCCGGATGAGACAGAACAGTTCAATGCTTACCGTCAGGTGCTGCAGATGATGGCAGGGAAAAAGGTCATCATCCGTACCCTTGATATCGGTGCGGACAAAAATGTAGATTACCTCGGACTGGGCAAGGAAGATAATCCTGCCATGGGATACCGTGCGATCCGGATCTGTCTGGAGCAGCCGGAGATCTTCAAGACACAGCTGAGAGCACTTCTCAGGGCGGCAAAATACGGAACATTGGCTATTATGTATCCGATGATCATTTCCGTGGAGGAAGTGCTGGATATTCAGAAAATCGTGGCTGAGGTGGCTAAGGAGCTGGAGGAAGAAAAGCTTCCTTATGTAATTCCGGAACAGGGAATTATGATCGAGACTCCTGCGGCTGTCATGATGAGTGAGGAGCTGGCGGAGCATGTTGATTTCTTCAGTATCGGCACGAATGATCTGACACAGTATACGTTGGCTATCGACAGGCAGAACAACAGATTGGACAGATTCTATAATCCACATCATGAGGCAGTCCTGCGTATGATACAGATGACTGTTGATGGGGCACATAAGCATGGAAAATGGGTCGGCATCTGCGGAGAGCTGGGAGCGGATACGACACTGACCACACGATTTGTACAGATGGGAATTGATGAACTCAGTGTGGCACCGTCCATGGTACTGAATGTCCGTAGTAAAATATGCGAAATGGAGTGAGAGATTCATGAGAATATACAAAGCGAAAGATTATGCAGATATGAGCAGAAAGGCTGCAAATATCGTATCGGCACAGGTTATTATGAAACCAAACTGTGTTCTCGGACTGGCTACGGGATCCACTCCCATCGGCCTGTATAAACAGCTGGTGGAATGGTTCCGCAAGGGAGATCTGGACTTTTCTGAGGTTATGACGGTGAACCTGGATGAATATAAAGGCCTGAGCCGGGAAAACGATCAGAGTTATTACTATTTTATGCACCAGAATCTGTTTGACCATGTGAATATCCCGGTGGAAAATACACATCTGCCAAACGGAATGGAACCGGATTCGGAGAAAGAATGCCGTAGATATACGGAACTGATCCAGTCACTGGGCGGCGTGGACCTGCAGCTTTTGGGAATTGGACATAACGGGCACATCGGCTTCAACGAACCGGGAGAGAGTTTTGACAAGCAGGTACATTGTGTGAACCTGACAGAGTCTACGATCGAAGCCAACAAGAGATTCTTCGCATCGGCGGAGGATGTCCCGAAGCAGGCATACACCATGGGGATCAAGACCATTATGCAGGCGAAGAAAATATTGATCGTAGCCAGCGGCGAAGACAAGGCGGAGATCGTACAGAAAGCTTTCTTCGGCCCCATTACACCGCAGGTGCCGGCATCGGTATTACAGCTTCATAATGATGTGACACTGGTGGCAGACGAAGCAGCGCTTAGTAAGCTTTCTGAATAAGAAAGGGGAAGCTGATAGGTCATGAGAATCAGAAATGCAAATATATATACAGAAGAGCATCGGTTTGTCAGAGGGGATGCAGCCGTGGAGAACGGCAGGTTCGTAAGCTGCACCGGGGATCCGGCAGGTGAGGAAGCTGTTGTGGATGCCAAAGGCATGTATCTGATACCGGGACTGGTGGATATTCATTTCCATGGTTGTAAGGGCGCAGATATGTGTGACGGTACGAAGGAAGCACTGGATGTCATCACATCATATGAAGCATCTGTCGGTGTGACAAGTGTCTGCCCGGCTACCATGACGATCCCTAAGGATGAACTGCTGGAGGTCATGAAAAATGCCGGCAGCTATGAGTATTCCGGTGGATCCCACCTGGTGGGCATCAATATGGAAGGACCCTTTATCAGTCCGGCGAAAAAGGGTGCTCAGGCGGCGGAAAATATCATGCACTGCGATTATGAATATTTCAGTCAGCTGCAGAAAGCGGCGAACGGGCTGATCAAGCTGGTAGATATCGCACCGGAGGAGCCGGGAGCGATGGAATTTATCGACAGAGCCAAAGGAGAAGTGGTCATTTCACTGGCGCATACAGCTTCCGGTTATGATACAGCAAGGGAAGCCATTGAACGTGGAGCATCTCATGCGACACATTTGTATAATGCAATGCCGCCGCTGAACCACAGGGAGCCCGGCGTGATCGGAGCAGTGAGAGATTCAGAGAAATGTCATCCGGAGCTGATCTGTGATGGTGTACACATTCATCCGTCAGTGATCCGTGCAACGTTTGCGATGTTTGGCGCTGACCGCATGATCCTGATCAGTGACAGTATGCGTGCAACGGGACTGGAGGATGGTGAATATACGCTGGGAGGACAGCCGGTTACTGTCAGAGGCAATCTGGCTACCCTGCATGACGGCACGATCGCTGGATCTGCGACGAATCTGATGGATTGTATGCGGTTTGTAGTAAAAACAGTCGGTCTGCCGTTAGAGACGGCAGTGATGTGTGCCACGGAGAATCCGGCAAAGGAGATCGGCATTTTCAATGAAGTGGGCAGTATATCCGTTGGTAAGAGGGCAGATTTCGTACTCCTGGATCAGGAACTGAACATTGCAGCGGTATATATCGACGGAAAGGAGTTCACATGTTAGATTTTTTGAAAGGTAAGCGAAAAGGAAATTGTATCGGATCTCCCTGTAAGGGGAAGGCAGTTGCTCTTACGGAGGTGCCGGATCCTACATTTTCCGAGAAGATACTTGGAGACGGATTTGCAGTGATCCCCTCTGAGGGGAAAATATATGCTCCCGCAGACGGAGAGGTGACCGTGGTATTTGATACGCTCCATGCGATCACCATGACAACGGATCAGGGAGCGGAGCTTCTGATCCACATCGGACTGGACACCGTGACACTCAAGGGAGCCCCCTTCACGGCACATGTTGCTGCCGGAGACCATGTCAAAAAGGGCGATCTTCTGCTGGATGCGGATCTGGAGAAGATTCAGGAAGCCGGACTGCATATCATCACTCCGGTACTGGTCTGCAATACTGATGAATATAACAAGATCAGTATTCTGAAAGAGGGAGAGGTATCTCCCGGCGAGGACGTGCTCCAGATCTCTTAAGAGCGGTACGTCCGTATCAACTAATGAAACTGACCGGAACTGTTCCGGTTTAGTATAATGTAAAGGAGGAGAAATGTATGAAGTTTCTTCAAAAACTGGGTAAAGCGTTAATGCTTCCCGTAGCGGTTCTGCCGATCTGCGGTATCCTCATGGGTATTGGTTACTGGTTGTGCCCGGCAACAATGCAGGGTGGTGCGATCGAGGGTGTAAGAAATCTGATCGGTCTGTTCCTCGTAAAAGCTGGTGGTGCTCTGATCGACAACATGGCGATCCTGTTTGCAATCGGTGTAGGTGTCGGTATGTCAGAGAAAAATGACGGTACCGGAGCCATTGCAGCTCTGGCTTCCTGGCTGATGCTCACAACACTTCTGTCTACCGGATTTGTTACGACCATTATGCCCTCTATCGCTGAGGATGCTACCAAGACACTGGCATTCGATAAGATTGCGAATCCCTTTATCGGTATTATTGCCGGTATCATCGGTTCCATGTGCTACAACAAGTTCAAGGATACCAAGCTTCCCGACTGGCTGTCCTTCTTCAGTGGTAAGCGCTGCGTAGCTATCGTAGCAGGTGTGGTATCTATTCTGGCATCTGTTGTACTGCTGTTCGTATGGCCTTTACTGTTCGGCGGTCTGGTAGCTCTCGGTGAAGCTATCGTAAGTCTGGATGTAGTCGGTGCCGGCATTTATGCTTTCCTGAACCGTCTGCTGATCCCTACCGGATTACATCACGCACTGAACAACGTATTCTGGTTCGATACCATCGGACTGGGAGATCTGCAGCACTTCTGGAAAGGTGAGACAAGCGCTGATGTATCCTGGAGCCTTGGAATGTATATGTCCGGCTTCTTCCCTTGTATGATGTTCGGTGTCCCCGGTGCGGCTCTGGCAATGGTAAAATGTGCAAAGCCCGCCAAGAAAAAGGCAGCGATCGGTCTGGTAGCTTCCGCAGCAATCTGTTCCTTCATCTGCGGCGTTACCGAGCCCTTTGAGTTTGCATTCATGTTCTTAGCTCCCGGACTGTATGTGATCTACGCAGCACTGTACGGCATCTTCACCATGATCACTGTTGCTCTTGGCTTCCGTGCAGGCTTCAGCTTCTCCGCAGGTGCGATGGATCTGCTGTTCTCATCCCGCCTGCCTGCAGCGGCTAGAATCTGGCTGATCATCCCTCTGGGTATCGCAGCATTTGTTGTATTCTACTTCGTATTCCTCTTCGCTATCAAGAAATGGGATCTGAAGACCCCCGGTAGAGAAGATGATGATGTAGAAGCAGAGAAGAAGATCGAGCTGGCAAATGATGATTTCGCAGCAATCGCAGCAACCATTCTGGAAGGCTGCGGCGGCAAGGACAACATTGCAAGCATTGACAACTGCATCACAAGACTGAGACTGGAAGTAAAAGACATTACCGCAGTGAATGATAAGGTGATCAAATCTGCAGGCGTAGCCGGTGTCATGAAACCCGGTAAGACCTCCGTTCAGGTAATCATCGGACCTAAGGTTCAGTTCGTAGCGGATGCATTTTCCAAGCTTTGCGAATAATAAAGCACTGATAAAACTGAATATATGACCGGAAGAAAGACCTGCTTGGGAAGACCATGCGGGTCTTTGTTATACGCAGGCCCGATGCCTGCGGGATGTATTGTAATGTAATGGAGAGAAAAGTCATGAAAAAATCAACAGGAAAGAGGGGAAACGGGGGATTTTCATTAGTAGAGCTGATCATTGTAATAGCTATCATGGCAGTGCTGGTGGGAGTACTGGCACCGCAGTATCTGTCTTATATACATAAGGCAAAGGTCGCTGCAGACCAGGCGAATCTGAAGAACTATTTTACGGAGATCCAGCTGGATTATATTACTACAGGAAAGTATAACCCGGCGGTCTATAGCATGTCTTCGGATAGACCGGATTCGCTGAAGCAGCGTGAAATTCATTTTCTGAACGGATCGACAGCCAAAATGCAGGCCGGATATTTCTCGGTGACAGAGGACACACGAGGGAAGGGGGGATACAATATCTATTATTATTGTGATGAGTGCCTAAGTGATAATGCTAGTGTGAAAAATAAGCATCTGGATACCTGTGCGACAACATTTCTGTGATGGCGGTTGAGAGGAATATGTTATCTTCCCAGACATAACCCGATATTATCAGAAATGTAACAAATGTACCCATGCTTCCCGGCGTAGGCGGCTGCCTGTCTGCGGATGGTGGGATCCATTGCGTATTCCAGGGTGTAAGCGGTACAGCCGTGTGACATAGCCAGATCTAGATACTCAGTATAGTATTCACGCGTGCTTTGATCATTTTTAGTATAGATATCCTTTGAAAAATCATACGCAGTAAAAACGTTCTCCTGGTTTACCCCATCGATGAGAACGTTTTTTTCTGTTGTAAGATATTTTTTTACAAAACAGTCCCCACCGTTGATCATGATCTTTCTGCCGGTATGGTCCATATAGTCCAGAATCGTAAGGATTCCGTCATAGATGGATTCCTGCGGATAGTTATAGTATACATCCGTGTTATCGACAAAAAAGCCGTCCACACCCTTCTGTACCAGGGCGTCTACTCTGGAAGCTGTACATGCCTGCCATTCCGGAGCTGAGACATCGATCCATTTTTCCTCCGGCCAGTTCTCATAGGCACCCAGAGTATATTTCTCAAAGTCTGTATCATAGGACCGGAAGCTCTCGATCGATCCGATATTGATATAGGAGAAGATTTCACGGATACCATTTTCTCTTAAACGGGCAATGTCGTTTTTGGAAAAATATTCCGCATCTATGACAAGCAGATCAATGTCAGAAAGTTTATCTGTGATCTCAGAATCTTCGCCGATCAGGACAACGTATTTTTCTGCTCCATCGGAAGGACCAGCGGAAGAATATCTTCGTTTTCTTCAATTAACGGTACCTCCTTTTGCCGCGATCAGCCTTAATATCCGAATCCAAAGTCGGGGGCTTTTGACCCCGACATCATAATTATACTATAGATGACATAGTATTTCATCTATTTTGAAGTGGCTGGAGGGAATGAAGCATAGATAGAAAATGTTGTGAAAATATCGGTAAAAATGGCAAAAAGGGCGAAAAATATTGCAATTTGTGGTATAATTTTTATGTAAATGTAAGATGATGCCGGGATCAAAAAATTCCGGATTTGATACGTTCAGCGGTTAAGATAACCGGGAAAGTAGGGAGTTATATGAAGATTCAGGATTTTTGTGACATGAACAAATTTGAACAGATCATGAAGAACTGGGCAGGCAGCACGGGACTGGCAACCGTGGCTGTGGGTGCAGACGGAAAATACATCAGTGACTGTTATAATTTTACAGAGTTCTGTATTGATCTGACGAGAGGAAGCGCAGAGGGGAAAAAGCGCTGCGAGCAGTGTGACAGAGAAGGCCATGGTGTATATCCCTGCCATGCGGGACTGGTGGATTTCGGTATTCCGATCACGCTGGAGGATGGAACCGTGCTGGGCAGTATTATCGGAGGACAGGTGCTGCCGGAGAATCCGGATGAGGAGAAGTTCCGTCAGACAGCGAGAGAGCTGGGAATTGATGAGGATAAATATATTAAGGCTCTGAAAAAGGTAAATGTGAAGACTAAGGAGCAGATCGACGCTTCTGCAAATCTGCTGGGTGATGTGATCAACATGTTCGTGAGAGCCAGCTACGCCAACTGGAAAAACGAGAATCTGGTAGGTGAATTAAAGGGTGGCATCACGAAAGCTGCGGAACAGATCGAGGAAGCAACGGACAAGACCAAGGAAATCGATGGTTACAGCAAGAGACAGCAGATTCTGGCACTGAATGCTTCGATTGAGGCAGCAAGAGCCGGAGATCAGGGCAAGGGCTTCGCCGTGGTGGCAACGGAAGTACAGAAGTTAGCGAGAGATATGGCGACCTCAAGTGCGGACATTAAGAAGCTGTTGGGAGAGCTGCATGTAACGATCAACCATTTGAATCAATAGTAATTTAGAATAAAGTTTACAGGAAAACCGTTAATCTGATCCGCAAAGGCACAGAAAGGCGGTTTTTTTGCACTTTTTGCCTGTTTCCTTTTGATGTGTATAAAAAAGTCGGAGAAGCTGTCCGATATTCTCAATAGAGGAACCAGGTAAACAAACGGATTTGGCATTTATTTTCAAGGAGGAAATAATTATGGCGGGAATCGGAGCAACCGGCAGCATAGGTGCGTATGCTGCGCAGAGTGATTACAGCAAGAGTACGAAGACGAAGAAGCCGGAGGTATTCGGAACATCAGATAAGACAGCCGGCACAACAAGTGCGGGAAAGCCTTCCGAAACGGCACAGACCAGGGGAAAGACTGCGGATTACGGCAGAACCATCGGTCAGCCGGAGCTGTCGGAGAAGGCTGCGAAATACTACGAACAGCTGAAAAAGAAGTACGGCAATTATGATTTTATTCTGGTCAGCCGTGACCAGAAGGAAAATGCAAAGGCAAATGCCGCGCAGTACGCCAACAGCTTTAAGACTGTGGTACTGATCGATGAAGACAAGATTGAGCGGATGGCGACAGATGAGAAATTCCGGAAGCAGTATGAGGGAATCTTAAGCGGTGCGGCTGCACAGATACAGCAGTTAAAGACCAGCCTGCAGAGTTCGGGGGCGCAGGTAAAGGGTTACGGAATGCAGGTAAATGATGGCGGAACATTGTCATTTTTTGCAGTGCTGAAGAAATCAAGCGCGGATCAGAAGGCAAGAATCGAGAAAAAAGGCGAGCAGAAGAGAGCAGAAAAAAAAGCTGCGGAGAAGAAGGCTGCTAAGAAAGAAAAGGAAGAACGGCTAAAAGACAAGAAGTCGGATAAGGTAGCAGACAGCAAGGAGGAAGCCGGCACAGAGGATACGGTAACGATCAGCGCCGGTTCCATAGAAGAACTGTTGTCTAAGATAGAAACCTACAATTTCAACACACGGAGTGACAGTGTACAGACCGCAGGTGAACGGCAGATCGGCCAGAACTTTGACTTCAGAGGGTAAGGTGAGGATGTATGATTTCTATGGGGAGGCCCGGAGGTGCTTACGGAAGCGGCAATACCGGTTTGCCGCAGGCATTTTCCGGAGGAAAGAAGACGCAGAACAATCAGAAGAGTATCTTTGGAGCAAAAAATAAAAGTTCTGTCACCGATATCCGGCGGATGTTGGCGAGAGATGACCGGAACGGACAGACACAGGTGGCGAACAGTTGGGGACAGGATTCTATTGTGACGAGTACTTTAAGTTACAGTGAATCGCTGCGGAATCAGAGACAGCAGACAAAAAATACGACATTAGCACTGAAAAAACTGAAGTACCAGTTTAAAAGTATTTCTTCGAAGATACTGCGGAGCAAGACTTCCCAGGCGGCGAAGCAGGCAGCCGGACAGGCGAGAAGAGAGATCATGCGCCTGAAGCGTCAGAAGCAGAACAGTGACAGCGACAGTGAAGAGATCGATGCAGCAATTGCTCATGCACAGGCTATGGAACGTGTGGCGAAGAAGAAAGCAAAACATCTCGAAGAAGAGGAAATGGTGAAGGCCGCGGGTGGAATCTGCCAGGGAGACCGGATCAGCGAAGAAGAGACGAAGGATGTGCAGGACGCAGAGGCGGAAAACGCGCAGAATGAGGAAGAAATGTCTGCGGAAGGTTCTGCGGATGAAGTGTCCGGGGACTTCTCTGCGTATGAGTATGCAGGCAATGAGGCGTATGCAGGGGATAGCTATGATACATCTGACCATATTGCTCTTGGCATGGATACATTCTATGCGCAGGCAGGAGACTTTATGTCGGAAATGAGCGATTTCACCTCGGAGCTGATGCAGGAAATGTCCGATAGCTTACGTGATCTGATGGAAGAGATGGGGCTGGATGGAATATCAGATACTGCGGTCTCTGTGAACAGGGAGATGGATCCCGCAGACCTCAAGATGATGAAGATCAAACACCGTAACAAAGAGATGAAAGACATCGTCAAGGCTGATGCGGAGTACCTGAAAGCAGTCTTCGACCACCTGGAGAAAATGAAAGACAATGCAGTCATTCCCACCGGGACTTCATTTTCCGCAGATGCTGTCGGCGTAGGCGTACCGGCGGCTCCCATGCCGGTGATCAATATTACATTATAGGATAGACATATAAGAAGAAATTTGACATCCCGGACACTGTGTTTGTGAGACAGACATAGTGTCCGGGATGATTTTATATAGAAACATTTTTGATTTTCGTGAAAAACTCTGCAAAAACATTTTTGGATTTCGTGAAAAAGAATACAAAAATATTTTTGATTTTCGTGAAAAATAGTATACATACATTTTTGATTTTCGTGATATAATGAGTGCAAGGGAGTCAACACGCTTGCGTGATTGACGAACGACGAATTTGTTCACGATAGCTGCGAAGCAGCGTAGAGCATCGAAGATGCGAATCGTGAAATAATGAGCGTAGGCAACGTTAAAAGTTATTAAGAGGATATAAAAACATGGTATTTAAAAGAAAAATGTATGATAAATTAAAACAATGGAAAGAACTTTCCGGAGGTTCTTCTGCTGTTTTGCTGGAAGGTGCCAGACGAATAGGGAAAAGTACGATCGTAGAAGAATTTGCTAAAAACGAATATGATGATTATATGATATTGGATTTTGCAAAAGAAGGAAAAAATGTCAAAAACAATTTCCTGGAGAACATGAATGACCTGGAGACTTTTTTCAGAAACCTTTTTTTACTAAAAGGAAGAAGCCTGAAGGGGAATCATTGTGTAATTATATTTGATGAAGTACAGCTGTTTCCGCAGGCGCGTCAGGCAATCAAATATCTTGTGGCGGATGGCAGATATGAATATATAGAAACCGGATCCTTGATATCCATACGCAAGAATGTTACCGATATATTGATTCCATCGGAGGAATACCGAATCAAAATGTATCCCATGGATTTTGAAGAGTATTTATGGGCAATGGGTGATAATGTTACTTTTGAAGCGATGCAGAGTGCTTTTCAACACAGGAAACCGCTGGGAGATGCCATTCACAGAAAAATCATGCAGAAATTCCGCACTTATATGGTAGTGGGAGGAATGCCACAGGCTGTAAATGCTTTTGTGGAAGGGAAAACTTTTGCACAGATTGATTTTATAAAGAGAAATATATTAAGCCTGTATGAGGAAGATCTGGCAAAATATGATACAGAGAATCGAGAAAAAGCCTCGGTAATCTTTAAGAAGATTCCGGAGCAGTTGGAGAATAAAAATTCACACTTTCGGTTTTCGTTGATAGACAAAAATGCGAGATACCAAAATTATGTCGATGCGGTGAGCTTTATTGCAGAAGCCATGATTGGAAATGAATGTATCAATGTGACAAAGCCTGAAGTAGCGTTGGAATTGTTTGCGGACCGGAGCAATTTTAAGCTTTATATGGGGGATACAGGACTTCTCGTGACACAGATCATGAGAAATAGAGAAGATACAGAGGAAGACCTGTACAAAGCACTCATATTTGATAATCTGGGAATCAATCAGGGAATGATTATGGAAAACATTGTGGCACAGATGCTAAAGGCAGCCGGCCATGATTTGTATTTTCATGAATATCAATATCTCCCGGAGGGGGCAATAAAAGAACAAAAATATGAAATTGATTTTCTTGCAGTGAAAAAGAAAAAAATTTGTCCGATAGAGGTAAAATCTTCGGGATATACATCACATAAATCCTTTGATTATCTGGGGAAAAAATATCAGATGAAAATGCAGGACAAATATATTGTGTATACGAAGGATCTTAAATACCAGGATGAAATCATGTATATTCCTCTTTACATGACAATGTTTATTTGAAAATGATTATATGAGGGCTGAGCAAATGAAGACTATGGTGTTACTGTATGATACAAGCTGTATTTACGAGATTGTGATTCTGAATTATTTTCTAAATGCGACGGGAAAAGAAATGATTTTTGTATCTCCGGAGGGAAATCCTGTCATGGCAACGGAAGGATACCGGATTGAGGCAGAGGATCGGTTGGATCACGTAAATCCGGGAGATGTGGAACTGTTGATTATTCCGGGAGGAGATATTACGCAGATCGATACTCCGGAGGTATGGGAATATTTGAAAAATGTTCACGATTCTAATGGTCGGATCGCTGCTATCTGTGCAGGTGTTGATGTGTTGGAGCATGCCGGACTGTTAGAAGATGCAGAGTCGATACATTCCTGTGAAAAAGATGTAGTGACTTCCCACCGAATCACCACTTCAAGAGCAAACGGATATGTGGATTTTGCAATTGAAGTGGCGAAGCAGATGGAACTTTTTGAGGATGAAGCAGATCTGCAGGAAACGATTGCTTTTTGGCGGGAATTTCAGCGAGTGGAATGATTATTTCCGCCCGTACAGGATTCCCATGCCGGAGATCATCCAGGGAGCAGCGGCATATCCGGGGATAAAATCCAGTTTCTTCTCAAGATTGCCGATGTAGTGAATTTCTATGACTCCTTCTTTTTTCAATTCTTCGACAAATTCTTCCATGTCACCGTAGAGTGCTTTCTGGGAGAACATGTCCTGAAAGGAGAAGGCACCGCCCTTTTTGACTATGCGCAGAGCTTCTCTGACCACATCCCGTTTATCCTTGACGGAACGGACTTCGTGGAAGACAAAGTTGCTGACAGTGGCATCGAAGGTCTCATCCGGATCTTCCAGATGGGCGGCATCTCCTTTGTGGAAGGTGATCCGGTCGGCAACACCCTCGGCTTTCGCATTGGCTTCACACTGCTCCTTGGCATAGTTCCACTCGACACCCCAGTAGTCCATACCGACGAGTTTTGCCTTGGGGAAAGCTTTGGCGCAGCGGATCGTCAGGGCAGCCGCACCACAGCCGATGTCGAGAAGCGTACCCTCGCCGTCCCATTCCAGATGATCTACGAGGTGCTGATGGACTTTTGCCATCATGTTGCCTTTGCCGAAGGCAAACAATTCATGACAGATGTGCATGTAAATGCCATAGACCAGGCAGATCGCGGCAAGAATGCCCAGGATCCATGCCGGAATGACAAGATGCAGCACCGGCCCGGTCACACAGGCGGCAATGCCGAGCACGGCAGCAGCGACATAGCACAGCGCCAACATTTTTTCGGGTACCCAGTTTCCGTAGTTTACGTTTTTGTTCATAACTAATCTCCTTTTTTCCAATATAACAAAAGTTATATTTGTTATTTTTTATAAAAGAAAATGCCCACCGCCTTAACGGTGAGCATCCTTCTCGCTCTTGAAATATGCAATTAAACCCTGCGTTCCGGCATCGGCGTGAATACCGATGGCTTTCGTCAGGAACATGCGGTGTTCCATATCATAATCTCCCTTGATCAATTCCAGAAATCCATGTAACCTCATGGATGCAAGGATTCGTAACAATTCCTTATCGGGCACAAAGCCCAGTTGTTTTTCATAATAGCCCTGAAAGGCTGTGAACATATTGTTGAAGACGACATCCCGGAAGGACTCGTATTTGCTGCCAGAGCATTTCTCCAGTACCAGTTCACATTCCTGCCTGTGCGCACAGATGTATTCCATGATCTCACGTTCATTCTGCTCTGCGGTCTCAGGATGTTCCTGCTCCCTTTTGGCTATTTGCTGCATCATTTTCTGATACTCGGCAATCAGGGGATCCAGGATTGCCCCCAACAGAGCCTCTTTATTTTCAAAAGAGAAATAAAAAGCCCCGGTAGTAACTCCGGCACGTTTGCAGATATTCCGGAGGTTCGCCCCGGCGTAGCCTTTTTCCAGAAATTCTTCCCTGCCGCAGCGGATTAAGTTTTCTTCCGTGATTTTCTTGCGATCTGTCTCCATAACAATTGTTATATTAGCATAGACTAACTCGTGGGTCAAGAGGAGCTTTTGCATAGCATATGATTGAATCGGTATCCGGCATGGTGGAGGAGCTTTTTGTCACTGCATATTGTAAAACTGTCACTTTACTTTCTTGCTATGCTACACGTATAATGAAACACTAAGATGTTATCAATATGAGGTGGCAGGCTATGGGAAAAAACAGTGTCTTCTGGAAATGGATGATATCATATGTAGCAGTCATGCTGGTATTTTTGCTATGTAACAGCATTACCTATTGGCAAGGAAAACGGATTCTGTTACGCAATCAGGAAACGGAGAACGAGAAGATTGTCGAGCAGATCTGTGATAATCTGACAAACATAGAAGAGACTATGCGGGACCTGTCTTATTCTGTGCTGGCACAGGAAGATACCATTCTTCTCGGCAAAAATTCTTACCATGGAAAAGAGGGAAGTGCGACCGGGGCTACAAAGTATTCCCGATATACATTGTGTGAGCTATTGAGAGAATATCAGAAGATCAACGGCAATTATGCATCTATTCTGTTATGTTTTGTCGATGATGAGTACATTGTTTCCAGCGATTCTGCAAATACAGAGGAGAATTACTGGCGGACCTATCAAAGCCAGTATGGAGGAATACCTAAAGAACAATGGATAGAACTGCTGCAGGGAACTTACAACAGTATTACTATGAAGTATGGAAATGAACAATATGTCTTCTTTGCGGGAACAATACAAGATAGAAAATGGGATCGCACACAAATCAATATTTTCTTTGTTTATGAACGGTCGCAACTGCAGCGAATCCTGTTCCCTTCCCAGGATGAGAGCGTATGTCTGGCACTGGACGGAGATATCTTCCTTATGGATCAAAACGGAAGCCAATGGAGCGCTGAAGATCAGGAAAATCTACAGTCTGCGATTACGGAGAAAACTGAGAGCGTTCATTTGGCAGAAGCAGATCAGACGGTACAGTTAGATTATTATGAAGGTATCAATAATTACAAGATTCTGGTGAGCCGACGAAAGGACTATTTTCATGAACTGAAAGGCTATCAGTGGAGGGTAAGTCTGATTCTGGTCAGCTTTACGACTATTGGGATTCTGCTAATGATCTATTTTCTCCGCAGAAATTACAGTCATGTAACAAAACTGTTGGAACGGCTGGAGATTAAATCGTCGCAAAGGGGAGTCGGCAATGAATTCCAGATGATTGATGGATATTTTCACCAGATGCGTCAGAATCTAAAGGAGACAGGTAACAGACTGCAGCGTCAGAATCTTATTTTTCAAAAGGAATATTTGGAGAAATTATTGCAAGGAAAAGTGCCGGAAAATGTGGAATTGATAGAAGAAATGTGTGGTATTCGTTGGTGTGGCGAACAATTTACAATCTTGCTTTTTTATATGGAAGAGATTGAACGAGATGGCAGTAGGGAATGGGATCAAGTCCATGAAAAACAGAAGGATCTTGAATTTGTGCAGTTCATTGTAGAAAATGTGAGTCATGAATTGTTCCAGAACAATGGATGTATGGTATATCCCATGATCGTCAGCGAAGTGTTGGTAATCCTTGTGAATTTCCCGGAAAACGAGACCATACACAACAGAGATATTACATTGGAAACAGTAATGCAGTTACAGGAATTCATGGATGAACATATGGACATACGATATACTGTGTCTGCGGGACAAATCTGTTGTGGAAGAGAAGGGATTGCAGATGCATATCAGCAGGCAATATACACCATGGAGACCAAGAGAATCTATGAATTGGAAGATACTGTTTTCTATGAAGACGTTAAAGTAGGACCACAGTACGGATACTATTATCCGCTGGAGACGGAGCGGGAACTGATTTGGCAGATTCGACAGCAGAATGTTGTGCGTGCAGAAGAAATTATCAGCAATCTGTATGAACAGAATGAACGTAATAATAGCAGCAATCATACAGAAGTGATTCGATATTTGGAATATGACCTGCAGTGTTCCATGCTTAAGGCATTGGAACACACACAGGATTTTCAAGAGTATCTGTATTTGCGCGGAAAGGAATGCCATGGAAAGCAGGCACTAATTGAGAGAATGTACCGAGTATGTGAAAGCCTTCAGAAGGAACAGGTCGAGGATAGGAGAGAGGAAAAGGAACTGTGTGAAAAAATCATAATGTATATACAGCAGAATATTGCGGACTGCAATCTGAATGTGACCTCAATAGCAGAACATTTTCAGATATCATCGGTCCAGATGTCTAAGACGTTCCGTAGTGTAAAGGGGCAAAAATTGCCAACATACATTTCACAGCAGAGAATTCAGAAAGCAAAAGAAATTCTCTGTTCATCGGATGATGGACTAAGCGATGTGGCAGAGAAAGCAGGATTCGGAAGCGTCAGAACACTTCTTCGCAGTTTTAAACAGAGCGAAGGAATGACACCTAGCCAGTGGAAGGATGGACAATAATTTTTGTCACTTATCGGGAGAAAAAGAATAGTATGGACACAATTTTTTGTCACTTGAAGGTGTAAGCGAGCATCGGTAAGATAAAGGCGTACACAAAAGACTGCGCAGTCTGAACCGGAAACAAAAATAAGATTCAGGAAGGACAACCTATGAAAAAGAAGACAATCAGTATTTTAATGTCAGCACTTCTTACTATGGCGGCTATGATAACCGGATGTGGCAATACAGATAATGTAGAAACAAAGGAGACTATAGAGACACAAAACGAACAGACATCTGAAGCGATGACAGAGCCCGCTTATGAACTTCTGGATTCTCTGAATAAAAAAGAAGGAGATGAACTGACAATTCCCAGAAGCAATTATGTCTCCTATCCTATGGAAGATACGGGCGAGACTCTGACCGTGTGGATGGAATACTGGGCAAGCGATGCAGCGGCATCCGCCAATGAAACGTTGTGGGCTAAGAACTGGCAGGAAATGACAGGTATCAAGGTAGAATTTATTCAGCCTACAGAGGGAAGTTCCAGTGAAGAATTCTCTACAATGATTGCAAGCGGCTCTCTGCCAGATATTATTGTATGGGAATGGACGAATAACTATACCGGTGGGCCGGCTGCTGCTGAGGCGGAAGGAGTATTGACAATCCTTGATGATTACGTACAGCCGTACGGTGCGGCAGCAGATCTGTGGCAGTATCTGCAGGATAATCCTACAGTAGACCGAGAGGTCAAAAATGACGATGGTCACTACTACTGCTTCCCGTTTATTCGCGGCAACACTTATCTCCAGTGTACTACAGGTCCTATGTATCGTGCTGATCTGTTGGAAAAGGCAGGATATACGGGTAAGCTTGAGACACTTGATGATTGGGAAGCAGCATTGACTGCATTAAAAGAGTATGGTGTTGAGAAGCCGATGGTAGTACAGTCGCTGGAATATTTGATGAGATTCATGGGAAGTGCATACGGTATTCGTGCCGGAATGTATGTGGATGACCAGACTGGAGAGATTAAAAACGGCTATACACAGGAAGCATATAAAGAGCTGATGAAGAGAGCAAACGAATGGGTTGATAAAGGGCTATTGGACGCAGAACTGTTGACTTGCGACAAGAAAACTGCCATGAGCTATATTATGAACGATCAGGCGGCTGTTACCGTAGGCGCAGGCGGAAGCTTTCTGGGAAGTATGATCAAGAGTGTGGCTGCGGATCCTCAGGCTTATAACCCGGATTTTAAGATGGCAACAGCGTCTTTCCCGGTAATGAACAGCGGAGATACTGTAATGTATGGTGGTGGTTCATACGATTATGCTACTACCAGTAATGCATCGGCGGTTATTACAGCAGACTGTAAAAATCCTGAACTTGCCGCAAAATTCCTCAACTATTGTTACAGCCAGTCAGGACATTATATGATCAATTATGGTAAAGAGGGTGAAGCATATACTATGGTGGACGGTATTCCGACCTATACGGATGAGATCATGCATAATCCGAACGGCTGGAGCGTGTCAACGGCAATGACTTATAACGGCCTGGCCAATGGAATGGGCCCGTTTGTACAGGATGCAAACTATATTTTCCAATATTATGAGACAGAGGAACAGAAACAGGCACTTCATGACTGGGCAGATGGAAATGAAAGTCAGCAGACATTGATTCCACCGATCACTTTGAAGGAAGATGAAAGTAAACAGTACAGTGTGCTGAGTACACAGATGAATACTTTTATCTCGGAATATAGTGCGAAGTTCTATACACAAGTGTTGGATGTGGACACAGAATGGGATAATTATATCAAACAGCTGAATGATATGGGAATGAATGACATGATTGGAATATATCAGTCTGCATTGGATCGGTATAACGAAAGATAATATCCCGAACGGCCGGACCGGAGGAATCCGGTGCGGCCGTTTGTTGTATTATGGGTTATCTTAAACACTGTGCATGAGAGATTTACAAGGAGAAATGCTATGACAACATTAAAAAAGATATGGAAGCAGAAAGAACTGTATCTGCTCGTACTCCCGGTGCTTCTGTACTATCTATTATTCCATTATAAACCGATGTACGGATTGATCATCGCATTTATGGATTACAGCCCACGAAGAGGAATCTCAGGAAGCGACTGGGTAGGATTACAGCATTTTATCAGCTTTTTTCAAAGTATTTATTTTAAGAGATTGTTGGGGAATACTCTGAAGATCAGTCTGGCAACGATTGTATTTGGATTCCCGGCACCGATCATTCTCGCATTGCTGATGAATGAACTGCGGAGCAAAAAATTTTCGCGTATAACGCAGACGATTACCTATATGCCACATTTTATTTCCACAGTTGTCATTTGTTCTATGATTCGGGAATTTATAAAACCGGAGGGATTCATCACACAGATTCTGGTTCATTTGTTTAACTATAGCGGCAAAAACCTGTTAAGTGGACCTGAGAATTTCCTGCCAATCTATGTGATCAGCGACATCTGGCAGGGGATAGGATGGGGCTCGATTGTCTACTTGGCGGCTCTGACAGCAGTAGATACAGAATTATATGAAGCAGCGCAGATTGACGGAGCCGGTCGATGGAAACAGATGCTGCATATCACATTGCCCGGAATCATGCCGACGATCATTATTATGCTGATCATGAGACTGGGACAGGTAATGAGTGTTGGATATGAGAAGATCATTCTGTTGTATAACGAAGGTATTTATGAGACTGCTGATGTTATTTCGACGTATGTATACCGCATGGGTCTGGTGGATCGACAATATTCCTTCTCTGCTGCGGTAGGTCTGTTCAATTCAGTAGTGAATTTCGTATTGGTCATTCTGGCAAACCATATTAGTAAGAAGGTCAGCGATACCAGTTTATGGTAAAAGGTAACAAGGCTAGGAGGAACAGGAACAGATGAAAATGAAGACATTGAACAGAACGATCAGGAGAAGTAGCGGAGAAAAAATATTTGACATATTTAATGTATGTTTTATGGTTTTAATGATGATCATATGCATATATCCATTTTGGTATGTAATATGTGCATCTTTCAGTAAAGCATCCTTACTCATGGGGCATCCGGGAATTTTGTTCCGCCCATTGGGATTCACAACGGAGGCTTATAGGAAAGTTTTCTCTAATTCCAGAATATGGATTGGATATGCTAATACTATATTTTATGTGATTGCCGGAACATTGATTAATCTCGTTACGACGGTACTGGGGGCCTATTTCTTGTCCAGAAAGGATGTGCCTGGGCAAAAGACCATTACAGTATTGATTATGTTTACAATGTATTTTTCCGGGGGACTAATTCCGCAGTTTTTGAATATTCAACAGTTAGGATTGTATGATACGAGATGGGCAATTTTGTTGCCGGGAGCAGTCAGCACATTTAATCTGATCATTATGCGTACTTCAATGGCATCCATAGACAGCAGCCTGGAGGAATCTGCCCGACTGGACGGGGCAAATCATTTTACGATCCTGACACGGATTATGGTACCTCTGACGAAACCAACCATGGCAGTACTTGTGCTGTACTACGGTGTCGGACATTGGAATTCCTGGTTCAGTGCCATGATCTATCTGGATGATCATAACAAAGAACCGCTGCAGCTGGTAATCCGCCAGATTCTGATACTGAGCAGTGGATTATCGGGAATGGGAGATTCGGATACGGAACTGATCGCGGAAGCTATCAAATATGCTACCATTGTAGTGGCAACGGCACCGATTCTGGTGCTGTATCCATTCCTACAGAAATATTTTGTCAAGGGAATGATGGTTGGATCCGTGAAAGGATAACCGAGGAGGCTGAAGGATGATAGACAAAAATACAATGATAGAAAAACTGGATGAGAAGCACCTTATGCTAGACAGAAATGCAGATCCAGGAAGTACATGGTGTTTTCGTTCGTGGCAAGAGCTTTTCCATTCCGGGAAAATACAGGACGGAACACAGGAAGCGCCGATGACAGTGTATCTGATGCCGGATGTCTACTGGCTGCATGACCCGGAGGATCAGAAAATATTCCGTGGAGCAGAGGGGGATTTCCTGCCCTATGAGCAGAAAATAAGCTGTAACTGGCTGCGCCTCATCGGATTATCTGAACATCCGGAGGAGGTTGTAATTGCAGCCAACAAAGGACAATCCCATGGCTGCATCGGTAATTACACCATGCTACACTTTGAAGGCGATGGATTGTATCTAGAGAATCTTACCATTGGAAATTATTGTAATGTGGACCTGAATTATCCGGGGGATATATCAAAGAATAAGAAAAAGCGCTGCGCGGCGATTACACAGGCACAATTGGGAGATGTGAAAGGAGACCGGTTTTATGCGAAAAACTGTCGCTTTGTCAGCCGCCTGAATCTTTGTCCCATTTGCGGTGCCAGGAGAAGTCTCTATGAGAATTGTCATTTTGAATCTACAGATGATGCTCTGAACGGCAACGCAGTGTATTTAGGATGTGATTTTGATTTTTATGGGGAATGCCCGATTTCTGCGACAGATGGCACGGGGAGTGCTTTTCTGGATTGCCGGTTCCGCATTCGCGGACATCGGGACCGCAACGGTGCAGATCAGTATTTCATGAAGGGACAGGGAACAATATATGTGATAAATTGCAGATTTGAGGACATGAGGGACGAGAGTACAGATCACTCACGACCATTATGGGTGCAATGGACGCGCTATCCCCAACCTGAGACAGTATGCTATGTGTATGGGAACGATACACCGATAGGGCCAGCGGAACATACAGTGGATCTGACCGGTAAGCCGGGATTAGCAGCTTTTCTGACAGAAGGGGAAGCGACAAAGTATAATATCAGAAATTTATTGTGCGGAACCGATGGTTGGGATCCTCTTGGAGAGGGAAAGGCGAGCGGAAAAGAATTGTTGCCGATACAGTTGGTATTAAATCAAAGCATGCTGACATTAACAGAAGAACATCGTAGTAGAAACGTGTGTGTCACAGCCAGATATTTCAGTGGGGAGATAACGGAAAAATTGAATTTGACGTTTGAGATGGTCGGAGATGAGGAAGCGCAATTGGGAATCAGTCTGCTGAAGCAGGGTCACACACTGATACTCAGTGGGGAAAATGACGGGACCGGCATCTTACAGGGCATATTGCTCGCACGTACGGATACCGGGTTGATGGCAATGGCTGAGGTTGCGGTGACACCAACGACTCGTCCCGCACCGGGGTGGATTCAGCATCCTCATATCCTATGGCAGTCGGGAAAATTTGTACTTCATTATGAATTGGAGAGGAAAGGGGCAGAGGATGCCTCGCTGATCTCCTGGGAATTGGAGAAGGATGGAGAGCGTCAGCGAGTCTCTGTCAGTCGTCCCGGTGTGGAGAACCTCGAGTATTTCCCCGGAAATGAGGCGATTGGTGCAGCAGTGTATGTTCAGATCATACCAAAACTAAACTGCAGTCTACCTGCAGAGACGGTGGAATTGTGTGCCTGTAAGGAAATGAACGCAAATATGATTACTAATCCGTGTCAGATCCAGACGGATTTTTCGAATTTCCCAACTGAACGTCAGCCACTGATTCGGTCAGGGTGGTGGACAAGAGATTTTTATACACCGCGGGAACCTCTTACAGAGTGGAGAAAATGGGAACAGAAATTGCCTGATATGCCATGGGTATATCGTATGGCGGGAAACGGTTGTGTAGGGGCAGGCCTGATGCCTGCTATACAAGGGGTGATGTTGTTTTATACATTTCAGAAAGAAGCTGGCAATATGAAAACGGAGATATTATTGGATCCCGCGAAGACATTCGGTCAGGGCTTTGGAAGTGCCGGACAATATATGGACGTATGTGTGGGATTTGATCCTGAATCCATGACTGGTCCTGCGTTCAGGATCTTGCGTTCACCGGATATTTCCAATGGAGTGGAAGTGTTCCCGGTATACTATAAGAACGGGCTTACGACATTGCCGGAGACAAGAAGATATACGGCAGGATTTGTGACCGGCTGTCATATTGAGACAGAGATCAATAACCGGAGTCTGAAAGTGCATCTGTGGACGGAAAAAGAGCTTTCTACAGGAATCTTAGAATATCCATCGGATATTACTATGGAGACCGGGGCAGTACCTGCGGGCGGAAGTATGGGGATATTGCATACTGGTACCTGTGGAGGCGGAGGATGGCAGAATACAGTGATGCTACATGGTATTCGTGCACAGCTTATGGACTGATATAGTCTTAATATTCGTAAATATCGCTTTTCACCTATCAAGTGAACCATAAAAAAATATAATAGAAAAGAAGATACAGCACAAAGTAGCAATAGTTTCTCACATATGAGAAACTATTGCTACTTTACACTGAAAGTTCTATAATAAAAGAAACGGAGGTGGATGAAATGATTGCTCGACCCAGATATATGAAGATTATCAAAGATTTTATGGATAAACCCGTTATAAAAGTAATTACCGGGATGCGGCGAAGTGGGAAAAGTGCTTTGTTGGAACTGACAAAGCAGGAACTGCTTAACATAGGTAAGACTCCGGATAATATTATATATATAAATTTTGAATCGTTAAGATACGAATACTTGAAGGAATACAGAGCATTGTATCAACACCTGATAGAGCTTGGAGACAAGACAACTGGAAAATTGTACATTCTTCTGGATGAGATACAGGAGGTAGATGGCTGGCAACAGGTAATTAACTCTCTGCGTGTGGATATGGACTGTGACATTTATGTGACTGGGTCAAATGCAAGACTGCTATCCGGTGAACTGGCTACATTGTTAGCCGGCAGATATGTGGAAATCAGAGTATATCCGTTGGACTTTAAGGAATATCTTAAGTTTGCCGAGACAAACGAAGGAGAGGCTGGACTGACACGACAGGAGCATTTTGCCAATTATGTCAGATTTGGAGGTTTGCCGGGAATTCATCAGATGACATGGGAGGAAGACAGAATCATACAATACCTTCAGGATATTTATAACTCAGTGCTGTTAAAGGATGTAATTGCAAGAAATAATATCAGGGATACCGTATTATTGGAAAATATTGTCAAATATATCATGGATAATATTGGAAATACATTTTCGGCAAAAACGATTTCTGACTTTTTAAAAAGTCAGGGACGAAAGCTAAGTACAGAGACTGTTTATAATTATCTGAAGGCCTTGGCAAATGCGTTTTTGATTGCAAAGGTAGCGCGATTTGATATTAAGGGAAAGAAAATACTGGAAACACAGGAAAAGTATTATTTGTCCGATCTTGGAATCAGACATGCGGTTATGGGATACCGAGACAATGATATTGCAGGAGTATTGGAGAATATTGTGTACTTGGAACTTCTTCGCAGAGAGTACGCGGTAAATATCGGAAAACAAGGCACTACGGAAGTGGACTTTGTGGCAAACAGACGGGATGAAAGACTGTACGTTCAGGTATGCTATATTCTTACACCTGAAAATACAAATCGGGAATTTGCTCCTCTAGAAGCAATTGCAGACAATTATGAAAAAATGATACTGTCTATGGATTCCTTATTGCACATTAACAGAGGAGGTATACGGCAAAAAAATATTTTAGATTTTTTGCTGGAAAATGAAAAGATATTTTAGATTGGGAAGGACGGATAATTTATGAGTGATATTAAGAATTGGCAGACTGAATTGGATGAATATATCCGTCAGGGGGAACCGAATGAGGTAGAAAAGAGTAATGCCTGGAAAACAGCAATCGGGCTCCAGAGTGTAGACGGGTTAAAAGTATCGGAATACCTTTTAAACACTGCAAAAGAGCACATCGAAGGCAAAATCAGTATTACTGATGCAGATAAAAGAATTCAAACCTATTATGAGGTCAGAGCTGATAGAAGTGAGATAGAAACTGATGAGAAAGAGGCGGATATTGTCTCTGTAAGGATTGCAAAGCTTTTAGGGGAGAAAACTTTTCAGTTTTCACCGGCGGAGTTTAGAAATATTCATGCAAGACTGTTTTCCGGTGTATTTAAACAGGCAGGAAAAATCAGAGATTATAATATAACAAAAAAGGAATGGGTATTAAAAGGTGATACGGTTATCTATGCATCTTTTGATAGTATAAGAGAAACATTGGAATATGATTTCCAACAGGAAAAAGATTTTTCTTACGAGGGCTTGTCTTTGGAAAAATGTGTGAAGCATATTGCAAAATTTACATCCGATATATGGCAAATTCATCCGTTCTGTGAGGGAAATACCAGAACAACAGCAGTATTTATCATCAAGTATTTAAAGACCTTTGGCTTTCAAATCAGTAATAGGGCATTTGCAGAAAATTCATGGTTCTTCAGAAATGCATTAGTCAGAGCCAATTACAATGATTGGAAAAACAATGTGTATGAAACTACCGAATTTCTGGAAATGTTTTTTGAAAATTTATTGTTGAATAAACACCATGAATTGAAAAACAGATATATGCATCTTGATTATAGAAAGGGAAATAGTGTTCAAAGTGCCAAAAATGAGAGCCCAAAGTGCCAAAATGGCACTTTGGATTTGACGCTAGAAGAAATGGCACTTTTGAATATTCTCAAAGCAGAACCAACAATCACTCAGAAGGGGATAGCAGAACTTTCCGGGAAATCAGAGAGGACGATTAAGCGCAGAACAATAGAGTTACAGGAGAAAGGGTACATCTGCCGGGAGAATGGTAAGCGAAATGGTAAATGGACGATTTTGATTGATATGTAATAAAAGTGATGAAAGGCATCGGAACATCCGGTGCCTTTTTAAACATTTGGGAACCTTTTTACCGTCCGGCGACTCATATAGTATGAAGCCGGCGAGGAGAAGGAGGTGTTACCTTGTCAGTTATGACAAAAGAGGAATTTGCGCGGGAAGTGCGAGGCTATACCCTGCATATGTACCGACTGGCATATTCTATTCTGAATAACAGTACAGATGCGGAGGACGCTGTCAGTGAAGCGGTACTGCATGCCTATGAAAAGTTAAGGACACTGCGGGATCCGGACAGCTTTAAAAACTGGATCTTACAGATCACGGCAAATGAAGCGAAAAAGATTTATCGGCAAAATAAGCGGACCGGTGCGGTGGCATGGGAAGAGAATCTGTCCCCGGCATTTTATGATGAACATCATGAACTGTGGGATGCTGTCATGCAGCTGGATGGTGGATACCGGGATGTGATCGTACTGTTTTACTATGAACAGTGCACGATCCCGGAGATCAGCAGGATACTGGAATGCAGGCAGGGAACCGTAAAATCGAGACTGTATCGGGCGAAGGAGCAGTTAAGGGAGAGACTTATGTGACCGTGCGTACTTGGCACAAATTTGTTATACGCAAATGAGTGTGCAGAAATGAGGTTTTATATGAGAAATGATTTTATAGACAGAAAAATAAGAAAAATGGCGGAGGCGGAACGGATGGCAGTGCCGGAGTCTCTGGATGCGAAAGTGGAAAATATTTTGGACGGACTGGAAACAGAGAAGAAGGACAGCAAAAACACGGATGGAAAGAGAGTGAATCAAACGGTACGCCATTATGGCTTTAGACGAATCGTGATCCCGGCAGCAGCCTGTCTGCTTCTGGCCTCCGTTACCGTGACGGCATCGGGATTGTACCGGGCGCGGATGGAGAGCATGAATCATGAAAAACTGGAAACATATTTTTCCGGGTTGCAGGAGGCAGATGTTGCAGCGGATAGCTACAGCAGACCGCTTACGGACGGCGAAAAAAACAGGCTGGAAGAACTGAGGCAGGCCTATCTGGAGGAAGGATATTTCCCCCAAAAGGAACTTGCCATGCTTGATAGTCCTGAAAAATACAAAAAGGGCGTGGCTTTCTATGCAGCGCGGAGTACATTTTTCCTGCCGGAAGAGGAAATGACGGAGGAGGAACTGTTGGAGCTGATCGATTTCCGTGAGAAGAGAGATTATAGTCTGGCGAAAATCACAGAAGAGATCGAGGCGGGCGACTATGAATATGTGAAGACGGAAGATAGTGCATTACCGGGTGATATGTCACAGGAGAGCGGATCGCAACAGACACAGGGCGCAGGAGAGGCAAGTGTAGTCCCGGGGACAGACACTGCAGCACAGGAATGGCAGATTGCCTATGCGGGAGAACTCAGTATCCGGTGTGCTGTGGCGGCAGAACAGGGGCTGTATGTCGGTGGGTTCACCATGGAAGGGAAAGCACGGGTGGAATATCTGACTTACGGCAGCGGGACCCCGGAAAAGTTTTATGATGATTTCGATGAGGACGGCGAGGTGTATAGCCTGTGCATCGCACCGGACGGAAGTGTCTATGCGGCATTACGCGGACTGGCATCTCCGGGAGCGGAGCACGGCTGGCTGCCTGTAATCTATCATATCAGCCCAGAGGGAACGCTTCTGAACAGTTTTACCGTAGGAGAGCGGGAATGGAATATCGTTGATAGTATGGCGATAGATGCCCAGGGCAGATTATATGTGCGGATGCGGATGCAGGAGGACGGCAGTTATGTGCGGATCTATTCTGCGGAAGGAGAACTGATCGGAAACGTGGCGGATGACAACAGCTATGCCGTACAAGGTGCCGGAGCATTAGGACAGGGCAAGGACGGCAAAGTCTATGCGGCTGCACAGGCAGTGGGCGATACGACAGCAGGGAATATAGCTATGACATTAGTGTCAGTAGATCCGGAAAGCCTCAGGTTTGTTCCGGTGGCTGGAGGTGAGAATGTTATTTGCAGTGCTGATACGATCTACCCGTGGAAAATGGTGGCAGCAGGTGTGAGTGAGACGGCAGATTTTATCCTATGGGGATACAACGGCGTGGACACCTATCGTCTGGGTGAGACGGAATTCACCAGAGTGCAGGAGAATTGGGAGATGCCCTGCGGTACGGAAGGTACCTGTGCGGTCCTCGTACCGGACGGTCGCATTCTCTATATCGGCGCATCCGACGGCTTCCAGGGAACGACGGCGGACGGCGTGGAGATCAGCGGAAAAGATCCTGTGAAGACAGTGCTCTATTATGAGCCACTTGTAAAATAGAGTGACAATAAACTGGCGACACCGGGAAGCCGATGCCGCCAGTTTTATAGTTCCAGACTGTTAAGTTTCCATCTGCTCAATTGTGCATTTACAGTGGTTATGTTATAAAAAGACCAGAAATAACAGAAAGCGGTCGCTTGGGTGAAAAAGTAGTAGATTCAGGGGTGAAATTTTGTTATGCTGTTTGTAACAAACGGAGTATAAAAGTCGTCAATATAGATAGAAGGGAAACAAAGGAGGGGCTTATGAAGAAGATTAACGTAAAAGCAACCATTTTTCTCAGTGCAATCGTATTGGTGGTAGTGGTACTTCTGCTGAATCTCATCGAATTCCGCAAAACGGTGGATTTCACGGTGCCGGGGATTCAGATGCCGAAGGAGAACGCCTACGGGAAGCAGAAAGAGGTACAGGTGAGCGTCAACGGAACCTATTATTATCGGGTACTGCCCTGGATCCACGGCAGCTCTTTCCACGGGCAGATATCTTTTGCCGGAGAGGGAGAGGAACCGCAGAATTATTTCTTTACCTATGGAGCAAGCAGAGGATTTCTGAAGGAGGGAAGAGGGGCTGGCTGGATCGGAACCCCGGATGCTCAGACTACCGTAGCGATTTATTAGGCGGTACAGAATGTGGAAAAAGGGATGATATCCGTAGAGAATCTCGCCAGCTATGTTTTATATCCGGCGGCAACACCGGAAGAAGCCTATGCCATAGCGGATATATGGTATCCGGGAATGCTGGAGAATGAAGCAAAGACAGCATTCTGCGCGGCTTTTTTGCCAGAGGAGTGCCCGCAGAAGATCGGTTGCAGCTTCTGTGCGGAGGATTACGATTATGTGGAAGATGTCGATACCGTAGAGCAGCTGTGGCAGGAATTTATACAACTTTCCGGAAAAGTGACGTCAGATCCGATCCCGCCGGAAGAGATGGTGGAAGGTGTGGGATATTTTCAGTTTGTCTATGCAGACGGTGAGACAAGGACCTTTCGCTACGCGTCGGAAGAACAGGGATTATGGATAGGTGAGGACGAACGCTGCCTGGTGGACGGCCAGGCTTTCTATGACTGGCAGGAGCGTCTGATGGAAGCGGTGCAGAAGTAAGTTTTGTTTGCAACAGATTTCTTACTTGACAGATGGGTCGGTAGAATGTAGACTATAATTACAAAGAGTCTATGAAACATCGACTATGCCTTGCCGGGGGGGCAGGACAGGAGGGGCTTATGGGTGAGAATATCTACAGAATATTTGACGGTGTATGGAACTTAAGTCTGGTGGGAGGATACTGTGTGTTGCTGGTGATCCTCGCCAGACTTTTGTTGCAAAAAGCACCAAAATGGTGCTCCTATCTGTTATGGGGAATCGTGTTTGTGCGGTTGTGCTGTCCGATACTACCGGAGACAGGAATCAGTCTGATTCCGGACAAATTGCTGTCTGTGGGGACAGAGATGACGTCCGGGCAGCAGACAGTCGGTCCGGGCAGTCATGGTTATGCAGAGGCCAACGATACGAAGGATATCGGAGATGTCCTGCGGCGGGAGTACGATGCAGAGGAAGTACCGGACAGCCAGACGGCAGAAAAAACGATGGCTAGTGGAAATGACAATACTGTCATGAATGCTGACGACACGCAGGACTTTTCCCTGGGAACTGCGAGAACAGAAAGTGGAGCTACGGTTGCAGGGGGGGCAACCAGTGGAACAGATGCAGTGATTTCGGAAACATCTGCCGGAATGGGTACTGACGCCCGCGCATGGACATACCCGGTGTGGTTCCGTGTATTATCCATGGTATGGTTGGCAGGAATGCTTGGCTTCCTGGGATATCATGCTTATTCTTACCTGCGTATGCGTAACCGGATTCACCGATCTGACAGCGGTGTCAGACAGGTAGAGCCCGGGATCTGCGAGATCGACGGTGGGCATCTGTCCTTCGTCATGGGACTGGTGCATCCGGTGATCTATCTCTCTTCGGGCTTAGATCCCGAGAGCAGAAAAGTTGTTCTGTGCCATGAGCGGGTGCACTTACAGCGAAGAGATTATCTGTGGAAACCGCTAGCGTTAGTAATCTGCTGTGTCCACTGGTTCAATCCGCTGGTGTGGCTGGCATTTTATCTGATGAATATGGACTGCGAGATGTCCTGTGATGAAAAAGTGGTGAAGCTCCTCGGGGAGGAGAGCAAGAAAATCTATTCCTATACCCTGCTGGAAGAGGCTTCCGGCGGGGAATGGAAACGCTATCGGGGCGGTTCTATCTGCGCACTGCTTTCTTTTGGAGAAGATCATGTGAAGAATCGTATCCGGCACGTGCTGGACTACCGCAAGCCGCCATTCTGGGTCATGATCGGCGCGGCAGCAGTGATCGTGGTACTGGTGGTGTGCCTGTGTAGCAATCCCGGCGGAAGTGGGAACGGGGCAGGTACGGTGGATCGTGCAGATACAGACAACAGCGCAGGGGTAGCAATGGATGTAGACAGCAATGCGGAGACGAGTGGAAATATTGCGCAGTTTCCGGACAGCATCACAACACCGGAAGATTTTGCAAAGGTAACGATTCATAGCAGAGAAGATTTTGCCGCTGTTTTTGATGTGGAAGCAATCGAAGAAAAGCATTCCTTTGCAGCGGATCAAGTGGCTTATGACCTGCTGGTTCGTGAAAACAATACGAATGCTGCGTATGCGATATTCAAAGCATTGATGGAAGAATCTGCATCCGAGACTTATAGAAAATATACAGATCCGGTAACGGCAGCGGTGTCACTGCTGCATCTGGGTGATGGAAGCGGAGCCGTGACCGAGACGCTGTATCCGGCAGGACGGCAATATCCTTATTATCGGGAGGACTCTGACCGGCCGGGAGAAGGCTCTGTGGTGAATGTACATTATATTTTTGTGGATGGGTCTGCCGTAGATATTCCCATGGTCATGGCGGAGGAGATGACGCAGCTGTGGCTTTTGTCCTTTGGAGATCCGGGCAGTGCGGAGGATTTGGAATATGGTCCGCTCACCGGCGATATTTGTACCAGAAGCGTCTATGGGGAGTACGAACTTCGACAACCGGACCGAGCGGTCTATTGGGGCTGGATGGACTGGTATCCTGTGGATGCCGGCAGTTATTCGGCCTATTACCCACATGTACAGATTTCAAATTACGGGATCTATACTATGAGTGAATCAGGGGGAACTTCCGGCAGTGTGTTTCGCTGCATTCATGCGGAACGCATCATGGCAGCGGGCTGGTATGACGTTACCTGTGAGCGGAGCGCATATGACACATCAGAAGCCTATACACAGCTGCAAAAAGATCTGCCGGATGTGACGGAATGGAGCGGTGGCAAGGTCTATTATCTGACAGATCCCGATGAGGCGCATCTTATGACGGATGAGTGGATGCCGAGGGTACTTCGGGAGTTTGACATGAGTACCCATACTGTCACCGATACGGTTCTGCCAGTGGATTTGCAGCTCAACAGCGACACGACGCTTCATGTTCATGACGGATATTATGACATTTACAATAGTAATCCATCCATAAGTATGCGGTTTGCGCTTAGCGGGGCGGATAGCTAGCACATCGAAAGAGCAGACATTCAGGCCTATCCGGGTGTGGTATTTGATGTATCGGAGCGGACAGAAACTGAGACATTGGCGCAGTTAGATCTGGATGGCGATGGTGTGCCGGAGAAGATTTCTCTGCATCCTGCGGAGCAGGTAACGGGATATTCTTTCGAGGAATATATGATTTGTGTAAATTTGGGACTGGGTCAGATGAATTGCTATGACCTGCAGGATGCAGTGTTGGAGATAGACGGACAGACGGCTGAGATTCCGGACAGCACGGGAAATATGAGCAATTCAATCTTCGCTTTCAGCCCGGATGGGGAACAGCTCCTGATCGCATTGTATGATGACGGCGAAAGCGCAGATCCATTGACCCGAATCTACCACTATGAAGACGGAAAACTGGTGGAAACAGACCGGCTCGCACAGGATCTGCGAAAGGCATGGATACAGGATGGACAGATGGTTATCACTGAACCCTATTTTGCGGTGCAGAATGATTACATCCAGAAAATCTATCAGGTAACATCGAACGGAAGACTTCGGGAAGTGCCACAGGAGGAATATGTATTAAGTGCCTGGGAGGAAGTGGAATTGCGGCAGGATATAACGCTCTACCGTACACCGGACGGGGATGAGACCTTTGTGCTGCCCAAAGGAAGCAAGGTACGCATGACAAAGCTGGATGCAACACAGGACTGGATCTGCATCGAGATTACGGATGGTGTGAAGGGATGGTTTCGGTTACAGGATGGTAAGGATTACAGTGATTATTTCAGCGGTTTATATTTTGCAGGGTAAAGTGTGAAAAAACAGTCACCGGAGTTTTTCCGGTGGCTGTTGGAAGTATACAAGGATATCATAAAGGATACTGTGAAATGAGATAAATAATGAAAAATGGGGAGGTTGTGCTTATGATGCAGCAGTTAAGTTTCAGTCCGGTGGAAAACATATTGACAGTCCTGTTCGCAGCGGCAATTCTGGGATATCTTCTGTACCTTCTGGTGCGGAGCTTACGGAACAGGCAACGGGGATATCATACGGTGAACCGTGCAAAAGTCTATAGCAAGGCACAGGCTACTGCGGTGAACCAACCGGTATATCTGGCAAACGGCACAGTAAATTCCGGAGTAACTGAGGCGGAAAACGTCAAGACTGTCATTTTTGAAAATCTGGAAAAAGAGGGCGAACAGATCACCTTGGAAGTTTCCGACAGAATCTACAGCGAATTGCAGGAAGGCGATTGTGGAAGTCTCAGCTGCCGGGACGGAAAATTAGTGAGCTTCGGGGCGTTACAGAACAGGGACGACAGAGAGCGGAGCTTCCGCGGATAGGGAAGCAGAGAACATAGGAGGGACTTTATGGTGGAAGGCATCTATCGTTTGTTTGACAGTATATGGCGTCTCAGTCTGGTGGGAAGCTATTGTATTTTGTTGGTGATACTGGCCAGATTTTTACTGAAAAAAGCCCCGAAATGGTGTTCCTATCTGCTGTGGGGAATCGTATTTGTGCGGTTATGTTGTCCGGTGCTGCCGGGGACCAGGATCAGTCTGATCCCGGAGCGTCTGTTGACCGTAGGGACGGCGACAACCTCTGCACAGTTGACTGCCGGGAACAGTGCCGGATCAGTTGACAATGAGGGAGTTTATAATGGCAGCCTCATTGGAGACAATACTGTGGATGCAGTGCTGTCCGGGGCGGATAACACGGAAAATCTGAATGGCGGGACTTTAGGAGCAGCCGGAAATGGGGAAGGTTCTGCACCTGTGCCGGGACAGGATGGAAACGTAGAAGGCATGAATGAAATTGGAGATGACGGTGTCGGCGGAATTCAGGCACCGGGTAATGTTACGAATGCCTTGGATGATGGTTACCCGGTGGATAACCGGGATAATGCGGACGATTCTTTGCAAACTTTCCGTGTCCTGTCGATTGCATGGTTACTTGGAATGGCAGGATTTATGGGGTATCATGCCTTTTCCTACCTGCGTATGCGGAACCGGATTCACCGAACTGACAGCGGTGTCAGACAGGTAGAACCGGGGATCTGCGAGATTGACGGAGGACACCTGTCCTTCGTCATGGGGCTGATCCATCCGGTGATCTATCTCTCTTCGGGGCTGGATCCGGAGAGCAGAAAAGTCGTGTTGTGCCACGAGAGAGTGCATCTGCAGCGCAGGGATTACCTTTTCAAACCGGCAGCGCTGCTGATCTGCTGTGTGCATTGGTTTAACCCGTTGGTGTGGCTGGCATTTTATCTGATGAATATGGACTGTGAGATGTCCTGCGATGAAAAAGTTGTGAAGCTTCTCGGCGAGGAGAGCAAGAAGATCTATTCCTATACATTGCTGGAAGAAGCTTCCGGCGGAGAGTGGAAGCGTTATCGGGGCGGTTCCATCTGCGCACTGCTTTCTTTTGGCGAAGACCATGTGAAGAATCGTATTCGTCATGTACTGGATTATCGCAAGCCGCCGTTCTGGGTCATGATCGGCGCGGCAGCAGTGATCGTGGTACTGGTGGTGTGCCTGTGCAGCAACCCCGGAGGAAATGGGAACGGGGCAGATACAGCAAATGTGTCTGACGTTTCCGATGCGACAGAAGAAGTGACGACCGGAGAATTCACAGAGGACGGTTCAGACGATGAAGGCAGGAAAACCGAATGGCTGGCGGCATTGGAACAGGGGATTCATAGCAGAGAAGAATTCAGTGCGTTGTTTGATGTGGATACCTTGGAGGATACCCGGTCTTTTGCCGGACAGGACGGCATTCAATATCTGGAATACAACGGCGTTGCGGCGAGAAAACTGCACAGACAGATCCTGGATGGGGATACCGCAGCCCACGAGACTTATAAGGATCCGGTAAAAGCGGCGGAAGCACTGCTGCATCTGGAGGGTGGCAGCGGAGAAATGACGGAACTGCTCTATGAAGCGGAAAGGCAGTATTTATTTTTCCAAAAAGATTCCACAAGACCCGGCGAAGGCTCTGTGGCAAACGTACATTATATTTTCGCTGACGGATCCGATATTGATATTCCCATGGTATTCGCCGAGGAGAGCAGTCAGATCTGGATGCTGTCACTGGGAGATATCGACAGTAAAGGACGGCATTCTTACGGTCCGTTGGATGGAGAGAATCAGGCAAGAATCGTCTATGCGGAATATGGACCGCAGGATGTGGAAGAGGATCCTTTGGCGGGAGCCCATCCCGGGGATTATACGCAGGTACCTCAGGGATCTTTTAGAGATCAATATGCTACTTATCAGGTGTCCAGTTACGGCATCTATGTGGCAACCGGGAGTGATGCCGGACTGGATTGTGTCGTACCGGGGTATATTGCGCCGGGATATGCAGCATCCCACTGGTCATGCGTATATCAGGATCGGAGACTCTTCAATACTTCGGATCAGTGTGACTATTTAGATTGTTACCGGGATGAGATAGAGAGCGTGCGCTTGTACTACCTGGCATCCTCTGACTATCAGGATGGCGACTTGGACATCTGGATCGACACGATCCGGGAATATGATACTTCGGGACAGACCGGAGAAAACGGGGTCACGGACTGGAAGCTGCCGTCGGAGGCGCAGGATTTCGACAAGGCTTCGTTTCGTGCAGAGGACGGTTACTGGATCTTCGAAAATAGTGATGGCAGCGAACAGCTGAAGCTGCCGATCCTGTCTGTAAGGCCGGTATGGAACGGGAAAACAGCAGCGGAACTGACCGCAGAGGAGACAGATGCCTATGCAGCCGCACAGAGGCAGGAAATCCTGGCAAAAGTAGGAGTTGTCTATGATGTGTCCGAGCGTGCGGCACAGGAGACCTATGCGCTGCTTGATTTGGACGGAGACGGAACCGCAGACCGGATCACGCTTCGTTCCAGGATGGCGCAGGCACTGAATACGCCGGATCATTCTCCGCTGGATCAGTATGTTTTTACGGTCAACACGACGAGTGGCGAGATGCGGACGGCACAGAATCTGGGGAACAGCATCTATGCCTTCAGCCCGGACGGCAGACAGATATTGTTAGCCCTTACCAGAAAAGATGAGCAGGGGCAGTACGAGAGCTTTCTGTTCCGGTACCGGAACGGCGAATTACAGGAAGTGGGAAGCTTCGCACAGGATATTCGTAAAATCTGGGTGCAAAACGGACAGATCACTACCGGCCGGAACAGTGATGATATCATATTTGCAGAACCCAATATGACCGGTGCAAACACAATTCTAGATTCCAGAAATTCAGATGGAACACCATCAGGGGCATATGTAGAAACATTGCAGGAGAAAATTTCGGCAGATATGGTTGCCGGGAAATTACCATTTGTAGTTACCTCCGTCATTAGGGAAAATCCACTGAGATTGGAGGTGGAACTGACCGAGATGACAGACGAGAATATAAAGATCATTCGATCCTATGAAACAAATGGCAGTGCCATAACATTTGCACAAAGCAGTGGCAATGTACAAGAGCTGCAGCATAATAATGATTCGCAAAGTCAAATAGCACCCCAGATTTCAAAAGAAGATGAAAACGATTGATTAACAGAAAGAGTTGACAGAGAAGAATAATGATGTTCAGGCGGTAATTATCAGCGGAAATCGAATAGATCATCGTTGAATTACCGCCTCAAATTTTATGCAAAGGTATCTGGACGGTAAATAGAAATAAGCTACATCGGAATTGTTTATTTTAATATGAAATTATTGGAAACAGTTAATGAAAGTGCAACAAAAATATGATATTTTAAATTCGTAATATAAAAAGAGTTACGGATTTAAAGTAAGAAATGCGTGAAAATTTTAAGCAGTAAGGGAGATTATCATGAAAAAACAATACAGATTAGCAACATTTGCACTGTCCGCCTGCCTGTTAATGGCATGTGGCGCCCGGGAGACCAATGCACCGGAGAACAACGAAGCGGAGAAACAAACCGAAAATATTTCCAATATAGACACTAAAATAGATGAGGCAGAGACCTCCGGAGCTCTCACAGAGTCCGAATCCCGGGAAACACCCATTGCACCGAAAGAGATCCTCATAGATTTCACTGGAATCTCGGAATTTCACCCGGAAGGAACTGCGGCGCAGCCCTATTCCCTGGAAATCCTTTCCGAGACGTATAACAATATTACTTTTGCAGACGAATGGTACAATGCATCGGAAGACATTTCCCTTCCCATGATCGGAGAAAACTGGGACTGCTTCTATGATGAAAATTATACCTATCAGTGGGAGTATACCTATCAGTGGGAGGATGGAAAACTCAGCATTTTCGATGGTGAGAACTGCCTGTATGTACTGGAATATCCGACAGACAAATGGTACGTCAACGGTAATAATGCCTGCCTTGAGAACGGAATTTTTTACGGGGCTTCAGTAATGAACGGTTATGCGCAGCCGGACAGCTGCTTTATGTTTGCCTATGATCTGGAAAATGAGAAACTGCTGTGGCGAAGTGCAGACCAGACTTATAACAGCATGAATTTTCTCGTGAAAGGGGACGTGATCTTCTGCGGCTATGGCTTTACCGCAGAGGATGATTACCTCTACCAGTTGGATAAAAATACCGGAGAAGTGATTGACCGCCTGCCTCTGAAAAAAATGCCGGATCTCATGGCAGAGAAGGACGGCCGGTTGTATGTGCATACCTATAGTTATGATTATGTGATCCAGGTATTTTAAATTGAAAATATCAAAATAATTGATATCGGTCGACTATCTTATCATTAAATATTGCATGTGCAATAAAAATATGATATTTTAAAAATGTAACATAAAAAGAGTTACATTTTTAAAATGGTGACTATATGAAGAATTTTTTGGAAAAAACATTGCGTCAAAATGTGATGATAGAAGAAACTGAATATTTGAATGAGAAGCTGCCTCTAGCCTTTCGTGGAAGATACACTTTTTATAAGGTTGAAACAAACGGTTCACCCTGGATAGCAATTCAACCCAAGGCAGATGTTGGCCTGGCAGTGCTTAGAAAGGACTGGATTAAAATTGAAAAGGCAGCAGGTCTTAATTGTGCCATTTTTTTTGATTCTACATCATTTTATATTAAAGAAAAATTATTGGAAGAGGGAATTCCCTTTGTACTGAAAGATAAGCAGGTGTACTTGCCTTTTATCGGATATTTGCTGTCCAATGAGGATGAAAGGAAAATTTCTCCGGTTCATTTGATTTCATTTTTAACACAAAAAGTTATATTGGTTGCAATATATGAAAAATGGGAAAATGTTACTGCATCAAAAGCTGCAATAAGATTAGGCGTTACGAAAATGTCTGCAAACAGGTGCTTTGATGAAATTGAGTATCTGAATGTGGATATTTTGGGTATGAAGGGTAAATCCAGGGTGATAACTGTTCCAGCGGATATTCAGAAACTGTGGAATGATGTACGGGTCATATTGAGAAACCCTGTGATTGCAAGGTATGAACTAAAAGAGGATATTCAATTGGGAAAAAAGGCAGGAATCACTGCACTATGTGAGTACTCATTACTTTCGGATAATGAATATCCGACTTATGCAATTACCAAAAAAGAAATAACAGAATCCGGAATTAGAAAAATGAAGCAGGTACATTCCGGGGAAGAAATAGGATGCGTTGTTCTGGAACTCGGATACTTTATTGATTTTAAGAATAAGAAACTGGAAGATCCATTGAGTGTGACATTGTCGCTTACAGAGAGCGAGAAACAGGATGAAAGAATTGGTATTTCTATAAAGAGGATGCTGGAGGAATACGTATGGTAAAAGGACTGGATACTTTTAGAAGATACTTTCAGGGATATGAGAACCAATATGTACTTATAGGCGGTGCAGCCTGTGACATTGTATTTGAAAACAGCGAGACAGCGTTTAGAGCAACAAGAGATCTTGACATTGTTTTGATCGTAGAGGCATTGACTCCTGAGTTTGGAGAAAAATTTTGGAATTTTGTTCAAGATGGAAAGTACAGAAATAAGGCAACCAATGGAGAAAAACCGCAGTTCTATAGATTTGACAAGCCAGAGGATGAATCTTTTCCTAAAATGCTTGAATTATTTTGCAGAAATGATTTTGAATTACGAGAGATGACCGGAATCACCCCCATACACATTGATGATACGGTATCAAGTCTGTCAGCAATTCTGCTTAATGACGATTATTACAAGGTGTTGTTAGAAGGAAAAGTTAATGTAAAAGGTCTTTCCGTTCTCCGACCTGAGTGTTTGATTTTGTTCAAGGCGAAAGCATACCTTGATTTGAGACAGAGGAAAGAAAGCGGTGAAACAGTAGATTCCAATGATATCAAAAAGCATAAAAAAGATATTCTTAGAATTGTAACAGAACTTATGCTGGAGAACACAGCAAATCTTCCTGCAACAGTGAAATCGGAGATAGACACTTTCATAAAATTGTTGGAGCAAGAGCCGTTTGATGAGAATTCCTTGAAAAATTATGGGATTGAGAATCAAGAGGTTGTTGCAGTACTTAGAAGAGTATTTGAATAAAAATAACGGAGAGGTGATCGGCTGCTTGCTTCTGAAAAAAGATGCCGGATTTCATGGCAGAGAAGGATGATTGATTGTGTAAAAGGCTTTTGAAAAATCTTGTGGGAGGAGGATTCAGAAAAAGTATGTACAAAGCAAAGATGAGGTGTGTGGCATTATTAATAATTATGTTAAGCATGGTAAGCTGTGGGCAGAATAGACCGGAACAGAATGATACAGAACAGAATACTTCAGAAGTTACCGAGGAGATGACACCTAATACCATAACGACTACAGCTGTATCAAATGAAGAGACTGAACCGGTTGATTTATTGGAAGATTTCAGTTTGGAAAATTTAAAAGGGAAAACCGATCCGGAAGTAATCAGACAGGAATTATCCGTCCTTCCGTTAAATATAGATGAACTCAAAGATTATCCGGTGTATGTCTTGGATTGGCAGTCAAGGGAATGCAGCGGAGCAGAATTGCTGGACGAATTTTACGAGCAGACATCAGAGAATCAACCGGCGCAATTAGTGATTGTACACTATTTAGTGAGTGAGGAATTGGTTACAGCGAGTCAACTATGGAGTTTAAGTTATATAGAATTTGATGGAACGGATTATTTCATGTTTGAAAACGATTCGGAAGACGGCACCTGGAAAGATGATTACAGAGAGATGTATTTCCATTCCCTGAACATAATTAGAAAGCAGCCGGAACAAAGTGAAATTGAACTAATAATGATAGTATTTACGGATCAGGAAGATGTCTCCGATGAAGAAGCGGAACAGTATGTGCAATTGTTATATGATGGGAAGAGACCGGAGAACGTAGAGGTGCGTCCTTTTCTGAATTTACGGAAGACAAGTTAAGTTATACAGTGGGAAGTTGTGGCAGCAGTGCTTGTTTTTTTACCTGTTGGAAAAAGAATGATATTGCGATGACGTGCGAGGGGATTACGAATGAAAACTTTTAAAACAATAGCATTATTGCTTGTAGGTACAGTATCATCTTTGCTGTTAATGGGATGTGGAGAAATAAACACCGGGACGAAAACATCTGCATGGGAGAAAGAGACTGCTACAATTGTGCTGGAAGAACCTAAAACGGAGATTATACTTGGAGATATAGGGGGAGCGTCGACATTACAGGAAGCAATAGCAGATTTTAATAGTAAAAATGACAGAATAACAATCACAATACATGATTATTACGAAGAAAATACAAGCGACGGAATTAGTCGTTTGTATGATGATATTTTGACAGGAAAAGGACCTGATATCATTAGTTTTTCGACAGATGAGATGGATGTGGAAGTGCTTAGAGAAAAGGGCGCAATAGAGAATCTTATTCCCTATCTGGAGAAAAGTGATGTGATTGGGGAAGAGGACATCGTTGATTCCGCGTATCAGGTTTTGACAGCGGATGGTGGCTTGTATATGTTGCCAACGAATTTTGTGTTATATACATTGATAACAAAAGAAAAATGGTGCAGTAACAAAGAAAATTTTACCTTCGAGGAAGCCTTGCGGGCCGTTCGGGAATGTGAAGAGGATCCTATGATTTCGCGGGATTTATTTTTACAGGAAGGGGCAATCTGCGGAGGATATTCCGGGGAAACGGAAGATAACAGATTGGAACAATATATAAAAATTGCAGAACAATTACCGCAACAGGCGATGTTTCAAACGAATGACCTTTTGATGCGGGAAGGAAAAATTCCATTCAATCTTGAGTGCATAGGTGACATGCAACAATATTTATATAAAAAATCCGTATGGGGTGAGGATGCAGTCTATACAGGATTTCCGGGAGCAGAGGGAAAGGGAAGAATATTTATTTTTGACAACTGTTTCGCCATTAACAGTCAAAGCGCGCACAAAGAAGAAGCATGGAAGTTTGTGGAAAGCTATTTTACGGAGGAAGGACAGAAAACCATTGCTCCCAATTGGAATTTCTCAATATTGCAAGATGTGCTGGATCAACAGCTTAGTGATAGCAGAAAGCAGGAATATTATCAGACATCGGATGGAAAAAGAGAGAAACTTCCTATTCTGACATACGAAATTGGCGGTACCTATGAAAATGTTTATGCGGCACAAGATGAGGATATACAGGATGTAAGGGAGATGATAAATAATACGAAGGTAATGCAGCGCAGTGACCTTCCTTTCATAGGGATTACGCAGGAAGAGGCGTTGTATTATTTTAACGGAGAAAAAAGTATAGAAGAAACAGCAGCGGCTATAAGGAACAAAATTGATGAAATGCCAAATGCAACAAATGCACAGATAGATATGGATGTCGTTATCAATATAGGAGATTTTTCAGTTTCCTTATATGAAGGTGAGCAGGAAATATTGGGGAAGCTGGACAAGATGGGGCTGTTGTATGAAAAGGTTGAGGATTCGGATAACAAAAAATATGATTATTATTATAACGTAGGTGATGGGGAAGCTCAATTTATACAAGTTTATTTTCTTGAAAAAGAATGTGTCAGAATAAGAATCAGCAGTAATGAAACATTTGCACATACCTCGAGAGGCATATATTCCGGAAATACTTATTCTCAAATGGTCGAACAATATGGAGATTCTTATGAAAAACATACTTATATAGGCAAAGAGAGATATACCATTTATCGTTATGCTTTAGGAGAATGTTTCCATGAATTCGGCATACCGGGGGAAGCAACCGGTGAAATCTATAATGTTGATGTTTATGTTTCCGGTCAGATGCCTATCTATGATTATGGAGAAGAGATTGTAGAGGATTAGAAATTTTTTGAAAATATGTAAGGCGATGAGACGGACTATAGGGAATAGTTGAATGCAAACGAAGGTAATGTTGAAGAGCTGGAGATTCCGTATTTTTCATTTACGGAAGAAAATATTGCGAGAGAAGAAAATAGAAGACAATTGGGGGAGAAACAAAAAGATGACCAAAAAGCAGAAAGTAGTATTTGCGGTTGTGGCAGCAGTTGTGGCAGCAGTGCTTGTGTTGGGGACAATTTTGTCTTACGTATGCTATCATTTTATTTATGGGACAAGAATCACTTCCCGGGAGGGAGAAGCATACCACAAATTAGAGGGAAAGGGAGTCTACAGCCCGTTAGCGGTGTTTCCTTCCGCAGATATGGACACCGTTTCACAAGATTTTTATTATCAGACCCGTGATGAAATATTTGCAGCAACCTGCCAGATCTATTTGGAAAATCAATATACCAGGGAACAGTATGAGGCAGAAACAGAACGTCTGCGTAATTTGGAATTTTCTTATCAGGATCAGACGAATATGCTCTATCAGGATGAAGAAAATTATTGCAGCGTTGCGTATGTGGCAATGGCAAATTGGATCGACCGATATGAATATGCCATCACGTTAGACGACAGTAATACCATTATTTATGTTTATCTGCAGAACATGGACGCAAAGGACATACATATGCAGTCTGATTACCTTCCGAAATATTTTCAGGATAATAATGCCGGAAAGCATCAGGATACAGACTCTATGACCTCGGATTACAGAAGTTTCTATGCGTTCCGTATAGGAGATCATTATATAGATTGCATGGACTTGGCGGATCAGATTGAAATCGCCGATACCGAGCCGGAGATTCAGGCAGAGGATGTAGCACCGGAAGTTGAATCTAATTAATTTCTGCAAAACAATGGAGAGCAGCTAACAGATTGCTGTGCGTAATATTTGACAGTATGTTATTCGTTATAGGATAACGGAGTAATAGGCATACTATATAATATCTCTGTCGGATCCGTGACAGAGATATTTTTCAATAGTGTAAATAAAATTTGACAAAGTAGATATAAATGTTTAATAATATTTACATAAGGAGATAGGATTATGCCGAAAAAAACAATAGTGTTGTTGCCTGAAACAGAAAAAATACTTGAGCAAATGGGACTACAGATAAAGTATGCAAGGCTGCGCAGAAAATTGACGTCGGAATTGGTTGCGGAAAGAGCAGGAATCAGCAGAGCTACTTTAGTATCCATAGAAAAAGGCTCACCTTCTGTGGCAATGGGGTGCTATGCGGCTGTGCTTCATGCATTGAATTATATGGATAAGGATTTACTGCTTGTTGCTAAAGATGATGAATTGGGACGGAAATTACAGGATCTTGATTTGCCTGTAAGAAAGCGCGCACCCAGGAGGGGATAGGGAGTGGATAAAGAAAAAAAGATTTTTGTTTTTGCTGATTTTCAGCCTTATCACGAAGAAATTATAGGTACAATCTATGTTTCGCAGACGAGAGGAAAGGAATTTTACTCTTTTGAGTATGATCAGAAATGGCTGGAAAAGGGAAATATGATATTAGATCCCGATTTACAGATGTATAAGGGAAGGCAATATATTCACGATGATAAGAAGATATTCGGAGTATTTGCCGATTCCTGCCCTGATAGATGGGGACAGCGTTTGATGAAACGCAGAGAGGAATTGCGTGCCAAAAATGCAGGTGAAAAACCTAGAAAGCTTTTAGACAGTGATTATCTTCTGGGAGTGTATGATGAAGCAAGAATGGGCGGATTGCGTTTTAAAACGGAGTTGGAAGGTGAATTCTTGTCCAATGACAGGGAATTTGCAACACCACCGTGGACGTCATTAAGAGAACTCGAACAGGCATCGATTGCGTTTGAAAATGATGAAAAGGGGCTGAATGAGAAATGGTTAAAGCAATTACTTGCTCCCGGATCTTCTTTGGGAGGGGCGAGACCCAAAGCCTCTGTGCTGGCGACGGATGGCTCACTTTGGATTGCCAAATTTCCGTCTAAACATGATGATTTTAATTCCGGGGCATGGGAAATGGTAGTACATGAACTGGCTGTTATGTGTGGAATTAATGTTCCGGAGGCAAAAGCTGAAAAATTTTCCAGATTGGGAACGACATTTCTTGTAAAGCGATTTGACAGAATAGAAAGCCGAAGAATTCACTTTTCTTCAGCAATGACTATGCTTGGTAAAAAGGATGGTGCAAACGCAGCGGACGGAAGTAGTTATCTTGAAATAGTTTCTTTTCTGAAAGCAAACGGAGCAACACCTAAAAAAGATATACAGGAATTGTGGAAGCGTATTGTGTTTAGCATGGCAGTGTCCAATACAGACGATCATTTCAGAAATCATGGATTTATTCTGGAGGAGAAAGGGTGGGTACTTTCTCCGATGTATGATGTGAATCCGGATATTTATGGAGAATTTTTATCACTGAATGTGGACGAAGATAATTCTGTGATAGATTTTGATTTGGCGATAGAGGCAGCGCCTTACTATGAGATATCAACAGAACAGGCGAAGAAAAATGTCACCGCTATTAGGAAAACGGTAGCAGATAATTGGCGGTCACTTGCCGGAAAATATGGAATCAGCCGTGGGGAAATCGAAAGAATGTGTCCGGCATTTCAGGGGAATGTATAGATATGTAAAAAACTATGAGCTGATTGAGTGTTTAAGCGATAGAGCATGTTGAAGTAAAAACGTTAGAAAAGCGGTTAACAAAAGGGGAAAAGATCATTATCGGAGAATCGTGTAATGAATAAAAGAAGAATCGTAAAAGAAATAATGGATCCGTATATGGATAAAAATGGTTTTATATTAGCGAAGTATGAGCGTGGAGATTGGTATTATCGAAAAGAAATAGAGGGAGCAGTATTAGAAATATGCATTTCTGATGCAAACGGAAGACTTCACATGCACATAGGGATTTTTGGAAAAGGTTATGATGTGCAGGCAGAGCAGTTTATGGATACTTTGACTGTCCCGAGGACAAGCGTATGGGACTGGGATTATTGCCGGAAGGAAACGGAAGAAAAGAAGGAGAAAGCATATAAAGACACATTATATGATTTCCGGGATATATTGGAATTAAACGGAAATGAAATCTTTGAAAAAATCGTTACAGATTATAAAAACAGGATTCCCAACAGAAAACATTATTTACTGATGATGGAGCATTATGATGAATTGGAACAAAAATACAGTAAAGAATTGCATCCGGAAAAATGTAACATTGTGGAATTATGGGAGAAAATTGCTGCTGGGGTGGAGGAAGCCCGTAAGCATCCTTTAGAAGAAATAGAGGAGAGACTGGTAGGATACGTGGCAGTGATGGAGACGGAAATCATAAAGAGATATGGCGGAGAAAGGGGAAATAATCCGGATGCGGAATCCTGTTTTATATGTAATGTGGGGAAATCGCGAGATACAATTAATTTCATGGGACGCTTTTTCCTGCTGTGGAAAAACGAAGATGTTAGAGATTGGGAAAAGAGAGAAATAGAAGATTTGTATAATGAACATTAATGAGTGGGAAGCTTAGTCTTCCCACATTTTTTAACCTAAAATACGAATGCAATCGGAAATATCATCAGGTTTTGACTTTAAGGTATTGGAAGAAGTGGCAAATAAGACTCCGCACAATTCTAAATTTTTTGTGCAGAGTCTTTGTTTGCCCGGAATTCTTTCGGCGTGATGCCGTATTTTTCTTTGAAAATCTTATAAAAATGGGTTTTATTCGAAAAGTGTAGTTCTTCTGCGATTTCGTTGATGGTCTTTTGGGAATAGAGTAATTCCTCTGCTGCTTTTTTCATACAGAAATTCATAGAATAGTCAAACAGGCACAGACCGGTGAATTTGCGCACAATGCGATTGATATAATCGCCGCTGTAATTCAATAGTCCGGACAACTCATCTCTGCTGATGCGTCCGTATTTTTCTTCAATAAAGTGACTGATTCGGGCAAAAACCAAGGCGTCTGCGGTTTGCTCCAAGTCCATGCGGGTACAGTGAAAATAAGTGTAATCCGATAACACGGAGATTAGCAGAGAGAATAGTCCCTTGATCTGATGCGTTGCTCCGAAGACCGGATGTAATAAGATATCCATTAGGCGGGAATTGATGTCATGAAGCAGGTTAGTACTGGTCTGATTTTTAATCGCAGGGATATAGTCAAGGTACGTTTTTCCACCGGGATGCTCCAGATCATCCATAATAAATTTGTAGAAATCACTGTTGAGAATATCCTTTTCCTGCGAAAAATCAGCCAAAGCACAGTCCTCAAATAATCCCCGAATAAATTCTGCCGAGAAGCCGATAAACAGTACGCGTGTGGAATTCGTGTAATATTCACTGTGATATAGACTGCGGTTTATAAGACAACAAGAACCGGCAGGATAATGATATTCTTTGTCTTCAATTAATTGAGTCATGGTGCCGTCCAAGACAACTACCAGTTCAAAATAATCATGAAAATGTAAGATGCGTTTGTCGTACTGAATCTTTACATCGGAAAGTTTTAAAGTATATTGATGAGAATATTTGCCTGATAATGTTGTAATATTCATCGATTGAGGAATAAGATCCGGGTTATAGGCAATGTAGGTTAACTGGAAGGGCGTCTTGATCTGATAGAGCGTACTGTTAAGCTCATTTACCTCTACATGGATCGAGTTTTTGCTGTTATTTACAAGCGAAGCAACATTTGAATAAGAAGTATTCACAGGGCTTCTCCTTTCTTCATTCCCATATATGTTATATATTATAGCAGGCTGGTCGGTCAGTGTCATTGTTTTTTTCATCGTTAAAAAGTAAGATGTTTATAACAACAAAAACTTTTCATGGATGCGCAGAAATAAAAGTGGAAGGAGGGTAACTTGAGAGAGGATATGATCTTGGGGGTAGATCTGGGATGGATATCACAACTGGAATCTATCGGTTATCAATGGGTCGATATCAATAAAAAAAATATAGATCCTATTCAGGCGGCAAAAGAAATGGGAGCAAATACAGTAAGGCTCAGAGTGTTTGTGAACCCGCCGACATACGGATTTTGGATTAAGCCGGATAGAGAGATTAAAGGTCATAGAATAGAAGGCGGACTGGTCATGCTTGGGTTTTGCGATCAGGACAGTGTGGTAAGTATGGCGGCAAGAGTAAAACAGCATGGAATGAAACTGATGGTGGATTTTCACTACAGTGACCATTTCGCGGATCCGGTATTCCAGGATATTCCCAAGGAATGGACTGAACTGGATAATACACAAATTCGCGAGAAGGTGGCAGAACATACCCACACAGTATTGTGTGCATTGAAAAAAGAGGGAATTGTGCCGGAATATGTTCAGGTAGGAAATGAGATTAATAATGGATTATTATTTCCGCTAGGCAGTATCAGAGAACACCCGCAAGAGATGGTGGAAATTTTAAATTGCGGTTATGATGCCGTGAAATCGGTATTCCCGGATACACAGGTAGTGACGCATGTATCGGCAGGACATATTTTGGAATATGTCACAGAGTTTTTTGATGTGTACTTCCGATATCAGGGGAAAACCGATATGATTGGCTTATCATACTATCCGGCATGGTTTCGGGAAAAACACAAACCGCAGGAATTCTTGAAAGTATTAAATGAGATACATCGACTTTATGGCAAAGATATTGTGCTAAGTGAGATTGGTGGTGTTGACAGTGAGGAAGAGGAAACATATCGTTTGCTTTTCGATACTTTGGAATTAACAGACAGCGTAGAAAATCATGCATTAAAAGGGATGATTTATTGGGAACCGGAAGTAAACAGAGCTGCTGTACCGGACGGGTATCCGCTGGGAGCTGCCAATCTGGTGGAAAAAAAGAAATTGCATTATACAAAAGCGTTGAGCGCCTATAAAAATTACAGACAACAGGGAGGATAAGAAAGTGAAGAAAAAATTATTGGCTTTAGTTATGACCGTTGCAATGGCGGCCGGTATATTGACCGGATGCGGAGACACGCAGGATGCGCAGACATCTGTTCCTGAAGAAAGCAAAACAACTGAGGAAACTGTTGCACAGGAGACTCCTGTACTGGAAGGAAAGCTGACTGTATGGTGTTGGGATCCGGCTTTTAATATTAATGCAGTGAATACCGCAGCAGATATTTATAAAAAAGATCATCCCAATTTTGAATTGGAAGTTGTAGAGATTTCCCAGTCAGATATCTATCAGAAGCTCGCAACAGCTACTGCGGCAGGTAATACGGAGGAAGTATTACCGGATATTATCTTGTTTGATGATGCACTGGTTGCGCAGGCAGCGTCTTCCTTTCAAGGTGTATTGATGGATCTGACAGATGTAGGAATTGATTTTTCTTCTTTTGCAGAGGCAAAGGTTGCATGCTCTTTGGTGGATGGCAGAAATTATGGAATTCCTTTTGATTCCGGAGCGGCAATTGCAGCGTATCGTACGGATATTCTTGCAGATGCGGGATATACCATTGATGATTTCACAGATATTACTTGGAGTGAATGGATTGAAAAGGCAGTTGTAGTAAAAGAAAAAACAGGAAAATCTTTATTGAATGGACTGGGAGCATACAATCAATTTTCTGTAATGTTGAAATCCTGCGGAGGCGGTTATTTTGATGAAGCAGGCAACCTGAACATTGCAAATAATGAGAAGATTCAGAAAATCAGTCAGATATATCTTGAGATGTTGGACAAGGGTGTATTCCAGGAAGAAATCGGTTGGGATACCTATATCGGAAATATCAATAACGGTAACGTGGCAGGTGCTATGAACGGTTGCTGGATTATGTCCAGTATTCAGATGGCGGAAGACCAGAGTGGATTATGGGAAATTACAAACATTCCCAGTGTGGATGGTGTGGAAGGTGCAACAAATTATTCCAGCCAGGGTGGTTCTACATGGACTATCACCTCAGCTCGCAAAAATGTGGATTTAGCAGTCGATTTCTTCAATTCCACATTTGCTGGAAGCACTGAACTGTATGATGAAATTCTTCCTACAGTAGCTATTGCTACATGGATTCCCGCAGGTAATTCTGACACTTATAAGCAGCCCGTAGCTTATTTCAGTGATCAGCCGATTTATTCCATGATTGTGGATTACACGGCTAAAGTGCCTTCCAGTGTGATTAGTGCCTATGATTCTTCTTCCAGAAATGCGGTATGTACAGCAATTACCAATGCAGCTTATTCCGGCAAAGATATTATAGAAGAGTTAAAGAAAGCAGAAGAAACAGTTTCTTTTGAAATGGAGCAGTAATCTATGAAATTTTCTGTCAGAGAAAAACAAAATATGACCGGCTGGGCGTTTCTGACGCCCGCCGTAATTCTAATATTTCTTATGAATTTCATACCGATCATCAAGGCAATTCTGATGTCTTTCCAAACAGGAAAGACAGGGAATATGAGATTTGCCGGATTTATAAATTATGCAAGGATTCTGGAAGACAGCAAATGTAAGGATGCGTTAATGGTGACATTGGAATATGTGGTTGTTACCGTGCCCCTTATTATTGTGCTGGCATTGATTCTGGCGGTTCTTTTGAATGATCCCAAGTTAAAGCTGAAAGGAATCTACAGAACATGTATTTTTGTGCCGGCAGCAGTATCTATGGTAGCATCTGCCGTGATCTTTCGATCTTTGTTTGCAACAGATGGATTTGTGAATTCTGTGTTGATTCAGTTGGGAATTTTAGAAACAGGATATAATTTTCTCGGAAGACCGGTCAGTGCAAAAATCATATTGATGATGATCCGTGTATGGAAAAATCTGGGCTATCAGATGATCTTTTATCTGGCGGCACTGCAATCAATTGACATTAGTCTGTACGAAGCAGCAAAGGTGGACGGAGCTACGGCACTACAAAGATTTTTCAAGATAACGGTACCGTTGTTAAAACCTACATTGGTGTTTACCCTGGTAATGTCTGTGAATGCTGCTATTCAGGTATATGATGAGTCTGTCAATCTTACGAATGGCGGACCCGGCAATGCAACTATGCCCATTGCGCATTATATATACAGTCTTGCGTTTGGTGGTGTTCCCAACTTCGGTTATGCATGTGCTCTTTCTGTAATCGTATTGATTGTAGTGGGATCACTGACAATGATTCAGATGAAAGCAGGTGACAGGCGTGAATAAGACAAAATATTGGATCGGAAGAGGCGTTAAGAATGCTATATTGATTCTGTTTAGTCTGTTTTGTGTATTTCCTCTGATCTGGGTGGTTATTGCTGCAACGAATTCCAGTGTGGATATTGTAAGTGGTGTGTTGACTCCGGGAAGCCATTTGCTGGAAAATTGGAAAACACTGACAGAAAATTATGATGTAGGGCGTACTTGCTTAAACAGTGTAAAATATTCTGTGGTAACTACAGTTGTGGCAATGATTGTATGTTCTATTGCAGGTTACGGATTTGAAATTTTCCATGATCGATTTAAGGACAAATTGTTCGGCCTGTTAATGTTGACCATGATGGTACCATTTGTGGCAACGATCATTCCTCTTTATCAGGCTTATGCAAGAACAGGACTGCTCAACAGTACCTTGGGCTTTATCTTGCCCTCTGTTTCCACGGTGTTTCTGATTATGCTTTTTCGACAGAACAGCAAAAATTTTCCAAAAGAGATTATTGAAGCAGCGCGAATTGATGGGGAAAACGAGACGGGAATCTTTTTCAAAATGTATGTACCTACCATGGGCGCTACCTATGCGGCAGGTGCTACCATTACGTTTATGAATGCATGGAACAATTATATGTGGGCAAGATTGATCATGTCAGATAACAGCGCACAGACATTGCCTATGATGATTTCTAATATGATCACCGGACATTATATTGATTATGGAATGCTGATGTTGGCTGTTCTGATTTCGACTTTGCCAACATTAGTAGTGTTCTTTGCATTACAGAAGAGCTTTGTACAGGGAATGACAGGGGCGGTAAAAGGGTGATTGACAACATGTATCATCACCGGTTCAGCCACCACATCCCCAGATTCAGATACCCCGCGAACGCAACCCACACCAGATAAGGCAGCATCACCCATGCGGCAGGCTTCGAGATGCGGTAAAAGGCAACGGTAGTGGCGAGGATCAGGATCCACAGAGCGACCAGCCACAAAAAGGCGAAAAGATACCATCCCAGGTTGAAGAACCAGATGGACCAGAAAAAATTAAAGATAAGCTGTACAGCATACAGGGTGAGGGCTTTCGTGTCCTCACCTTTTTGCAGGACAACGAGATAAGAGGCGATTCCCATGAGGACGAACAGGATGCTCCACACCACCGGGAAGAGCCACATGGGCGGCGTCAGTGGAGGCTGACTCACTGCTTCAAAGGCTTTCATGCCGTCTTTGGTGATCCAGGCGGATAGTCCGCCTACCGCCAGAGGGATGGCAACGGCAGTGATGAGGTTTTTCCAGTGAATATTGTGAAATTTGTCGGAGAGTTGCATGGGAGCCTCCTTTGAAAATACGATTTTGCATGTGTCAATATCCGTGTATGGTCTGATTAGTATTGTATGAAAATGAGATAAAAATTATGTGTCTGGCTATAAAATGAGGACAAAAATTTGGGACTATCGGCAAACGGAGGTTTTGGTGTATGATTAAGAGTGTAATAAAGCATTATGGCTATCAGAAACAGGAAATATTCAAGAAAAGGTAATAGGTAACATAGCTATGAGCACAGAACAAACACAGGGTTCCCTGACAAAAGAAGCGATCCGGCTGGCGTGGCCGGCGGTCTGTGAATCCTTTTTTATCGCACTGGCAGGCATGGTGGATACTTTTATGGTGAGTACGCTCGGAGCCAATGCGGTGGCAGCGGTAGGTCTGACCACACAGCCGAAATTCCTGGGGCTGGCACTGTTCATCGCAGCGAATGTAGCAATCTCCGCCCTGGTGGCGAGACGTTTTGGAGAGAAGAGGCAGCAGGCGGCCAACGAGATTCTGGTGATGACGATCTGTTTTTGCATTGTGGCAGCGGTGATCATCAGTGCTCTGACGGTGGGCTTCGCGGATCAGATCATTGAATTCTGCGGATCGAGTGAGGACACGCATGCCATGGCGGCGAGATACTACCGGATCATCATGGGTGGCATGATCTTCAACGTATTGTCCATGGGAATCAATGCGGCACAGCGCGGCGCGGGCAATACGATGATCGCTCTTAGGACGAATCTGATCTCCAATCTGGTGAATATCTGCGGCAACTACCTATTGATCAACGGACATTTCGGATTTCCGGCACTGGGGATTACCGGAGCCGCCATTGCCACGGTATTCGGTACGATAGTGGCATGCGTGATGAGCATCATCTCAATCTGCCCGAAAGACGGATTTATCAGTATTCCGTACATGATCGAGCATCACATCAGACTGCGGATGGAACCGCTGCTGGAGATCATCAAAGTCGGCTATTCCGTGTTTATTGAGCAGGTATTGATGCGTATCGGATTCATGTCGACTGCTATGATGGCTGCGAAAATGGGTACGGAAGCCATGGCGGCACATCAGGTAGGCATGAATATCCTCGGTCTGACGTTTTCATTCGGTGACGGTATGCAGGTAGCGGCGGTAGCGTTGATCGGCCGGAGTCTGGGAGAACGTGATCCGGAGAAAGCGAAAAGCTACGGAGCCATCTGTAGACGTATTGGTCTGGGAATCTCTGTTGCACTGGCGGTTATCTATTTCTTCGGTGGGGAGACCATCTACCGGATGTTCTTTAGAGAGGAAAATATTATTGCATACGGTGTGAATATTATTCATTGTATTTGTATTATTGTTCTGTTCCAGGTGTCTCAGGTCATCTACATGGGCTGCCTGCGCGGTGCGGGAGATACGGCATACACGGCAGTGGCTTCTACGATCAGCGTTACTCTGATCCGTACGGCGGCATCCTATATTTTCGGGTTTACTCTGGGACTGGGAATGACCGGTATCTGGATGGGCATTCTGGCGGATCAGGTATCCAGATTCCTGTTCGCGTCGATTCGGTTCCGACAGGGAAAATGGGTGACAATTAAGATTTAATGAGCGCAGGTAATGAGCTTATGGTAATAACAAAACTCCCGGAGCAATATTGCGTCGGGAGTTCTTGCTTTCAAATAACATGCAATGATTCACTGTGAGTTCTATTTCGTCTTCAATGTCTTTTTCATGGCGGAGAAAGTCTCTGCACTGATCACATGCTCAATCCGGCAGGCATCTTCGGCAGCCACAGTGGGATCCACACCGATGGAAGTCAGCCAGTCCGTAAGAAATGTGTGACGTTCATAGATTTTCTCTGCGATTTCCCGCCCCTTATCCAGCAGGGTGATGTAGCCTTCCTTGTCCATTTCAATATATTCCCCATTGCGGAGATTCTTCATAGCTACGCTGACGCTGGGCTTGGACACACCCAGATCGTTGGCAATATCAATGGAACGGACAACACCGTTCTTTTTCTTCAGCACTAAGATCGTTTCCAGATAATTCTCAGCAGATTCCTGTATTTTCATGTAATGACCATACCCTTCCCATACATAGCATTTTGAACCGAAATACCTGCTCTACATGTGGAAACTTAACCATCCGCAGGCATTACAATAAGAATAGCAGAAAAGGGTAGGAAATGCAAGATTTCAACTTAATGAGAAAAAATATCAATAAAGAAGAAAAAAAGTATTATGAATTACTTTGAAGAAGCAACGTTAAAAATCTATAAAAACGATACGTAATGTTTGTTTATTTTATCTAAAAAATATCATTTTAAATAAAAATAATTGACATTCAAAAATAGGAGAATATAATATAGTTAACCGGTTAACATAGCATATTAAAACTGTATGAAAAGAGAAAGTATGAAAAACAGAGTAACCATCAGGGATGTTGCAGCAGCATCAAACGTATCAGTAGCGACAGTGTCCTATGTATTAAACGGAAAGAAAAAAGTATCCGAAGAAACGAAGCAAAAGATTCTGACAGTAATCGATGAGCTAGGATTCGTGCCGGATTTGAATGCACGAGGATTAACTGTAAAAGATACTAAATTGCTGGGAGTAGTCGTTCCACAGACAGAGCCCGGCAGTAAGCTGATGTTTCATAATATTTTTTACAGTGAATTACTGGGGAGCATAGAGTACGCTGCAAGACAGAGAGGATACCATGTAATTATCTCAGCTACCGATGTAACTGAAGATTATCTTCAGCTGATCCAGGAACGAAATTTGGCTGGAGTTATTATTATTGGTACTTATCAGAATCAGTTTTTTAGTGAATTAAAAACATTGGATGTACCGGTAGTGTTAATTGATAGTTATTGTAAATATGACTATTTTCATAAACTAAGAATTGATGATGAGAATTGCTCTAATCTGGCTACAGAATTTGTGATTCGGCAGGGACATAAAAAAATTGCATTGGTGACAGGACATCTTCAGGAAGATGGTGTTATGCAGAAGCGATATAAAGGTTTCCTGAAAGCGATTGAACAAAATGGACTGGAATTTCAAAAAGAAAATCTTTATGAAGCGACGGTTGATTATGAAAGCGGAGTAAATGCTGCAAAATGGTTCGTAGATAATAAGGCAGATATTACAGCAGTGGTAGCGACAGCGGATGTCCTCGCAATTGGGCTGATGAAGGGGTTTTATGAACAGGGTGTTCAGGTGCCTGAAGATATATCCATCATCGGATTTGATGATCTGGATATTTCCAAGTATACGACGCCCGGGCTCACTACGGTAAAACAACCTATTTCAGCTAAGGGAGAAAGAGCTGTTGAAATATTGATCGAAAACATTGAAAATCCCCAGATGGAAAAAGTGGAAGAAGTATTTCCTGTAAAACTAATTGAAAGGCAAAGTGTAAGAAAAAGAACGGAGATATTATGATTTTAGAAACGATAAAAGATCAGGAATATCATAAAAAAATATTACTGGCAAATGATTCCTATGCAGAGATAGAACGCAAAGAAGGTACACAATTAATCATTAATGTGGATTATAAAGGTGTATATGGTCTGGGCGAGAAATTCGACGCAGTGAATCAGAAAGGAAAGACAGTAGAGACACAGGTTATAGAAAAATTCTGTAATCAGGGAAATATCAGTTACTGTGTGACTCCTTTTTTCGTGACAGATTCGGGACTGGGTATTTACATTGAGACAAAGAAGAAAACGACAATCACGCTTGATCATGCAATTCGATGTCAGATACCGGGCGAATCCAAAGTCTATGTATTTACGGGTACAATAGGTGAGGTTATTCGTGATTATACCGGTTTGTTTAAAAGACCGCAGATACCACCCCGTTATGCATTTGGAATATGGGCATCAGCCAATCACTGGAATTCTGAAGCAGATGTAGACAGATTGCTGGAAGAATTGGAAAAATATCATTTTCCGGCCAGTGTTATTGTATTGGAAGCATGGAGTGATGAAGCAACTTTCTATATTTGGAACGGAGCTACCTATTCACCGAAGAGGTCGGCAGAAGGTTTTTCCTATGATGATTTTGATTTTAGCAATAGTAAATACTGGAAAAACCCGAAACGCATGATCGAGAGGCTTCATGAAAAAGGGAAAAAGCTAGTGTATTGGCACATTGATTTTTAGCATTACAACAACTTCCTATTCGGAAGCTGTTGTAAACCTAGGATACAATGAACTCAACTTCACTCTTGCATCGGCAGTTCGGAACTGCCAATTAACTTTTGCTGCGACTGTATTACGCTCGACTTCCCACGCAGCTAGCTCTCCACGAAGTTTTGCAATGTTTTCAATCCTTCGTGACAAACACTGTCTGGTCATTACATTCAGTTCTATTTCTGCAATGTCAAGCCAGCTTCCATGTTTGGGTGTATAGTGAATTTCCAAACGCTTGATAATTCGTCTTGCCTCATCTGCTGGATACCTTTTATACAAGGACGCCGTTTTATGGGTGTTAAGGTTATCCATAACAAGAATTACTTTTTCTGCATCAGGATACATGACATCAACGAGATATTTTATCTCTTCTGCCCAGTCAAAGGCAGTACGTTGTTCTCGCACGCTGACATGATGAGTGCCTCCAAGCGGTTCGACAAAAGCAAATATGCTGCAGGTACCATTCCTGACATATTCCGAATCTGTTTTCTGATTGTCACCCGGACGCATGGGCAGTGGTTTCCTTGCATCGCCCAGTAACTGGTAAGGCTTTTCGTCCATGCATACAACTGGTCTTTCAGGATTGTATGGGAGTTCATATACATCAAGGACATCTTCCATACATGCTATAAATTCGGCATCATCTTTTTTGGGGATGCACCAGTAGTCGTTTTTGTGAGGTCGAAGTTTGTTTTTTTTAAGGCTCTTCGGATTGCCTCACGGCTGACCGGAGTATCAAGAACAATTTTTGATTTCTCTTCCAGCAGCCGGATGGTCCACCTTGAATGTCCTTCCGGCACCGGACCACAGGCAAGTTCAATGATACGGGCTTCAGCACGTCCATCGAGCACACGCCTTGCATTATCAGAATTAACATTACGCTTAAACTCAGTTACTGCATCAATACCACCCTCAAAATATTTTTTCACAGTATTGGTTACTGTTGCCAGACATACACCATTTGATTTTGCAGACTGCTCATGAGTCAATACTTTTCCGTGGGACTCATCCAGGTCAATAATAATCTGGCATCTGCATCGGATTGTTTTGGATGTTTTATTTTTTCGGATGACAGATTTAAATTCTTTTAATTCATCATCCGTAAGTTTGATTTTGTACTTTTTTGGTCTTGCCATAGGATATCACCGCCGTTTCTTTTATTGTACCATAAAACGGCAATAACAGCCAGAAATATTTAACTAAATATCAATATGTCAGTACACTAGTGCTTTGGCAAATTCCTGTTTTTAAAGGAATGGAACCGGGAAGAGTATCGGAACAGCTTGACATGGACAAGGAATATGCACTGGAGCATGGATTGCTTGTAATGAATAAAGCAGGAACGCCTTACGAGATACCGATGGGCAATTGGTTTGAAGGCTCTTATCTTCCGGATTTCACAAATGAAGAAACGAAGAAGTTTTGGTTTCAAAAAAGAAAATACCTGTCAGATATTGGCGTGGACGGATTCAAGACGGACGGTGGAGAGTTCATATATTCCGAAGAAGTGAATTTTTCGGATGGAACAAGCGGAGCAGAAGGTAAGAATCAGTATTGTCAGGATTATGTGAATGCATACAGTAATGAAATATCGGAAGAACAAGTACTGTTTAGCCGGGCAGGATATGCAGGAGCTTCCGGAACTCCTATTTTATGGGCAGGAGACCATCAGTCAACCAATGAGGAATTAAAGAATGTCTTGCGGGCAGCCCTTTCCGCAGCCATGAGTGGTATTCTTTTTTGGAGTTTTGATATTGGTGGATTTGCAGGACCGCTTCCGAGTATTGATTTATACAGAAGATCTACGCAGATGGCAGTATTTTCTCCCATAATGCAGTGGCATTCGGAACCGGATGGCGGTCAGTTCAGGGAATTGATGCCGGGAAGTGATGGAAATAATGAAAGAAGTCCATGGAATGTAGCCTTGGCATACGGACAGCCGGAATTTATTGAGGAGATGCGTTACTGGCATACACTTAGGGAAGAACTTATTCCCTACATTTATCAAACGGCGCAAATTGCAGTAAGAGAAAGTAAACCCATGATGCGCCCTTTAGTATATGATTTTCAGGAAGACAGCAATGTAATTAACTTAGAAGATGAATACCTGTTTGGAAATAGTATGCTGGTGGCTCCCCTTATGGAAGAAAATCAGACATCCAGAAAGGTGTATCTGCCGGAAGGACAATGGTTTGATTTCTTTACAAATAAGTGCTATGAAGGAGAAAAATGGATAGATTCAGATCCTGAGACCAAATTGCCGGTTTATGTAAAGTCCGGGACAACAATTCAAATGGAACAGGATGGGAAAAATAAGATTTTCCTCTACGGAAAGGAAGGCAAGGATTCTATTCTTTCCGATCAGATAGATATTACCTGGAAGGGAAAAAATATAACAGTAAAGGGGGAGACAGAACAAAATATCATTTTTGAGTTCATACAGTAAAATATGCGAGGTTAACCGTTTAAATTATGAAAAGGAGAGGATACATTTATGAGAAAAAAATTAATGTCACTTTTATTAACCGGAGTATTGGCAACCTCTTTACTTACAGGCTGCGGAAGTACAGATGATAATACTGCGGAAGGAACTGCAACTGCAACAGCAACAGAAAGTAAGCAGGAGACTGTTGATCTTGCCAACACCGAAGTAGCGGAAAAAACGGCAGAAATTACGTATGCTAATTTTAATGCCTCTGGTGGCAATGAAGAAACACTTCAGAAAATGTATGATGCATTCCACGAAGAATATCCCAATATAACAGTTAACATTGAAACGATTGGATATGACGACTATTTTACACAGATGCAGACAAGAGTAGCCGGTGGAACAGCCCCTGATTGCTATGAACTGAACATTGAGAATTTTGCGGCATATGCGAATAAAGGAGTTCTGGCTGAGCTTACAGGAATTGATACCAGCGGCTATAATACAACCGCATTAAACGCATTTTCCGTAGATGGTAAGCAGTATGGTGTACCCGGAAATTTCTCTAATGTAGTACTTATTTATAATAAAGATTTATTTGATAAGGCTGGAATTGCTTATCCTACAGATGATTGGACCTGGGATGATGCGATGGAAGCGTGTGAGAAGATCAGTGCATTAGGTGACGATATCTATGGCATTTATCAGCCGATCACCTTTAATGAATTCTTCAAAGTAGCTGCGCAGTATGGCGGTGGAGTTTTGAATGAGGACAAAACAGAGTTCACAATTAATTCTGAGGAAAATCTGAAAGCCGCTACAATGATGATCAGTAAAGTGACTGAGACAAATGTGCAGCCCACAGAAGCACAGATGGGAGGAATGGGTGACTGGGACCTGTTTGAAAGTGGAAGACTTGGAATGATTCCTACCGGTATCTGGGCATTTAATACATTTGCAGATGCGTGTGACTTTAACTGGGATATTTGTGTAGAGCCGGGTGGAACACAGAAAGCAACACATTTCTTCAGTAATGCGCTTGTAGTGAATGCGGATAGCGATAAAAAGGAAGCCGCTGCAACCTGGATCAACTGGCTTGCATCCAGTGATACTGCAGCACAGATGAGAATTGATGCAGGTTGGGATCTTCCTGCAATCAATAATGAGGATGTTCTTTCCGGATATTTGAAGCTGACCCCTCCCGAGAATCGTCAGGCAGTATTTGATTCCCTGAATTACCTGACAGTAGCTCCGATTATTGAAGATTATTCATTAATGTCCGATATCATTACCAATAAATTAAGCCTTGCAGCAAGTGGTGAAATCACGGTAAAGGAAGCACTGGATCAGGCCCAGGAAGAGTGTACTGCACAGATTAAGTTACAGTAGAAATCAAATTATAAATTAGGAAACTGTCGTATGGCGTAAGCCATGCGACAGTGATCCTGAAAATGACAGGAAAAAATATGAGCAAAAAAAGACAGAAAAGAGCTTTGAAAAATGCCATACCATTTATGCTTCCCAGCTTTCTTGGGATGATTGTTTTTAGCTTTTTGCCAATTATAATTTCTATAGCCATCAGTTTTACAAACTGGAATGGACTGGATAAATTATCTTACAAGACACTGGCAAGTAATTTTGTATTTTTGGATAACTATAAGCAGATACTCGGAACATCAGAATTTTGGAAGGTTTTGGGACATACCTGTTATTATATTGTACTGTATATTCCGATGGTTTTGATAATGTCCCTTCTGATTGCATCTATATTGAATAAAAACATGAAAGGAATCACCGCATTCCGGATTATGTACTATATTCCGGTATTGACATCGTGGGTAGCAGCCAGTCTGATCTGGAAATGGGTGTTAAGTCCCCAGTATGGCATATTGAACCAACTGCTGGGATATATTGGGATATCCGGTCCCGGATGGCTTACAGATAAAGTCTGGGCAATGCCGGCAATTGTTCTTGCATCTGTATGGAAAGATATGGGATTTTACGGATTATTTCTTCTGTCAGGCCTGAAAGCAATTGATACCGGGTACTATGAGGCGGCAACCGTTGACGGCGCAGGAAAAATGAAACAGTTTTTCTCAATTACTTTGCCGCTGCTTAGCCCATCGATGTTTTTCTGCATTATTATGGCTTTAATTAATGCGTTTCAGTTATTCCCACAGGTGCAGATTATGACAGAAGGTGGACCGAATGGGGCTACACAGGTTATGGTAGAGAGAATTTACACATACGGATTTAAGTATTTCAAAATGGGGTATGCATCTGCGTATTCCTGGCTGTTGTTCGTAATTATATTCATACTAACTTTAATTCAGATGAAATTACAAAATAAGTGGGTGCATTATGAATCATAGTAAATGGAATGTAAAATTAAAAATAATATGGAATTACTTTTTAGCCTGTCTGATTGCGGTTATTGTGATGATCCCGTTTTTATGGATGCTTTCAACCTCTTTGAAAAGCAAAGGTGCATTGATGCAGATTCCCATAGAATGGATTCCCCAAAATCCAACGTTGGACAGCTATCGGATGGTCTTCTCTCGATTTCCCTTTTTGAGGGCAATTTTAAATAGCTTTTTTATTACCTGTAGTTATACGGCAGTTACCATTTTGTCCGCATCAATGGCAGCATTTGCATTTACAAAGATACAATTTCCATATGGAAATACAGTATTTAAATTATACTTGGCATCTATGATGATTCCTACACAGGTCACAATGATACCGTTGTTTGTGATCATGAACAATCTCGGGTTGATCAATACATATCCAAGCGTGATTTTACCATCCTTATTCAGAGCTTTCGCTGTATTTATGCTGGTGCAGCAGATGAGAGGAATCCCCAACGACTATATAGAAGCAGCAGAACTTGATGGTGCAGGGTTATTCAGAATTTATCGGACAGTGGTATTACCGTTATCAGGTTCGGCAATAGCAACGTTGACGATCACCACGTTTATGGAGAGCTGGAATGATTATTTATGGCCGTTGCTTATGTTGAATGATAAGAATAAAATGACTTTGACATTGGCTTTAAACAGTTTAAATGGACAATATGGAACGGAATATAATATACTGATGGCAGGTAGTTTATTATCTATGATTCCTATCGTTGTTATATATGCTCTTGCGCAAAAATACTTTAAGGAAGGATTAATGGCTGGCGGAGTGAAGGGCTAGCCGGAAATAGAAAATATGGTTAAAAAATATGTATTCGGAACTCCCATAGAAACGGATGCCGTTGTCAAAGAAATAAAAGAAACCAGCTGGAAGGATGACATTTTCCAAAAAGAAGGAAATGCATTTCATTATTTGTTAAAAACGGATGAAATTGTGTATGGCCTGGGAGAAAATGTGCGAGGCATGAACAAAAGGGGATGGCGCTATGTAAGTAATTGCTCGGATAATCCTAATCATTGTGAGCATACCAATTCTCTGTATGGGGCGCATAATTTTATCATGATGGGAGACGGTGCAAATGAAACTTACGGGTTATTTGTAGATACACCGGGGACTGTGACTTTTGATGTGGGCTATACAGATATAGACCGGTTAAGCATCGCAATGGAAAATGAGAACTATAAAATATATTTGATAGAGGGACAAACTTATCAGGATGTAGTTCGAGAATTCCGTGAGATGATAGGAAGAAGCTATATTGCCCCAAAATGGGCATTCGGTTATGGACAGAGTCGCTGGAGTTATGAGACAGCGGATGAAGTGCGTGAGGTCGTAAGAGAATACAGAAAACGCGATATTCCCATAGATAGTATTTATCTGGATATCGATTATATGGAACGCTACAAGGATTTTACAATCAACAGAGACAGCTTTGCGGATTTTGAAAATCTTGTAGAGGAGATGAAGAAGGAAAATATCCATCTTGTGCCAATAATCGATGGTGGTGTAAAGAAAGAAGATGGCTATGATGTTTACGAGGAAGGAAAAGAAAACGGCTATTTTTGCAAGGATGAAAACGGAGAGGATTTTGTTATAGGTGTATGGCCCGGAAAATGCTGCTTCCCGGATATGTTAAATGATGAAGCAAGAAGATGGTTTGGAGATAAATATCGAATTCTGATAGATAAGGGAATTGATGGATTTTGGAATGACATGAATGAACCGGCTATTTTCTATTCGGAGAAGCGATTGAAAAAAGTATTTGATAAGATGGAAGAGTACAAAACTAAAAATTTGGATGTGAATACTTTTTTTGAGATGACAGATCTTATCGGTACAATATCCAATAATCCGGAGGATTACGCTTCTTTTTATCACAATTATAAAGGAAAACGCTATCGCCATGATCAGGTACATAACTTATTCGGATATTATATGACAAGATCTGCAGCGGAGGCATTTGAACGTTACCAGCCGGAGAAACGTATTTTGCTGTTTTCCAGAGCATCTTATATCGGAATGCACCGGTATGGCGGTATCTGGCAGGGAGACAATATGGCATGGTGGTCCCACCTGAGGATGAATGTGAAAATGATGCCGTCTTTAAATATGTGTGGATTTTTATACACAGGTGCGGATGTTGGTGGATTTGGTGCGGATACAACAGAGGATTTATTACTCCGATGGTTAGAATTTGCAGTATTTACACCGTTGCTTCGGAACCATTCAGCCAGAGGAACCAGAAAACAGGAAGTGTATCGCTTTTCTCACATTCCGAAGTTTTCAAGTGTCATTGGAGCCAGGTATCAACTTCTGCCATATATTTATAGTGAATATATGAAAGCAGCACTTCGTAATACGATGATGTTTAATCCACTGTCATTCATTTATGGAAAAGATAATTTAGCCAGACAGGTGGAGGATCAACTGCTGGTTGGAGAAAATATTATGATCGCACCGGTCTGTGAACAGAATGTAACGGGAAGAGTTGTATATTTCCCGGAACGAATGAAGCAACTCGTCTTCAAAGATGGAATAATAGAAGAGGGTAATATCTTTGAAAAAGGTTTTTCCTATGTAAATATGCCAATGGGAACCGTGAATGTTTTCCTGAGAGAGGGATATCTGCTACCTGTGGCAAAAGGCGGAAAATGTGTGGAAGATATTAAATTTGAAGATTTAAAGTTGTATTCCTTTGGAGAAAAGATCAAACAGTATGAGTACTATTCAGACGATGGTGAAACAACAGATTTTGATATGGAATCTCATATTCGTATCCTAAAATAGTAATGAAAAAGAGCTTTACCGCTATTCATTTGTGTGGTAAAGCTTTTTTTACGCTTATGTTTTTGAAAAAAGATAGACAGGATAGTAAAAAACGTAACTATTGAGAAAAAATATCAATAAGCAATTCCTATGAGATTTCTATGAAAAAAATCAAAAAAATATGTTGACAGTAAAAAAGGTTAGTATATACTAACCACGTGAATTGAGAATGAATCTCATTAAGAGCTAATGAGAAACCACAAGCAGTTCAATACTATTGAAGGGAAGGAAGTGTGTATGATGCCCCTGAGTATGGTAGGTACCGGTGAAGAGAACACGATCCAGAGGATCGGCGGCAAAGAGGAGACGAAGAAGTTTTTGGAGACCCTCGGATTTGTAGTAGGTGGTAAAGTGACAGTTGTGTCCCAGACCGAAGGCAACCTGATTGTGAATATCAAGGAATCAAGAGTAGCCATCGGCAAGGATATGGCCAATAAAATCATGGTGTAGCGGACAGCTGTACCAAAAGATGTTAATAGGAGGAGAAAATGAAGACATTGAAGGAAGTTCCCTGCGGACAGACCGTAAAGGTAACCAAACTGAATGGTGAAGGTCCTGTCAAGAGACGTATCATGGACATGGGCATTACCAAAGGTGTTGAGATCTATGTGAGAAAGGTTGCTCCTTTGGGAGATCCCGTGGAAGTAACTGTCAGAGGCTATGAGCTGTCTCTTCGAAAGGCAGACGCTGAGATGATTTGCGTTGAGTAAATGATCTTTTTTTTAGCAGGAAGGTTAGCTGGAACTAATTAGTGAAAGCTAATCACATGAGCAAAAAGGAAGCTCTGAAAGAGCGTTTTGCGAATGGGGTCTGAATAGTTATTAAATGATTTTAGAGGAAAGAGGTAGAAAAATGGCAATTAAGATTGCACTTGCAGGTAACCCTAACTGCGGTAAAACGACACTTTTCAATGCTCTGACCGGTTCCAATCAGTTCGTAGGTAACTGGCCCGGCGTAACCGTTGAGAAAAAGGAAGGTAAATTAAAGAAACAGTACGGCGGTAACGGTGATGACGTGATCATCATGGATTTACCCGGTATTTATTCCTTGTCTCCGTATACGCTGGAGGAAGTGGTAGCACGTAACTACCTGATCGGTGAGAGACCCGATGCGATCCTGAACCTGGTAGACGGTACCAACATTGAGAGAAACTTATATCTGAGCACACAGCTGATGGAACTGGGTATCCCCGTTGTCATGGCTGTCAACATGATCGATATCGTGAACAAGAACGGCGACAAGATCAACGTAGCAAAGCTTGCTGAGAAGCTGGGCTGCCCCGTTGTAGAGATCTCCGCTCTGAAACTGACCGGTATCGAGAACGCTACCAAAAAGGCGATCGAACTGGCACAGAAGAAGAGTGCAGCAGTTGCGGTACATAAATTCGCACCTGAGGTTGAGAGCGTGATCGAGACCGTAGAGAAGAAGCTGACTGATGTTCCCGAGGAACAGAAGAGATTCTTCGCTATCAAGCTGTTAGAGAAGGATGACAAGATCCAGGCACAGATGAAGAGTGTTCCCGATGTATCTGCAGAGATCAAGCAGTTGGAAACGGCTATGGATGATGACACAGAGAGTATCATCACCAACGAGAGATACACATACATTTCCTCTATCATCAAAGAATGCTACACCAAGAAGGAAGGCCAGAAGTTAACGACTTCCGATAAGATTGATAAGATCGTGACCAACAGATGGCTGGCACTGCCGATCTTTGCAGTTGTTATGTTCATCGTATATTATGTATCTGTTACCACCGTTGGTACCTGGGCTACCGACTGGGCAAACGATGGCGTATTCGGTGATGGCTGGCATCTGTTCACCATCGGAACCGGTGCTTATGAAGAAGCAGCCGAGCCTTATGATGATGCAATGAATGTGATCAACGCATTCGTAGAAGCTGACGGTGATGAAGCTCTGGCAGCAGTCATCGACAGCGAGTCTGAAGACTACGATCCCGCAGCAGCAGTAGCAGCTGTTCAGGAGTTCGCAGCAGGTATTGATGCATCCGCTACCGCAGATTACACCCTGGAAGATGAAGAGACTCTGGCAACAGAGGATGTTACTTACACCGGTGCTGAGCTGGCAGAGGCAGTTGATGTATACGCAGCAGACGGCGCAGAAGCTCCCGATCCCGCAGACTACGGTATCTGGGTACCCGGCGTACCTGCACTGTTAGAGAGCGGTCTGGATGCGATCGGATGTGCCGACTGGCTGAAGGGTCTGATCCTTGACGGTATTGTAGCCGGTGTCGGTGCAGTGCTTGGTTTCGTACCCCAGATGCTGGTACTGTTCATCTTCCTGGCATTCCTGGAGTCCTGTGGTTACATGGCACGTATCGCCTTCATCATGGACCGTATCTTCCGTAAGTTCGGTCTGTCCGGTAAATCCTTCATTCCTATGCTGATCGGTTCCGGATGTGGTGTTCCCGGTATCATGGCTTCCCGTACCATCGAGAACGACAGAGACCGTAAGATGACGATTATGACTACCACATTTATCCCTTGTGGTGCTAAGCTTCCTTTCATCGCCATGGTAGCAGGTGCTATCTTCGGCGGCGCAGCATGGGTCGCTCCTTCCGCATACTTCCTGGGAATCGCAGCAATCATCTGCTCCGGTATTATCCTGAAGAAGACCAAGATCTTCGAGGGCGATCCCGCTCCTTTCGTTATGGAGCTTCCCGCTTACCACTGGCCTACCGTAGGTACGGTACTGCGCAGCATGTGGGAGCGTGGCTGGTCCTTCATCAAGAAGGCAGGTACCATCATCCTTCTGTCCACCATCGTTGTATGGTTTACCACTTATTTCGGATTCACCGAGGACGGCTTCCGTATGCTGGCTGAGGATGAGATCGATATGAGTATCCTGGGCAAGATCGGTCAGTGCCTGGCATGGATCTTCATCCCTCAGGGCTTCGGTAACTGGCAGGCAACTGTTGCATCCATCACCGGTCTGGTAGCAAAGGAGAACATCGTAGGTACGATGGGTATCCTCTACAGCGCAGGTGAAGGTTCCGTATATGCTAACATGGCAGCTCACTTCACCGCAGCAAGCGGTTATGCATTCCTGGCATTCAATCTGCTGTGTGCACCTTGCTTCGCAGCAATGGGTGCGATCAAGCGTGAGATGAACAACACCAGATGGTTCTGGATCGCAGTTGGTTATCAGTGTGGTCTGGCCTACGTGGTATCCCTGTGTGTATATCAGATCGGTACGCTGATCACCACCGGTGCTTTCGGTATCGGCACTGTAGTAGCATTCCTTCTGATCATCGGCTTCATTTATCTGCTCTTCCGTCCTTACAAGGAGAGTACCACTCTGAAGGTTGACAGCAGGAAGGTTGCATAAGTAAAATAAGAGTAAGGAGGCAGTCTATGGGAACCGTAGTTGTATTGGCGATACTGGCTGGTGTAGTCGCATTGATTGTCCGCAAAATGATCAAAGACAAAAAGAATGGAAAATCCATTCAGTGCGGTGGCGATTGCAGCCACTGCGGAGGTCATTGTGGACACTAAGGAACAGGTAAGCTATCAGACCACGAAAATGCAGAGAGAGATCATATTGACCAAGCTGAAAGAAAAAGGCTGCCGCATTACAAAACAGCGTCTTCGGCTGATTGATATTATCCTCCAGAACGAATGCTCCAGCTGTAAGGAGATCTTCTACCGGGCATTGGAAGAGGATGACAAGCTGGGAGTCGCAACCGTATACCGCATGGTCAACCTGTTAGAAGAGATCGGTGCTATCAGCCGTAAGAACATGTACAAGGTAGCTTACTCTGAAAATTGCATGATGGAAAATGCCTGTACCATTGAGCTGGATGATGGTTCGATACATCATCTCTCTGCAAAAAAATGGAATTCCGTGATCCGGGCGGGACTCAAGTCGTGCGGATACCTCGTAGACCAGAGGGTGAGTAACGTGACGATCAGACCGTGCGAGTGTGCGGAACAGGTATGCTAGAAATTAGAAATATGTTGGGAATTAGAAATAAGTAAAAAACCGGTGTGGGGGCAGGAAATCTGGATGGACAGAGCTGTTTCCTGCACCGGTTTTATTTATATGGGTGGCAGGATAATACGAATCTGCATGAAATTTTGACAGATATTGCAGCAAAAAGGAAGCCTCGTAGAGGCGATTTTGAAAATGGAGTTCTGAATAGTTATTTTTTGAAAGAAAACAACAAGGAGAGCGAAACATATGGGAACTTATATGATATGTGGAATATTGATCATAGTGATCGTGACAGCATTACTGGGATCCAGAAAGCATTTCAAAGGTGAAGGCGGATGCTGCGGCGGAGGAGGCGATGTGAAGATCAAGCCGAAACACTTAGACACTATCGTTGCGACCAAAAAGCTTCAGATCGAAGGAATGTCCTGCGCAAACTGCCAGAACCGCATTGAGAATGCCCTCAACGGCATGGCCCAGGTCAATGCCAAGGCAAGCTTCAAGAAGGGCGAAGCGATCGTAAAACTCGGCGCGGACATCCCCGAAGAGGAACTGCGCGAGGCTGTGGAGAAGCTGGGATATAAAGTTACTTCTATTGAAATGGTGTAAATTGAGAGTTAGTTAAATACCACCCGGATGACTTTGTTGTCTTCCTGGGTGGTATTTTTGTTTTGATGTTCCGATTTTACCGCCTAAAATCTATTTTGTGCTGTAGAAGCAGTAAGTTTGAAGTGATTTTCTTTTATAGTGACTGATATTTACTGCCGGAATGGAAGCATCCTATGCCGAAGCGGTAATTGTCAGAACGTTTTCATGGATTCTTCGATAAAAATACCGCTTGGATTTCTAAAAGCACTTTCCGGGCAGTAATATGCTTGCCCTACTAAGCAGGGAGTTAGCGAAACAGCCCCGTAGCCCTCTTTCTATTGCTTTGGTGAAAATCGCATCAAAATAGCAAAATCCGTACAAAAAAACTTCTAAATCAGGAATTTTTGTACGGAATTTCTTCATTTTGCACGCTCAGCGAAAATAACAGCTTTTTACATGGCAAAATCTCATGTTTTTGTATTTTTTTAGCAGAAAATGGTGTTTTTAATACAAACAGATCTCCCCGGGTGGCAGATGGCATCCGCAATGAGCCACGCTATTCATAAGATTGTCAGCAAAAACGCTGCCAATCTTATTTCATATCGCGGCGTTCGCCGCATCACGGCATAAGTAAAGACAGCGATTTGTGCGCAAGCGCCCATCGCTGTCCTCACTATGCCTATGTGCGGCTATGCTTTCGTAAACTCTCAATTTACATCTCTAATGGAACGTGAAGGAATCGCCGTCCTCCACGATGCAGATCATAGTCTTGCCGGCATTGAGGACAACCTCATCACCATTGTCGTCGTAGTACCTCGTGGCACCGTAATCGGAGGTCTTCTCCCAATTCACGTGAATCCCCCGGCCGTTCGTAAAGAACCAGCCGTCTCTCGTGGTGTCGTGGCATTGGAATGCCAGGTATCCCTCGCCCAACTCTTCATAAAAGGTATTCTGCACCAGAATATTCTTAAAAGTCAGCTGCTTGCCGGTCAATGCATCGATATGCGGTCCGTCCGTACTGCCGGACAGATGCTGGGAACGATAATAGAGACCGTCATCCTCATTGAATTCAAAATAACATCTGGTCAGAGGGTAACACCCTGACATATCGATATAAGTGGCATCCTTGGCCTTGGAACCGTACTGCCCGAGCGTATTGGGTTCAGCCTTCGTGGCAAAACGGAAATGCTCTTCGTCGGACAGTCCACGATATTCCAGACTGTAGCCTTTTTGGTCGATCACCCGCAGCAGACCGGCCCCGGAAGCATAAGCATTGTGAGGCTTGTTGCGATCCGTGGTGCGGAAAAAGGCTCCTTCATCCGTGCCGGAGGTACCGTCGATATCCTGCGTGTCCGGCTGTGCCAGCAATTCATTGATGAAAAAAGGCCCTCCGAAATGCACCAGGAACGCATCCCATTCAAATGCCCAGTAGGCATAATAATCACGCAGACTCCGGATGTTGCCGATCTTGTCCAGATCCTCCCAGCCTTCATAGACTGCCATCATACGCGTCATGCGGTTCTCGACATTTGCTTCATAGAGAATGGAAGCCTCGGACAGACTATATTGAGGGATCGCGGCAGCCTCATTGGGGATCATGACAGCAATAGGGCGCGTGGCAGCAACATCGGCATCCACCCATTCATTGGTGAGACGACTGCGCACCATTCCCTCGGCGGGCGCCACCGAATCATCTTCCACCACGATCGTCACAGGATCCGGAAGCTTGTCATCGGGATCCGTCGAAGAAGCAGGACTGTTGTCCGGCAGGATCGGACTGAAAATATTATCATTATTGTTCTGTGCGCCGCAGGCGGTCAGCAGCAGAGAAGCGGACAGCAGAAGCGCGGCGGCTCTGTGCCAGGTCCGTTTTTTATTATTATGAGAAATCATGTAAAAGTCACCTCGACCATAATACGGTATTTACCAAAAGCGTTACCAATCAAAAAAATCCATCAAACCTTATCCCTGATCAGATCACAAAAGTATAAATGATCACGCCGCAGAAAATACCTAACAGCGCACCCATGAGTACCTGCAGAGGAGTATGTCCCACGAACTCCTTCAGCTTGTCATGAGGGGAAATCTCGCTACGGCCCATATCCTCGAAGATCTTCATCATATCATTCAGCACCTGTGCCTGAATACCGGTCTCGCGGCGGACTCCCATGGCATCGTACATCACGATGATCGCCAGGATCAGAGAGATGGCGAACTCGAAACTGCCGGCGCCGTATTCGTAGCATGTCGCAGTGACCAGTGCACATACGGTAGCGGAATGCGAACTGGGCATTCCACCGCTGCCCACCAGACGCTCCGCCACGAATTTTTTGGAAATGATCAGATGGATCAGAGTCTTCAGGATCTGTGCCACGAACCAGCCGCAGGCTGCAGTCAGAAAAATATGATTACTGAAAAATTCTTCAAAAAAAGTCATAAATAACCTCGTTTCTGCCACGCCCCATTTGGAAGGACAGGCATATATAAATTCAGTATAATCCAAAAGAAGAAAAAAGTACAGTGCCTGGCTTGAAATGATGTGGGAAGAATGGCTTGAAATGATGTTGAAAGAAACGTATAATAGTGTCATGTGGATTCTTATAACCAAAGCCTAAGGAGACCAGTAATGAGCCTGTTGAGTGTAATAGTGCCCTGTTATAATGAAGAGGAAAGTGTAGCCCTGTTTTACCGGGAACTGACGAAGAATGATCCTTTTTTCAAGGAAAAAGAAATAGAACTGGAGCTGTTGTATATCGATGACGGTTCCAAAGACGGTACTGTGCGGGAAGTGAAAAAGCTGATCGAGCAGGATCCGCGCGTGCATATTATTTCCTTCTCCAGGAATTTCGGAAAAGAAGCCGCCATGTTCGCCGGACTGGAAAAGTCTCGGGGAGACTATGTGGTCATGATGGATGTGGATCTGCAGGATCCGCCTTCCCTGTTGCCGGAAATGTTCGAATATATCTGGCAGGGATATGATTCCGTGGCTACCCGCCGCGTTACGAGAAAAGGGGAGCCGCCGATCCGCAGCTTTTTCGCCAGAAGATTTTATCATCTGATGAAGAAGATATCCCAGACCGAGATGATGGACGGTGCCAGAGATTACCGCCTGATGACCAGACAGATGGTGGATGCGATCCTTTCCATGCGGGAGTATAACCGTTTTACCAAGGGAATCTTCGGCTGGGTCGGTTTCCGTACCAAATGGCTGGAATATGAAAACGTGGAACGTGCCAAGGGAGAGACCAAGTGGAATTTCTGGAAACTGCTGGTATATTCCATAGACGGGATCACTGCTTTTTCCACAGCACCGCTGCTGATCGCTTCTTTTGTCGGGATCCTGTTCTGCGTGATCGCTTTTCTGATGATCGTATTTATCATTGTGAGGAAGCTGATCTTCGGTGATCCGGTCTCCGGCTGGCCTTCCCTGGTGTGCATTATCCTGATGACCAGCGGCATCCAGTTCTTCTGTACCGGTATTCTCGGACAGTATCTGGCGAAAGCCTATATGGAAGTAAAACGCAGACCGATCTACCTGGTAAAGGAAGAAATCTAGGCATTTTACTGTTACAAAACAGGGGGTAAATGTAACATTTTTGCTCTCTTAACTATATTTTAACGGAAAAAAGTCTTTTCAAAAAACGACAGCTATGATACTATTTCTCTGTCAGTCACGGTAGGAGAGCAATACTCGACAAGTATAAAGGGGGACTTGTTTTGGATATTGTAGCAGTAAAAGATTCTGAACTGGAGAGATATGTAACCAAAATCATGCTGGAGATAGGGGTGCCGGCGCATCTGAAGGGTTATCACTACTTACGTGATGCAATTATTTTGTCAGGAAAAGATATGGAAGTGGTAAGCAGCGTTACCAAGCTTCTGTATCCTACGATCGCAAAACATTTCAAGACCACAGACCAAAAAGTGGAACGCGCCATCCGGAATGCCATTGAGGTATCCTGGACTCGGGGAAATGTGGAGACATTTGAGAAAATATTCGGATATTCAGCAGCCAGCGGAAGGAACAGACCGACGAACAGCGAGTATATCGCACGTATCGCGGACAACATCCGACTGGATTATAAGGCTATGTAACATATTGAATTTATTCTTTTTAAATTAGGAAAGTTAACGTTTCGATGCAGTATTCTTTCTTACACACTGACAGGGCCGCATGCCGGAAGAGATTTACGGTATGCGGCTTTTTTATGCTTTTTCATGCGTGCCACGTAATATTTGTCAAGTCCCGATAAATATGGTAAGATGATAACGATTCAGAGCAATAGAGAGCCTGCCCGGATCCACGGAGCGGGCACCGGGAGAAAACATGACTTTTCGGATATCGGATTTACTGATCAGAGGCTGTCTGATCATCATCGGGCTGACGGAAGTCGCCCATTTGGCGGGCTGCCTGCTGGGGTGGTCTTTTTTGGCTGTAACGGAGCTGCTGCTGGCGGAGATCGCCGTAGCGGTGCTTGTATTGATCTTGTCCGGCCTGATCGCACATAAAAACAGCATCATCGGAAAACCGGCACCGGAGAACAGCAAAACGAGCGGAAGACAACAGATTTTGACAGTAGTACTTGTATTTTTCATTCTGCTGCAGGTGCTATGGATCCTTACGGGAGGACGTGTGTGGACGGACGGCGATATGACGCTGGAGACCGTCAATACCTTCCTGAAGGAGAACAGCATCTATACGGTGGATCCCCTCACGGGGGAACCGTATACACAGGGCATGTCTTTCCGTCTGAAGCTGCTGTGCCTGCCTACTCTGTACGGAACCATCAGCCACTGGAGCGGTATGGCCCCTGAAACGGTAGTATACCGGCTGATCCCCTGCCTGACTTTATGTATGGGATACCTGGCTTACGGTAGGCTGGGTGCCGTGCTTTTTGATCATAATAGAGAAAAATGCAATATCTTCCTGATCATAGTGGGAATACTGTTCTGTGCAGGGACTTACATGCCCGGCGTGGACGGATTTGATATTTTCTACGGAGGTTTCCGGGGAGTGACGATCCGTGCGGCGGTGCTGCTTCCGTATCTGTTTTCGTGCCTGTTCGAGAGAAAATATCTCGGTGCGGTGCTCTGTATCCTGGCGGAAGCCTGTATGGTCTGGACACTGTACGGCGCGGGAGTGTGCCTGCTCGTGACGTTGGCATGGGTGGCATTACGGTGGCTGTGGACAATGTGCAGCCGCAGCGATCATAAGAAAACACAGGCTGTGAAGACAGCACCGGGAGAGGAGGACGCAGAATGATGACACTTCTGAAGTCCGCCACGAACGGCTGGCTCGATTATACGCAGCATGGGAAATATGCAGCATTGCTGCTGGCAGCTATCCTCTATCTGGGGTATTGCCTGTGGAAAAGCAAAGCAGCAAGGAACGGTGGGAAGCAGCCGCTGTTCTATTTATATGCGGTGCTGATCACGCTGGCCTGCATCTGTCCGGTGACAGCGGTGATCCTGATGAAATACCAGACCGCGTTTTATTCCTATGTATGGATCTGGGCAGCAGTGCCCCAGACAGCACTGATCGCCTGGGCATGTACAGAGTTCCTGTATACCCTGTGGAGAGAAAAAAGTATCCGGAATGTGGCGGTCACGTTGCTCCTGGCGGGAATTGTGATCCTGAGCGGGAATCCGGTATCGGACCGGACCGGTTCACAGCTGACACAGGTGGAGACACCCCGGGAGGTGCTTGGGCAGCTGTCGGAATATCACCTGGAAGAGAGCGGAGAGACGGAATATAGCCTATGGGCTCCGAAGGAGATCCTGGCGGCGGCCAGGGCATACAGTGCCGATATCCATCCCGTGTATGGGAGAAGCATCTGGGATGCCGCGCTGGGAAGCTATTCGTACGACACCTACGAGACATGGCAGGAGGACCTGTACCTGTGGATGAACCATCTGGAGGAGACCGGTGAGCCGGAGTATGTCCGCACGGAGGAAAATACCGGGGAGCGGACCATTGATTTCAGAACCTGCCTTGACAGTGCGGCGGCCGCAGGAGTAGACTACATTTTACTGCCGGGGGATCTGCCGGAGGATACCGCGGAAAAATTGCAGGAGACCCTGGGGACAGACACAGAGCGGAAGACCATAGCAGGATATTACCTGATAAAAATCAGATAGAAATCAGATAAAAATCGGATAGGAATCGGATAGAAGCCGGATAACAACCGGCTCAGAATTCGGATAAACAGAAGGATTACAATATGGAAGAGGATTTGATCAGTATAGTGGTACCGGTATACCGGGCGGAAAACTATATCGAAGAGACACTTGACTGTGTGCGGGCCCAGACCTATACGAACTGGGAGCTGCTGTTAATAGAAGACTGTGGACCGGATCGTAGCAGACAGATCATCGAAGAATATATCCGGCGGACCGGAGACCGGCGGATCCGGCTGCTGACCCATCCCACGAATCTGGGAGCTGCCAGGGCGCGGAACCTGGGAGTGAATGAGGCAAAGGGACGTTACCTGGCTTATCTGGATGCGGACGATCTGTGGGTACCGGAGAAGCTGGAGCGGGAGCTTGCTTTTATGAAGGAGCAGAAGGCTGCTTTTGTGTTCACAGGATATGAATTCGCCGACGAGAACGGCGTAGGAACGGGGAAAATAGTCCATGTACCGACGACCATAAATTATAAGGAAGCCTTGAAAAATACTACGATCTTCACCAGCACAGTAATGTTCGACATGGAACAGCTGTCAAAAGAAGAGCTGCAGATGCCGCAGATCAAGAGTGAGGATACCGCGTTATGGTGGAGAATACTGCGCGGGGGTACTGTAGCTTGTGGTTTGGATGAAAATTTGGTAAAATATCGGAGAGCGGGGAAATCCCTGTCTTCCAACAAGATAGAAGCTCTGCGCAGGATCTGGAATCTGTATCGTAAGGCAGAGGGAATGTCTGTGCCAAGCAGCGCCTGGCATTTCTGCTTCTGGGCAGTACGTGCGGTGAAGCGCAGAATATAGGAGGAGTTTGTGTTGAATACAAACGGTAATTATTATGTGAACAGATTGCGCAGGAGGGAATCCTTCAAGCGCTTGATCAATATAGGACTGTCGGCGATCTGCCTGTTCCTGGAAATTGCCCTGTTTGCCTACATGTGGCAGTTCCACTTCCAGTTCCAGCTGGTAGACCCGCTGCAGAAGATCTGGTACCGCGGCTTCCTGCTGGAGAACGGCATCTACAGCGTGATCCTGATCTTTTTCTCCGTGACCTACGGCGGAATGCGTCTGGGTTATATGAAAAATACGGAGATCATATTTTCCCAGGTGTTTGCAACACTGATGGCAGATGTATTGATCTATGCCGAGCTGTGTATGATGGCGCGTAGTGTGTTCCCGCCGGATATGTTCCTGCTCATGGTAGTGCTGCAGATCGTGGCAGTGATCATCTATGCCAATATTGCGAATAAAATCTATCGTACGGCGTTCCCGCCCAGAGAACTCCTGCTGATCCATGGGGATCGTCCCATCGCGGATATCTGTAAAAAGTTCGAAAGCCGTAAGGATAAATACAAGATCACGAAATGTGAACATATTAGAAAGGGCGCGGCAGAGCTCTGCAGGGAGATTCTGAGTGATTATCAGAACGGTGAGATCACCGCTGTCGTGATCTGGGATATTAATGAGAAGGATCGCAACACCATACTGAAATTCTGTTATGCGCAGTCGATCCGTGTGTATGTAATGCCGAAAATATCAGATGTTATTTTAGTAGGTTCCGAGGAATTACATGTATTTGATACGCCGATCCTGCTGACCAGAGAGTATTCCCTCAGCATGGAGCAGCGGTTCATCAAGCGCTCCATCGACGTGGTCTGCTCCCTGATCCTGTTGGTGATCACCTCTCCACTGATGCTCCTGACGGCACTGGCGATCAAGCTGTATGACGGCGGTCCGGTATTGTATAAGCAGGTGCGCTGTACCATCGGCCAGAGAGAGTTCTATATCATGAAGTTCCGCAGTATGCGCACCGATGCGGAGAAGGACGGCGTAGCCCGCCTGGCACAGAAAAATGACGACCGCATCACTCCGATCGGGAAAGTGATCCGCAAATGCCGTCTGGACGAGCTGCCCCAGCTGATCAATATCCTGCGGGGAGATATGTCCTTCATCGGCCCCAGACCGGAACGCCCGGAGATCATTGCCCAGTATACCGAAGTCATGCCGGAGTTTGCTTTCCGTATGAAGGTGAAGGCGGGACTGGCTGGATTCGCCCAGGTATACGGAAAATACAATACCTCTCCGTATGATAAATTGAAACTGGATTTAACATATATCGAAAATTATTCTGTATGGCTCGATCTGAAGCTGATGCTTCTGACACTGAAGGTACTGTTCTGGCCGGACAGCACCGAGGGTGTCGAGAGCGAACAGGTGACGGCTTTCAAGGCAGAGTATGATGGCCGTGCGGAAAAAGACGATAACTGATCTGAACGTATGGGAATATGACAATATGGGAGGAAGCCTCATGGAAGCAAGCTATGGTAAGGAACCCTTCGATCTGCGGCTGCTGCTCTTGCGGCTGGGCCGTAATCTATGGAAAATACTGGCGCTGACGATACTGGGTACAGTACTGTTCGGCGGCGGTTATTATGTCAAAAATGTGTTGCTGCAGCCCGATCCCGGGTATGCGGCTTCTTCCACTTATAAGGTAGAATATGTCGAGAACCCTAATGCGGCCGGTGCTTACTATATCAACGAAGCCACCTGGAACAGCCTGCTCCACACGGGAGAATTTCTGGATGGTGTGGAGACTCATCTGCAGGAAGCGGCAGAGCGCGGAGAGACCGGTGCTGCGGCAGTGCTGGAACAGGGCAGAGACCGCTGGATCGAAGCTTTGTCGGCTGCCCTGCCTTCCGATTTCAGTATTCCGATGACGAAGGCTACGACACAGGATCCAGGGGAGAGCATTGCGCTGGCCCATGCCACGGAAGAGACCATGTGCGGGGAGTTCGCAGAGAGTATGCCGGAGATCACGCGGATCAAAGTGCTGGATCATGGAGACCTCGCAGAGGCAGTGGTGCCGGATGTGCGTCCGGTACGGGCCGTGATCCTGGCGGCGGTGCTGTCCTTGTTTTTCGTAGTGGTGATCTTCCTGTTATGGGAGCTGTCCCGGGACAGCATCTGGCTCCCGACCACTCTCTGCAGACGGTATGGATTACACAGTCTGGGTACAGTGGAAAGTACGGGATTTGCGGAAAATGTGAAATATCTGCTGGAGAAAGCGGATGCCCATAAGATCGCCGTCTGCGGTGCCCTGCCGGAGGCAGATCCACAGGAGGCCGTGGACAGACTGCGCGAGCTGCAGTCCGCCGGTAGAGAGCAGACCAGCGGCAGAGTGCAGCCCATCGACAGAGAATGGATCGCAGTTCCCAGTCCGCTGTTATGCCCTGAGAGCGCAGAGACTCTGCGGGTGGCGGATGTGGTCCTGTTGGCAGTGCCGGCCGGAGCGACGGTGGGTAAACGCCTGGAGGCTGTGCTGGAATATCTGACCGCACAGGACTGTAAGGTGGACGGAGCCTTTTTATGGAATGCGGATGAGACCCTGATCCGAAGCTATTATTTTCTCCCGATGATTGGTTCCGATACAGCAGATAACGATATGAATACGAGAAATACAGAAATGGAACATACAAAGACTACCCAGGCAGAAGGAGAGCAGGCATGAAGGTAGAAGTACTGGCATCGGTAATGAACGCTTCTCTTCGTGAAACCGTACAACATATGAACCTGCAGTCCGATGCGGTGATCATCAACCAATGCGACAGACTCGGGCAGGAGGAAATGCAGATATCCCAGGAAAACGGAGAGGCACGAACCATCCGTTTCTATAGCTTCCCGGACCGGGGCATCGGCAGAAGCCGGAATGAAGCCATCCTTCGGGCGAGAGGGGACATCTGCCTTTTTTCGGATGCAGATATTGTGTATGAGGACGGATATGAAACGGCGATCCTGGCAGAATTTGAGAAAAATCCGCAGGCAGACATGATCCTTTTCCATATCGAAGTCGAGGAATCCCGACGCACCTACCACATCACGGAGCGGAAACGAGTGCACTGGTACAATTGTGGCCGCTATGGTGCAGTCAGCTTCGCCGTGCGGAAGGAGAGCCTGTTAGCCTCCGGAATCACGTATTCCCTGCTGTTTGGCGGCGGTGCGAAATACAGTAACGGCGAGGACAGCCTGTTCCTGGCGGAGTTCCTCCGGAAAGGCTATAAGGTCTATACCGCGCCCGTGACCATCGGCAGAGAGGAAGCGGGAGACTCCACCTGGTTCCATGGCTACAATGAGAAATTTTTCCATGACCGCGGTGTACTGTATCATTATCTGTACGGAAGGTTGGCAGGACCGCTGGCACTGCGCTTCCTATATGCACATCGGGGAACCTTATGCACTGACGTGTCCCTGAAGCAGGCAAAACAATGGATGCGCGACGGCATCCGCGAAGCAGGAAAGCGCGGCTTGGCCTGAACCGCGGCAGACACCGCAGGAGAATACGCCTGAACCGCGGCAGACATTGCAGGAGAATACGCACGAACCGCGGCGGACATCGCGAGAGAATACGCCGGAAATTGCGACAGACATCGTAGGCAGGAAGGGGGTCCCACATGGAAAAAAGTGCACTGGTATATATTGTATTAACACTCGTAACGGTGGGATTCGGCTTCTGCGTGCGCAACAGCGCCTATACGGCAGGATACCTGTCGGGCAGGCGGATGTCTGGAGCACCGGTGGGGTACGACCGTCAGCAGGCGAGGAACCTGGTGGCGGAGACCGCCGTATTCTGCCTCCTGGCGGGAGTCTCGGCCTGCCGTATTGCGGTGGGTGGTGACTACTGGGTCTATTGGCTGAAATTCCAACTGATCGACCAGGGACGCCATGTGTCCTATGAAAAAGGCTTCGTCGGGCTGGTGAAGCTGTTCCACTGGATCTTCGGTGAGGGCTCCTATCTGCCGATCTTCGGATTTTTTTCGCTGGTCACGGTGTTTTTCTTCCTGAAAGCACTGCATGATCAGGCAGACTGGTACGTATTATCCCTGTTTTTACTGCTGACCCAGGGCTTCTATTTTAACAGCATGAACTCCGTGCGGTATTATTTTGCACTGGCGCTGGCCATGTATGCGCAGAAATATGTACTGCGGGGCGAGTATGGCAAGTTCATCCTCTGGGTGCTGCTGGGATGTACGATCCATAAATCGGTGCTGCTGATCATTCCGGCCTATATCGCAGCAGATCTGTTGTCGCGGGTACGACTGAAAAAATGGCACTACGCAGTCGGGCTCCTGCTGATCTTATCCCTGATCTTCGGACAGGGCTTTTATCGGAATCTTATTTTTAAGTTTTATCCCTATTACAAGGATTCCATGTTCGACAATGGCCAGTTGTCCTATGTGAATATCGGAAAATGCCTGGCGGTGCTGATCCTGTGCCTGATCTACTGGAAGGACAGTATCCGGGATGATCGCAGGAACCGTTACTATTTCTATCTGAACCTGGCGGGACTGGTGCTCTATACCTGCGGCTCCTTCATCCCGGAGGTGTCCCGGGTGGCCTATTACCTGATCCAGTCCCAGATATTCCTGATCCCGGGCGTGCTATGGAATGCGAAAAAGGGATGGTTCCGCAACCTGTGCATTGTCGGAGTCGTCGCGGCATATCTGCTGTATTTCGCAATGCTGTTACGTGGCATGTACGATGTGGAGATCAGATTGCTACCTTACCTGAATTGGATATTTAATTAAAAGAGGATTTGATTTATGAGAGTACTGTGGGTCTGCAATATCATGCTCCCGGTGATCGCCGAGGCATTGCATAGAGAAGCTTCCAATAAGGAAGGCTGGCTGTCCGGACTGCTGTCGCAGGTCGTGGACCGGGAAGACACCGGCATGACGCTGGCAGTGGCGTTCCCGGCACCCGCAGATGCGGAAGCACCGTGGAGACTCCGCGTGCCGGTACCCCGGACGAACCCCTGCGCGACAGGGGAATACAATATCACATGTTATGGATTCTGCGAGGACACAGTACACCCAGATCGTTACCAGCCGGAGCTGGAAGAAGAACTGCGTAAGATCACGGAAGATTATGATCCGGATGTGATCCACTGCTTTGGTACGGAATATCCCCATACGCTGGCGGTCTGCCGTGTCTATCCGTATCCGGAGAGGATCCTTTTGGGGATCCAGGGCATCTGCAGCCTCTGTGCGGAAGCCTATTTCGCCGATCTTCCGGAGCGCGTGACGCGCAAAGTGACCTTCCGGGATCTGGTAAAACGGGACAGCCTGCGCAGCCAGCAGGAGAAATTCGTCCGCAGAGGTGTGATGGAGAGAGAAGCCATCGGTCTGGCGGGAAATATCACCGGTAGGACGGCATGGGACCGGGAGGTGACCACCGGGTGGAATCCCGGAGCACAGTATTATCCTATGAATGAGACCCTGCGTGCTTCCTTCTATGAAGGCAGCTGGGACCCGGAGCACTGTGAACCCCACAGCATCTTCGTCAGTCAGGGAGATTATCCGCTGAAGGGCTTGCATTATCTCCTGAAAGCATTGCCCGGGATCCGCAGGAAATTCCCCGATGTGCAGGTGTATGTGGCGGGAAATGATCTGACGGCATACCACACGCTGAAGCAGAAGCTGAAGATCTCCGCCTACGGACAGTATCTCCGGGATCTGATCCGGGAGGGGCAGCTGGAAGACTGCGTGCATTTCACAGGGAAACTGACAGAACAACAGATGCGGGAACGATTCCTCCGAAGTCACCTGTTCCTGTGCTGTTCTTCCCTGGAAAATTCGCCGAACTCCCTGGGCGAAGCCATGCTGTTGGGAGTACCCTGCGTCAGCACCGAAGTGGGCGGGATCCCCAGCCTGTTCGACGGCGGAAGGGACGGCCTGTGGTGTGAAGGACACCGGCTGACAGAAACGGCTGAAATCAGCAGAAATACGGCAGATGCGGCTGAAAGCAAAAATAACACATGCAATTCAAAAGAATTAAAAACAACAGAATTGGAAAATATTGTAAAATCCATGGAAAAATCCATTATCGAAATGTGGAGTTCTCCGGAGAAAATGTTGGAATACTCTAAAAATGCAAGAGAACATGCAAGAAAAACCCACGATAAAGAGAAAAATTTTGCAAAATTGCAGGAAATCTATGCAAAGATAGCGGAAAGGCAGGGCTGAGAATGCAGGTGGTATTCGTTTCTAATTATTTTAATCACCATCAGCTGTCCTTCTGCGACGCCTTGTATGAACTCCTGGAAGGAAGCTTCTGCTTTCTGCAGACCCAGCCCATGGAAGAAGAACGGGTGAAGATGGGGTGGCAGGCCGAGGAGAGACCGTATGTGCGCTATGTACAGCCGGGCGGTACGACTACGGGCGGCCCGGAAGCATTCATGGTCAGGAATCCAGACGAAGAGACTGCGGGCGGACCGGAATGGCGGCATCTGCTCCTGACAGCTGACGTGGTGATCTTCGGTGGATGCGATGACGAGAGCTACATCCGGGAACGACTGGCGGCGGGAAAACCTATCTTCCGCTACAACGAGCGGCTGTATAAAGAAGGACAATGGAAAGCTATCTCTCCCAGAGGACTGCTGCAAAAGTATAAAGACCACACCAGATACCGCAAGGCACCGGTGTACTTCCTGTGTGCCGGAGCCTATGTGCCCTGCGACCTGGGGATCATTCATGCCTATCCGGAGAAAATGCTACGGTTCGGGTATTTCCCCGAGACCAGAGAGTATGCGCCGGGGGAACCGTTTTCACGCAAGAAAAAAGGAAGCATCCTGTGGGCGGCGCGGATGATCGACTGGAAACATCCGGAGCTGGTAGTGAAGACAGCCGCTTATCTGAAAGAACATCTGGAAGAGATTCCTTTTCACATTACGATGATCGGCGGAGGAGAACTGGAGGAAGAAGTACACAGCCTGGCAGAAGAGCTTGGCGTGACGGATAAGATCACCTTCGCAGGCTTCCGCGGTCCGGAGGATGTCCGGGCTGCCATGGAGGAATCCGAGATCTACCTCGTCACCAGTGACCGGAAGGAAGGCTGGGGAGCGGTAGTAAACGAAGCCATGAACAGCGGCTGCGCCGTCGTGGCGGATCATATGATCGGAGCGGCTCCCTGGATGATCCGACAGAGGGAAAACGGGATCCTCTATCACGACGGCTGTGAACAGCAGCTGCAGGAATATGTTGCAGAGCTGCTGCAGGATCCGGCAGAGTGCCGCAGACTGGGAGAAGCGGCGCAGCAGACCGTCCGGACGGAATGGAATGCACGGACCGCCGCGGAGAGACTGGTCAGCCTGTGTCGTGAGATGGGATTCCTAGGCGGCACAGTCGACCAATGCCTTCCGGCACCGCCCGTCCCGGCACTGTGGACAGACGGCCCCTGCTCCCTGGCCCCGGTGATCCCGGAGCGACGGATGTATCGATATTTAACGGAAAGAAATAAAGAGGACAGAACGTGAACAGTAATGAGACCAACCAGCCGCTGATCAGTGTGATCGTGCCGGTGTACAATATCATACCTTACCTGCCCCGGTGCGTGGAAAGCCTGCAGAAGCAGACCTATCCGGAGTTAGAGATCCTGCTGATCGACGACGGCTCCACCGATGACACCCCGGCGCTGTGCGACCGGCTGGCGGAAAATGACCCGCGTATCCGCGTCTTCCACAAGGAGAACGGAGGTCCCTCTTCCGCGAGGAACTTCGGACTGACGCAGGCCGCCGGAGCATATGTGGGATTCGTGGACAGCGATGACTATGTGGATGCCGATATGTACGAGCGCCTGTACCGGGCGATCGCGACTACACATATGCCCATTGCTCAGGTGGGCAGGGATGAGATCGATCAGGACGGTAACATCCTGCCGAACATCTGTGAGCCGGTATCCGAAGAACAGGTGATCCCGGCAGAGGATTTCTTAAAAGAGCTGCTGATGCACCGGGGAGACTGCTCCTTCTGTACCAAGCTGTTGCAAAAGGATCTGTTCACAAAGGGAAAATTCCCGGTGGGAGCGCTGAACGAGGATTTCCACCTGCTGGTGAAGCTGCTGACGGATGAGGAGAACATCGTTCCCGGGATCGCGTGCATTCCGGGTCAGACTTATCACGTATTTTACCGACCGGACAGCAACACCAGAGATAAAAACCGCTTCTCCAGAGTGTTCGCGGACAACATCGATAACGCGGATATGGTACTGCGGCTGGTGGAGGAGAGATATCCGGAGCTTAAGGAGATCGCCTTCCGGTTCGGTGTCTTCCAGAGACTGGACTATATGCTGCATATTCCCATAGCACAGATGACCGGGGACAATGCGTTCTACCGCAGCGTCGTGAAGAGCCTGCGGAAGGGATGGTGGAGAGCCATGAGAAACCCTTACCTTACGAAAAAGAATAAGTGTTATCATACACTGTTCGCCATAGCGCCGAAGGGAATCCGGGTGCTGCACAAGAAACTGAAGCACATATGAAGAGCACATATTCAAAGAAAGAATTGAGTTTCATGAAAAGAAAATTAGCATTTCTGGGAGCCATTCTCCTGGCGGCATTCATATTTACCTACGAGGGCAATACCTACCGGACCCATGCACTGGACGAGGAAGATCAGGCATGGATCGACGAGGCCGGGGAAGCATTGCAGAAGATCGTGGAAGAACGGGAAATTATGGCACTGGTCTATCTGTGTGATGAGCTGCCGATCCGCTCGGAAGCGGATAACAGCAGTGCAATCGCAGGCACCGCAACCAGCGGACAGATGGTGGAGATCCTGGATGTGGCCGTGGATGAGGACTATCAGGTCTGGGAAAAAGTGTCCGCGGAGATCAGCGGTAAGACCTATGTAGGATACATCCCCAGAGATCATCTGGCATGCTCCGACGAACGTTTTCTGGAATGGGAAGAACTGTATGGCATGAATCCAGGAGCGGAAGTGATGCTGGCAGAGGAAAATGCCACGGGCGTCTATGCGGATATCGAAGAGTTCCCGGAGAGCTACCGCCCGGCATTGCAGGCGTTGAAACAGCAGCATCCCAACTGGACTTTTGTGCGGCAGAATACGGGACTGGATTTCCAGACGGTGGTAAACAATGAATTACAGGGCGGAAAAAGTCTGGTCTATAAGAGCTACGGGGACTATTGCAAGGAAGGACAGCACAGTCCTAACTGGTATTTTGCATCGGAGGATGTACTGAAGTTGTATATGGATCCGAGAAATGCGTTACAGGAAAACGCTATTTTCCAGTTTGAACAGCTGACGTACAATGAAAGCTACCACACAGAGGAAGCTGTTAAAAATTTCCTTGAGGGAACTTTTATGAACAGCAGTCAGAACGCGCCCGGAACGGATATGAAGTTCTATCATATTTTCTGGACCATCGGTGCGGAGGAGAACCGTCAGGTCAGTCCGTTCCATCTGGCAGCCAGAGTGCTGCAGGAACAGGGACAGGGCACATCACCACTGATTTCCGGTATTTATCCCGGCTATGAAGGGTATTATAATTATTTCAATGTGGGGGCCTCCGGAAGCACCAACGAACAGGTGATCATCAATGGATTGAATTATGCCAAAAATAATAACTGGAGGGGAGCCTACTATTCCATTCTGGGAGGAGCGGAAGTAATCTCCGCGAATTACATACGGAAGGGCCAGGATACCTTATATTTACAGAAATTCAACGTATCCCCCACAGCCAGCAACCCGATATATACCCACCAGTATATGCAGAACATCTCAGCGCCCACCACGGAAGCCCTGAGCATCAAAAAACTGTATGAGAGTGCCGGAGCACTGGAGAATACCTTTGTATTCAAGATCCCGGTCTACGAAAATATGCCGGCAAGCCCCTGCCCGATGCCGACTTCGTCTACCAACGTGGTATTGCAGGTGCCGTCGGGATATGATGCTGCCGCGATCTATGTGGACGGTGTCGCCTATACTCCGCAGGTGCGGAATAACCGCCGCATCGTTACCCTTCCGGACGGAAATGCACAGGCAGCAGTGGTCTATCGTTATAATGCCAACGGTGCGCCTATCGGCATGTATGTCTGGACCATGGAATACCGTAACAATGCCTATGTGGCGACGGAACAGCCGGAGCTGACAGATCTGCTGACCTACCACGGATTTTCCATCCGTATCACCGGAAAAGCGGGAATTCGTTTTAAGACCGGTATCAGTACCGACCTCAGAGCCAGATTACTGAACGGCGGTGTAAACGGCTATTCCCTGAAGGAATATGGAACGCTGGTCATGAACAATGCCAACCGTGCCTCCTATCCCATGATCAAGGGTGGTGAAAAAGTCATCAGTGGACTGGCCTATGGCACGAACGCTGACGGTTCCCATCAGGACAGCATTTACGAGACTGTGAGCGGAAGATACCGTTATACTTCCGTGCTGGTGGGACTTCCCTCCAGCCAGTACAAGGTGGAATATGCGTTCCGCGGATACATAATACTGAACAAGGACGGCAGAGACATTACAATCTACGGACCGGTACAGGCCCGAAGCATTTATGCACTGGCGGAAATGGTTCTGAACATGGGAACTTACCAGCCGGGATCCGCCGCAGATACTTTTCTGCGGAAGCTGATTAGCGATGCACAGTAACAGTCTGCCGGCTGTCGGCCATCGGAGAACGATCATAGAATTTGATAAAAACAGACAGGACAAAAAGATGAAAAGAAAAGCAACAAAATTCATGGCACTGGCCATAAGCACGGTACTCGTCATTTCCCTGACGGCCTGCGGAGACGGCAACGGTGGGGAAGTAGAGGATGTGGTGACCCCGGTGGAAGCACAGCCGATGCTGTCCGAACTGGAGCTGGAGATCCTTAATCTGGAAACCAAATATAATAAAGGAGAATTCACCGGAGCAGATTACCTCGCACTGGCAGATGCCTATAGCAGAGCAGGCGATATCCGCAAGCAACGGGATATGCTGGAACAGGATTACCGGCTTTACGAAGATGCGGATGCATTTTCCACATTGCAGGGCCTCAGTGTAAATCTGGAGGAAGAGACGGAAGAGATCCGCAGCCGTGCACAGGAAATGTTAAATGATCTGGAACTGCCGGAATATCTGGACGAAAGCGTGAATCTCATCGACAGCGGCGACTGGTTCTCCACCATGATGCCCAAACTGAAGGAAGGACAGCGCAGCTACTATCTGGAGCGGGATGCACAGCCGCTATTCTATGCGCAGGTGGGATATACCGGCGAGGGACAGCGTTTTTCCAAAGTGTGGTATACCGGAAGTGAGACAAAACGCTTCCTGAGTCAGGAAGGAACCATCATCCGCCTGGTGACCGTGACTTCCACGGTGGCAGGGGCAGAGGATCCGACTTCGACTGCGGGAACCGATACAACAGCTGAGACGGCGGACATTCAGGACACCGCCACCCCTCGGGCTGCCACCCCGGCAGACATGGGTGCCTGGAACGGTACTTTTGAGTCCTGGAGCGTGGACTGCGCTACCGGCAGCATTACCCATGAACAGGGTACCATGCAGAAGGGTGTGCTCACCGGTGACTACACCTGTGACGTACATGCCGGAGAGGGCGGACTGGATGCATTTTCTCTCTGGAACAACCGGGAAGGCATGGAATATATTACTTATACCGGCAGTTTTGATTCCGAGGGAAAGGCGTTGGTAGAACAGCCCTCCGAGGAAATCCGGAAAAAACTGCTGGAAGGAACAGATGATACGGATCTGATTCTCTACGCTTATGATGCGACCGGCGAGAACTGCCTTTGGCAGGGAACCGGTGCGGAGACTTCCGTGGCGGATTATCGATTTGGCGGGGAGCTGATCGGATTGGAGACCCGGCCGGAATATACCTCCTATGAGGTGCCGGAGACTATGGCAACGGATGACGACGGAACAGGAAGCACAGGAGAGACAGGCACTGAAAAACCCCAGATCCGCATCTTTGACGGAGAAATCCAGTGGTTCGACGGAAAATACTGGGTCAGCGCAGGTAATGTGAAAGAGATGGCAAAACAGGATCCTTTTGCAGCATACGAAGAGAACCATGATACGGCAGCACTCGGAGACACAGCGGGAACTACCGGAGGCGATACAACAGACGGAAATGCCGGGCAGAGCATTACCGGAGGCAATACCACCGGAACAGCTGGCGGCAACAAAAATTCCGGAACGATTCAGAAGCCCGCGGCAACCCCGAAGCCTATGACAAAGCCGTCCACCCCAAAACCCGGTACCACCAAACCTTCTGCAACTCCGGCACCCACTGCAACTCCGGTACCGGCAGCAACCCCAGCACCGGCGCAGAGCAATGACAACAGCAGCTCCGGCGGCAGCAGTGACAGTGGAAGCACCGGAGGAGACAGCGGCAGCAGCGGCGGAAGTGACGTGGATATGGAGTGGACACCGGATCTGTTGTAGTCCAGCGCATGCGATAGATCACATTGGACTGTTCAGAGGCAGCCCGGAAAATAGTGGATAAAAAGATACATATTGAAGGGTGCTACACAGAAAAGTGAAACATTTGCAATGAGGAGGATTCATTCATTGAAATATCCATGGAAACAGAAGATATTAGAATCGAAAAAAATAGAGCTGCTGCTGGTGGCATTGCTCCTGTTGGCGGCTATCGTCATCCGGGCATACCATTTCGGAGCGCCGCCCATCGGCGTACATCAGGACGAAGCCATGGCTGCCGTGGATGCCAAGGCACTGGCGGACTACGGTACGGACCGTTACGGAATGCGGTATCCGGTGCATTTTACGGCTTGGCGTACCAGCCAGATGAGCGTATTACTGTCCTACTGCATGATCCCGTTTATTAAGCTCCTGGGATTCTCCACGGTATCCACGAGACTGCCGATGCTGGTGATCAGCTGCCTGGGACTGCTGGCACTGTACCTCTTTGGCAGACAGCTGGCCGGCAAATGGACCGGCATGATCGTGCTGATCCTGGGGACCATCAGCCCCTGGCATTATATGCAGAGCCGGTGGTCCTTTGACTGCAACCTGTTCCCCCATGTGTTCCTGATCGCGGTAGTACTGCTGATCGCCGGACTAAAAAAGAAACCGCTATTGTACCTTTCCATGGTGATGTTCGGACTGTGCTCCTATGCCTACGGAATTGCGGACTATTCGGTACCGCTGTTTTTACTGGTGGTTGCTATTTATCTCCTGCGGCAGCAGGCAGTAAATTGGAAGGAGCTGGCAGCCTGCTTTGTGCTGTACCTGGTGATCGTCCTGCCGGAATTTTTATCCATGCTGCTTACCCTGCTGGGAAAGCCCGGAATCGAGACGCCGCTTTTTACGATCCCGTCGTTCCTCTCCAGTAACCGCGGTGATGATATTCTGTTCGCTAACTTCTCCTGGAAACAGCTGTGGGAGAATATCGTCTGGACCTTTACCACCACCTGGGGCTCCGGGGACAAGAGCGTGACCAACACCATGGTGAGATTCGGCCCGGTGTACTATATCACGGATCTGTTCTTCGTCATCGGACTGGTCAGCATCCTCCGCAGACTCCGGGGAATGGAAAAAACGGAACGTTACCCCTATGTCGCACTGCTGGCGTGGCTCGGCATGGGACTGTGGGTAGGCATTATTACGAAAAATGTGACGGTGAACCGTATCAATATCATATTCTATCCGGTACTGATCATCGGGGGCATCGGTATCGCACGCTGCATCCGGAAGGTACACCTCCTGTCCGTACCCATTGCAGCGGCCTACGGTGTGATGGCACTGATGATGGCACAGATGTATTTTGGCAGCTGGGGAGAACTCAGCCGGACATATTACTACGATCCCTACATACAGGCGTTGAACTACGCACATACCATCGATTGCGATGCCTATTACATCTATCCGGATCCCCAGGGAATCGATGCCGGCGCTACCTTAGGCGAGATCCTGACTATGTACACCCACCAGATCGATGCACATTACTATCAGGGCATCAGCAACGTACAGGACGGCGTGGAACTCCGCCCGTATAAAGAACGCTACCACTATGAAAACGTCACGGCAGAGATCATAGCGGCCAATGAGGCGTCCGGAGAGCGGGTAGTGTATATCGTGGATTCCGGACAGAGAGAACTGTTCGATCCGGAGAAGTATGAGATCACTTCCTTCTATGACCGGTTTCATGTGGTGAAAGATAAATCCCAAAAAAGACTTTCATTGGAATTATACCGGAAATGTGATAAAATCATGGCATAGCATGTATGTGGCATGAAATAACGGTAACAATGCATGAGAGACTTAGAATTTTTAATGACTGGCTATGGGAGGAAAAGCAGAACATGAAGATAGAATCGATAAAAATCCATAACTATAAGGTTTTTAAAGATGTCGAAGTAAAGGACATTTCCAACATGGCTGTATTCCTTGGAAAAAACGGCGTTGGTAAAACTACCTTTTTTGACGTATTCGGCTTTTTACATGATTGCCTGAACAGTAATGTCAGATCAGCATTAGCTAAAAGAGGCGGATTTAAGGAAGTGGTATCAAGGGAACAAAAGGGCAATATAGAATTTACCATTAAGTTCAGAGCTTCTGAGGAGGAACCATTGATTACCTATGAGATATCCATAGGATTGGATGAGCATGCTAGAGCAGTTGTAAAAAAAGAAGTATTGAGATTTAGAAGAGGACAGAAAGGGTCTCCTTGGAAAGTACTGGACTTCTCTTGTGGGGAAGGAATCGCAGCAGAGGGGAAACTCAACTCTTATGAAGATGTAAATCTGGCAAAACGTCGAAAACAAAAACTGGATTCGCCTGACATTCTGGCGATTAAAGGGTTGGGACAGTTCAAAGAGTTTGAAGCTGTGTCCACATTTCGCCGTTTGATTGAGGATTGGTACGTTGCTGATTTTAGAATTGATGCTGCCAGAGAACGTCAGGAAGCAGAATACGGAGAACAGCTTTCGAGAACCGGAGATAATTTATCAGTTGTAACAAAATACTTATATGACAATCATCCGGATATATTTAACAAGATCATAGAGAATATGAAACTCCGGATACCCGGTGTCGAAAAGGTGGAGGCACAGGAAACACAGGACGGTTATATTGTGTTAAGATTTCAGGACGGAAAATTCCAAAATCCTTTTTCAGCAAAATATGTTTCTGACGGCACAATAAAAATGTTCACGTATCTTGTCTTGCTGAATGATCCTTTACAGCATGCACTCTTATGCATAGAAGAACCGGAAAACCAGCTTTACCCGGAATTGTTAGGGGGGCTGGCGGAGGAATTCCGCAATTATGCAAATGCAGGCGGACAGGTGTTTGTGTCTACGCATTCTCCGGATTTTTTAAATGCGGTAGAACTGGAAGAAATTTATTATCTGCAGAAAAAAGATGGATTTACCACAATAAAAAAAGCCTCGGATAATCCGATAGCCAGAAAACTGTGTGAAGCGGGTGATCTGCCCGGAGCATTATGGAAACAGGGGCTATTGGTGGAGGGATAGAATGAAGTTAGTCTTTTTACTGGAAGAAGAATCTATGAAACACTTTTTGGATGGTATATTACCAAAGATATTACCTCCGGATGTTGGTTTCATTACCGTCCCACATGAAGGAAAATCAGATTTACAGAAATCTGTGCCTATTAAACTGCGAGCATGGAAGGAACCGGGAGTGAAATTTGTAATTGTACAGGACCAGGATACCGGTGACTGCCGTGAACTTAAACGCAAGCTTGTAGAATTGTGCGGAGATACAACGCAAGAGGTATTGATTCGTATAGCTTGTCATGAATTGGAGGCATGGTATTTCGGAGATCTGGAGGCGGTATCTAAAGCTTATGGGAAAAACATTACAGTTTTGGCGAAAAAGAAGCAATACAGGGTACCGGATGATATTATTTCACCCAAAAGAGAATTGAAGAAATATCTTCCGGAGCATCAACAAATCAGTGGTGCAAAAAGAATAGCACAGTACATAGATATAAACAGAAATACATCTGAAAGCTTTCAGGCTCTTGTAAGCGGAGTGAGAAAATTGATAAGCTAGATGATACGGTCGTATTGTAGAAAAGACATCGGTGGCAAGATCGATGTCTTTTGCAATATGTGGTATTGTATGCTTACCTGGATAAGTTGTGAAAGATGCGGATACAGCTTGAAATCGTGGATGTTCATGTGCTAAATTATAATTAGGCTTTTGGACAGAACATGCTTCTATTAGATTAGTTCAGAGAAAAGCTGATTAAATCCGGTGGGTAAAACTGGTAAAAACTTGGTAAAAATTTTCGTTGAATGAATTTTAAAAATCTGATTTGGGTATAGAAACCATAAGTTAGTCATGCAATGGTATACTGAATAGGTATCCTCCTGCAGAAGGAGGTCCTATGCCGAAAGAAGAAAGGAAAAAGGGGACACATTTAACTTGGGATGACAGGCATGAAATTCAGAAGGGACTGAAAGAACATCGTACCTTTAAAGAGATTGCATACATTATAGGCTGTTCACCTGATACGGTTTCCAAGGAAATACGCAGGCATCGTTATCATAAGTTGCGAAGCAGGGATGGCATACTTCATGCAAGTCCAAACCGGTGTAAATACCGAAATAGCTGCAGGCGTTGGGATGTGTGTAAAAAGAAGAAGGGACATAAGTGCAGAATTCCATGCCGGGAGTGTATCAGCTGTAATAAGCTGTGCCCTGACTTTGTGGATGCACCATGCCCAATAGAACACAAGGCGCCTTATGTGTGCAATAACTGCCCCAAGTCCTTCAGCTGTCTGTTTGATAAGTACCTGTATAACGCTGATTATGCCCATAAGGAGTACTGTGAAACGCTTAGGAAATCCAGACAGGGAATAGACATGACCAGAGATGAACTGGCAGCATTGGACAGTCTTGTGAGCCCGCTGATCAGGAAAGGACAGCCCCTGGCACATATCCTGGCGCATCATGCAGAAGAGATTCCCTGTGGGGAACGAACGCTTTATAAGTATATCAGTGCCGGCTATCTGACCGCAAGAAATCTGGATATGCGGAGAACGGTAAGATATCGAAAAAGAGTGAGAAGCGTTCCAACTCCAAAAATCAGCTATCGTAAAAAAGAAGGACATCATTATTCAGACTATCTTGATTTTATTGCGAAAAACGAAGGCATACGAGTGGTACAGATGGACACAGTGGAAGGAAATAAAGGCGGGAAATTACTTCATACGCTGTTATGGCCGGAAAACAATCTGATGCTGGCATTTCTGATTAAAACCAAAGAAATGAAGAATACCGTAGCTACTTTTGACTGGTTGGAAGAGACGTTGGGAAGTGAAATGTTTCGGGAACTGTTTCCTGTAATACTGACAGATAATGGATGTGAGTTTGCAGATCCGGAGTTGTTTGAAAAAGGACATGACGGAAAGAAGCGTACCAGAGTGTTTTATTGTGAATCGAGACATTCTGAGCAAAAGGGAGAACTGGAAAAGAATCATGAGTACATAAGATATGTACTGCCAAAGGGAAGTTCGTTTGATGGATTGAACCAGGAGCAGGTGTTACGTATGGTAAATCACATCAATAATACAACAAGGCCTAAACTTCATGGTTCGACACCCATGAAGAAGGCCCTGAAGTCATTTGACAAAAATGCAATGGAAAAGCTTGGACTGGAGATCATCCCACCCGATGAAATCTGTCTGAAGCCTGAACTATTGAAATAAATAAAACAGGCAGGAGGATACAGAAAAGAATAAACAGTTGATGGCAACCAGAAGTTACTCGTGCAAAAGACTTTTGGAGGCTTCCTTTAGTGTACCCTAAAATCCATTCATTTTTAATTATTATAGGTCAGAAAGGGATGAAAAACAACCTGAAAATGGCGAGAAACAGGGCAAAGCAGAAGTTAGTCGTGCAATTCTTTTTCTGAAGCGTGGCAGTAGAAGTTACTAATGCAATCAACTGGTAAAAATTTTTTGAAAAAAGATTGTAAGATTTTGTCGTAAATCGTCATGTAATATATGAAGGAATATATTAGAGAATTAGATGTGTGAGATGAATTTCAAATTTGAAACATATTTCAATGAAGGATAATTCTTAATTATCGATCGTAAACGGTTAAAAGGAGATTGATCATGAGTTATTATGTTTGGGTAGGCCCAAGAGATGTGGATTGCTTTTCTGATACGCTTTTTTCAGAAAAAATATGTTATTATTCTGACTCAAATCCTCAGGAAATTCGTAAAGAGAATATATATGGAGATACATTTAACAAATTTATATCTAATAAAATGACTGAAATTTTATCCATTCACCCGTGTGCTCAGTTTATATTTTATAATCCTAAAATAGCCTATAGCATAAACCATTCTTTGCAACAGCATATATTGTGTCTTAATGATAAAAATTTGCTCGATATGTTAAGTGATAAAATATATACACGGTATTGGCTTAACCGCTATGTTCCTGTTTTGCCATCTACTATCGTGGATTCTCCTAATTTATTGTTAGATGAGCTCGAAACTAACTTTATGGTCTCTGAGCAATATATTGCTCAGAAAAATAAGAGTTCTGGTGGTTTTGGAACTTTTATAATTTCCAAAACAAATCATATGATCGAAGACATAAGAAATAATTATAAGGAGCTTTTTATTGTTTCTCCTTATATAAAAAATGGTTTTTCTGTGAATATAAATGCGGTTATTGGTTCAGAATGCACTATATTTTTTCCGCCTTCAATACAAATTACTGAAGTTAATGCTCAACGGATCTTATTCCATGGAAGCGATTATGTTACGGCTCAGAAACTATCTTCTGAAATACTCAAGAAATTAAATAGTTACACATCTATTATACTAAATCATATTAAAAAAATGGGATATTTAGGTATAATCGGCCTTGATTTTCTTGTGACCGAAACAGAAATTTATTTTCTTGAAATTAATCCAAGATATCAAGCATCAAGTTTTTTGATTAATATAGCTTTAAAGGAATACAATTTTCCTTCTCTTTCACAATTGAACTTGTCTGCTTTTAGTAACATAAAAATATTAAATGAAAGTATTAAAAATATATGTATAAATTATAGCTTTTACAAGTATATATTTACCGAAGGAATGAAACACCCTGACTATGTGCGCAAAAAAGTCAACAAGTATTCAAGTATATATCAAATCATTACTGATGGCTGGACATATAGTACAGCTGCCGAAAATGACGCTTATTGCTATAGCATGATTTTTAAAACAAATATATGTTCTATTAGTCCTGATTTTCAATGCAATGTTTATTCTAATATATCTGGTGAAGAAAATTATTTGCATCGAAATATGAATACGGATATTGGTCTCAAAATTGCACTTTTGAACCAAGGTTGCAATATTTCCGAAGAAGCATCCAATTATTTAAAAACAAAGGGAGTTATTAAGAAAGCAGTTTTTAGTGCAATTGATTTTCGGACAGATAATGGTCTCCCACTAAATGTACCAATTAACTTAAAATTTACGGAACTGTCCCCTTTTAGTATACAAATATGTAACAGTGAATTAAGTCTTTTTTATTATAACAATAATATTTCAAAAATAACTATTGAATTAGAACCTGATTGGTCCGATAAGGTCACAAAAAGTGGAATTCCTTATAATAGAATTGCCTATCTCTCAACAGATAGAATTCGTCTAAAGCATGAATCAATATGCACGTTTAAAAGCCATGGCAAGGGATGCTTTTTTTGCAATTTACCGGCAAAACAATTAAATCTTTCAATGGAAGATTTTGATGAAGTATTGGATTACCTTATGTTCAAACCAACATTTCGGCATATTCTTATAGGTGGTGGTTCGGGTGAACCTATTGCCGAAAGCGAAAACATAATAATTCTTGCCAGAAAAATACGTGAGCGAAACAAAACAATTCCTATATATTTGATGAGCCTTCCACCAGCGAATCCACAAATACTTTATCAGTATAAAGAAGCTGGAATAGACGAGGTCGCATTCAATATAGAAATCTGGGATCGAAATTTGGCTGAAAAACTAATGCCTGGTAAAGGAACAATCCCATTAAAACAATATATTGATACCTTAAAAGTGAGCACTAGTCTTTGGGGAAAAACAGGAAATGTCCGTTCAGCTCTTATTGTAGGTTTAAATTCTCAAAAGACATTATTGGAAGCTATACAATATCTGTGCCAACTGGGTGTCCAGCCAATGCTTTCTGTTTTTAGACCTATGATTGGAACCAAATTGGAAAATACTGTTTCTCCATCCAATCAAACTTTGTTGTCTATTTATAACAAAGCGACAGATATTTGCTCCGATTATAATCTTGAACTAGGGCCGACCTGCAAAGAGTGCAGAAATAATATGCTCGCTTTATGAGTTTGTATAGGTATATTGGATGAAATCTTCATCGATATTAGAAGGAATATTTCCAAAAAGGATGTGTTTAATTTCTGATATTTCCACATCGTTTTCGGATATATTCTTTCTAAGTATTTGCTCTTTCACGGCATTTTTTTCATGATCTTTTCTTAAATTTATTTGTTCTACTTGATCCTGCTTTATTTGATTATCCAATTGGATATTAATCAATTGTTGTCGTTCGTTTTCTATTTCTAAGTGCATTTTTTTAAGTTCCAATTTTTTTTGCTTTTTCATTGTTTGAAGTGATATCCTTTTTTCTTGTAATGTATAATGTGCAACCAAAATGGAATAAAATGCACCAATCGTTGCGATAACGGCTGGCAAAGTGTCTTGGATCAGAACTAAAAAGGCTTCTGCTGAATTATGTCTACAGTTTATTTGATGCTCTCCAGCGGGCGACTTATACAGTTCTATAATTTCCTCCATTGTTGAAAGCAATATTCCCAATTTTGTTTGTTCTTCAGGAAAAATGTTTGTAAAAATATTAACTTCCAACGTAACCACATTTCTATTATTATTGCTAAGTAGGTAACCCTCAATTTCTCTTTTGTATGTTGTAAAATTATACAAAAGCCCCGCATTCATATCAGTAAAAGAAATGTGGGAGTATATATACGAAATAATATCATAGCGTTCGTGATAGCTGAATACACCATATGTATATATTAATTTACACAAATATTTTATTTTTCTAAAATCAATTTCTGCAACGCCTTCCAATATTCCTCGTAGAATAATCTCTTTTGCTTCCTCTTTTTTGTTTAAGTAAAAATATATATTAGCCAAAGGGAAATATTCTCTATTTTCGGTATAATAATTTATAAAATGCGGTATTAATTTTAAATATTCATTAGGCGAAATAAGACCATTTTCGTTGCAATGGGATGTAATATAAATATTATCTTTTGTTTCACTCAAATACGTCAATAAACCAAATGCATAACATATTTGCGAAAAAGGTAAAATAACCTTATCCATCTTAACATCTTCAAACACAGCATAATCAATATTTAAATCTGTAAACTTAACGTTTTCTATGGATACACGGGAAAACAATGTAGCTTCTAAAGTGCAGGAATAAAAAGTAGAATCTACGATTCTTCCATCTATAAATGCAGTATTGTAGAATACCGAATGTTCAAAATAGTTATTTTTGATTATGAATTGGTTAGTAAACAAGCTGTCGTTAAAATTGCTATTAGAGATATGTTTATCGGTTGCATCTCCAAGAAACTTACTTTGAATAAAAGAGCATTCCTGAAAATTGGCATTATTTATGCTACATTTTTCAAATATGCAAGCGTTGAAAACGGATCCTGCAGCAGCTGAATTTTCAAAAATACACTGATCAAAAACCATTCCGCTTGCACGTGTTCTTTTAAGACTTTTCCCGGAGTAATCAGCCCTACTCGTTCCTCCCACCAAAACAGAACCATCTTTTTTAAACTTATTTTTATTTTTGCAATGCTTTCGTAACTCTTCAATTGATTCCTCTAATTTATATGGAGAAATATTATTTGATAGTATATTTTGCATTGTTAATATCTCCTTTTAACCGTTTGCGATCGATAATTAAGAATTATCCTTTATTGACCACCATAAAATTCCTAGGATGTTTATTTACCAGAATATCTTTCTGCTTAGCACTGGACACATGAGTATAGATTTCTGTCGTGCTGATAGAACTGTGTCCAAGCATTTTCTGAATATAGCGGATGTCGACATCCTGTTCTAGCAACAGGGTGGCAAAGGAATGTCGGAATATATGGGGAGTAATATGCTGTTCTATTCCGGCAAGATTGGCATAGCGGTTGATCATAAAACGGACAGATTGGTCCGATAATTTATGCTTTTGCTTATTGACAAAAAAATATCCACAGACAGAAATATCTGTTTTGAATGAATCTTGATACAACATTAAGGCAGAAATAACCTCAGGGTTACCGAGTTGCAGGATGCGTTCTTTGGATCCTTTTCCGTATATCAGCACAGTGTTATTCTCCAGATCGATATCCGACGGACGAAGGGAACATAATTCGGAAATCCGCATTCCTGTAGCGAATAACAACTCAATCACAGCAATATCCCGCAGGCAGCACCTCAACTGATAAGTAGAGGCTGCCTGATTTTTTTGTGCATAGAGTACAGACAAGAACTTTTGAATGGAATGAAAAGGAATAGTTTTGGGCAGGAGCTTGGCTTCACGGAAATGTACGTCCAGTTTGTCGAAAGGGTTCTGTACTAAAAGATCTGCGTACTCCAGATAATGGAAAAATGCTTTCAGACTGGCAATTTTTCGCTTGACAGACTTGGGCTTGTTGTGTTTATGCAATTCTGTAATATACAGATCCAGTGTATTTCTTGATAGAAAATCCATGGAGCTATTACAAAATACAGAATACTGGTTTAAATCGATCCGATATGCTTTCAATGTCTTGAAATTCAGACGTTTTCGATATTCGCAATAGCTGAGATATTCTGCAGTGTATTTGTTTAAAGTATTCATAAGTAAATCTCCTTTTTTCATCAAGTATGAATAGTTGTATCGGGTTTGTCTATTTGATATGTAAATCCGTTGTTTTCTTAAGAATTTATAGCTTTATCAAAAATAAGCCATAAATGGCTTAAATAAAGGATTTGCATTAAAATGTTAAAAAAAGAAGTGTCAAACTCCCGGGCTGCAGTGAGGATTTCTTAATTTTTTGTGGATTCTTATGTGAAAATTGCTTTTTACTTCCCTGCGTGGTACAATAAATTGAATTATGACTATTTTTATATGTGCCGAGAGGGAAGTAAGAAGATGAAGCAGAATTTCTTGAAAATACCCATCAACAGAATCCTTGCACTGATCCTGTTAGATATTATGTCTATTGTTGTGGCATCCTTTGCTGCATTATACATTCGTTTTGATTTCAGTTTTAAGGGAATCCCTCAGGAATACCTGATCAAATTTGAAAATATTATTGCCTACAATATCATACTGACATTACTCTTCTTCGCAGTGTGGAAGCTGTACAAAAGTGTATGGCGTTATGCCAGTGCAACAGAACTGCTGAATATCGTATTTGCTACTACCTGTGCAAGTATAGCACAGATGATCCTGTGTCATATCCTGAACCAGAAGATGCCCCGAAGCTATTTTGTGATTTATTGGTTCTTGCTATTCGGAATGACTACAGTGATCCGATTCAGCTATCGGATCTTACGTCTGATCAATTCCAAGAGATCGGAATTAAAGACGAAAAAGGACGGCAGCAATGTCATGCTTATCGGTGCCGGAGCAGCGGCAAATGCTATCTTAAAGGAAATTGAGACCAGCCGATACTTGAATCTCAATCCCAAATGCATTATCGATGATAATCCCGGTTGTCACGGCAAATTCTTGCGTGGTGTGCCTATCGTCGGTGGCAGAGACAAGATTGCAGACGCCGTAGGGCAGTATAATGTGGATGAGATCATCTTCGCCATTCCCTCTGCCAATACCCATGTGAAAAAAGAGATCCTGGATATCTGTAAAGAGACCGGATGTAAGATGCGTACGCTCCCGGGCATGTATCAGTTACTCAACGGAGATGTCTCCGTGGCAAAATTAAAAGAAGTGGAGATCGAAGACCTCTTAGGAAGAGATCCGATAGAGATCAATACGGAAGAAGTCCTGAACTATGTGAAGGATAAGGTCGTATTAGTCACCGGTGGTGGCGGATCCATCGGAAGCGAGCTGTGCCGGCAGATCGCGGGTCATCAGCCGAAGCAGCTGATCATCGTCGATATCTATGAGAACAACGCCTATGCGATCCAGCAGGAGCTGATCCGTAAGTATCCGACACTGGATCTGGTAGTGTTGATCGCTTCTGTACGCAATACGGAACGCATCGAAGATGTCTTCCGCAGATATCGTCCGAACATCGTCTACCATGCGGCAGCCCATAAGCATGTGCCCCTCATGGAAGTCAGCCCCAATGAGGCGATCAAGAACAACGTCTTCGGTACCTATCGTACCGCACAGGCAGCAGATAAATACGGTGTGGAGAAGTTCGTGCTGATCTCCACAGATAAAGCGGTGAATCCTACAAATGTCATGGGTGCCTCCAAGAGAATGTGCGAGATGGTGATCCAGATGATGAACCGCAAGTCACAGACGAATTTCGTGGCAGTACGTTTCGGCAATGTATTAGGCAGTAACGGCAGTGTTATTCCTCTGTTCAAGAAACAGATCGCGGAAGGCGGCCCTGTCACCGTTACGGATCCTAACATTATCCGTTACTTCATGACCATACCGGAAGCGGTATCTCTGGTACTGCAGGCGGGTGCCTACGCCAGAGGCGGGGAGATCTTCGTTCTGGATATGGGAGAGCCGGTTAAGATCGTAGATCTGGCGACGAACCTGATCAAACTGTCCGGATACAAGCCGGGTGAGGATATCGAGATCAAATTCACCGGATTACGTCCCGGAGAGAAGATGTACGAAGAACTTCTCATGAACGAAGAGGGATTGAAGAAGACTGCCAACAAGATGATCTATATCGGAAAACCGATTGAATTTGATGATGATGTTTTCAAAAAGCAATTGGACAAGATCTATCAGGATGCCTATGCGGAGACGGATCGGATCCGCGAGGATATCAAGGAGATCGTACCGACGTACCAATTTAAAAAATAAACTTTGATAATTAGTGTCTGCTGATTTTGAACCGGAAACGGTTTAATCAGCAGACACTAAATACATTTCTGTGGCGAGAACATTCGAAGCAAAAACAGGGGATTGTGGATGCCTTGGTGGAGCTGAGAGATGGAACCAGGATTACAATTGAAATACAACTGCAAAACAAGATGTATTGGGACAAGCGGCAGTTATTCTACTGGTCAAAAGCGTACATTCAGGGGTTAGCTCAAAGGGAACGTTACGATAAGTGGTCCGGTGGCGGAATGTATGGAATTTCTAAATGCGAAGGGAGAGGAGGATTTGAATATGCTGATCCCAAGAGCAGACCAACAAGCAGAAATAGAAATTTCTTGACAAAAACCACATGAATGCTACAATTTTCTTATAAGGCTATTTGGGAATAGCATTTGTGGGAAAAGGGTGGAAAGAAGTATATAGTTTGCTATGCACAAATGTAATACCATCAATAGGTGTGCGCCTGTTGGTGGTATTTTGCTTTTACATAAGGAGAAAACTCGTGGCAGTAGTTATTTTTTGCTTTGGATGTGCCTTTATTTTTTATGAATTAACCGGAATAATCGGACGAGAGATGCTTGCTGATAAGCATATTACGGGAAGTGGTGAGGGTTATCAGAATGTTGTATTTGGCAAAGACAGCAAGGACTCTTTGATTGTAAATATTCAGTACAATGTTTTTGCTCCCATAATCTATATGCTGCTTATTGCTGCGGCATTACAATATTTTGAAATGAATCAGCTAGCTCAAAATGCGGTTTATATCGTTCCCTGCTACTACCTTGTAAGAGGATTTATGATAACGGTCGTTTCCGGTAAAAGGCAATTATATAATCCGGGTTATGAATTCAAGGTGGCAATGATGGGGACGATACTGGCATTTGCGGTGCAATATGCCTTGGTTCTGCCGGGAAAGGGGATTCTCCCTACAGTAGAAGAATTTCGTACACAGCTGTGGTTGGTATTCCTGGCGTTGGCGTATCAGTTTGTCATCAGAACATTTGGGCGATCCGCGAAAAATCGTCAGAATAAGGTATGTACACAGCAAATGAAGAAAAAGTACATTTTGGACAAGTATGATGCCTTTAGGGAGAAATATGATTCCATTGTCAATGAAATCGCTCCCGGAAATTATTTGCAGAGAGTCATCTATTCCATTATGATTTATGAAAACTTTAATCGGACGAAAACACAGCGCTGGGGTGAAAATATCATATTTCTCTTGGGAAAACGTCCAATGACGCTGGGCATTATGCAGGTAAAAACGCTAAAATTCATTCGGGATGCGCAAAGTGTAGAAATGGGATGTCAGAAGGTTAAGCAATCTTTTGAGGAATATGTTGAGCGGGCAATTCGAGAGAATGATCAATATTATCGGTTTGAAGGAGGAGAACCGGAAATTTGTCTGGAAAAAATATGTCAGGACTATAACGGTGCAGAGGATTACGTTGATGCAATTAAATATATTTTTTATACATTGCATGAATTCGAGTATGCGTATGATGAAACATATGAGATAGAGAAGCGTATGCCCAAAACACAAGAAATCACTGAGTGTTCAGAAAATTATGCAGAAGTCTATACATTCGAGGAATTAGCAGAAAAGCTGGGTAGATGCAGTCATATTAAGCTGCTGGAAGATTGCTCTATTACGCCGTTGGAAACGGAGAATGTTCATGCTGTCTGTGACCCGATATATAGGGGAAATATGCTCATAGTAGAAAATGTTGAAGATCTGACGGTGGAAGGACAACACAAGATAATCACATTGTATGGTGGAGATGGTTTGTGTTTTCGAAATTGCAAGAATCTTACATTGCATGGCATTTCGTTTAAGCAGCAGGATTGTGTGCCGGAGGAAGTGGAAGCAGAACCAATCTTGCGATTTGACAATTGCGCTGGAATAAACCTGGAACAAATTGAAATTGAGGCAAGGGACAGAAAAGGAATTTTTATACATCAGTGCAGAAAGGTATGCATAGAAGGTGGAAAATTACAAGGCTGTTGCAGTGTTGCATGTAAGGCAGAGGAATCGGATATCGCGATTGCATCCTCTGTCTTTACGCAAAATCATTGTGCTGAGGGAGTAATTCAAGTGTCAGATGGTTTGTTGAACATAGAAAACAGTATTCTGGAGGATAATCCGGTTCAAGATAATTTAATCTATAATATAAACAGCAATGTGAAATGTAATAATGTGTTTGTGAAAGGTGGAGGATTCAAGCAGATTAGTAATCAGGTCATAGGACAAGGAGTGCATGTGGTGAAGGATTGTAATTAGTGCCAGTAGAAAAGATTTCGAATACGTTACATATGCGGTAAAAAGCAAAAAGAATTGACAAATTTACTGGGCTCTTCCTGCCAACGACAGGAGGAGACACATGAGAAGAACGAAGCAAGCGCAGTTTATCCTGCCGAAGAGCGATTTCGCATTCCGGCAACTACTGGAAAATGAGACCATCCGCGAACGCTTTATCAGCGATGTCACGGGAATTCCCCTAACGGAAATAAAGTCTTCTAAGATGATAAATACATTTCTGTGGCGAGAGCATTCGAAGCAAAAACAGGGGATTGTGGATGCCTTAGTGGAGCTGAGAGATGGAAGCAGAATAACAATTGAAATACAACTGCAAAACAAGATGCATTGGGACAAGCGGCAGTTATTCTACTGGTCAAAAGCGTACATTCAGGGGTTAGCTTAAAGGGAACGTTACGATAAGTGGTCCGGTGGCGGAATGGATGGAATTTCTAAATGCGAAGGGAGAGGAGGATTTGAATATGCTGATGGCAAAGACCAAGAACCCAGGAATTCGGGAGGCGATTGAAACGATGAAAGAATTTGGACTCTTAGAGAGAATGCGTATAAGGATGTTCTATAAGAATCTTGCGCGCATGGATAGAATTACGGAAGATGAGTTTGTAAGGAATGAAGGAATTGCAGAGGGAATAACACAGGGAACGGCCAATTCGCTTATAGAGGTTTTAGCTAAATTTGGCGAGGTGCCGGATGGCATCCTTCAAAAGGTTCAGAGCCAGAAGAACCTGGAAATTCTGCAGGACTGGTTCAAGAAAGCAATCAAGGCTGAAAGCCTTGAGGAATGGGTGAAGAGCATTAAAGAGTTGACCCAAGAGCAGACCAACAAGTAGAAAACCACATTTGGGGTTTGTAAAAAGGAATAAAAAGGTTATAATGATGGAGAAAACTTTGATTCTGAAACATATCTCAGGGATGCTCTGTCTATTAATTTCCTACAGTAAATTTACCCGACCAGGATGCTCAAATAAATTGCATTTCTACACCACAAGTGATAAAATAATGAAAATACTATGGCAACTAAATGCAGGTTGTCTTTTTTGCACATAATTAATTGTATGCTAAGGAAAGGCAAATATAAGATAAAGAGGAAGAGACATATGAAAAAGTTTGAAATATTTGAAAATAAAATCTGGCTTTCATCACCGACCATGCATGGAACGGAACTGCAATATGTTACCGAGGCTTATGAGACGAACTGGATGTCAACAGTGGGTAAAAATATTAATGAAGTAGAACGTCTAACCTGTGAGAAAATCGGGTGCAAGTATGCGGTAGCCCTTTCGGCAGGAACAGCGGCTTTGCATATGGCAGTGAAATTAGCCGGTGTAAAACCGGGTGAAAAAGTATTTTGTTCAGACGTAACCTTTGATGCTACGGTGAATCCTGTGAAATATGAAGGTGGAGATCCTGTATTCATTGATACGGAATATGATACGTGGAATATGGATCCGGTTGCTTTGGAAAAGGCATTTGAAATCTATCCAGAGGTAAAAGTGGTAGTTGTGGCACACTTATATGGCACACCGGGCAAAATTGATGAGATTAAAACGATCTGCGACAAACATGGAGCAGTGATTATCGAAGATGCAGCAGAATCTCTTGGCGCAACTTACAAGGGAGTACAGACAGGAAGCTTTGGCAACTATAATGCAATCTCATTTAATGGGAATAAGATTATAACAGGATCCTCAGGTGGGATGTTCCTGACAGATGATGAAGAAGCGGCCAATAAGGTAAGAAAGTGGTCTACACAGGCAAGAGAAGATGCCCCTTGGTATCAGCATGAGGAATTGGGATACAATTATCGAATGAGCAATGTGATTGCCGGAGTAGTGAGAGGACAGTACCCCTATTTGGAAGAGCATATAGCTCAGAAAAGAGCAATCTACGAAAGGTACAAGGAAGGTTTTAAAGATTTACCGATTCAAATGAATCCCTATGATGCTGAAAATACGGAGCCCAATTTCTGGCTCAGCTGTATGCTGATAGATGAAGACGCGATGTGCCAGCAGGTCAGAGGGGAGAGGGAAGCATTGTATATTACAGAGCCGGGCAAAAGCTGTCCGACTGAAATCTTGGAAACACTTGCTAAGTATAATGCAGAAGGTCGCCCTATCTGGAAACCGATGCATATGCAGCCCATCTATCGAATGAATGGTTTTATAACACGTGATGGTAATGGAAGAGCAAGAACTAATGCTTACATTGCAGGTAGTTGTCTGGATATAGGTTCAGATATCTTCCAAAGAGGATTATGCCTGCCTAGTGATAATAAAATGACAACAGAACAACAAGACATTATTATTGAAATTATTAAAGGATGTTTTAGATGAGCGAGGAATCTCACAAAAAAGGATTTTATGAAAGTTATATAAAGCGTCCGCAGGACTTCTGCTGCGCATTCTTGGCGCTCATTTTGCTATCGCCTGTGATGCTGATTACGGCAATACTTGTTCGAATAAAGCTGGGAACTCCTGTGATATTCAAACAAGAAAGACCGGGATTACATGGCAAAATATTTGCGTTATATAAGTTCCGTACAATGACAGATGGCAGGAATGAAGCCGGAGAACTATTACCTGATGATGTAAGGCTCACAAGTTTTGGAAAAAAACTTCGAAGTACATCTTTAGATGAACTCCCGGAGTTAATCAATATTTTGAAAGGCGATATGTCAGTCGTTGGTCCTCGTCCACTGCTTGTTCGTTATTTACCATTATATAATGAGAATCAGGCAAGAAGGCATGAAGTGAGACCTGGATTTACAGGGTACGCACAAGTACACGGGAGAAACAGTATCACATGGGAAGACAAATTTGACAAAGATGTGCACTATGTGGATCATGTTACTTTTTTGGGTGATTGGAAAATCATTTTTCAGACTGTGGGAACAGTGCTCAAAAGAGAAGGGATTAGCTCTGAAACAGCTGTGACGATGGAAGAATTTAAGGGTAATAAGTAATGGGCGAAAAAAAGAAAAAACTATTGATTATCGGTGCCAGTGGACATGGAAAAGTAGTTGCAGATATTGCAATGAAAAGTGGATATGAAGAAATTGCTTTTTTAGATGATGACAAATATGTAAAATTCTGCATGGGATTTCCTGTTGTTGGCACGACAGATTCAATAGATGATAAAGAGGAATCTGATGTAGTTGTAGCAATTGGAAATTCCGTAATTAGAGAAAAGCTGCAACAAAAATTATGCGATAAAGGGCTAAATGTAGTTACGCTTATTCATCCTGATGCAGTAATTGGACAGGAAGTATCAATAGGTATAGGCACAGTTATCATGGCGGGCACAGTTATTAATCCTGGAACTAAAGTGGGGAAAGGATGTATTATCAACACGGGTGCAACTGTTGACCATGATAATGAAATAGGTGATTTTGCACATGTTTCAGTGGGCAGCCACCTGGCTGGAACTGTTAGAGTGGGAGAACGTTCATGGGTTGGTGCAGGAGCAGTTGTGAGTAATAATATTACTATTTGCGCAGATTGTGTGATTGGTGCAGGGGCGGTAGTTGTTAGAAATATTGACAAACAAGGAACATATATAGGGGTTCCAGCAAATGTAGTACAATAACATTAAAAAATAAAATGAAGTGAGATATGCATAATGAACGTTTTATTCCTAACACTATTAGATTTTAATAGTATTGATGAACATAACATATATACGGATTTATTGCGTAAATTTTACCAAGAAGGGCATTCTGTGTATGTGGTATCCCCTGTGGAGCGAAAAAATAATCAAAAAACGCACTATATAAAATGTGATAATCATGTAGGGATTTTAAAACTAAAAATAGGAAATATTCAGAAAACCAATATTATTGAAAAGGGAATTTCGACAGTAACATTGGAGCAGAAATTCATTCAAGGTATAAAAAAGTATTATTCTGATATTAAGTTTGATTTGATACTTTACTCTACACCACCTATTACTTTGCAAAAAGCTGTAAAATATGTCAAAACAAGAGATAATGCCACCACGTATCTTATGTTAAAGGACATTTTCCCACAGAATGCAGTTGATATGGGGATGCTATCTAAACATGGATTAAAGGGGATACTATATAAGTATTTTAGATTAAAAGAAAAAGCATTGTATAGAGATTCAGATTATATTGGGTGCATGTCACGAGCAAACGTGGATTATGTGCTGAAGCATAATCCGGAGGTTGAAAGAAATAAAGTAGAAATATGTCCCAATTGTATTGAAGTAAGTTCGCAGGTAAAGAAACTCGATTCAAAAGAGATTGCTAAATTGAAGAAAAAGTATGGAATTCCGCAGGGTAAGAAGATATTTGTGTATGGTGGAAATTTAGGGCGCCCACAGGGGATTGGATTTATTATTGAATGTATAAAAAGAATAGAACATGAAAAAGGTATATACATAATAATTATTGGATCAGGAACTGAATACGCAAGACTGGAAGAGGCAATTCAGAAGAAATCCCTAAAAAATACAAAATTGTATGCGGCATTGCCTAAAGAAGATTATGACGCTTTTTTGCAATTATGCGATGTGGGGTTGATTTTCTTAGATTTCAGATTTACTATTCCCAATTTTCCTTCTAGATTGTTAGCGTATATGGATAAACAATTACCAGTAATGGCAATTGTGGATGATGTAACAGATGTAGGAAAAGTAATAGAAGATGGGGGATTTGGTTGGAGTTGCCAAAGCAAAAATGTTGAAGATGTGATTGAAACATTCGTCAAGATTGCAAATGAAAAGGAACTGTCTATTTATGGACAGCGTGCGCTGCTCTTTTTACAAGATAATTATTCAGTGGACGTTGCTTATTCGGCAATTATGAAACACTTTTAGTAATAAGGAATTGAAATAGGAGTACTATATTATGCAACAATTTAAACGTATTTTAATTATAAGCATGAACCCATTGAGTGATATATACAATAATGGAAAAACGTTAACTTCCTTTTTTGAAGGATATCCCCGAACGCATATAGCACAATTATTTTTTTCCTCTGAACAGCCCCAGATGCGAATATGTAATAATTTTTATAGAATTAGCGACAGCGATATGATTAAGTCTCGGATTAGCAAAGAATTCCAATGTGGAAGAAAAGTTTTGGAAGAAAATGAACATTCTGCCGTACAGAATGTGACAAATGGTAAACAGATAAGAAAAAACAATCTTACCAGATTGGCGAGAGAGATAGTATGGAATGATAACTGGGATACGAAGGAATTAAAAGAGTGGTTGGATGATTTCCAGCCTGAAATCATATTTATGGTTGTTGGTGATGTTGTATTTGAATACAAAATTGGTTTGAAATTGGTGGAAAGATATAAATCAAAAATGGCTTTGTATATTACGGATGATTATATAATGCCACGGCGTACACTTTCAGTTTTTTGGTGGATTAGGCGTAGTTATATATTGAATTATTTGAGAAAAGCTGTTAAAAGAGCTGACATCTTTTTTACAATTTCAGAACTAATGCGGCAAGAATATAAGAGAGTTTTGAAAAGAGATAGTTATGTAGCAGTCAACATGAGCCCATCTTTAGCTGAAGAGCCCACAAATAAGAACATTGAAGATCATGAAATATCATTTGTATATGCGGGGGGGCTGCATTTAAATAGATACAAGGTATTACATGAGCTGGCATGTACCCTGAAAGAAATTAATATGAAGACTGAAAAGAAATGTAAGCTGCTTATCTATTCTGCACAAAAAATAACGGATAGAGTGAAAAAACAAATAACAATTGAAAATGTATCTGATTTTATGGGGGGAGTGGAATGTGAACAATTAAAGCACATTTTAAATAGGTCTACAATATTGGTTCATGTCGAGTCATTTGATAAAAAAAACATTTATGACACCAAGTTATCATTGTCCACAAAAATTCCTGAATATTTATCTGTTGGAAAGCCCATTTTAGCTATTGGGCCAGCAGAGATTTCATCCATGCAGTATTTGTCGGATGTTGCATCTTGTGTTACAAATCTTGATCAGATGTATAGCAATATCTATGAACTGATTTCTAATCCAAAGCTTTTGAACAATTATGGCTTGTTAGCAAGAGAAAAATATTTGAAAAACCATGTGGCAGAACACAATCGGGAAGAAATGTGGAAAATACTCGGTGATTTGACTTGATTTTTTAGTAAATATACTATTTCTGTTGAAATAATGTTGATATGCATTTAGAAAATATTTATATCACATGGAAAAGATAAGAGCGTTATTAGAAAGGTGTAAAGCGAGATGAGAAGGCATAGTTTTAAGTTGGTAATGCCACTAATTTTGGTTGAAGTTTACTGGATTATTACATATATTATTTACCGCTATGGCATTATAAAATACCCATTTGCTAATGATAGCCGTGTGTTGATTTTTTTGACAATGTGCAATTTGTTCTTTGCAATGGGATATTTGATAATATGTCACCACAAAAGAAAAAATTGTATACAAAATGTAGAGATGGGGATTGAGAATGGTAAGAAATTACTGCTCATTTCCACCATTGTTGCAGTAATTCTATACATACCAAATAGCATGAGGTACACGGGAAATTGGTATCCGGATGTTTTTAACAATTTAGTCAATCCTGGTGAAACTTATCAAAAAGTTATTGCCAGCGTCTCAGAAAACGGCATGCTACGAATATTTGGCTTTTTTGACATTTTCCCATTTATGATTTTTCCACTAATGTTTATTATGTGGGACTTTTTGAAATGGAAATTAAAGTTGGCTAGTTCTGTTACCGCTTTTGGGTATTTGCTGCTTTATTGTACAGGAGGAAGAAACATGCCAATTTTGTTGTTTGTTCTTTCGGTCATTGTAACTTACATTGTTAAAATGTGCTCCGATAGAATAAGCCTTAGGACATTCATAAGAGATACACTAATTTGTGTTTCTTCAATTGTACTTGTTATAGTTATGTTTACTATGAATTTGAAGTCGCGTACTTTTTATTCAGATGACGTAGAAGAACAAATGACAATCACTTCGGTAAATCAAGAAACAAATCATTCGGTAAATCAAGAAACAAATCATTCGGTAAATCAAGAAACAAATCAGGGGCAGAATGATGAAACTGGAGTGTATTTACAGTATAAAGATTTAATCATTACAATAGAGCAAAAGGAAAAATGTGACGAAGTGGCAAAAATATTTCCAATGTATACGAATCCATATACTAAGCAATATGCTGATCCTGACAACTTGCTTTATAAAGCGATTCCAGATTCTGCAAAATTTCTATGTGTTATGGCAGATGCATACGCATCGGGAAGTTATCATGCGCTGTCAGTGGCGTTGAGATTAGAACACCAATGGACATATGGAATCGGATTTTCTGAATTTCTACAAGATTATTTAAATATGTTTACAGGAATTGACATAAAGAGCATAACATATGGTAGTAGAGTTGCACATGTAACAGAGCCGTCCATGGTAAGTGTGTATGGATGGCCAACGGCTTATGTACAGCTGGCAGGTGATTTGACTTTCCCTGGTGTAGTCGTATTTATGGGGGGATTGGGTGCAGTAGTTGCTTTATTATGGCGAGACATCCTTGAAAAGAAAAATGTATATGGTATACCATTTGTTTCACAGATAGCTCTCTTTTTGTTATTCTTACCAGCAAACTGCATTACATTTAATAGTGGAGGATATTTTGTTACTTTTTGGGGTACTGCACTAATTTGGTTAATTTCACTTCAGAAAAGAAAATGTGGGCAAGAAAAATAATATAGGATATATTATCATACATTGACAGAGGGAGAATACTGGGATGGTAAAAAAGCACTATATAGGTATGTATGGCATGTACTTGTATGAAGCGGAAATAGATGATTCTCCAAAGAGAGTAAATAGAACACAAAGACTCATATGCTAGAGGCTTTCGATAATGGAGGCTAGCAATTTGACTTCATATTTTATGGTGATGTATCCGTAGACAATGCGGATGAAAGCTGCGGATGAAGAGCTGTATATCTAAGCATGTCTCACCGTCTTAAGTAACCGGGAAATCGCGCCGTCAGATACAGGGGATGAAGTATCATCTGTATGATGTAAATCATGAATTAATCAAATATTGGAATAACCAAAACTACATAGATTCATTACGATTTTTATCGGTTTTTTTATGTAAAAAGATAGATTATTTGACAGGGAGTCAGTCTATAATAGAGTATGCGGATCAATTTGACGAAAAAGGCAATTTTATTGTAGAAATAAAAGAATGTACTATTTCCGGAAACAATGAAACAAGGGATTATATAAATGCTAGTTGTTTGAATATTGATACAGTTAATTTTGTTACTTCTATGGTAAAGGAGGCAAAAGGAAAAGGTGTCGAAATATTAATAGTTGCCCCACCCACGCTGCGTGAATCAAAAGTTGATGCAGAAAAGATTGATGAGGCTTATCAAAGTATTTCTGAAAAAACATGTGCCATGTATATTTCGCAAGCAGAAAATCATTTGTTTGAGAGAAAACACATGGCGGATTCAATTTGGCACTGTAATATGTATGGAAGGAAGGAGAACACAGAACAGCTGATTCAGAATTAAGAGGATATGGTATATTAGAGGAAAAACGGTAACGAGAAAGTTATTTTTGGAAAGGTATATTACCGAAATCTCTAACTCAAGAAAATGAGCAAGTATAAAATGGAAGAACTTAAGGCGGATTGCGTATCATTATTTCTGAACATTAATTTAAGTGGCTTGTATTTTGTTGTGTCCTTGACTAGGGTTACAGATTAGTTTATATTATGGAAGAGATAAGAGGTGCAAACCAATCGAGTGCTTACAGTATATCTGTGTAAGCGATAAAGAAGTACATACAAGAGAAACTGGAAAATGCAAGGAAAGAAGACGGCGAGTAAGACTCTTTATAGAGGTTGCTGGTAACAAAACTTGCGATACCTGTCTTTCGTGGAAGTAAGTAATATGTCCTTATGTGGGATGATTCAAACTATCACTTGAGGTGGTAGTTGATGACGAGGAGTTTGATAATTCATGGATAAGAACAAAGCAATGCCTGTAATTACTTGTATTATGTTTACATATAATCACTTTGATAGGATATATGAATCACTTGATTCTGTATTTGCTCAAGATTATCCTAATATCGAGTTAGGGGTTTTTGATGATTGCTCAAAAAATTTTCCTGCTCAGAAAATTAAAGATTATATAAATGAAAGAAAAAAATCTAATATCATAAAAGTTAAGGTTGTCCAAAATGAAGTGAATCTTGGAACGGTCAAAAATATAAATAATGCTGAGAGGCAGTTTGAGGGTAAATATATAATTAATCTTTCTCCGGAAGATCCGTTTGCATCTAGTGATGTCATGCGGAAAATTGTAGATAAAATGGAGGAATTGAACTCAGATGTTATAACAACATATAGGATAATCGTTGATGGAAACGGAAAGACAGTAGGGAAAAGTCCAAGCGAAAGATATTTCAATAAATTTATTGGTATGACAGCAAAAGAGCAGTTCAGGGCTATTGCTACTGGTGCGGGGATTGCTGGGCCGGGAACATACTATAGCAGAAAATACTTAGAAGAACAGGGATTTTTTGATGAAAATTATAGATTGCAGGAAGATGGACCAATGCTTTTAAAGACAACAAGAAACGGTCATCATATTGATGGGCTCAATATCGTGAGTTGTTATTATCGGTTAGGCAATGGTGTTTCGTCGAGTACAAATCTTAATGAGCTTTTATTAAAAGATATTAAAAGGATGTTTGACGTTGAAGTATTACCTTTTCTAGATCAATTCAATTTTTGGGAAAAAAGAAGAATAAGATATGAAATTAGTAGATTAAAGATTTCAAGAAGAAGTATGTCAATTACACAAAAGATACTGTTTGGACTAAAATACCCAGACGTTGTTTTGTTTCGAAAATCGATAAGGTGAGAGTGAGGAGAAAGTAATGCAAGTAGTTAAATATGTATTTCAGCCACATGGAGACGAGCGAGGACAATTGGTAGCATTAGAAGAGTACAAGGATATACCATTTAGAATTAAGCGAGTATACTATATGTATGAAACAATGGAAGGATTTGTCAGAGGAAAGCATGCTCACAAAAATCTCCAACAGATTTTGGTATGCATTCATGGATCCGTCAAGATTAAATTGGATAATGGTAAAGGTGAGACGAAGGTCGTACCTTTGGAAAAACCATATGAAGGTTTATACGTAGCAAATAATATGTGGAGAGAAATGTATGATTTTAGTGAGGGCGCAGTATTACTAGTGTTTGCGTCAGAATTGTACGATGAGTCTGACTATATTAGAAATTATGACGACTTTCTAGAATTTGTAAAAAGTCAAGATGACGTTGATGAAGTATCGGATGAAAAAATACAGTAATATTTCATATGCCGAATATGAGAGAGGAATCTAGAAAATGAGTATGAAAATCCCTTTTGTTACGTTTCAACCATTAGAACGTGAATTGGATAAGGAATTAAGAGATGCATTTGAACGAGTACTTAGTCGTTCGTGGTATATTGAGGGCGCTGAGGACAAAGAATTTGAACGAGCATTTGCAGAATATATAGGTACTGAATATTGCATAGGATGTGGCAATGGATTAGATGCATTAATGCTGAGCCTAAAAGCACTTGAAATTGGAGAAGGAGATGAGGTTATTGTCCCATCTAACACATATATTGCCACGGCACTAGCAGTCACCTATGTTGGTGCAAAGCCAGTTTTTGTTGAGCCAGATATTAGGACTTTTAATATTAATCCAGATTTAATTGAAGAAGCTATAACTGATAAGACCAAAGCTATTATGCCAGTTCATCTCTATGGACAGGCTTGTAACATGGATTTAATTGTTGATATTGCAAAGAATCATGGGCTTTATATAATTGAGGATTGTGCACAGGCTCATGGCGCTACGTATAGATGCTCGAATGGTATAGAGAAGAAAATAGGTACATTTGGTGATGCGGCGGGATTTAGTTTTTACCCAGGGAAAAATCTTGGTGCGTTAGGTGATGCAGGTGCAACCGTCACGAACAATGAAGAACTTGCTAACAAAATACGAGCGCTAGGAAATTATGGTTCAGATTACAAATATCATCACATTTATCAAGGAAATAACAGTAGACTTGATGAACTTCAGGCAGCTTTCTTATTAGCTAAACTTCCTAAGCTTGATCACGTTAATGAAAATCGCAGAGCGATTGCTACAAAGTATTTGGAAGGTATTCAGAATAAGGCTGTGATTCTTCCGTTTGTTCCATCGTATACAAATCCCGTATGGCACATTTTTGGAATTAGGTGTGAAAGACGTGATGAACTAGAAGCGTGGTTAAGTGAGGCAGGTATCTGTACCAATAAGCATTATCCAATTCCAATGCATTTGCAGAAAGCATACCAAGAGCTTGGGTATACTAAGGGTGATTTCCCAATTGCTGAGGAAATTAGCAGAACGGAATTATCATTACCTCTTTATTATGGGATGAATGACGCTGAAATTCAGTATGTAATCAAATGTGTTAATGAATTTAAATAAGCATAAAGGGGGCTTGTATAGTGGAAATATATGAAGTATCAGAAGATGAATATGCAAGAATTGTTCATCCGGAAGCGTTTTATAATAAACCTGAATTTTTGAAATTGAATGAAAATAGAGCAAGCTGCGTTCATTATCTTATTTTTAAAGATAGTAAAAATAGATTTGGAGTGGCAATTGGTGAGAAGGATGATGGGTGGTACTGCCCTTTTTCGGCTCCCTTTAGTACTTTTGTAAATATTAAAAGTAAGTGGGATATTTACCAATTAGATGAATCAATACAAGCGTTTGATGAATACGCAAAACAACAGAGTAAAAAAGTTTCTTTTGGACTTCCTCCTGAATTTTATTGCCCACGAATTGTTAATGTAATGCAAAATTCTCTGTTTAATGTAGGGTATCGCCCGCTGTCTTTTGATATAAATTTTCAAATAGACTTAAAAAAAACTTATAGGGAGAAAATTGAAGATTATTTAAACTTGCTTCCCTACAATGGAAGAAAGAACATGAAAATTGCGGTGAATGGTGAATTAAAGTTGGTTCACTGTAATAGTAGAGAAGATGAAATAAAAGCATATGAAATTATCAAAGAAAATCGTGAGAGTAGGGGGTATCCGTTAAATATGTCGCTGGGTCAAGTAATGGCGACTATTAAGTTGGTTAAGCACGATATGTTCATGGTAGAATGTGGAGGGAAACAGATAGCAGCGGCTCTGATATACCATGTTACATACAATATTGCACAGGTAATATACTGGGGGGATATCCCGGGATTCTCAGATTATAAACCAATTAATTTTCTTGCATACAATCTTATACAATATTATGGCGAAAAAGGGTTTGAGTATTTAGATATTGGAATTTCAACTGATCATGGAATAATAAATTATGGTTTGTCAGATTTTAAAATAAGTATAGGATGTGATACTTCTGCAAAAGTTACTTTTGTAAAAGACTATTCTAAAAATAGCGTAGTAGACGTGATTTCTCTGAATGGTGCAGCAGAAGGAACATTTTTGCATAATAAAAATTATTTAAAAAGAATGGAAGGAAAACAATGAATAATCAAAACGGAATCTTAACAGGACTTGAGTTTATGGGAGATAATATTAGAAAATATTTAAAGTACTGTGGGTCAAACGTTCGACTTTATCCATTATGTAAAATGATTCATGCAGAAAATGCTGAGTTAGATAATGATTGTAAGATAGTAGACAATGTATGGATTGACGCTGGAAAGTCATTAAAAATAGGAAAAAATACTATTATTACTTGGTATGTGTTAATTGAAGGGGGGGCAAGCACATATATTGGAGACAGAGTTTTTATTGGACCTGGAACAAAAATTTTAACAGGAACATATGAGTTTCAAGGGGTGTATACTTGCGAATTTCTTCCCGATGATTGTCATAAAGTAAACTTTGCAGATGTCCGAATTGAGGATGATGCGTACTTAGGTGCAAATTGTACGGTTATGCCAGGCGTTACTATTGGTGAGGGTGCACTTGTTGGAGCTAATGCTTTTGTAAACAAGGATTTAGAACCATGGGGGATTTATGTAGGAGCACCATGTAAAAAAGTAGGTGAGCGAAAGAAGCCATCTGAGGAAATGAAAAATAAAGTTATGACTACCTATGATTGGTCAGGTCACATCTAATAAAAGAGATGAGTTAGGTCTTTATGGATAATAAATCTAAAATTAAATTGTTTATAGAAAATTTTGTGGTATACGGAATGGGAGGAGCAATAAGTAGTGCCATTCCAGTAATTATGATTCCGGTAATTACGCGATTAATGCCCAATTCTTCTTATATCGGAATTAGTGATATGGCAACGGCAATTATTTCGATTGGAAATGCTTTTGCCTTGATGGGAATGTACGACTCAATGTATCGTCTTTTCTTTGAAAATGATAGTAAAGAATATAAACGAGAAATATGTTCCACTTCATTAGCATTTACATTTTTAACATCAATTATTGTAGCGGTAATTATGATAATTTTTAAAAAACCAATTACTGCCTTGATGTTAGAAGGAAAAAACGGTTTTCTTGTTTATATTTGTGCATTGACGGTTTTTGTTGGAGCAACTAATAGTATTGTATCTGCGCCAATTAGGATGCAGAATAGGCGAAAGATTTATCTGGTGTTAAATACCTTATGTCCGTTAATTTCATACTCAATATCTATTCCGTTGATTCTAAATGGGCATTATGTAATTGCGCTACCATTAGCAACATTGATATCGAATGTAATAATAGAAAGTTCGTTTTTGCTAATTAATAGAGAATGGTTTCAGACAAAAAAAGTAAATATTAAACATTTACCGTTATTACTCAAACTTTCAATTCCACAAATTCCTAATCTGCTTGTTTACTGGGTTTTTAACTCATGTGATAGAATCATGATTCTTAATCTGCTAGGAATGAATGAGGCCGGTATTTATGGAATATCAGCAAAACTTGGTCATGTTAGTCAACTTATATATACAGCTTTTATTGGTGGTTGGCAGTATTTTTCATTTTCAGTAATGAAAGATAAAAATCAAGTTGAAACTAATTCTAAGATTTTCGAGTATTTGGGAGTTATCTCATATGTTGCAACAGGAATGCTGTGTGTTTTTGTTAAATTCTTTTTTAGAGTTTTGTTTCCGAGTGAATATATGAATGGAGCGGTTGCGGCACCATATTTGTTTCTGTCACCGTTGCTACTAATGATGTTTCAGGTAAACGCATATCAATTTTTAATTAAACTTAAGTCGTGGCCGAATATGTTGATACTTGGAACTGGGGCACTTGTGAATATTATTTTAAACAAATTGCTAATTCCTATATTGGGAATAGAAGGCGCAGCAATCTCAACGGTGATTGGGTATCTATTTTCGGTTGTATTATGCTCGACCGCTTTATATAAAATTAAATTGTTTAATATTCATGGGAAGTTTGTATTTGTTAGTGCTGCGTTCATACTATTTTTTGTGATATGGAGATTGTTTGGATTTAATAGCGTATTGGTTTCATTTATCGAACTTGTAGTATTTGGGATTGTTGTTTTGCTTTGTTACTATCGAGAAATAAAAAAAATTATGAAAATGGTATTAAGAGAGTAAAATAGCGACAAAAGAATGTATTACATATTAATATTCCATAAATTCAATAGTTAGGTTTATACTGGAAAAAGGTTTCAATTTTTGAAAACGTTATAAAACGGAAGTCAATAACCTATAACTAAGATGCATAATAGTCTGTATTTATATCTTTAGATGAAAAAGTGACGTAGGAACAATTCAATAGCACATGAGGTTTGGAAAATATGATATTAGATAAATCAAACAAGTATGATAAAGGGAAAGTTGCCTTAACAATTATATGGACATTGCTATTTACGACATTTATAATGATTGCTAATATGCCCAAAGATGTTTCGGAAACCCAATATTCTTGGTACAAATTAAGCATTTTAGATGAATATATTGAAATAATAAGAAATGGGAGTGTTCCACCATTCCTGTCAATTAATGGTCATTCTTGGGGATATGGATTATATTTGCCGTACCTTGCGAACGCACTTAATATAGATGAATCTTGGAAAATTTTGGCTTATCTTAATCTCACTTTTTCATGGTTTGCAATTATATTTGTTACATACAAGATATATAAAATTACGAAAAATCTTTTTTTGACTTCGATTGCTCCTGTTTTGCTTCATATTTTTGTGGGGAATTATTTATATGGATATAATTCTGATACATTTTGGCCAGCTGGATGGGCACTGGTTATTACATTTCCTTTAATTTATGACTTTATTAAAGCAAATTCAATCAAAAAGGAGCTTTATTACATTTGCTTTATAGGTGGGGGATGTTCTGTTTCTAATATTGTAAGGAATCATAACGGAATAACAGTTTTAGCAGTTGTTGTTCTAATATGTATATTGAGAGCTGTAAAAAGGTTGAGAGATGGGAATATAAAGGGCACATTTGCATCAGTTTTTGAAATAGTAATTTTCTATTTGTGCTATGGTCTGTTTGATAAATATTTACCCTTATTCATCGGGACTATAATGGGGCAGAAAGTCTTGAATAATACGGGCTTTTTTTGGCATTCGATTCTATGTGGGCTTGGCGTATATGATAATAAATATGGTCTTGCATGGAGCGATGATACGATAAGGGGAATTGTGGGCTCAATATATACTAATGTACCGACAGATGAATTCTATTCAAATGAATATTTTGAAGCATGTAAAGCTTACTTCTTCGATATCTTTACACGTGATCCGGGATTTGTTATTAGTACTTGGATGAATAAATTTGGAAAAACGTTGATCAATGTTATGCAAATCGAATTCACTAACGTGAAAGACCTGTATTTAAGTCAGGGGATAATTAATGTCCATAATTTATTGATTCCGACACTGATTACAGCAGGAGGCTTAGTCTATTGCAACGCTCGAAAGCTGTTTAGTATTAACGAGAAGAGATTGCTTATAACATTAGTTTTGATATCTTTCATTGAAATGCTTGTGGGGACTATTCAGAGTGTAATCGGATATGTAGATACTAGATATTTTCAGACGGCATTAGTAGGAATGGGTTTTACAATTTTTTTGGTGGCTATATTTTGTTGTAGCAGAATTAAAGTAATAGAGGGTAAAATCAATGTTGTTCACAATGGGGGTGCAAATGATGCTTTGTAGTTTTGTTATTCCGGTTTTTAATGAGGCGGAATCATTGAATGAACTTTATAGACAAGTGGTTCAGAATGCACTTCTTTCAAAGTGGTGTAATGAACCAATTAAATATGAGATTATTTTTGTTAATGATGGCTCTAGTGATGATTCGGTTGAAATCATACATAAATTACATGATAATGACGACAATGTTCACCTTATCTCATTCAGAAAAAATTTTGGAAAATCAGCAGCACTCCAAGCTGGATTCCGAAATGTCAGTGGTGGTATAGTTATTACAATGGATTCTGATTTACAAGACGATCCGGCAGAAATACCAAATATGATATCCAAATTAGAAGAAGGATATGATTTGGTTTCTGGATGGAAATTCAATCGACAAGATCCAGCAGAGAAAAAATTGCCATCAAAACTTTTTAACGCAGTGACATCATATATGTCAGGTATAAAACTTCATGACTTTGATTGTTGTTTTAAGGCATATCGAAGAGAAGTAATAGACGCAATAGATGTATATGGAGAATTGCATAGATATTTACCTGTACTTGCTTATCGTCAGGGATTTTCAAACATTACCGAAATTAAGGTTAATCATAAGAAAAGACAATTTGGTCATTCAAAATATGGATTTAGGAGATATTTTCACGGCTTATTTGATGCAATTACGACTAATTTCTTGTTAAAATACTGCGATTCACCAATGTATTTTTTTGGTAAATGGGGCATGATTTTTGGAGCATTGGGTTTACTAATATGTGTTTGGATGAGTGTCCTTCATTTTATGGGACAAGCAATAGGAAGTCGTCCGGCATTGTTCCTTGGAGTTCTTTTTATACTTGTTGGATTTCAGCTATTCTCAACAGGTATCATAGGTGAGATGATGATTGATTCTCACGCCAGAGAAAGTTATAACGAAAATCGAGTAAAGGAGAAGTTCTAGTTGAAGAATAAGACTGCTGGGACCTATATTGATGGGGCGCTAGAGTATAGTGCTGGAAATTTAAGGAAATACTCATCAAGTAATCCTCTAAAAAGAAAATTAATATGTTTACTACAGACAAAGATTATCAAGAAAATCAATCACTATGGTGTTATGCCTATAAGAACCATGTTAGATGCGGGATGCGGTGAGGGATTTCTAACAAGCATTTTAGCCCAAAACTATGCTGAAGCAGAAGTGATTGGAGTTGAATACACGTTAGAGGCGTTGGAAGAAGCCAAGAAAAGATTTGATGGGTGCGAATTTAGGCAAGGTGATATTACAAATTTATCTGATGTAGATAATGCATTTGATGTATCGGTGTGCTCAGAGGTGTTTGAGCACTTAGAAAAACCAGAAGATGCTTTAGAAGAATTGCTTAGAGTTACAAAACATATTCTAGTTGTAACTGTTCCTTATGAACCTTGGTTTAGATTGACTAATTTTTTATCTTTTAATCATGTAAGAAGCTTTGGCAATCCTGAAGGGCATATTAATCATTGGAGTATGACATCTTTTAACAAATTTATAGAGACGACTATTGAGAAGGTTGGGGGTGCGTCGATAGAATATATGGGGATTTCATTTCCGTGGATAGTGGTGGTTGTACGACAATTAGAGATATAGTTCCTCTTATAACAGGTATATGAGATGATTTCGAATATTTTGCAAAAAGTCATAAACAATGAAACAGTAAGATATGTTGTGTCTGGAATATTTACGATGGCTATTGGGGTGGGAGTGTACCAGGGATTTCTTTTATTAGGGTTGGATTATAAGATATCTAATTTGATTTCGCTTGTCGCTGGAAAAATGTCAGCATATATATGTAATAAGTTTTTTGTTTTTAAGGTAAGAAATACTAGCTTTAGTGAATGGATAAAAGAGTTTTTGAGATTTATTTTCGCAAGAGGAGCCACATTATTCATTGATTATTTTGGTCTTATTTTTTTAGTTGAAGTTGTTGAATTTAATAAAATATATAGTAAGTATGCGATTGTTACAATTGTATTGATATTAAATTATATATTAGGAAAGCTAATTGTATTTAGGAAGACGAATGATAAAAAATAGAATAATATTACCGTCGTAGGAATATAGTATGTTGAATTGTCGATGGTCGACCTTTTATTACAACATCAGATCTTGTCATTGCTACAATACTAACGGATTGAGGTGCAGAAATGAAACTCCTTTTTACATCACCAGTAGAACAGGTGATAGATGAGATTCCTAGGCTAAAGCGTTTAAAAATTTGAAGTCCTTTTTCTATGTAATTTTTCTTCACTTGTTAGGTGAAAGAAAAAAGTACCAAAAACATAGTAACTATATGGCGTGAAGCACCGTCAACAATTATTGGATGAATAATTCAGGTTAAAGAAGATTGATTACATGAATATAATGTAAAAGATTCAAGATACGCTGAGTGGTATGGAAAGTTCTATTGTCAATAACACGGGGAGAATAGGTCATGAGAGACTATAAAGACATAAAAATTGCGATTGCAGGTACAGGATATGTGGGATTATCATTGGCTACCTTACTTGCCCAGTACCATGATGTAATTGCTGTAGATATAGTACCTGAGAAGATTGAAAATATAAATAGCGGAAAATCACCTATTCAAGATGAATATATACAGAAATATTTGAAAGAGAAAAATCTTCGGTTGACGGCAACATTAGATGGGGAAACTGCATACAAGGATGCAGACTTTGTTATAATAGCTGCTCCTACTAATTATGATAGCCAAAAGAATTTTTTTGACACTTCTGCTGTGGAAGCAGTTATTGAACTTGTTTTGAAAGTCAACCCCAATGCTATCATAGTTATTAAATCAACGATTCCGGTTGGTTATACAGTATCAGTGCGACAAAAATATAATACAAATAATATTATTTTTAGTCCGGAATTCCTAAGAGAATCTAAGGCGTTGTATGATAATTTATATCCCTCCAGAATAATAGTCTCTACTGACAAAGAGGATGCAGAATTAACAAAGGCTGCACAGACTTTTGCGCAACTTCTGCAGGAGGGTGCAATCAAAGAAAACATAGATACGCTTTTTATGGGATTTACAGAAGCGGAAGCAGTAAAGCTATTTGCCAATACATACCTGGCACTTAGAGTATCTTATTTTAATGAACTTGATACATATGCTGAGATGAAAGGATTGGATGCAAAAGCGATAATAAATGGGGTTGGGCTTGATCCGCGTATTGGAATGCATTATAACAATCCTTCTTTTGGCTATGGAGGCTACTGCTTGCCTAAAGATACGAAGCAGCTTCTTGCAAATTACAGTGATGTACCGCAGAACATGATATCAGCAATTGTCGAGTCAAATCGAACGAGAAAGGATTTTATTGCCGATAGAGTGTTAGAGTTAGCAGGTTATTATGGTTCAAATACCAATTGGGACCCTAAAAAAGAAAAAGAAGTAATTATTGGGGTATATCGCTTGACGATGAAGTCTACTTCAGACAACTTTCGTCAAAGTTCTATTCAGGGTGTTATGAAGAGAGTAAAAGCAAAAGGCGCAACTGTAATTATTTATGAACCAACATTGAATAATGGAGAGAGATTCTTTGGATCGGAAGTAGTTAATAATCTTGCAGAATTCAAGAAAAGAGCCAACGTTATTATTGCAAATCGTTATGATAGTTGCATGGATGATGTGAGAGAAAAGGTATATACTAGAGATGTGTTTGGAGTAGATTAGTAATTATTGAAGTAGATGCGACTGTAAAGTGGAGCAACTAGTTACGGTTCTAAGGCTATTGCAATGGATATAAATATAAAGTACAATAAACTAGTAATTTCATAAAGAGCAGAAACGAGATAGGCAATTAGTAAATAATTATATGAAAATATAGATAAGGAGACAACAAATGTTTACAGGTAAGACATTATTAATCACAGGCGGTACAGGTTCTTTTGGTAATGCAGTGCTCAACAGATTTCTGGCAACGGATATTGGCGAGATTCGTATATTTTCTCGTGACGAGTTGAAACAAGACGATATGCGCCATTTCTATCAGCGCGAATATCCCGAGTACAGTAACAAACTGAAATTTTATATTGGTGATGTACGTGATCCGCAGAGTATCCAGAAGGCTATGCACGGCGTAGACTATATTTTCCATGCAGCAGCTCTGAAACAGGTTCCTTCTTGCGAGTTTTTCCCTATTGAAGCGGTGAAGACGAATGTATTAGGAACGGAGAATGTGCTCCAGGCAGCCATTGAAGCCGGTGTAAAGAAGGTTATTTGTCTGTCAACGGACAAAGCGGCTTATCCTGTCAATGCTATGGGAACCTCCAAAGCAATGATGGAGAAGGTTATCGTTGCGAAGTCGAGAACGGTGGATCCGAAGGAGACAAGCATCTGCTGTACCAGATATGGCAATGTCCTTTGCTCCAGAGGTTCGGTCATTCCTCTCTTTATCAGTCAGATTAAAGAGGGTAAGCCCCTTACCGTAACGGAGCCTGCCATGACTCGTTTCGTCATGAGCTTGGAAGAGGCAGTAGAATTGGTAGTATATGCCTTCCAGAATGCAGAGAGCGGTGACATTATGGTGCAGAAGGCACCTGCCTGCACTATTGGTGTATTGGCACAGGCTGTCAAGGAACTCTTCCATGCGCAGGATGAAGTGAAAGTGATTGGTATCCGCCATGGTGAGAAGATGTACGAGACGCTTTTGACCAATGAAGAATGTGCCCATGCAATTGATATGGGGAATTTCTATCGTGTTCCTGCGGACAAGAGAGACTTGAATTACGATAAGTACTTTACAGATGGTAATACGGAGAGAACCAAGCTGTCTGAGTTCAACTCCAACAATACCGAACTGATGAATGTGGACCAGGTGAAGGAGAAGTTGATGACCCTGTCCTATATTCGTGATGAACTTGCAAAGTGGGAGAAGCGATAATGAAGGTCTTGGTTACAGGAGCCAAAGGATTTATTGGTAAAAATCTGATTACAGAACTGGAACAGCGCGAAAATGTGGAAGTGTTGCCATTTGACATAGATACACCTCAGGAACTGCTGGAGCAATATTGTGCTGAATGTGATTTTGTATTTAATCTGGCTGGAGTAAACCGCCCGGAACATACGGAAGAATTTATGGAAGGAAATTTTGGCTTTGCCACTTCCTTGGTAGAGGCTCTTCGCAGAAATGGAAATACCTGCCCCATTATGAATTCTTCCTCGATTCAGGCAGCCTTGGAGAATCCTTACGGCAAGAGCAAGAAGGCCGGGGAGGACATGCTGTTTGCCTATGGACAAGAGGTGGGAGCAGAGATTTACATCTATCGCTTTCCAAATGTGTTTGGGAAATGGTGCCGCCCCAATTATAACAGTGCAGTAGCCACCTTTTGCCACAATATAGCCCATGGTTTGCCTATTCAAGTGAACGACAGAGGCACAGTGATGCATTTGGTCTATATCGATGACGTGGTGGAGGAACTCCTGCAGGCTCTGGATAGACATCCCCATGTAAATTTGGATGGATATTGCTTTGTGCCTGCGGTACACGAAGTGACCTTGGGGGAGATTGTGAATCTGCTGTACAGTTTCCGTGAGAGCCGCAATAACTTTATGATTCCCAATTTATGCGAAGGCAGTTTTGAGAAGAAGCTGTATAGTACATATCTTAGTTATCTGCCGGAACAGGAGTTTTCCTATCCGCTGACCATGCATGTAGATGAGAGAGGAAGCTTCACGGAAATCTTAAAGAGTGCAGACCGAGGACAGGTATCCATCAATATTTCCAAGCCTGGTATCACCAAAGGCAATCATTGGCATCATACCAAGAATGAAAAATTCATTGTGGTCAGTGGTAAGGGCTTAATCCGTTTCCGCAAGCATGGTAGTGAGGAGATTATTGAATATCATGTTAGTGGAGAGAAGCTGGAAGTGGTCGACATTCCTACAGGGTATACGCATTCCATTGTGAATGAAGGAGATACAGATCTGGTAACACTGATGTGGTGTAATGAATGCTTTAATCCGGGCAAACCGGATACGATATATGAGCCGGTGGAATGAAGAAAAGGATAGACAGAGGAGCGAAAGAATGGTTTCATTTAAGGATAATGGAAAATTAAAGCTGTTAATCATTGTGGGAACACGTCCGGAGATTATTCGTCTGGCGGCCACCATCAATAAATGTAGGAAATATTTTGATACAATTCTGGCACATACAGGACAGAATTATGATTACAATTTGAATGGTATTTTCTTCCATGATTTGAAACTGGATGACCCGGATGTCTATCTGGATGCGGTAGGAGATGACCTTGGGGCGACGGTTGGTAATATCATCAACTATTCTTACAAGCTCATGAACCAGATTAAACCAGACGCTTTGCTAATCCTTGGCGATACCAACAGCTGCTTGTCCGCTATTGCAGCCAAGCGTCTGCATATCCCCATTTTCCATATGGAAGCTGGAAACAGATGTAAGGATGAGTGTCTGCCGGAGGAAACTAATCGTAGAATCGTTGATATTATATCAGATGTAAATATGGCATATTCTGAACATGCTAGAAGATATCTGGCAGAGTGCGGATTGCCTAAGGAGAGAACCTATGTGACAGGCTCTCCTATGGCAGAAGTTTTACATCAGAATCTGGCTGAGATTGAGAACTCAGATATTTTACAGAAATTGAATCTTGAGAAGAAAAAGTATATTTTGTTATCTGCACATCGTGAAGAGAATATCGATACGGATGAGAACTTCAATTCTTTGTTCAATGCGGTGAACAAGCTTGCAGAGAAATATGATATGCCCATTCTATATTCCTGCCATCCCAGAAGCCGCAAACGTCTGGAAAATTCCGGATTTGAATTGGATTCTCGTGTGATTCGCCACGAGCCCTTAGGTTTTCATGATTACAACAACCTGCAGATGAATGCGTTTGCGGTAGTATCTGATTCAGGAACCTTGCCGGAGGAATCCAGCTTTTTCACCAGCATCGGCAAGCCCTTCCCCGCAGTGTGCATCCGTACCTCCACCGAGAGACCGGAGGCATTGGATAAGGCCTGCTTTATTCTGGCGGGTATCTCGGAGAAGACGCTCTTACAGGCAGTGTCTACCGCCATTGACATGGTAGAAGAGGGTGACAATGGAATTCCCGTGCCGGACTATGTGGAAGAGAATGTAAGTACGAAAGTTGTAAAGATTATCCAGTCTTATACCGGAGTGGTGGATAAGATGGTATGGAGAAAGACCCAGGAATAAGGACTGAAGTATTCTAAGAAACTCAATCATTTTGTGCAGGATATGGAAAGAGGAGTCAGACGAACACAGAACAGATGGGAATGAAAGAGCGAGAAATTAGCTTAGTTGACTTAATTGCAGAAATTTTGCTGCGCTGGAGAACACTATTGTTTGTTATGGCAATCGGTGGTTTACTGCTTGGTACTGTAAGTTATATGCGGTCTGCATCTACAGTGGAAGTACAAAATGCGGAGCTGAAAGCGAAGGAGTAGCTTTGGGCAGAGCAAGAAGGTCTATCTGCAGAAGAAAAATGGGAGACAGGCCGTCTGCTTCTGGAAGAACAGTTGACAGACACGCAGATTAGCAACGTAGTTACTGCAATACGATATGAAGGATTATATGAGCAGAGTTTGGAATATAAGGAGCAGTCTGTTCTGATGCAGATAGACCCGAATCAAGTTCAACGTGGAGATATTTATTACGTTATTGATTCAGGCAGATGGAATGGAGCAGACCTATAATGCTGAAAAGATATACGAAGAGCTTCTGACAAGCACTGAAATGTTAGAATATGTGCAGAATCAGTGTGGAATGGCACAGGAGGTAGGCGAACTTATTACGGTTGGCACTGCTTCAGGATTCACTTCTGATAGACTGTTGCCGGAAGAAAGAGATTCTATCAGCGTACAGATTGTTCACAATGATGCCGACATTTGCAAAAATATGATGAATGCAGTAATCTCCTATGTAGAGACAAAGGAGACAGAATTACAGTCCGTTATTGGTGAACATGTGATTACGATTGTAGCGCAGTCTCAAGGATTTTGAAGCTTCGTTATCATAACAGTCGTCAATTTACGACAGAGGAGGCAATTACTCTGGCTTCCACTGCGGTGAAAATGGCGGCGAAGAAACGTACATTGAAGGAAGTTTACCTCCTAGGATGTAATGTGACGGGAGATACCCTGCAGAAATGTGAACAAATCAGCAAGAATTTGCATGAGGAAAGTATTTGCGTACAGATTCTGAGCAATGTGCTCTATGATGCAGAAGCAATGGAAAAGCTTGAGAATGCCAAAGGCATCGTGCTGGTGGAAACAGCAGGCTCTACGATGTATGAAGAAGTTGTAAAAGAGCTTCAGTTAATGAGCAGACAGAACATTTGTGTATTGGGCGGAATTCTGGTGGAATAAGCTGAATCAAGCAATACATGATTATTGAAATTAAGACATTGAGCTGGTCAGAAGCGAAGCCGAGATTCAGAAAGTAGTTGTGACCGGTGTGCAAGATTATGCGCATTAGAGATTCATTTGATTGTGACATTTTCAGGTAGATTAAAATGCTGGGAGCAGTAGTAGTGGGGGAAACCGTGTATGATAGAGAAGTGCAGGCAAATAGGTAAAAATAGTTGGAATAGATGGCTCTATATCATTTGTGTTTTGATGCTGGGCTTAATGGATCAGAGACGTGGCAGTGCCACCGGTGACGTACAGATGATGTTCGGAAACTTGTTGGGCTTGGTCTTGGCAGCGATGCTAATCCCCTCTCTGGATAGAAAGAGATTTCTTTGTAAGTTGTATGCCTTGACGATACCGGTTGATCTTGCTTTCACTGTGATACTTTGCGTGCTTGGTAGATATTTTTTTTATTTTCAGAATGTTTGGATATCTGGGGTGCTGAATTTTACCGTATGGATGATGTTGTGGGTTTATATAATCAGCAATCGAGCAGAACTACGGATAAAAGATAAACTGAAGGAGCCCTTTGCGCTGGCACTGATGGTGTTGCTTGTGCTGATGCAGCTCTCAAAGAATGGAAGAGTATTGCCGGCATGGTTTTTGATGATATTTGTCGGATTCTATTTGCTGTTAGACAGAGACGAGATTCCAGAGATACTTAACAGCATGATGAATGGAATCATCCTGTGGTTCTGTCTCCAACAGATTATTGCATTTGGCTTCAGACCCTATGACTATGCAAGGTATCGGGGCATGTATTCCGGGGTAACCCAGAACGGAATGCATTATATGTATGTTTTTACAGCGTTATGTCTGAAATACGTGATGCTGCTGAAGAAGGAGTGCAATAAGCTTTCAAAGACACTCTGTTTTGTTATGATAGCCGCACTATTTTCTTTTACGTTGTTTTCAGGAACCAAATCCGCACTGTTGGGGGAATTGGTGGTGCTAATGGTGGTTGCAATCAATATGCTGGTCATAAAAATTGATATATGGTACAGGTTGGCAGTAAAAGCTGTTATGTTTACAATATGTTTTGTGGTAATGGTTCCTGCTGTGTATGTGACTGTTCGTTATCTGCCAACCATCCTTCACCATCCGGTGTGGTTTGAGGGTGAGTACGAGGAAGGGAGAAGTGTATGCTCCTTCGATAATTGGGACAGTCCAAAATATATTACATTTCAGCAAGCAACAGAGTTTAACATTGGAAGAATAACTACTCTGTTTGGATTGAATTACAAAGAAATTTCCAATTGGGTAGAGACTCACTTTGGCGCAATCCGGGCAGAGGCGGCAGAACTGGGCGAGCCGGGGAGTAGCCCGGAAAATCCCTATGCGCTGACCTCAGAGGAATATTCAGGCCCGGACATTGCCAGGATGACCATATGGAAGTGGTATGCCGTTCGATTAAATCTTTATGGACACGCGGGGGGAGGATTCTGGTACGACAAGGGGACATATTTTGAGCAGGCTCATAATATGCTCCTGCAGATGGCATACGATTATGGCATACCGGCAGGGATTCTTTTTTTGCTTATATGTGTGTATAGCCTCTTGTCTATACTCAGATATCATGAGTGGGAAGATATCATGATGCGTGTTTTCCTTCTCCCGGTGTTTGTGTTTGGAATGTTTGATATGGTACTGGTGTACGGGGAGATGTCTGTTTCGATTATGGGGATTATGTTCTGTTTCATTGCGATGAGAAATAGAACAAAACTCCTATAGCGGGTCTCCAAAGTTTAGTAGGGTTTCCCGAAGCTTTTTAGGGTCAATTAGTGGGGACAGACGCTAAAAATGGTTGAGTTTTTTAGGGTCATTCCGTAGGGGCAAGCTAAAATTGAACCAAAGAGATATTATCAGGCCGGTCTTTTGACCTGCCTGATCTGTTGTGCAACGGTAAGTACGTAATCATCTGCAATTTGCGCCGGCCGCCGGTCGGTGATGCGTTGACCAGCGGTCGCCTGGCGCTATGAACAGTCAATTATTTATCAGTTTTTTTTGTATTAATTACCACTGTATAATGCTTGGTTGCGCGCTTCATGATAGCATTTGCGGAAACCTCATCATTACACAGCTAGATAACTGCCATAATACCAGAAAAGTCACATGCGAAAATGTAAGAAAAGGAGAAGCTATGATTCCTATAATTTTTGCAGACCAATTGTATTTTTTAGACCAATACCCTATTGAAAATTTCAGGTAAAGAAATGCTGATCATGTCAAGTAATACGAAAGGGACGGATATACTTCAAAACTTAAGAGCAGTGAAGTGGCGGAGGAAACGTAATAGCGTTTTATCCTGCATATCCGGAATGCAAGCATTGTCATATAGATACCTGGATAGTTCAGGGAAGAGAGCCAGGCAGGCATTACGCAATGGCTTGACCGGATGTGGATTTTCATTGCGGAAATAGGTGTAGCCATCTATTTCTATGTAGGAAATATAGTTAAACAGAAAAAGTAGAAGGAGACGATCGTTTCCTTCTTTTTTTTCGATATAATTTTTGATGATAGTATAGGTAGCCTGGTCATCTATACTATGCCATACAGAGTCGCAATCGGACTGCACCGCATACAGCAGTAATTCCGGAGAATATTGATCCAGATAGACCGGATTTTGCAGCTGATAATATTCAAGGTGCTTTTTAAAAGATTTTGAGGAAAGCGGATTTTTAGGGTATTTTTTATTGTACAGAGCATTCAAATGATCCGGATCCTCGTTTCCGGTAAGATCTTCCTCGGACAATACTTTTTGGATGTGGGAATTGATCAGATTGTCATATTGTGAGCTACCATGCTCTTTGGCCACATAATCACTGAAGGTATGCTGCAGATATGGAACCAGTGCCGTGGTTAGTCTGCCCCGTTTCGGGTCATAGGAATGGAGGACATCTATGAAAGTGAGGGCACACTCCTGCAGTATATCTTCAAAATTAATAAAAGTACTATTAGAGAAGTAGCGCCGGCACTGATCCGCTAAGAAGGCCTGATATTTTTCCAACAGATATGCCAGGATCGCGGAGGATTCTTCGCGAGAGGTAGTGGGAGAGTTGAATTTTTCAATTAATTCTGTTTCCGGTATTTTATCAAAATAAGAGGATTCCATCAAATAAGCTCCAATATATAACTACATTTATTATGTTAGAATATTAATATAATTTATGCATTTTTGCAAGAAAACTTGAAAAAATTATTGATTTTAATAAAGAGGAAGAGTAGACTGGATACAATAGCATGATCGGAGGAATGAAAAATGCGCTTCAATTATACTTATAGAATTACTTATGGCTCAGGGCAGTGCTGTGACAGATCCAGGGAGCAGCTGACAATAGAAATTACCCGGGAGCAATATGGCAGGATCATAGAAAAGGTAATACAGGGCTGTACGATCAGTGAAGTGCCCGGAATAGAGGAATTGGTGAAGGATATGGAGGAGCAGGTCCGCTTTGTAGACAGGTGGGATAATCTGGATGGCTCCCACCGGAAGACACCATTGAAGAAAGAGAGAGACATAGCAAAGATAGAGCTGTTGATGCCTGAGGACGAGATACGACGTATCAGTAAAATGAAGAATCCGATGGAGATTCTGACGAGACCTACGGAACAAATAACTCTGCATCGAAGCGATGGATCCTATGTGGTCCTTAGTACAGAACAGGGACGGGTGAAGCTGGAGGATTCTAGGAAGAATGGGATGGCCATGTTGATGGATACGGATCAGTTCCTGAACCTGGTTGTCAGGTGGTAGAGGATTAGTTTTAGGCATGTGATTAGAGTTACACAGTTAGCTAACTGCCATAATACCAGAAAAATCACAGGGGAAATGTGAGAAAGGGAGAGGCTAGGTAATGTGAAATATGTATACAAAGCGAACAAAAGATAAACGGAGGAGTCTGGATGGAAGCTGTTGCTAATCTGCTGGAATTGATAGTGGAGCTTTTGAAGCGGAATTATAAAAAGCCAAAACTTTGGATTGGAATAATAGGAACTCTGATATGTATTATCTTGATATTTCCCTATATTGATTCCAATACATTTTACTATTCCAGAATGGAGAAACGAATAAGCATATTGGAGCATCTAACGCAATTAGATGAAAGTAAGATTAATAGTAATCCGGTGTATCGAGAGGAATATGAGAGTATTTTACAGGAAATTGCAATGCAGAGAGATAGATCGGTAAATTCACTGGTTACCGGATTGGTAGATGAGGTGAATTCATCATTGGCAGCAGGAAAGAATCAGGGGAATAGGGTTATAAAGTTTATATCCGGGGCTATATGGTTTTTAATTGTTACGATATGTGTCCCGTTTATGAATACTTTTAAGAAACGAAGTGATAAATTGGTGGCATTGGTTGTGATGATCATATTATCAACGGTAGTAGGCTGCATATTTATGGCAATACCGATCATTTATAAGCCATGGATAAATTATTTTGTAATACCAATTGCTCAATTAATACTTGCTGTTGCGCTGACCACAAAGAAGGATAAGAAAGCCTGATTTGTGTTTAAGGAGTAGTTAAAGACAGAGAAATATAAAAGGAACTCAGATTTTTGAGTTCCTTTTTGCATTATTATGCAGATAACGCCACAGCGGGAATAATGGGAACTACATCATATTTTCCGGAGATGCTTGGAGATATCAAGAAAAAATAAAAAGCAGGCGAAGCTATTGAAAAGTACTTGTTGTGGAGCATTTGCTATTGTAGAATAAAAATTGATAATATAAGTCTAGGTAGAGTGGATGCATATACCAATATTATAAATAAATATCAATTGAATAGAGATACACTGGAGAAATTGGTAAAGTGTATTTCCTAATGGTTGGGTATCTTTGCCTTTTTGTTATGAATTGGAAAAGTTCACAGGTGATTTGCTTATATGACATAAAAAACAGGGAGGAAAATCATTATGATACAGGTTGTGACCTACGATGGAAAAGATACAAAATATGACGGTGAAGAGATGGCTCAATACTCGTTGCATGATATACGTTCTTTAGATGAATACGAAATTGATGTTATTGATTTGTCGAGTCCATATATTTGGTATTCCAGTGGTAAAACAGCGAATAGTGTAAATATAAGCAACGATTTAAAAAGCGTAATAGGCATGATTGATAATAGTCGAAATGCATATGTGGTGATTATACTGCCTCAAAATGAAGTGTTTTATTATAATAAATATGATAAAAGGTATTTGAATAATACAGAGTTGAAAGACATATTATATTCATTACAAAATAATATTTTGTCGAAATTATTTGATTCCTTTGCTGGAATATCGCTTACTTATGAAAATACGAGATCTAATGTAGGCAGTATGGAATATGAAGCAGCTTTCTACTTTGAGGGAAATGCTTTTTGGGATACTGAATTTGTTATAAGGTCCATTAAGAGTAAAAAGCCAACCGTAATGCGGAATAATAGGATTTATATAACTACGCTTAAGATAGTTAATGCAGATAGTTTGATGAATTTACTTGATGGAATTGGAACATTAGAGAAAGAGGAAGCGGCACCAAAGTGGATTTCGGAAATAAAAATGTTTGATGATATTGAACAGGAAACAAAAATTTCAGAATGGCAAAATGAAGTGGAGAAAATAGAGAATCATATAGAATGTTCCCAAAATAAATTAGCTGACAATGTGCGGTTAAAATCAATATTATATACATCCGGAGACAGATTGGTTGAAGTCGTTTTTAAAATCTTAGAGGAACTAATGGGATGTGATCTCTCTGGATTTGTAGATAACAAAAAGGAAGATTTTTTGTTTGAAATAGATGATAATGTCTTTATTGGTGAAATAAAGGGCGTTAGACATAATGTAAAAAATGAAAATATATCACAGTTAGATGTTCATTTTCAAGGTTATTTGGATGAGCATGAAGAAAAGGATCCTAATAGTGTAAAGGCGCTGTTAATTATGAATCATCAAAATAATAAAGCACCTAAGGATAGAGAACCGGTAAAAGACACACAGATAAATTTGGCAAAGAGGAATGGAAGTTTAATAATTGAAACAACGGTTCTTTTAAAATTGCTAGAGGAGTATAGAAGTGGTAAAAAGACTAGAGAAATGATAATTAATATGATTAAAAACAGTAGCGGATTGTTGAAAATGGAATAATAGGATTGTATTGTTTGGAGAAGTACTATATGAATAATTTGATGTATGCAATGGAACATTCATATTCCGAGATGAAAATAGAAATAGATCAAATATTGAAGAAGAAAGATTATACAACCGAAGATGAGAACAGCATCTTTTATGCCGTAGGACAGTGTCTTCATGCAATGTTAGATTATGCAGAACGTATCCGGAGTAATGATTTGGACAAGGATACACTGGATGCATTTAAATATGCTAATAATGGTTTGAAGCATGGGATAGAAGTAGAAACGATCACAAAGCCCACTAGCGGAATAACATTTCCTATTCAGTTTCCGCTTGAGATTCCAGTCAGAAGGATTATATGGAAAGTAAAGTGGGATGCGAGGAGCAAACGACAGGAGGAAATGTATCTAAAGCATCTTGATGGTAAAGATGTTGTGAGCACATGTGGAGAGTTTATAGAGCGATTGAAGGAATATTCAATATAAAAAGCAAGAGACATTGCAGTCGTTGGTCATATCAGGATATTTCGTAATGGTCTTACGGTCATGACCGGTTTCAGTAATGATTTCAGGGATAGTTTACCCTTGCTCGTAATAGAGCTGTCTGATAGAATGATTATTTTGCTTGATTTATTTGCAAAGCTTTGTATAATAAAAATAAAAACTTAAATTTAAACAACACACAAAATAAAAACCAAAATCAGAAAATAATTAATCAAATTTAAACACAACTTATCGAAAACATAACAACTTGAAAAAATCACATGAACTTACTTATTTCTGTCACTGTTAACCCGTAACAATTTTCTGAAAGGTGGTGCTTCTTATGGAGGCAATTTTGGGAGTTGTTTTTGCATTGGTTTTATCTGCTTTGATCATTATTGGTGTTATAACCATTTTACATAAATGCTTAAAGGATAAACGACATGATGTAAAAATAAAAACAAAATACTTCGATATTGAAATAACTCAGCATGAGTAATATATAGTATAAGGGCAGTTATAGACCGTAAAGGTTTGTAACTGTCCTTTTTTAGTGTATGGGCTTTAGCCTGTCGAACATATTGGTTGCCCTATGTATCTACGATAATGATTATAACGGCACTTTTATGAGCAGCGAGATCTTCACTCCGAAATCCAGGTTCGCAATCCTTTGTGTTTTCTGATATAATATAATTGCAGTACAATAAACGAGAGACGAGGAAACAGAATGTCCAATAATTGTCAAATACCTACTCCAATTCAATATGTTAAGACGATGTTGGATTATGCAGGGTATCAAAAGGGTTTATATGGGAAAAAAATATTGGAGAATTCTTGCGGAGAAGGAAATGTTCTATGTGAGATTGCAAGAAGATATGTCAAGGATGCCATGAATTTGGGATATTCGAAGACAAGAATAGTTGCTGGACTGGAAAGAGATATTGAAGCCTATGAAACAGATAAAGAAAAAATAGAAATATGCATGGAAAGACTAAATGCTGTTTTAAGGGAATATGACATTGAGGGAGTGAGATGGAATATACATAATAGTGATTATCTGAAAGCACGAACGAAGAAATATTCTTATGTGATCGGAAATCCTCCATATATAACGTATCATGACATGAGTGAGAAACAGAGAAAGTGGTTGAAGAAAAAATTTAAATCATGTAAGAGAGGGAGATTTGATTATTGTTATGCTTTCATAGAAAAAAGCCTGAATTCATTGGCTACAAATGGGATTTTAGTGTATCTTGTTCCCTATAGTATTATAAAGAATAAATTTGCTTCGGACTTGAGAAAGATAATGATACGGTATGTGACGGAAATATATGATTATAGTGGGATCAAAATTTTCCCGGAAGCGATCACATCTTCTATCATAATAAAATGCAATAATCAGACGAATGGGAAGGAGATACAATTTTTCCCTGCAAAGAACAGCAAAATGCAAAAGTATGATAGAAATAAGTTAGATGATAAATGGTCGTTTGAAAAAGTCGAAAAAAAAGAGCGACATTTTGACGATTATTTTGAGATATGCAATAGTGTTGCGACACTTTTGAATGAGGCCTTTTTACTGAAAAAATATGAAGAGACTGACGATTATATTATAGCGGAAGGCTTTCAAATAGAAAAAAAACTTGTATATCCGGCAATTAGTACCAAAAGTGTTAATAAGAAATATCTTATTATTTTTCCTTATAGTTACAAAGGCGGTAGAATAATCCATTATGATGTGGAAGAATTCGAAAGAAAATTTCCTGGTGCAACTAATTATTTGAGGAACTATTATGATAAATTAAGTAAGCGGAAAAAAGATCAGAAAGCTCAATGGTTCGAATATGGAAGAAGTCAGGCATTAAACAAGGTATTTGGAAGAAAATTAGTAATGCCAATGGTAATTACGAATAGTGTGAACATTAACTATGGTGGAAAAAATGAAATTCCATATGCCGGATACTTTATAAGATGCCGCAGAGGATCTGGTCTGCAGTTGAAAGATGCTAAGAAAATATTAGAAAGTCCTCATTTTTATGATTATGTGCAAAAACATGGAACACCTACGACTCCGTCTTCTTACCGTATTTCGGTAGACGATATTAAAAAATATAAGTTTTAGATAACAGGAGATAATAAATGGCAAAAATACCTTTCAACGTAGATGCATATACAGCGAGATTGATTGGACGTGAAAATGTGTCCAAGCTGGATGGAGCAATTATTGAACTGATTAAAAATACTTATGATGCAGATGCGAGCATATGTATTCTTTACTATGATAATGTGACAGATAGCCTGTATCTGGCGGATAACGGAGTAGGGATGACTTATGACATCATAAAAAGGCATTGGATGACCATTGGCCGATCTTCGAAAAAGGCCACTTATGTGACGGATTCAGGGAGAATTCAGACAGGGGCAAAAGGAATTGGCAGATTTGCATTGGATCGGATAGCAGATCGCTGCACGATGCTTACAGGGACAGGAGAGAGTGAAAAAAAGATTATCTGGTCTGTAGACTGGGCGGAATTTCGTGGAGACATGAATATAACGGAGGTAAATGCGGATATCGATGACTCGGATCTTTCGTTTGATGCATTTATGGAAGGATGTACAAATAGAGAAGTAATAAAGCTCATTCGTAGTCAGTGGGGGAAACATGGAACGATATTTAAGATGGCATCTTTGCGAGAACAATGGAATGAAGATCTGATTAAAAACCTGAGAGAGAATTTATCAAGTTTAATTCCGTATGAATTATCTGATATATATAAAATATATTGTTTTGATAATGAGTCTACTGTGAAAAGTGCAGAGGTGTTTAGTAATATCGATTCCTTTGCTTATGATTATAAGATAGAATTTAATGTGGGAAGTAAGGATAATTCCTACGATATAGTATATAAAATATGGAGAGATGAATTTTCCTTTGGCGCAGAAGAGGATAGGATATTAGAAGAAGCCGGGCTATTGAATGAAAAGAAATTTTTTCATGGGAATCCGGTGGTAAAGGAATGCAAATTCACGGATATAATAAGTGGTGTTTCGGAGGCAGAGATAGAGAAACTTGGTTCCTTTAGTGGCGTTTTATATTTTTCTAAAATTCAAACTACCAAAAAGGATCGGGAAAAATACTTTCAAAAGGATATAACAGGAAGAAAAGATGTAAGGGATACTTTCGGAGGTATTAAGATCTATAGGGACAGTTTCAGAGTGAGACCGTATGGGGACCCCAAGTCCTCGGCCTTTGACTGGCTACAGTTAGCTCGTAGAAAAAATGCTTCTCCGGCAGGCGTTGGTGATGACAAGGGAAATTGGAGAGTAAGTGCTGATCAAGTGTTGGGATCCATTTTCATCTCACGAATGAATGTAGCATTGCCAGATCAGTCTAATCGAGAAGGAATCGTGGAAACAAGGGAGTTTCGTCTGCTGAAAGAGTTCATTGAAAAAATAATAGGAGCTCTGGAACAAGACAGGCAGGGAGTATGCCGAAAACTGAGTGCGTATTATGCTAAAATGCATCCGACAGAGGGCATTGAGCAGGAAATCAAAGAAAAGGCGGAAAAGAAGAAAGAAAAGGCGGGCAGGAGTACCGTACGGCCGGCAGTAGTGGAAAACGGAACCCCGGAATTGACAGTAGATCCGGTTGCAGCGCAGACAGTAATTGATAGAAAAGATGAAGAAATTGAGGAACTGCAAAATGAGATAAAAATGCTTCGGGTATTAGCTACAACGGGAATAGTGACCAATACGTATATTCATGAATTTAAAACATTGTCGCATAAGTTAAATATGAAGATAGTTATGGCAAAAGAGGCTATTGATCTGTACCATGATATCAAGGAAGCCAGTGAATACATTGATCAGGCAAATGATATTAGGAAAGCGTTCAATTCATGGTTCCAAGTTACCATAGAGGCGGTAAAAAATGATAAGAGAAAGCGAAGAAAAGTAGATATTACAATGGTAATATCTAAATTGGCGGATTCATGGAATCAAACGCTTCAAAGTAAAGGGATAAGAATAAACTTTTCTCGGGAAGAAGATACGGAAATTTTATTAAAGTGTTTTCCGTATGAGATAGAAACCATCATTAATAACCTTGTGACCAATAGCGTAGCCTCCTTTGAAAGTATAAAAAAAGAAGAAAAGCTAATAATAATTAAGGTTTATGAAGATGAGGAGTATGTTTGGATTGAGTATTCCGATACAGGTGCAGGGTTGATTGATAAATATAAAAACAATCCGGAAAAGATATTAGATGCATTTGAAACAAGCAAAAGAGATGCTGAAGGGGAATTAGTGGGAACCGGAATGGGAATGTGGATTGTGAACAATACTGTGATAGACTACAGAGGTAAAGTTGATTTACAAAAGAATAGGGAGACAACAGAAGGATTTTATGCTACAATTTCGTTAAAAAAGTAAGTTGGAGGAGTATGAATGTATACCATTGGATATATCGATGATGATAATGATTTAATATCCGATTATATAAAACGTCTGAAAGGACGGGATATAGACTTAAAGGTAGCCCCAACGGGTACAATGGCAGAAATTAAGCAATGGATAGTAAACCATAACATTGAATGTATGTTAATTGACTATCAGCTGAAAGCAAAATATGATTTTGTGGGAAACACATTGTTTTCCTATCTTTATGATGGATTGCCAGGACTTCCGTGTTTCATTTTGACAAGCTATACAGATAATTCGGTGAGCGAGAATACGGTTGTTAGTAAATGCATTATAGATAGAAGCATCCTGGATAAAACAGGGGAAGAATTTGAAGAATTTTGTGATATGTTGAAGCAGGCGGCCGAGGTATTCAAAACCAGTAAAAGCAAGTACTTTGAAAAATACAATGCATTGTACCAGAAGCATGTCGACGGGACAATTTTGCCGGAAGAGGAAGAGGAATTGCAGGCAGTTTTTAAAATCCTAAGAGCTTATGGCGATGTGGATGATATTTCATCACAGTTTCTTACGACGAAAGTAGATCAGGCATTAGATGCTGTGTTGGGGAAACTGGACAAACTGCTAAATAAATGATTTAGAGGTTAACAAGAGTGAGAATACACGGAGATAAAATAGTTACGAGAAGATCCGTTGTAGAAAAGCGGACTCCTTATGGTGAATACTTGGATATTTTAAGAGAAGATTTTGCGGGTATTTGCGGATATTGTGGAAAAAGCGAATATGTTACAAAAAATGCATTTGAGATAGATCATTTTATTCCAAGAAAATATGCACCGGAGTTAGAAGAGGATTATTCGAACATGGTATATTCATGCTATGAATGCAATAGAAAAAAGGCATCAAAATGGCCATCTAAAGATAAAAACAGACAATTTCTTGATGGCATTGGTTTTGTAGATCCTGTTTCTGAAGAATATGATGTGCATATGGAGCGTGATGCGCAAGGGAATATCATTGGAAAGACCGCAGCGGGACGATATATGGTTCAAGTAGGCTTTGAATTTGATAAGAGACCAATGCGGGAAATTTATAAAGCACTGCAGCTGATTGACAAAAAGCAACAGTTACGTAAAAAAATGCAAAATGTGTCAGATGATGAATTTCATGAATACATAGAAGTGGACCAACTATTAGAGCAACTTCAGCAAACACTGTTTACAAAGAAAGAATAATGACACATCGGTGACTGCAAATCGGGAAAACAAAAAGGAACTCAAATTTTTGAGTTCTTTTTTGAGTTGTTATTTTCCTAAAACATTTGGATGCCTTGAAATCAGTTATCTGAAATGTTATATTGAATCATGACAAACGCTTAAAAAATAAAGAGAAAAGTTATTATTATCCGGTAGGATGGGAGACACGCAGACCATGACAGAACAGAAAAAAAGGTATATGATCCTGGGCATATTTGTGGCAATGTTCCTTTTTGGAGCTTTTTTCCTGCGGGAGACCGGTGTTTATTTTGATGAGCATTCGGAAGAAGAGATTCTGTATATGAATATCTTGCAATATGGTGAGACGTTACAGATTTCGAAGATCACAAATTGGTTTCAATGGAAGGATGGGTATCGCTCGATCTGCGAATCTATAGAAAAAGATCATGGCAGCGCACCGTATTATCTGTGCGCACCGTTATTAATGAAGCTGGAGCAGCATCCGGAAGCGGCCAGGCTGCAGAGTGATGTATGGCATGCATATACGTATGCGCTGTTTTTCCTGGGTGTGATTTATATGTACCGGTTGTTGTGGGAGCTGTTCCGGGACAGAAGGACAGCATTGCTGGGAACACTTATGCTGTTTCTGACACCCAGGATATTTGCGGATGGATTATACAACAATAAAGATTCCGTATTGATGTCCCTGATCATTGTGATGTTATTTTACGGAATCCGCTTTTTGGAGCGTAAGGATTTCAAAAATGCATGTCTGCTGGGAATCTGCGCCGGATTCTGTGGGAATCTGAAGATCAGCGGGATCTATGTTTTTGCAATGATTGGCGGCTTTTATCTGCTGATCCTGACGAAAGAGAAAAAGTGGAGCGGGAAAACTTTTTTCGTGGGACTTACGGCAACAGTTGTCGGTTTCCTGAGTTATTTGGCATTGACTCCGGCTATCTGGGGGCAGGGATTTCATTTGTGGGAATTTCTGCTGTGGAACCTTTCAAACAGTACGAACTTTTCCAGAATGGACGGTAAGGTATTGTTTGACGGAACATGGTATGTGCATTCCACGAATCCTCTGCCATGGTATTATCTGCCGAAACTGATCGCCCTGACGATTCCGGTCTATCTCAGTGTTCTGCTGTGGAGCAGTATCGGCATCTGGATCTATAAAGGCAGAAAGCATCAATGGGATTTCGAGGATCGTAGCTATCCGCTGTTCGCACTGACCTCCGGGATTCCGGTGCTGGCCGCAATGCTGTGCGATCCGAATCTGTACAACGGGTGGCGGCATATGTATTTTATCTATGGACCGATGATCGTGATGATGGCTTATGCAGTGAGATATCTGTTGCAGCAACCGGAAATCCGTGCGAGAAGAATTGCAACTGCTATGCTGGTGGTGCTCATAGGATGTAACGGAGTGGGAATTGCACTGACGGGGCAGAGTTCCAGCGCTTATACGAATATTTTGGCAGGTGGTGATGCCTGTGGACGGTACGAGATGGATTATTATGGTGTGACGGCGAAGAAGGTTCTCAAAAGCCTTGTGGACCGGTATGGTGAGATCTGCATCAGATCGGACGGCTGTGGAGCCACGATCGTGAATTATTATGTGTTGCCGGCAGAATACCGGGAGAAGATTCGACTGGTATCTTCACAGGAGGAGATACAGGCTGCCGTGGCCCAGGGGAAACTGGTACTCGGATGTGTGAATCCGAGTTATGATATCCTGCCGGAGGGGGAGGATGTCGTATGGCTGGAAGATTGGAAGGCCTGGGGCAATACCTATATGAAGATTCGCAAATATTAAATAATGTGGTATGATGAGATAGTAAAGAGCAGAGAGGACAAGCTATGAATATTATACTTTTGTCAGGTGGCTCCGGGCAGCGTCTGTGGCCTTTGTCCAATGAGATAAGATCCAAACAGTTTATTAAGATATTTCATACAGCAGACGGCGGTCTGGAATCCATGGTGCAGCGGGTATGCCGTCAGATACGGGAAGTAGACCCGGAGGCACAGGTGACGATCGCCACTTCCAAGTCCCAGGTGTCAGCTATTTACAGTCAGCTGGGGCAGGATGTAGGGGTCAGCGTGGAACCCTGCAGACGGGACACCTTCCCGGCGATCGTACTGTCCGTGGCATATCTGAAGGATGTGCTGGGGGTAGCGGAAGACGAACCGATCGTGATCTGTCCGGTGGATCCTTACGTGGAGACGGCTTATTTTCAGGCGCTGCAGGCATTGTGCGATCGCGCGGGAGAGTCTGAGGCGAATCTGGTGCTCATGGGGATCGAACCCACGTATCCCAGTGAAAAATACGGTTATATCATACCGGAGACGGCGGACGATCTGAGTCGTGTAACGATGTTCCGGGAGAAACCGACGAAAGAAGCCGCAGAGGAATATATTGCAAAAGGTGCTCTGTGGAACGGCGGTGTGTTTGCTTTCCGGCTAGGCTATGTGCTGAAACGCGCCCATGAACTCATAGATTTTACGGATTATGAAGACTTATTTCAGAAGTATGATACGTTGCAGAAGATCAGCTTTGACTATGCCGTGGTGGAAAAAGAGCCTGCCATAGAAGTGATGCGTTTCGCAGGGACCTGGAAGGATCTGGGTACCTGGAATACGCTGACGGAGGCCATGGACAGTCAGTGTGTCGGACAGGGGGTTCTGAACGATACCTGTGAAAATGTGCATGTGGTGAATGAACTGAATGTACCGATTCTGTGCATGGGACTGAAAAATATGGTCGTGGCGGCCAGTCCGGAGGGAATCCTGGTATCGGATAAGGAGCAGTCGAGCTATATCAAACCTTACGTGAATCAATTCGTTCAGCGGGTAATGTTCGCCGAAAAATCCTGGGGGAGCTTCCGCGTTCTGGATGTGAAGGATCACAGCATGACGATCAAGGTGACATTGAATCCGGGACATGGGATGAATTATCACAGCCATGATTTCCGCGATGAAGTATGGACGGTCATTGCCGGAGAAGGCCGGGCGATTTTGGACGGTGTGGAGCGGCCGGTGAAGCCGGGCGATGTCCTGACTATGCAAGCAGGCTGCAAGCATACGATCCTTGCGGATACGGAACTGCAGGTGATCGAAGTGCAGATCGGTGCAGAGATCAGCGTGGATGATAAGCACAAGTATGAATACCGGAAGGATTAAATATTACGATGACTATGACTGCGAAGAAGAAAAAAATACTGTTCTGGTCCGTGTTGATGCTGGCGATCATTCTGCGGTGTATCCGGTTTGGCTCAGTGCCGGATGGGATCAACCAGGATGAAGCCATGGGAGCCATGGATGCATGGGCACTATCAAAATACGGTACTGACCGCTACGGCACGTTTCTGCCGGTTCATTTTGAAGCCTGGAAATACGGTCAGATGAGTGCCTTGTTAGCGTATTGCATGGTGCCGTTTATCAAGGTGTTTGGTTTTAGCACCGTGACAGTGAGGCTGCCGATGCTGCTGGTATCCTGTGGGGCGGTTGCACTGGTATATTTAGTGTCGGAAAAGCTGTTTGATGAGAGGATTGCGCTAGTAGCGATGGCGCTGACGGCGGTGAATCCCTGGCAGTTCATGCAGAGCCGCTGGTCGTTGGACTGCAACCTGTTCCCACATGTATTTTTATTGGCATTTTATTTACTGTTGTTGGGACTGGAGAAAAGACGGTATTTGTATGTATCCATGCTCTTTTTCGGCCTGACATTTTATTGCTATGGTGTGGCGGCATACTCTGTCACGGCATTTTTGTTTGTGCTTTTTATATGGTGCCTGTGGAAAAAGCAGCTGAAATTCCGGGAGGGGCTGCTGTGTGCGGTAATATTTACGCTGGTGGCTTTGCCGGAGGTGATCGTGCTGGCGATCAATGCGGTGCATTATGGCAAAAGCATTGAAATGCCCTTTTTCACCATGCAATTTTTCCCGGATAGTATCAGAAGTGCAGACATACTGTTTTTGAATTTTTCCTTTGCACAGCTGGGCAGGAATGCCTGGGCATTATTCAGCAGGGTGTTCCTGCAGCTGCCGGACATTTTCTTTAATTCGATTCCGGCGTTCGGACCCTTATATCATGTGTCGATACCGTTTGTATTGATCGGGATCATTGTATTTACGATTCGCCTTTTTAAGGAAAAACAGATTGAAAAACAGACGCAGATGCTGGCTCTGTGGGGATTCCTCATTACCGGGATCTGGGTTGGCCTGATCACCTATGAAGTGAACATTAACCGTGTGAACATTATCTTCTATCCGGTGATCCTGCTGTGTGCTTACGGCATTTCACTGGTAGTGGATAAATTCGGAAAGCTTTTCCCGGTCATTGTAGCTGCGTATGCAGTCAGCAGTGTGCTGTTTTTCGCAACGTATTTTACAGAGTATGCAGAAGAGAGCAGATACTATTACAACAGGGATTTCTTAGATGCCGTAGCCGAAGCTGACAGCATGGAAGAATATGACAGTTTGTATATTACAGGTAACTTGGGCTGGCAGTTTAACCAGTTGGCTACGGAGATCCTGACCCAGTATGCCTGCAGAATAGATGCCCGGTACTATCAGAGCGAGGACTACGCACAGCGTTATCACTACATTTATCCTGAGAGATCCGGAGCGGAACTGGAGGAGTTCGTTGGAGACGGTCTGATGGTACTCTATGAGGACGAACTGCAGTATCTGCAATTCCCCTATGAAGTGATCGACACGGTGGGAAGCTATTCACTGGTAACAGCAAAGTTCTAAGAAGGACAGGGATTATCTCCAGACCCTAGTCACCTCCACACCGAACAGGAAGCGTCCTTCCTCGTTGGGGTGAATGGAATCCACCAGGTATTCTGCGGCATTATTTTCATTCCACTGCAGAGCATTATTGATATTCAGAAAATCAACATTTTCAGCCGCGGCGGTTTCTTCTGCCGCGGCAATATAGTCTTCTAATACATTTTCTTCGTCACCGGTGCGTGCCATTCCCTTTTCAAAAGACAGAATATAGTTGGAGGATATGACTATGATCCGGGCGTCCGGATAGGATTCCCGCAGAGCCCGGATGCCGGTGCGGAGGCCGTTTTGGTAATCATCGATGGGAAATCCCCCAAAATAATCATTTAAGCCGTAATTGATGAGGAAACAGAGTTTTTTATCACCGGAGAGTTCTTCCGTATTATGGTCTAAAAAGTCCTGTACGACATTCGGGAAGGACTTATCGTCATCGCTATTCCGGGTAGCGGAGGAACCGCCGATTGCCAGATTATGCACGGTGGCACCGGTCAGAGCGTGGACGACTCCGGGGATGGAAGCAAAATCATGATAATTTCCCATGACACTGTCGCCGAAAAATACAAGCTCGCAGTCGGTCAGATCAGGATGATCGGCTGGAGAATCTACGGCATCCTGCACCAGTGTGCAAAAATGATCCAGGCTGTTATAGCTTTCTGTGCTCCGGTATTGCAGAGAGCCGCTCAGCACCAGCAGCATTACGGAACGTGCGGCTTCGGCAGTTAATTCCGTGGGAGTGTCATAGGCATCCGGATTTGAGATCAGCCATTCTTCCTGTCCGGGGAAGCAGAGGGCCACGTTCTCTCTGGCGGACAGAGGGGAAGCCAGTACCCGGAACACATTGCAGTAAGTGTCCAGATCTCCATTGGCATGTGCCTGCCAGTATTCCAGGGAAGGCGCAGAGAAAATGACCGTGAATTCGGCACCGGCGTAGGTATCCACATAGGACAGCAGGTCTTCGTCCAGGGAGGCAGAGAACCGTGCATCGCTGTGCAGGCTGCTGTTCCACAGGGAGAGCGGATCCAGCACGAGGAAGACATGAGTTACCTCGTTTCCGGAGGAGAAGGCCGTTTCCAGATAATCGGACAGGTCGGAGAAAGATGCGATCCGGTGGGAACCGCATACCGCGTCGTATCCCATATAGGTGGGATAGATATACTCGGGAAAAGCTTCCGGCGCGGACATGGACAAAAATACGCCCTGATAGGATTCCTGTTGTAATCTGCCAAAGTCGGAGGAACGCTTCCCGGGCTCGTATATTTTCAGATAGAAAATTCCCGCAGCAAGCGCAACGAGTATCAGTATCACCATAATGATGGCAGTAAAGAGCTTCCATGGATTTTTTTTCTTGGTTGTATTTGAACGCATAAGATAGGGGATCCTTTCTGTAAATCGCCGGGTGGCCGTAGAGGCAGGCGAATCCGGCTGGCTTCATTATACCCCAGCAGGCGGGGCAATGCCAACACCATTGTTGTTTTTCTCATGATGATATGATAAAATTAATAAATTAGCTGACGAATTGAGAAGTTATGACCATAGATACAGTAAAAATCAGACGGGAGGATTTGGATATGGAAGAATTAGCTATTTTTGGAGGAAAACCTGTACGAGAGAATAAAATTTTCTACGGACGGCAATATATTGACCAGGCAGATGTGGATGCGGTGGCAGCAGTCATGACCAGCGACTACATTACCTGCGGACCTAAGGTGAAGGAGTTGGAGCAGCATCTGTGTGAACTGACCCATGCAAAATACGCAGTGGTGGTATGTAACGGTACCGCCGCACTGCATCTGGCGGCGCTGGCAGCAGGCTTCGGTGAGGGAGATGAGGTTATCGTAAGCTCGATCACTTTTGCTGCATCCTCCAACTGTGTATTATATGCGGGAGCGAAGCCTGTTTTCGCAGATATTGATCCGGAGACCTACAATATCGATCCGGCGTCCATCCGCAAGCTGATCACACCCAGGACGAAAGCAATCGTTGCGGTAGATTTCACCGGTCAGGCAGTGGAACTGGATGAGATCCGGGAGATCTGTAAGGAGCACGATCTGATTCTGATCGAGGATGCCGCGCATGCCATCGGCACGAAATATAAGGGCCAGCCTGTGGGAAGCCTGGCAGATATGACCTGCTTCAGCTTCCATCCGGTCAAGACGGTGACCGGCGGAGAAGGCGGCGCCATAACGACTAATGATGAGAAGCTGTATCGTCATCTGATGCGGCTGCGTACCCACGGCATTACGAGGGACCCGGAAGAAATGGTACATCCCACCGATGCGCTGTGGTACAACGAGCAGGTAGAGCTGGGCTTCAATTATCGTATGACGGATTTCCAGGCGGCATTGCTATTGAGCCAGCTGAAGAAGCTCCCTGCATTTGAACAGCGTAGAAAAGAAATCCATAAGCGTTATAATGAAGCGTTCGACAAAATGCCGGAACTGATCCTGCAGAAGGAGATCCCGGAGTCTGACACGACCTGGCATCTGTATGTGCTGCATCTGAATCTGGAGAACCTGAACTGCGACAGAAGGCAGTTTTTCGATGCTCTGTATGCGGAAAATACCTGCCCTCAGGTGCATTACCTGCCGGTCTACTGGCATTCCTATTATGAGAAGCTGGGATATCAGAAGGGACTGTGTCCCAATGCGGAGAAGTATTACAACGAGGTGATGAGTATTCCTCTGTATTACGGATTGACGGATGATGATGTGGAAGATGTGATCCATGCAGTGAAAAAGGTGGTAGCTTATTACACGAAGCTGAAATAAGATCCGGCAATGGGCGGAGCCGTGCCGGATCATGGGAAATGCCCGATCTGTGCCGGATCATGGGGAATGCCCAATCTGTGCCGGATCATGGGGAATGCCCGTAGCTGTGCCGGAACACGAGAAATACCCGTAGCAGTGCCGGATTATGGGAAATGGCGGAATGAAGCAGAAAGTAGCAGGGAATGGTATTTTGAAAGAAAATAAGAAAAATTGGATAGAAATTCCGGTGTTTGCTGCACTGGTAGCCATTGCATCGGCAGTTACGTTCTGGCTGTTTTACCGGCAGTGTGTGGAAAGCATGCTGGGAACGGGACTGTATCATTCCGATATGAAGGCATATATTCTGGAGATGCAGGGACTGGACAGCGGCTACAGCTTTCCTTACCCGGTTTTGTTCAAGCTGGCAGCAGCAATTCATCTGGTGACCGGATCCTTTACCGGCGGAGCGGAACTGGCCATGGCGTTGGCAACGATGCTGTTAAACAGCGGAGCAATGATCGCTCTGAAGGTGATGCTGGACAAGCATGTGGGAGCAAAGCTGCAGGAAGCCATGCCCGGAAACCCCTGGCTTCCGGGTATCCTCACAGGAACGGTAGCGGTATCCCTGTTTTTTGTGTCAATGGTATACCCGCCGACAGGGATTTATCTCCCCGGTATCAAATACAAATATCTCGGGGTATTTACGCCGAATCCATTCCACAACGCCACTTATATGGCGGCACGGCCGTTCGCAATTCTTGCATTTTTTAAGTATGGTGAATTGTTGCCGGTGTATGAGCAGAAAAATGCGGTCAGAGAGCATAAGAGAGATTATATTCTGTTTGCAATTTATCTGCTGCTGGCGACCATGACGAAACCCAGTTTTACCATAGTGCTGGTCGGTGCTGCGGGGATTCTGATGCTGTGGAGAATGTTCCGCAGCAGATTCCGGAATTTTGTCCCCACGGTGTGGCTGGGAGTATGTTTTATCCCGACTTTTATGGATCTGCTCTACCAGTTCCGGGGAGTGTTCGTACCGCAGGAGGGACAGGAAGGCGGCATCGGATTTACTTTTGGCCATGTCTGGGCGCAGTATTGTGGCAATCTGCCCCTGGCTATCGGACTGGCCATCGGATTCCCGATCCTGGTACTTCTGCTGAACTACAAGGAACTGCACAAGGACAGCACCTACCGTTTCTCCTGGCAGGTGTATGTGATGAGCTTTCTCATGGCATTCTTCCTGTATGAAAAAGGATTCCGGGAGATGGACTTCAATTTCTCCTGGGGCTACATGTACGGAATCTTCTTCGCATTTGTGGGAGCACTGCTGGTACTGCTCCGCGCGACAGCGAATGCCGACACCCGGAAGAGAAGGATTGTCGTAGCAGTACAGTGGCTGGCTTACCTGTGGCACCTCGTATGTGGAGTATATTATTTTTGGGGATTTTTACAGGGAGCGATGTATTATTGATGTAAATTGAGAGCTTATGTGAGCAATGAGCCGCATATGATAAAAAGACAGTGTAGGGAGTTGGGCTTCACCGAAGTCGCCGCTCAAAGCACTGTCTTTTTGTTTGCCTGTCTTCCATTTCACCATTGAAGGCATAATTGGACAAAACAGTGGACAATTTTAATTTTTAAGGATTATATTCCACCCTTCAGCACCAAAACAATGTTTTTCAAAAATGGCCCTTTTTATAGATGTATTTTTTCTATTTTAGCTGATTTTGGTATAAATAGTAGCATTTTTGAAAAATTGCTAACTTGAAAGTTTACGAAAGTATAGCCGCGCATAGGCATAGTGAGGACAGCAATGGGCGCTTGTGCACAAATTCCAGTCTTATTCGTTATGCGGGGCGTAATCATCAAATTTAGTCAAATAAGCCCCGGTAGTTTTCGGCATGCGGGGCGTAATTATCAAATTTTGTGTGTAACGCCCCATACCTTGGTTTAAGGGCACAGAGAAGCTTGATCCTGTCTCCTGTGCCCACGCTGAGGCAGAAGAAGGGCACAGAGAAGCTTGATCCTGTCTCCTGTGCCCACGCTGAGGCAGAAGAAGGGCACAGAGAAGCTTGCTCCTGTCATCTGTGCCCACGCTGAGGCAGAAGAAGGGTACAGAGAAGCTTGATCCTGTCCCCTGTGCCCGCGCTGAGGCAGAAGAAGGGCACAGAGAAGCTTGCGCCTGTCCCCTGTGCCCACGCTGAGGCAGAAGAAGGGCACAGAGAAGCTTGCGCCTGTCCCCTGTGCCCACGCTGAGGGGGAAGAAGGGTACAGAGAAGCTTGATCCTGTCATCTGTGCCCACGCTGAGGGGGAAGAAGGGTACAGAGAAGCTTGCTCCTGTCATCTGTGCCCACGCTGAGGCAGAAGAAGGGTACAGAAGGAGTTCGCCTAGCCGGCGGCAACCCTACGTTAACAATGCAAGTATAATACTGCATGGAAAATGTTAATGAAATCTCGACCGTACCCAATCCCGTATCCGGCAGATCCCGGTATAGACTCCGGCCCCGCAGTAGGGCATCAGCAACAGGCTGTAAGAGAAGATATACCGCGAATTGGCTTCCCAGAAGATGTGGAACAGAAAACCTCCCAGTACGGCAATGAGGCCGACGTAGACGTAGAGCCGATCCGCACCAAGTCGATCCGCGCCATGCCGGTCCGCGCCATGCCGATCCGCGCCATGCCGATCCGCACCAAGTCGATCCGCGCCATGTCGATCCGCGCCATGCTGATCCGCGCCATGCCGATCCGCGCCATGCCGGTCCGCACCGAGCTGATCCGCACCATGCTGCCCCGCCGTTTGGTCAGCCATGTGCCCGACAACTTTGGACTTCCGACGTTTCTTAAGACTGTCGATACAGAACACCAACACGCCCAGATACAGAACATTCTGCCATGCATTGCACCATTCGATATATCCCCCACTGAGAGAACCTTCATAGACTTCCTTAAAAAATGCACTCCGTCCTCCGTAGGTAGCCAGGGTAGCCTGTCTGCTGGCATAGGTGCCGTCTGCCCACTGGGATAAATGTTTGTGAAGATAGAAGTCCGCTGTGTAGCCGGGATGTTCCCGGAAATAGGTCAGGCGCTCGTCGATCGCCAGACGGCTGATCTCGTTGGCGAGAGCAGTATCCATGCCGGCGGTATCGTAAGTATCGATATTGAAGCCGTTATACCAACCGCAGCCGCGGGAAGCTTCCTGCATACCCATGGCGAGATATGACATGGCGGTGACTCCGGAGCTTAACGTGTTCCCCGCCTTTTTCTCATAACATTTCTGTACCAGCGGCAGAATCCCCACAGAAGTAACAGCAAGACATACCGCCATGATGAGCAGTCCCAGACGCATCTTACCGTTCCGCCCCGGACGCAATGCCTCGAACAACAGCACCAGCAACACTGCGATCACAGGGATCAGTGAATTCTTGCGCAGCATCACAGACAGTGTGAGGAACAGGATACTGCCGAAGCCTGTGAAAAGTATCTGACGGAGCATGCGGGGGACGTAATCGTAGGCGGTGACTGAGGGCGCATCATTTCGGGAGACGTTGTCCCGGTAGGAGCTGTCCGGAGAGGAGCCGCCCGGGGAGACGTTGTTCCGATAGGAGCTGTCCGGAGAGGAGCCGCCCGGGGAGACGTTGTCCCGATAGGAACTGTCCGGAGAGGAGCTGCCCAGCAACCTCAACAGCAGATAGCATCCCACCGACAATGCGGCGAAGGAAGGAATCTCGCCGTAGACGAAGGAGCTGTACATGATCATGGGCAGGTTACAGCATACCAAGACGAGATAACAGCAGGAGATCTTCTTGTAATTCTCCGGCCACAGATATTGCAGCGACAGATATTGGAACCAGATCGCCCCACACAACAGACAGACATAGACCAGCTTGATAAAGTGCCAGGCCGGTACGGACAGGCCGGTGAGATTCCAGATCCGGAGCAACAGCTCCAAAAAAGCCATCAGCCCGATCTGCTGTGGATAATAAGACAGATAAGAAACGGTGGGGTGGATAATATCAGTATTTCCCAGGATCCACTCCGCAGCCGCATTGTATACAGACAGAGCATCCGCTGCGGGAACCGTGCGTCCGAAGAGGATCAGCAGGATACCAAGCCCAAATACAAAGGTCAAAGTAAAAACGAGCAGTCCGCGACGGAATTTCTCTCCTATTTTTTCATACAGATACAGACATCCGCAAAACAGTAATCCGAAGCCTGCCAGCTCCAACAGATTCCACAGGGGATTGTCCGGACGCAGCAGAACCTGTTGGGTCTCCATATTGTCGGCATAGCAGGTCGTGAGAAAGCTGCCGGCGAACAGCAGCATGGAAAGCAACAGTGTCAGAAGCATGACAATGTTAAGCCCCAGACGGTAAATGATATTGCAACAAGATCTGTTCTGAGATCCACTCATGGAAACAATTCCTCCGTAACCACAACAAATTCCGATTATGCAAGCATATTAGCTCACTTGCGCTCATTATATCATAGCTTTTGCCCACCCCCAAGAAAAATACGCGGGAAAAAGCAAAAATAGTGGCTGTAATGGAGTAAGCGTGGTACAATAAACTTTGTATAAGCACTTTTAACACGCAGAGATAAGAGGAATGGAAAATGGATAAAATTGCAGTACTGATCCCTTGCTACAATGAAGAGAAGACGATCGCCAAGGTGGTATCCGATGTGAAAAAGTTCCTGCCGGAGGCGGTGACTTATGTATATGACAATAATTCCACCGACCGTACCGTGGAACTGGCAACGGAAGCGGGAGCGATCATACGTCATGAATATGCCCAGGGAAAGGGAAACGTGATCCGCAGAATGTTTCGTGAGATTGATGCGGAATGTTATCTTATGATCGACGGAGATGACACGTATCCTTTGGATTGTGCCCGGGAGATGGTGGCAAAGGTTTTGGAGCATCAGGCGGATATGGTGGTGGGAGACCGCCTGTCGTCTACTTATTTTACGGAAAATAAGCGGCCGTTTCATAATTTCGGCAACAGTCTGATGCGTGCGGGGATCAACGGCCTGTTTCATTCCGATATCAAGGACATCATGACCGGTTATCGCGCGTTCAGTTATGAATTCGTGAAGACATTCCCGGTATTCTCCAAAGGATTTGAGATCGAGACGGAGATGACGATCCATGCGGTGAACTATAACATGCAGGTAGAGAATGTGGTGGTGGAATATCGTGACCGTCCCCAGGGCAGCGAGTCCAAGCTGAACACTTACAGTGACGGTTTCCGCGTGATCCGCAAGATGCTGCAGCTGTATAAAAACTATAAACCCATGCATTTCTTCGGCATGCTGGCATTTTTGCTGGTAGTGGTGTCGGTGATATTGTTTGTGCCGGTATTTTTGGAGTATCTGAATACGGGACTGGTGCCGAGATTCCCGACGCTGATCGCCTGCGGATTCATTCTGCTGGCGGGGATCCAGTCGTTTTTCTCCGGTATGATGCTGGAAGTTATGGCGGCCAAGGACCGGAAGGATTTCGAGTATCGTCTGAACCGTGTGCATGGGGAACATCAGGAACGTAAAGGATTATAATATGCAGGAGAAGAGAATACTTCCCAGACGCAGAGGCGGTGTGCTGCTTTGCGTTCTGGGATGTCTGTTTGTATTTTTCGTAAAAACGGAAAAAGATCTGGCGGCTGCGGGCAATATCCTGTGGACGGCCGGATATGTGGGAAGCACTCTGCTGTGGACCGTGCTTTTGGGATGCCTACTGGGTGTGATCGGAGCGTTTGTGGTCTATCGTGTGGCAGAGCGGCCGGCACCAGAGGGTGACTGCAACGGTGGAAGGAACGGTGCCGGTAAAGACAATGCTGTGTTCGGCAGATCTGCCGCGTGGATACAGAGACGCTCCGGGGCACAGGTGTTTTTCGGAAGCCTGTTATTGCTTTGCCTTGCATGGCTTCCGGTATATCTGGCATATTACCCGGGAATCTGTGCCTATGATGCACCGGTACAGACCGGACAGATTGTGGAGCATTATTATTTTGATCATCATCCGATCGTGCACACACTGCTTTTACAGGGAATGCTGTGGCTGGGAACGCAGCTGTGCGGAAGTATGAATGCCGGAATGGCACTGTACACTGCGCTGCAGATGCTGCTGCTGGCGGGCAGCATGTCCTACGGTGTGCTGGTATTGCACAGACGGCAGGTGGCGGCAGGCTGGCAGATCGTGATGCTGCTGCTTGGAATGTTTTTCCCGTTCCACTGGTATATGAGTGTCAGCATGACAAAAGATACGGTATTCAGTGCTTTTTTACTGCTGCAGCTGATCAGTCTGACGGATCTGTTGCTGGAGGACCGCAGGGAATGGCGTCCCGGAGTCCGGGATCTGCTGTTTTTTATCGGAACAGTGGGAATGATACTGTTTCGCAATAACGGAAAATATGCTATGATTGTACTATTAGCATTTCTTTTTCTGGCAGTATGCTTTGGAAAAAGAGCGAGGAAGCTCTGGGGGAGACTGTTTACGGTAAGTGTGGCAGCTTTCTGTATAGGGCTTTTTGTGCTGTCCGCAGTGTTCTCCGCAACGCACGCGGAACAGGGAGACAGGAGAGAGATGCTGAGTATGCCGATCCAGCAGATGGCCCGCTGCATGATCTACCACGGAGGAGTGGGAGTACTCCCTGAGGATGACGGTACCATGTCGGAGCAGGATCGGGCACTGGTGAATGATTTTATATTGGATGAGGCTTACAGGGATTATGATCCCGGCATCGCGGATCCGGTAAAGCGACATACCAACACGTATGTGGTGCGTTATCGCTCGGGAGATTTCCTGCGGACCTATTTTCATCTGCTGAAAGCTTATCCCGGAGATATGATCAATGCCGCACTGGCAGTGGATGCAGGATTTTTATCTCCCTTTGATGTCACCCATGCGGCGGTGAATGAAGTGCAGGGGAGAGAGGGCCTCGGATATATACAGACACGATGGGAAGAAGATACCCTGAACAACAGAGGGATCTACAAAGACAGCAAATGGCCGGGACTGTATGACCGCCTGGAGACATGGGCGGACGGGAACGGTTATCTGGAGCTTCCGGTACTGAAATATTTGTTCGTGCCAGGCAGTTATCTGTGGCTGTATCTGGCGCTGGCGGCGATACTTGTGATCGTGGACAGAAAGCGATACTGTCTGCCACTGGCGGTGATCGCCGGATATTATGGGACGATGCTGTTAGGCCCCACGGTGCAGATGCGATATGTCTATCCGGTGATGCTGGCACTGCCGTATCTGGTGGCGCTGATGTGCGGAACAGGCCGGAAGACGGAAAATGAGAAAACAGAGACAGAGATAAAACAGGGACAGAGATAGGATAGAGAAATGGACAAACTGATCATAGGAGCAGGGCTGTATGGATTGTATGCGGCGCTGTATTGTGCAAAAAGAGGGCAACAGGTAGAGGTGCTGGAGATGGAAGAGGCTCCTTTTACCAGAGCCACATATATCAATCAGGCCCGGGTACACATGGGATATCACTACCCGAGGTCTCTATCTACGGCCATGAAATCCGCCGGATATTTCAAGCGTTTTACAGAGGACTATTCCTTCTGTCTTCATACCGCGTTTCAACAGATTTATGCCACTTCCGCTCATTTTTCCTGGACGGATGCGGCGGAATTTTTGAAGTTCTGCCGGGATGGCGGGATCCCCTGTAAGGCGCTTCCTGTGGAAGAATATTTCCAGCCGGGGCTGTGCGACGGAGCTTTTCTCACCGAGGAGTATACCTACGATGCCCATATCCTGCGGGATCATCTGATGGAGGAGATCGCGAAATATCCGGGAGTGAAGCTGCACTTCGGGCGGCAGATCACAGAGATCGTAAAACAATCGGACTGCTATGAGATCACCGCATTGCATGAGGACCATAGAGAGGTGTACCGGGCACCGTTTGTGCTGAATGCCACTTACGCTTCCGTGAATCAGGTGCTGGAAAAGGTAAAGGGAGTCACAGCAGAACCCTTCGGACTGAAGTATGAATTATGTGAAATCATCCTGTGCAAGCCGGGGGACAAGCTCAGGGACATTGGATTTACGGTAATGGATGGACCGTTTTTCTCCATTATGCCTTTCGGCAGGACGGGATATCATTCCCTGACTTCGGTGACTTTTACACCACATAAGACAAGCTACGATGCTACGCCGCAGTTCTCCTGTGTGGGAGCGGACGGCAATATCTGCAGAGGCGGCTGGCTGGGGAATTGCAACGACTGTCCCGGCAGACCGGAGAGTGCCTGGGAGTATATGTCTACGCTGGCGAGAAAGTATCTGCGGGAAGAGTATACATTCCGCTATGAGAGATCACTGTTCTCCATGAAGCCGATCCTGAAGGCTTCGGAGATCGATGATTCGAGACCTACTGTGATCCGGGCATTATCTGAAAGTCCCACCTTCATCAGCGTCTTATCCGGCAAGATCAACACGGTATATGACCTGGATCCTTTTTTAGATTAGGATAACCATTCCGAGAGATTATAAATAATAGATATAGGGGAAACGTTATGGAGAGAACCGCAATCCTGAATAAAGAGAAAAATTTTGTATCCTGTGTGCTGTATCTGCACAACGACGGTGCGCACATCCGTGATTTTCTGAACACGGTCTGTGGCACTATGGAAGAACATTTCGAAAAATATGAGATCGTCTGTGTGAATGACTGCTGCATGGACAATACCATCGAGGAGATCCATCGATTTCTGGAAGAAAGCAGAGGAAATCATGTGGTGAGCATGATCAATTTAAGCTTTTATCAGGGAGTCGAGATGGCCATGAATGCCGGAAGAGACCTGGCAGTGGGAGATTTCCTGTTCGAATTCGACAGATGCCTGCCGGATTTTGAGCCGTCACTGATCATGGATGTTTATTACAGAGCGCTGGAAGGCTATGATGTGGTGGCAGCCGCTCCGGGGAGAGATGTGGCACTGACCTCGCGGCTGTTCTATGCAGTATATAATCTGGGAAGCCGTAATACCCATAAGCTGCGTCAGGAGAGATTCCGTATCATATCCCGCCGCGCAGTGAACCGTGTGAATCAGATGAATGCGTACATTCCTTACCGCAAGGCGATGTATATGAATTGCGGACTAAGGGCGGATACGCTGGTCTATGAGAATCAAAAGAAGGCAGGCAGTGCCAGGAACCGGGAGGAGCGCAGTACCCGCAGCAGTCTTGCACTGGATACGCTGATCATTTTCACCAATGTCCTGGAGAAGTTCTCTATGCTGGTGAGTGCGATCCTGTTCTCTGTGATGATGATCATGTTTGCCTGGATCGTGTATTCGATCTTCAGCACGGTACGTCCCGTGGAAGGTTGGATGAGTCTCATGACGCTGATATCGTTTGGATTTTTCATGATGTCCGTCATGCTGACGCTGATCTTCAAATATCTGTCCGTGATCCTGAATATGAGCTTTAAGAGACAGCACTACGTAATCGAAGGAGTGGAAAAACTGACAAAATGATGTTTACGATTATTTTTCCGGTATTAAATGAACGTCTGCGCTTAGAGAGCGGTGTGACCCGCACGGTGGAATATCTGCAAAGCATTGCTTTTGAAGACTATGAGATCATTATCGTGGATAACGGTTCCGAGGATGAGACACCGCAGATCGCAGAAAATCTGTGTAAAAAATATGATAAAGTAAAATATGAGAGGATCAATGTCCGCGGTGTGGGCGCCGCATTCCGCAGAGGTGTGGAAGTAAGCCACGGCGATGTGGTAGGCTATATGGACATCGACCTTTCCACCAATATCAGGCATCTGGGAGAGGCTATTCACCTCTTCGAGACGCAACCCGAGATCCAGTATATCAACGGCAGCCGTTTTGCCAGAGAATCCGATACCAGGGGCAGAAAATGGTACCGCAGGATCACATCCCAGGGACTTTTGATTCTGTTAAAGCTGTTCTTACGGATGAAATCCACGGATGCCATCTGCGGATTCACGTTTGTCCGCAGAGAGACGGCACTTTCACTGATCGAGGGCTGCAGCCGGGATAACGGATGGTTCTACATGATCGAATTCCTGCTCCGGGCGGAGAAAAGAGGAGTGACCATACTGGATTATCCGGTGGAGTGGCAGGAAGATTATAATACTACGGTAAAAGTGTTCAAGACGATCTGCAATTATCTGGTGCAGATTGCGAGACTGTTCAACGAGTTTTATATTAAGAAGCATATATAAGATGCCGGATAATCCCGGTGAAAGATTGAAAATAAGAGAAGAAATGTACATCGTGCGAGTTTAGAAACGATGTAAATGAAATGACAACAGGTAAGAGAGAAGGACAAAAAATGGCACATATTAAGAGAATCGATCTGACGAGGGATGTAAAAGCCCATGAAGATGCTTACAGAGAAGCTATCGAGAAGGTATGTCGTGAGACAGCTTTTTCCGGAGGCAAATATGCAGATGCATTTGACAAGGAATTTGCTGCTTACGTGGGCAGTAAATATGCCAGCGGTGTGAACAACGGTACTTCCGCATTGCATCTGGCGATGCTGGCGCTGGGCGTAGGCCCCGGAGATGAGGTCATTGTTCCTGCCAATACTTATATCGCGACAGCATGGGGCGTCAGCTATACGGGAGCCACGCCGGTGTTCGCAGATTGTACGCCGGATACCTGGGAGATTGATCCTTCCGTGCTGGAAACGAAGATCACGGAGAGGACGAAGGGAATCATCGGTGTCCATCTCTATGGCCAGCCCTTTGATTATGCAGGCGTGCGCGAGATCGCAGACCGTCACGGACTGTTCGTGGTGGAAGATTGCGCACAGGCCCACGGGGCACAGTTTGAGGGGAAAAATGTGGGAACCCTGGGAGATCTGGCATGCTTCAGCTTCTATCCGGGCAAAAACCTCTATGCTTTCGGAGAAGGCGGAAGTGTCACCTGTGAGAAGGAAGAGTACTATAAGCATATCGACCGCCTGAAAAATCAGGGCTGCGATGTGCGTTATTATCATGATGAGATTGGATATAATTATCGACTGGAGGGACTGCAGGGTGCGGTATTGAGCGTCAGCCTGAAATATCTGCCGGAGTGGACGAAGAGACGTCAGGAGATCGGACACCGCTATATCCGGGAGATCACGAATCCTCTGATCACCATGCAGCATCATCCGGAGAACACCACACCGGTGTTCCATCTGTTCGTCATCACGGTACCGGATCACGATGATTTTGTGAAGTATATGGCAGACAATGATGTGGAATGCAACATGCATTATCCGGTGCCCTGCCATTTACAGAAGGCATATGCAAACCTTGGTTATAAGCCGGGAGACTGCCCGAATGCGGAATACCTGGCAGCACATTGTGTGACACTGCCGCTGTTCCCCGAGATGCGGGAGGATGAGATCCGGAGAGTCATCGAGCTGTGTAATGCTTACAGACAGTAAGGAGATCACAATGCAGACAGTAACAGCAGACAATAAAAGATTGGAAAATAAAACCTCGAAAGCAATTTCTGAGAACTACCGGGATACGCAGGCCGGGATCTGTCTGCGCCTCATGACCTATGAGGATACGGACCGTATCGTGGCATGGCGTAACAGCGATGCCGTGCGTAAAAATTTTATCTATCAGGAGCTTTTTACCAGACAGTCCCATGAGCACTGGATCCGGACCCATGTGGAGACCGGAGATGTGGTGCAGATGATCATCTGTGATCTGGAAGGAGATAAGCCGTTGGGATCTGTGTATATCCGGGATATTGACAGACATCACAATAAGGCGGAGTATGGAATCTTCATCGGAGAAGAGAGCGCCCGAGGCCGCGGGATCGGCACAGCGGCAGCGAAGCTGATGTTACGGTACTGTTTTGAGCAGGAAAAGCTGCACAGAGTCTACCTGCGGGCATTGTCGGAGAACCTGCAGGCGATCCGAAGCTATGAAAAAGCAGGCTTCGTCAGAGAAGGACTGTTAAGAGACGATGTGTGTATTGACGGTGTGTACCGGGATATTGTCTGGATGGCAGCCGTGAATCCGGCAGATTAAGAAGGAGCGAGCAACAAAAAATGGACAGAATCAAAAAAGTAAGTTTTGTGATCCCCTGCTACCGTTCGGAGCATACGCTGCCCCATGTGGTTACGGAGATCCGCGAAAAAATGCAGGAACTGACACAGTATACGTATGATATTTTTCTGGTGAATGATGCATCCCCGGACAATACCATGGAAACGATCCGGGATCTGTGTGAAAAATACGATAATATCAAGGGCATCGGCTTCGCCAGGAATTTCGGACAGCATGCGGCATTGATGGCAGGACTACGGCATTCCGACGGAGATTATGTGGTGTGCCTGGATGATGACGGACAGACCCCCGCCGATGAAGTGGATAAGCTGCTAAATAAGCTGGAGGAAGGCTTTGATGCTGTCTATGCCAGTTATGAACACAAGCAGCACTCCGCATTCCGGAATCTGGGCAGCAAGGTCAATGAGCTGATGACGCGGATGATGTTAAACAAGCCTGCGAATCTGTATATTTCCAGCTATTTTGCGGTGAAGCGGTTCGTGGTGGAGGATATGATCCGCTATGAGAATTCGTATCCTTATGTCATCGGACTGGTGCTCCGTGCCACGAAAAACATTACCAACGTGCCGGTGTGTCACAGAGAGCGGGAAGAGGGCAATTCCGGTTATACGCTCAAGAAGCTGCTGGGATTATGGTTCAACGGATTTACGGCATTTTCCGTGAAACCGCTGCGGATCGCCACATCTCTCGGTGTGGGCTTCGCAGGACTGGGTTTTCTCTATGGAATCTATACGATCATCAAGAGACTGGTGAATCCCAATGTCCCTATGGGCTTCAGCGCATTGATGGCGGCACTGGTATTTTTCGGCGGCATGATCATGATCATGCTGGGACTGATCGGAGAATATGTGGGACGTATCTACATCAGCATGAATAATTCTCCCCAGTATGTGATCCGTGAGAAGATCCATCTGGAGGAATAGGGAGAGAAATATTTTTATGAAGAAAGAGCAATTTATGGACTGGTGGAAACAGGATAAAAGATATCTGACACTGGTGAAGGCGGTACTGATGGCGCTGCTTCCCGTGGTGTGCTGTCTGGTGCGGACGGCGGCAGAGGGGAGGAGCATCGGACAGGTGTATCTGCCTTCTTCGGAATGGAACGATGAACTGTTTTATTTTAAACAGGTCGAAAGCATTGTGAAATACGGATTTCCCAGAGGGTATTTCGGATTTAACGAAAGTCATGCGCTGCAGCTGTCTTTCGCAGCCTGGAGTCCCGTGCTGGTATTTCCCTGGATCCTGTGGGGACTGGTGTTCGGCTGGAATCTGCTGTCACCGGTGATCTGTAATATCGTACTGCTGACGATCACCATGTTCGTGTTCGTATGGCTGGTGAAACCCACCTGGAAGCAGCTGGGCATCCTGACGGTGCTTTTCAGCCTGTACACACTGTTCACCAGATACATGCTGTCCGGTATGCCGGAGGTCATCTGCTTTGGCATGCTGATTCTGTTTTACGGACTGGCTTTTTCCTATCTGAATAAGGAGACAAATGGCAAGCTGATTGCTATGTTTATTGTCTCGGTATTGTTGACCCTGATGCGGCCGTACATGCTTTTGTTTTTGCTGCTGGCCTGCTTTTTCCGGATCCGCAGAAGCCGTAAGAGCGGCTGGATCGTTTCCGTTTCCGTGGTGGCCTGTACGGGAGTCGTGTATGTGCTGATCAAGCACTATCTGGGCGCGGAATATTTTACGCCGCTTTTCTATACAGACTGGATCACGACATTTTTCACCGACGGCATCGGTGCCGGCTTTCGGAATTTCTTCGGAACACTGCACTGGAAGGGCCTGGAATTCTACAGACATTGTGTGTCCGGTATGAAGAGCGGCCTGGCTTCCGGAGCCTTTTTTGACGGTTATCTGTTGCTGCTTGCCATTCTGCTGGTGCAGAGTTTTCTGGATCTCAGAGCATACCGCAGGGAGAAACAGACCGGGCTGCGTAACCAGCTGATCATAGAAGTGCATTTCGCCTTCAGTCTGATCGCGATGCTGTTTGCCCATCTGCTGATGTATAAAATGGTGGAAGGAAGCAAACATTTCCTGACTTTTATTGCGGCGGGAATTTTCATCGTGAGTATGCTTCAGACCAGATACTATAAGAAAGCGGTGCTTTTGGGAGCAGCTTTCCTGTATCTGTACAGTTACAAGGCGGTGGAGCCTTATGATTATCAGGTACCGTATGTCACGGAAGAGCGGGAAGCACAGGTGGAATATTGGAGACAGGTCTTCGCGGAGAATCTGGTCATGAGTACCGATCAGGTACCGAATTACGATAATGTGGTGATCTGGACCTTCGGGGACGATACGCCGGAGGGCAACCGAAATCTGAAATGGCAGCTTCTGTATGGAGTACCGGAAGGATTTGGTATCAGCTGCTGTGAGAAAGAATATCTTCTGGAGCATCTGACGGAGCTTCAGAGCAGATATCTGGCTACGGTAAGCGGCGGAGAGATCGACGGGCAGTGCCGCGAACAAGGGTATGAAGAACTGGGAAGAGATGCGGATATGGTGCTGTATCGCAGATATTGAGGATTGTGGGAGTGCGGAGCACATGATCATCCGCTGGCAGCCAGGCCAGGGAATATAAGAAGATAGGAAGCGGAAGGACAGAAGGTTCCATGGAGACATGCAGCAGGAAAACAGATAATTTTATACGGACAAAAGGTTGGCTGCTGCTGTGGCATGCGCTTCCGGTGATCGCGCTGCTCCTCTGGGGAGCTTTCAGCATCCGGAATAACCTCTGGTATGATGAAGCGTATTCTGCGTCGATGGTATCCCTGCCCTGGAAACGGCTGATCTATATTACGGCGACGGATGATCATTCGCCGTTCTATTATGTCATCCTGAAGCTGTTTTATCATCTGTGCGGCGGTGGGACCCATTTCTGGTCACTGAAGCTGTTGTCTGTGCTTTTTATGACCGGATATATGCTGCTGGGAAAATATTACGTGGCGAAGCTGTTTGATCGGAAAATTTCGGTATATTTTATGACATTTTCCCTGTTAATGCCTATTTTCAGTGTGCAAGCGGGAAATGTGCGGATGTATGCCATGGCATTGTTTTTCCTGACACTGGCGGGACTTTCGGCTTATGATATTTTTCGGGAAGCGACCCGGAGAAAATGGATCATTTTCTGTGTGGCGAGCATCTGTACGGTGTACTGTCATACGTTTGCATTGATACAGACCTTTTTATTTTATATGCTTTTCCTGGCGGCGATTGGGATCTGCCGCAGAAAGGATCTGGTAAAGGGATTTTTTATCTCCGGCTTCACAGTGGCAATCGTGTTCTCCCCCTGGCTGGCGGTGACCTGCAGACAGTTCATCCTGCGGATGCGCTATGATGACGGTTCTACCGCAGAACTGGCGACTCTGAATTCCGTGATGGATTATTTCAAGGAATGGTTTTCCGCGGTGGAGACACCCATCGGCATTGTGGTGCTGCTGGGGATGGCACTGTGCCTGGTATTGAGTTATGGCGCCGTGGACTGGGTACGCCAGCATCATAATGCAGCTCCGGCCATCGCGGCAGCGGCGTTTGCCCTCACTGGAATCGTGGGAGGGGTGATCTCTGCTACCGTCAATAATTGCTTCATGGGGCGTTATGCATTTCCGGGCATGGGTTTCGTCATGCTGTGGTACGCGGTGGGATTCGCACAGATCCTGGAGAGCAGTGGCACAAATGGGAGAAAATGGTGGACCGGTGGCATCCTCGGTACGGCCTGTCTGTGTTTCCTGCTTCAGTACAGCTCGGAGCTCCGTCTGGAGTACGACGGAGGCCTGGAGATTTATGAGAATTTTGTGGAGACCCAGATGACGGACAACGATGCGGTCATCGGACCTTATACGCATACGATCTTCCTGAATGTATATCATCCGGAGCTGCATTATTATATCATCGGCTATAAATTATACAGTCTTCCTTTCGTGAATACGGACGCACTCACGGATTACAGTCAGCTGGATTCCTACGAGAATCTCTGGTATATCTGTTTTCAGGGGGGAACACCCAATGAACTGGAGGACGAATATGACTACGAAGAAGCGTTGGAATTCCATTATATGTATTACGATTTTGTGATATATCGCTTAGAGCCGAAGACGATAGAACAGCAGCAATAAGATCAGGAACAGGGGCAGACAAAAACGAATGGAGAAATACAGAGAAACGAAAACAACAGCAGACTGGAATGGGATGCTTCATAAGCTATGTGGGAACCGGCTGTATATGGGCATCCTGCTGCTTACAGCAGGATGTGCGTACGGTTATAAGGTAACAAATGTTACCATCGGTATCGATGACACCCCATCTTTATACTATTTTGAAGAGGGACTGATCGCCATTGTGGGGCGGTGGGTATTGTTTCTGCTGAATAAAGTGATATCCCTGGCGGAATTTGCCCCGTTTGTAACGGATTTTGCAGCGGTACTGCTTCTGACCGCGGCGGCAATCGTGTGGTCGGCATTGTTCTATTCGGTGTTCGGTGAGAAGATCCCGATGACGGGATATGCTTATTTCGCAGCAGTATTTGTATCCTGTCCGTTGATCAGCGAAGTATTCACATATTTTCTCCACAATGGGATAGCCATCGGATATCTGAGCTGTGCAGTCAGTCTGTGCTGTATGAGGGAGTGGCAGCTCAGTATCCGGAAGCAGCGCAAGGGATCGGGTCTTGGGGAGAAGCCGGACTGCCCGGCGGTGACGAAGCTTGCGGCAGCTGCGGTATTTTTATGGATTGCCATGGGCTGTTATGAGTCCTTTATGATTCTGTGGCTGGCGGGACTTCTGCTGCTTCTGCTGGCAGAGCGGATATGCATGGAAACTGTATGCTGCAGCAGAAGAACAAAAAAGTCGGAAAAAAGCAGGCCTGAGAACAGCACAGTGAAGCACTGTGGCATGGAGGCAGGTATCTTTGCAGTATTGGCCGCCGGTGCGGCAGCGGCACTTTTGGCAATCATATTGCGCAGCCTGATGATTGCCGTCGTGACGAAGGTATTTCATCTGGAATATTTACAGGGAGAAGCGGTACAGCGTTCCGTGACGGAGATGTTAGGCTGGATGGTGCAGACCGGAGCCTTCGGCGAGCTGATCATGATCCTGAAACGTACTTTTGTATTGTACGGTGTGTTTGCTTATGCTTATCTGCCAATCCGGATTTTTGTGTTATCGGCGGTCGTAATTACAGTGGTTACCCTGGTGCGGGTGATCCGCGGCAGAGACCTGTGGGCCCTGATCCTCCTGCCGACGGCTTATCTGGCGGCATTTTCGCTGTTATTTATCGAAGGAAAGGCAACACTGTACCGTTCGGCACAGTTTTTGCCCATTTTCTGCGGATACGGAGTGCTGCTTTTTGTCTATGCGGTATGGAAGGTGACAGCATGGTGGGAACGGAAAACACAGAAGTCTCAAAATAGTCGCATTTGCCGTGGCGTGCGCGGGATTGCGATTCTTGTGCTGGCGGTGATCGTCTGGAACCAGTGCATGGATATGACGAAATGGTTCTACATTGATAAACAGAAATACGATGCGGCGGTGCAGACGGTCGATCAGATCGCACTGGATCTGGAGCGGGATTTTGATACTTCCAAACCGGTGATCTTCACGGGAAATTATGAAATTCCTTACAGCATCGTCAAGGATGCCTATGTAAGCTACGGCGATAGCAAATATTATAAGATGAAACGACTTACGGATCTCATCGATCCGGATCTGCTGGACAAATACAATCGTGGTTCCAAAGGTGTGTGGGTGGCGCAGACACCGGCATTGTCGGTCATCGACTGGGGCCGTTATGCCTTTGATTCCGATGCGGAGCTGGTAAAGTTTTTCGCAATGCACGGGCATTCACTGGTGGCTTGCGGGGATATCGACAGATATGCGGAGGCGGAAGAAGAGTCACTGAAGCTGCCGGAATATCCACAGGATGGATATATCGTGGATAAGGGGGACTATATTATTGTTCATTTCTAAAGAGAAAGAAAGAACATATCAGTTAGCACGTTTTGGCATGTCTGTCGGGATTGCTGCTGCTATGCTTCTGGCGGTTTATTTTCGTGCGGGGATATATTTTGAAAGTAATGACGACAGAAATATTACAGAAATACTGAGTGGAGCCTTTGGAGGACGACCGGATGCGCATACGGTATATGTAAATTATTGGCTGTCTGTGCTTTTGTCCGGTTTATACCGGATTACGCTGCAGATCCCGTGGTATGGTCTGATGCTTTTACTGTTTCACATGATGTCTTATGTATTGATCCTTGACACGGTGATCAAACTTGGCAGAAGTAAATTAAAAATTCTGATCAGTATCGGAATCGTAATGACCTTGTTTTTGCAGAATTTTTATTCCGTTGCAAAAATCCAATATACATCCACGGCAATCGTGCTGGCTGTTGCAGGATACGTTTACTTGCTGTGTGCAATATATATGCCCGGCAGGGATTCCTGGAAATTCCTGGTATTTGCAGTTTTTATGCTGCTTGCCTGTCTGCTCCGCCGAGATGCTATGCTAATGCTGCAGCCTTTGGGGCTTTCGGCAATTGCCGGATTGCTTCTGACAGATAAGAGAAAAAATGTGCGGGATAAGATCAGATTTCTGCTTCTGACCCTGGGGATAGTCATAGGCTGTTTTGCTCTGGGAGAGCTGGGAACTGTAGTTGGCTATCATAATGCGGAATGGAAAGAATATCTTCGATATAATAATGCCAGAACAGAAATGTTTGATTATTATGGAAAACCGGAATATGAAGAGGTCTCAGACATTCTCAGCGAGTATGGTGTGAGCAGGGCTGAGTATGAAGCTTACAAGGGATATATCATATTAGATGGAAATCTCAATACGGAATGTGCAGAAAAAATAGCAGCATATGCCAAAGCAAAATACAGATTTCCTGAAATTGGGGAAGTCTTGAAAACCTATCAGCAGGTGATGCTGAAAGACGGTGTGTGGGATGGAAACAGAATTACAGTGGCTTCGTTTATTGTTGCAGGTATTCTTATAGTTATTTACGGACAATATCTTTATCTGATACCGGTGTCTTTGGTCAAAGTGGGGTCTTTTGTGATATGGGGATATCTGATCTATAAAGGGCGAATGCCTGACAGAGTGATTCTGCCCTTGTATTTTGGAGAAGCTGCAATCTACCTGACGGTCATGCTGGTGGCAATCGTGACCGTGGAGCAGAAGAGCATATGGAAAAAAGCAGGTGCGGTTTTTGCGTGTATGATCCTGATATTTATGGGATATCAGAGTGGCAGACAACAGTATCGTTTTTTGAAAAGTCAGAATGAAGGCATGGAACAATATATGCAGGGATTGGTGGAGCTTTACGATTATGTAGACAGCCATCCCGAATGCAATTATCTGATGGATTCTTTTTCGTTCAGCTATTATATGGGGGCGGTATTGGATAATCGATTTAACGGACCTCATAATTACATGGTATCAGGTACGTGGTTTTCCTATAGTCCGGTCATGAAACAGGCCATGAAGCAGTATTTTACAGATGATCAAAATGGTTTTTATGTGATCCTGTATGATTTCGGGGTAGAGGCTCTTGAGGAAATCCTGCCGTATCTGGAAGAAAAAACCGGAACGATAGGGGTACCTGAAGAGGAACTGACCGTATCACATGGGGGAAAATATCGTATTTATTATTTTGACCGGAAGCTTGACCTACAGGAGTAAACAGAATGAGCAGAGTGAAAAATATTTTAATCAGAGCATATAACAGAGTGGAAAAAGAACTGCTTCGCATCGATCAGCTTCCCTTGTGGTGGCTGGGGCTGATCATTGCAGCAATCTTTTTTCTGCCTTACTTTATTCTGGGAAAGGGTTGTATCTTTGAGATCAACGATCAATTAGATGAAAGTATTATGAATTATATACTTCCGGCAAGGCATTTCCTGGATGGAAGTAATGTATATCCGGAAATGCTTGGTGGTGTCAATGCCAGCGGGATGCAGCCTTCTGCAATCTTGTTCCTTCCGTTGTATATTCTGTATTCACCCAGAATCGCATTTCTGCTGCAATATATTATTTGCTTTCTGATTGCCTTTGCCGGAATGTATTTGTTGGTGAAAGAGAGTACGCAGAGTAGTATTTTGGCGGTGATCGCCGGGAGCTGCTTTTGTGTATTGCCTTTATACCCGATCTACGGTCTTACAGAATTTGGGATTCCTTTGGTAATATATGCATTTTTATGTTTTTGGAAGCGAAAAAGATTCATTTTCGCTGTGCTGTCTACGTTGTTGTTTGGGTTGACCAGCCATCTGGTATGTACCGGGTATGTGGTGTTAGGTCTGTGGCTCCTGGCGATCATCATCGCTGTGATCCTAAAAAGAAAGAATTCATGGCCGCTATGGGGATTTGGAGAGTTGCTGTTAACGTATATGATCGTTAACAGGGCGCTGATCCTGGAGATACTCATTGGTAACAGCAGCTATGTCAGCCACCGGGAGGAAATGATATCCTCCGCAACGCCGTTTTTTGAGACCTTCCGGAGCGTTTTTCTAAACAGCTCACAGCACGCACCGTCGTTACATAAATATTTGATATTGCCCATTATTTTGTTCCTGATCCTGGGAGCATTTTGTAAAAAGGAAGAGACCGACCGGATCCTTTATAAGGCAGCTGTGATCAACTTTTTATTCTTGATCGCCATAGCCCTGTTTTATGCATTTTGTCATTTGACGGCAGTGGTTGACTGGAAAAACAATGCCACGGGATTTTTGCATTATTTTCAGATGCACCGTGTCTACTGGCTGTACCCGGCAGCATGGTATCTGGAGTTCGCATGGGCAGCGGCAGTACTATGGAGAACAAAAGTGCCACATACGGATGTGCGGATGCAGGCGGGAAAGCTTGCGGTCATTCTGATCTGTCTGCTTCCGACACTTCAGCTGCTCAAAGTGAATTCAGGCATGTATCTGAATGTGAACCAGATCAATAACGGCTCAGGTGTCACGGGATATATCTCCTGGGAGAGCTGGTTTGCAGAGGATCTGATGCAGGAAATAGACGATGCTATCGGCCGGGACAAGAGTACTTACCGTGTGGCACATTTGGGGATCAGTCCGGCTCCGTCCCTGATGCATGGTTTTTATACGGTGGATGGATATTCCAATAATTATTCTCTGGAATATAAGCACCGCTTTCGAGAAGTTATTGCGGCAGAGCTGGAGAAAAATGAGGAAGTACGGGTATACTTTGACCTGTGGGGAAACCGGTGTTATCTATTCAACAGTATTACCGGTAATTATATGCAACTGAAAAAGGGCAATACCCTGGTGTATGAAGGGCTGGAGTTCGATATGGATGCATTACGGGAACTGGGATGTGAATACCTGTTCTCCGGCGCCGAGATCGGTGATGCCGAACGCATGGGTCTGGAGCTCGTGGGTTATTATGAAACGGACGACTCTTATTGGGGAATCTGGGTGTATGAACTGTGATGGCTGAACTGTTACCTTCACTTTCTTAAAATTTCATAAGATTTTTTACTGGAAGAGAAAAGTGTGTTATAGTAAATCCAAATGGTTATAACAATAAAGTAATATACGTAACAATAGTAGAGACTGGTATATGAAAGACAGAATTTATATATGTCACACTTACTATCATGCATATGTGACGTTTTTAAAAGAGTTAAAATTACGGGCAGAGGCAGATCCTGCGAGGAAGGCGGGAACTGCTACTTTAGTGCTGTCTAAAATGTCCAATAATTTTGAAAATCTGAAGGCCCGGGTGGAGAGCACGGGCCTGTTTGAGGAAGTCCTGGAGTTCGATGAGAAGAGAGAGGACTTTTTCCCGGAGCTGGCAAAATACCGCCTGGACACCGGGAATTTTCTGGGGAATCTGAAGAACCGGATCCGTTTCACACGGGAATATGCCAGACTGGAGGCACCTTACGTACCGGTGAACCTGAAGGAATACAAGGATATTTATGTCTATTGCGATTCCGACCCCATCGGGTATTATCTGAATCAGAATCATATCCGCTATCATGCAGTGGAGGACGGTCTGAACTGTCTGAAGAATTTCGATGCCGCCCGGTATGACAACAGAGGCCATTTTAAGCTCAAGGCCTTTTTATCCAGGTATCTGAATATGATCTTTGTACAGAACGGTTACGGTAAATACTGTATGGATATGGAGGTAAATGATATCTCGGCAATTCATTATCCCTGTCCAAGATACATTGAACAGCCGAGGAAAGAGCTGGTGGACCGCCTGACGGAGGCGGACAAGCAGCTGATCCTTCAGGCGTTTGTGAAAAATAAGGAAGAGCTGGAGCACCAGATTGCTGAAAGCAACAAGGTAGGGGATAAAATACTGATCCTTACGGATCCTCTGTGTACTTTGGATGTCAGAGAGAAGATATTCCGGGACGTTATCAAAATGTACGAAAAAGAGGGAAGTATTTTTATTAAACCGCATCCCAGAGATGAACTGGATTACCGGAAGCTGTTCCCGGAGTATCCGCAGTTCGATGCTACCGTGCCTATGGAAATGTTGAATTTCTTCCCGGGACTGAAGTTCAAAAAAGTAGTGGGAGTGTTGACGGAAGTGAAGGGGCTGCCCTTCGCAGAGGAAGCGGTGCGTCTGGGACCGGATTTCATGGATGCCTATGAAGATCCCCTGATCCACAGACAGAATGAACAGATCTGAGAAATGAAGAACTGGAGAACTCTATGTTACAGATAATTAAGAAAATGAATGTCCTGCTGGACAAAAAACAGAAGAGAACCATGGTGGGGCTGATCATCCTCATGGTGATCAGCGCATTTTTACAGACCGCCGGTGTGGGTATGCTGGTGGAGGTCATGCAGATCGTCATTGATCCGGAGGCAGTACAGCACAGCCGGGTGGCGGAAGCCTGCTATGAGATCCTGGGAGTGCAGAGCTACCGGACCTTCTCGATTATTGTCATGGTACTGCTGATCCTGGTATTCGTAGTGAAGAATCTGTTTACTTATTTCCAGCAGAAGCTGACATTATCTTTCGTATACACGAACCAGTTTCGGACCTCGGAGCGCATGATGCGCAACTATCTGCGCCGCGGGTATGAATTTTATCTGAATGCGGATACTGCGGTGGTGCAGCGAAGCATCACTTCGGATGTAAACAATATGTATGCCCTGATCCTGGCACTTTTACAGCTGCTGTCCGATACGGTGGTATCGTTGTTCGTTATCAGTTACTGCTTTATCTCCAGCGGAACCATGACGATCCTGATGGCAGTGGTATTGCTTTCTCTCATGTGGCTGATCAAGAGAGTGCTGAAGCCTGTCATGTATAAGGCGGGTAAGGACAATCAGGACTATTACAGCGGTCTGTTCAAATGGATCTCCCAGACGGTACAGGGGATCAAGGAAGTGAAAATTTCCGGAAAGGAACAGTATTTTGTGTCTGAGTACCGTAAATGCGGTAAGGGATATGTAGATGCAGTGCAACGCTACAGTCTGTATAATCAGGTGCCGAAGCTGCTGATCGAGACTGCCTGTGTGGCCACTATGGTGGGCTACATGATCTTCCTGGTGGCGACCGGAGTATCCACGGAAAATATGCTGACGGTGTTCGGAACCCTGGCAGCAGCAGCACTGGTACTGCTCCCCTGTGTGAACCGTATTAATAACCAGATCAATTCCATTGCTTATTTTGAACCTTTCTTCATGGGAGTCAGCGATAATTTACAGGATGAGATCAACGGACAGAATATTGACATGTCCTTTGCTACCGATGAAGAGGAGAAGCTGGATGTAAAGGACAGCATTGAGATGAAGGATATTACGTATGCGTATCCCAACACAGAGCGTCTGATCTTCGATCACGCGGATCTGAAGATCCCGGTAGGAGCTTCCGTGGGGATCGTGGGTACCTCCGGTGCGGGAAAAAGTACCGTGGTAGATATATTGCTTGGCCTGTTAGAGCCCAGTACAGGACATATCTATGCGGACAGCGTGGATGTGAAGGAGCCCGGCAATTACCGGAAATGGCTGAAAAATATTGGCTACATCCCGCAGATGATCTTCATGCTGGACGATACCATCCGCAAAAATGTGGCATTCGGTGTGCCCGAGGATAAGATCGATGAGAACAGATTGTGGGAAGTATTGAAGGAAGCACAGCTGGATGAATTTATCAAGACGCTTCCGGAAGGCTTAGAGACCGGTATCGGCGAGCGGGGTATCCGTCTCTCCGGCGGACAGAGGCAGCGTATCGGTATTGCCAGAGCACTGTACAACGATCCTGAGGTGCTGATCCTGGATGAGGCAACTTCCGCACTGGATAATGATACGGAAGCCGCCATCATGGAATCCATCAACAGACTGCACGGCCGTAAGACACTGATCATTATCGCCCACAGATTACAGACCATCGAAAAATGTGACATTGTCTACCGGGTAGAAGACGGCAGGGCGAAAATCGAACGGGGAAGCCTATAAGCTATGAGTAAAAAATTGAGCATCATCGTACCCGTCTACAATATGGCGGCGGAGGGAAAACTGAATTATTGTCTGGACAGCCTGGTGGGACAGACCATCCGGGGAGTGTATGATTATGAGATCCTCTGCGTGGATGATGCTTCCACGGACGAATCCCTGGAGATCCTGTTAGATTATCAGAAACGTTATCCGGAACTGATCTGCGTGATTCCCAATGCGGTGAATCTGCGCCAGGGTGGTGCGAAGAATGTGGGACTAAAAAATGCAGAAGGCGAATGGATCGGCTTCATCGACAGTGACGACTGGGTATCTCCGGATTATTATGAGAAGCTTCTGAAAAAGGCGGAGGAGACCGGAGCGGATCTGGTGGGCTGCGATTACAGCCTGGTGGATCATCATACCTTTACCGTTGGCAAAGTCATTGTCAACAACACTCCGGAGCAGACCGGAGAACTCACGACGGAACAACACCGCAGCCTGTTCATGCGCCCGGGCAGTATGGTACTGAAGATTTATAAGCACAGTGTGATCCGGGAGAACCGGCTGGATTTTCCGGAACATATTTTTTATGAGGATAATTGCGCAGGACCTTTGTGGAGCCTGTATTTCCGGCATTTTGCGAGAGTGGAGGAGCCGCTTTACTATTATTATCAGCACGCGGTATCCACAGTGCATCATATTACGGAAGAAAAATGCAGGGATCGCATGAAGGCAGCTGAGCTTTTATACACGGAATGTGAGAGAAGAGGGTTCCTTACGGAATATTCACGGGAGATCGAGTATCGTTATACGGAACTGTATTATGTCATTACCCTGTTCTCTTATATGGGAGGGGTAACACATCCTAAGCTGGCTTTTATCAGACAGCTCCGCAAGGGTGTGGAAGAACGTTTCCCTGAATTTGCACAGAATCCCTACTATTTGGAGCGCACAGGGGCACCGGAACAGAAGCTGATCCGGATGCAGAGCAGATCGGATCTTTTATTTTTTGTTTACTATCGTATGAAACAGTGGATCTGGAAGAAAAGAGGTAATTTGTAATGCAGACAGCCGGTAAAGCAGTGGCGATCATAACCGCAAGGGGAGGGAGTAAACGGATCCCTCATAAAAATATCAAGGAATTCTGTGGAAAGCCGATCCTGGCGTATTCCATCGAAGCAGCACTGGCTTCGGGAGTATTTGACCGGGTCATGGTATCCACCGATGATGAAGAGATCGCGGAAGTCGCAAGAAAATATGGAGCAGAAGTTCCTTTCCTGCGCAGTGAGAAGACGGCAAATGATTATGCCACTACGAAAGATGTGCTGGAAGAAGTGCTGGCAGAATATGAAAAACGCGGGGAACATTTTGATACCTTGTGCTGTATCTATCCCACCGCTCCTTTTATTACACCTGACAGGCTGTCGGAGGCAATGCGCCTGTTGGAAGAAAAAAAGGGGGACACCCTGCTTCCGGTCGTACGTTTCAGCTTTCCGCCCCAGCGCTGCGTGGTACAGGATGCGGAAGGGTATCTTAAGTTCAAATGGCCGGAGTATCGTAACAGCCGTTCCCAGGATCTGGAACCTTATTATCATGATGCGGGACAGTTCTACTGTCTGCGGGTGTCGTCTTTCCTGGCACAGCAGAATCTGATCATGGAGAAAACAGTACCCATGGAGCTTCCGGAGACAGAGGTGCAGGATATTGACAATGAAGAGGACTGGAAACTGGCAGAGATGAAATATCATATGCTGGGGAAGGCATGAGGATACAAAGTATGGGAGAAAAGGATCATCTTAAGATCAAAATCGGAAACCGTCTGATCGGAAGCGGGGAACCGGCATATCTGATCGCGGAAATGTCAGCGAATCATGCGGGGAGTATTGAACGTGCAAAGGAGATCATTCATGCCGCCAAAGAAAGCGGTGCGGACTGTATCAAGATTCAGACATATACGCCGGATACCCTGACAATTGATTGCCACAACAAATATTTTCAGGTGAATAACGGTACCTGGGAGGGCGAGAATCTCTACAGCCTCTACGGTAAGGCATACACTCCGTGGGAGTGGCAGCCGCAGCTGAAGGCGGAGGCAGATAAGGTGGGAATCGACTTTTTGTCCACTCCCTTTGATAATACTGCAGTGGATTTCCTGGAGGATATGGGACTGGAATTCTACAAGATCGCCTCTTTTGAGATGATCGATCTGCCGCTGGTAGAGTACGTGGCATCGAAAGGAAAACCGATCATCATGTCTACCGGTATGGCTACGCTGGAGGAGATCCGGGAAGCTGTGGAGACGGTATATCACACCGGCAACAGACAGCTGGTGCTGTTAAAATGCTCCAGCGCTTATCCCGCAGACCCGGCGCAGATGTATCTGCGGACGATTACCGATATGCAGAAACGTTTCGACCTGCCCATTGGTCTGTCGGATCATTCCATGGGTTCCATGAGTGCTGTGACGGCGGTGGCCCTGGGGGCATCGGTTATTGAGAAGCATTTCTGCTTAAGCCGTGAGATCGAGAATCCGGATGCTTCGTTCTCCATGACACCGGAAGAATATAAGCAGATGGTGCAGGATATCCGTAATGTGGAGGCTGCCCTGGGAACACCGACCTACGGCGTGGAAAAACAGGAAGAGAGCAGCAGAGTGTTCCGCAGATCTATTTTTGCAGTGAAGGATATACCCGCAGGAGCAGAGCTTACGGAAGAAAATATCCGCATTATCCGTCCCGGTTACGGCATCAAACCCAAATACTGGAAAGATGTCCTGGGGATGCGGACGGATCATGCCATGGAGAGAGGAACGCCTATTACCTTTGATGCCCTGGAGAAGGGCAGTATTCTGTTTTTGACCAATAATACGAATACAGACGGTCTGTACCGGTGGCTGAAGGAGCAGGGAGAACAGGTATACCGGGTGGAGAATAAAGTAACGGCACAGATGATCGCACAGATGAAGCCTTCCCTGATGATCAGCTTCAATTACCGCCATATGATTCCACAGGAGGTGCTGGAGCTGATGCCCGGCAGAGTCATCAATCTTCATACCTCGTATCTGCCCTATAACCGCGGCTCTAGTCCGAACTTTTTCAGTTTCCTGGAGGATACGCCCAAGGGCGTGACCATTCACCTTATGAGTGCGGGACTGGATGAAGGGGATATTTTATGTCAGCGGGAACTGCATTTTGATGAAGAAAAGGAAACCTTTGCATCCACCTATGAGGCACTGCTTCAGGAGATAGAGAAATTATTCCGGGAGAACTGGCAGCAGATCAGGGAAGGAAGCATCCTACCCGTGAAGCAGGCAGGCCCCGTTACTTATCACAGAATGAAGGACCTGGATGCGATTCGGGAAAAGGTGGATTTTGACTGGAATATGAAGATTGGCGATTTTAAAAGAGCTTATGAAAAGGCAATGAGGAAGGACGAAAACAGCTGATGAAGGTATGGATCCGCGCAGACGGCAATGAGCAGATAGGAACCGGGCATGTGATGCGCTGCCTCGCTATTGCGGAGGCGCTGGAGGCAGCAGGGGTACCGGTGTGTTTTGTCATGGCGGATGATGCAGCTGCGCAGCTGGTAAAAAGCAGAGGCAAAAAGGTAAGGATCCTGCATACCCGGTATGACCGCATGGAGGAGGAACTGCCTGTACTGACAGCTGTCATGGAAGAAGAACATCCCGATATGCTGCTGATCGACAGTTATTATGTCTCGGATGCTTATCTACAGCGGCTGACGGGACAGGTATGGACCGTCTATATCGATGATAAAAGCTTCCACTCTTATCCGGTGAATATGATCATCAATTATAATATATATGGGGACAGAAGCCTGTATCATCCGGAGCCGGCTTACAGTCTCATGGGAGCAGCTTATGCACCCCTCAGACCGGAATTTCGCAATGTGGAATATCCTGTAAGAGAACAGGCAGAAGCAGTTCTTCTGACCACCGGAGGAAGTGACCGCTATGATCTGGCGGGACAGATCCTGCGGGCAGTGCCGAAGGAGCTAGCTGTGGTATTCCATGTGGTCAGCGGAATCTTTAATTCGCATTATGATGCGCTGTGCCGTATGGCGCTTGCGGATGATAGAATCCGGGTGCACCGTAATGTAAGCCGGATGTCTGAGCTGATGAGGGAATGCGATATTGCCATAACGGCAGGTGGTTCTACCATGTATGAGCTTTCCGCCATCGGAGTTCCCATGATCAGTTTTTCGTTTGTAGATAATCAGGAGAAGATTGTAGAGACCTTTTATCAAAAGAAAATCACCTGTTACGGAGGAAATTACCTGACCGAAGGTGACCTTATGCCGGGGCGGATCGTGGAACATATGATGGAGCTGATGCAAAGCAGAGAACTGCGGGAACATTACAGCAGTCTGGAACGTCATCTGGTAGATGGAAATGGTGCCAGCAGGATCGCGGAGGAACTTTGCCGGGTTTATGAAGAAGATAGAATTTAGCAGAGTAAAAATGATATATAGTACGATTGCAGCCGTGATTTTCGTGGTACTGTTGGTGCTGTTCTTCCCGAGGGACCGCGAGTATCAGAGGATTCCCTATGATGTGGTATTTCTGGGAGACAGTGTGTACGGACTGTGCCGGGATGAGACCTCCATTGCTGCCAAACTGCAGGAGAAGACAGGCCTGAAGTGTTATAACGGAGGACTGGGCGGAACGGTTCTGGGAAGAGCGGATGCGGAGAGAAGACTGGGATATACCAAGGATTCTCTGTCTGCGGCAGGACTGGTGAGATCTTTTGCGGTAAAGGATTTCGGTGTGCAGAAGACGATACGGATCCGGGAACCGGCAACTGATTATTTTGAAGATACGCTGGGTGACCTGGGGCAGATCGATTTTGATACGGTACAGATTTTGTTTATCGGATCCGGACTGAATGATTATCACGCGGGGAATCCCATTGCGTCCGTGACGGATCCGTATGATGAATATACGTATTGCGGAGCGATCCGCAGTATTGTAAAGGAACTGCGGGAGGCTTATCCGGATCTGCGGATCATATTTATCACGCCGCCGTATACCTGGTATACGGTACCGGAGGTAACCTGTGAAGAGTACGATCTGGGAGGCGGCGTACTGGAAGATTATGTCAATGCGGAGATTGGGATCTGTGAAGCACTGGATGTGGAAGTGATCGATATTTATCATGACTATTATCCTCATGACAACTGGGACGATCTGTATCTCTATACGGATGACGGATTGCATCCCAACGAAGCGGGGCGGGAGAAGATTGCCCAGACACTGGCGGACTACCTGAATCAGACGTTAGACGAGGAGTGACAGACGGATGAAGACACCGTGGGAACTTTTGAAAGAGAGCAAGACAAAAATAAAGACAACCTGGAGGATCGCGTTCGTATCGGCGCTGGTGCTGGGATTATGGATCCATCTTCCGGTGATGCTGTCGGATATTCCGAATCATGACGGACTGAGCAGCATGTATTTTGACCAGAATATGATCACTTCCGGACGCTGGTTTTTAACTGTTGCCTGTGGATTTTCTTCTTATTTTACCATACCCTGGGTGATCGGACTGATCGGACTGATATGGCTGGCACTCACGGCAGCGGTACTTACGGAAGTGCTGGAACTGACGGATCCGGTGACCATTACTGTGGTGAGCGGTCTGCTGGTATCTTTTCCGGCGCTGGCATCTACTTTTGCCTATGTGTTTACCATGGATGGTTACATGCTGGCGCTGTTCCTGGCAGTGCTGGCGGTTCTGTTTACGGCGAAATATCCCAGAGGCTATCTGGCCGGTGCAGTGTGTCTGGCATTCAGCATGGGAATCTATCAGGCGTACCTGCCTTTTACGATCCTGCTGTGTGTATATAAGATCCTGCTCTGCTTCATGGAGGAAAAAGGCTGGAAAGAAAAGGCGAAATATGTATGCCATTATCTGGGGATGGGAATTGCCGGCGGAGTATTGTATTATGTGATCCTGCAGATCCTGTTGAAACTGCAGGGCAAGGTGCTGGATACTTATCAGGGGATCAATTCCATGGAGCAGATGGGATCCGGCATGGGAATTCTGACAACCCTCAAGGGAATGTATGTGGATTTCCTGGCATTTACGGTTCACGGCAATGTTCTTGTGAACAATATTTTTTCACTGGCGGCCTGCATTATTTTAGTGGCAACGGTAGTATTTTTAGTGATCCGCAGTATGATTTGGAGAAAATGGTGGAAGAATCCGGCATTTTTCGTTATAATGATTCTGTTGGGCATCAGTATGCCGCTTCTGACCAATGTGATATTGCTCATTTCTCCGAACCTGACCTATCATTTGCTGATGCGATACCAGTGGGTATTGTATCTGATCCTTATGACGGCGTTCGCGGACCGGTATACCGCTGAGAAGAGTCGTACGGACGTGGTATTGCAATGGGCAGCATTGTGTGCGGCGGTGGTATTGGTGTTCGATTATGGAATTTCCGATAATATCGGATATTCCAATCTGGAGAAAAAGTACGAGAAGACGTATGCGTATTGTGTACGCCTGCTGGACCGGATCGAGCAGACTCCCGGATATTATCAGGGGATTCCCATTGCATTGGTGGGAGTCATCGGCTATGATGAATTCCCTACAACGGACATCACGGGGAAGGTTACGGACGGTATGATCGGACTCAGCGGAGATTACCTCATCTATAAGGGAGCGGATTATCAGGCATTTATGCAGAATTATCTGGGGGCAACCCTGAATTTCCTGGATCCCGATACGGTGGGTGAGATCTACATGACACAAGAATACATTGACATGGATACATTCCCCGGACCGAATGCTACGAAAGTGGTGGATGGGATCCTCTATGTCAAGACAGAGAACTGCGGAAGGGATTAAGAAGATGTCTTTATTGTCAATTGTCTTACCGGCATATAACGAAGAACAAAATATTGCGAATACCGCGAAGGTACTGGGCGAATTGCTGGACCGACACGGGATAGATTATGAACTGGTATTTATCAGCGACGGTTCCAAGGACGGCACGTTTGACCGGATCCAGGAAGAGGCAGCGAAGAATCCGAGAGTGCGGGGAGCGGAATTCTCCCGGAATTTCGGTAAGGAGGCCGGTATTTTTGCCGGACTGGAGCTGACCACGGGAGATGCCGTGATCGTAATGGATTGTGACCTGCAGCATCCGCCCGAGGTGATCCCTCAGATGTGGGAAAAATGGCAGCAGGGTGCCGAGATCGTGGAGGGCATCAAATCCGACAGAGGGCGTGAGAGCCTGGGATATAAGCTGTCTGCAGGCCTGTTTTATAAGATCATGAGCAAGCTGATCAAAATGGATATGAATGCTTCCTCCGATTTTAAACTGCTGGACAGAAAGGTGGTCCGGGTCCTGCTGGAATTGCCGGAGCGCAATACCTTTTTCCGGGCACTGACCTTCTGGGCCGGATTTCAGACAGAGACCGTGGAATACGAAGTGCAGGAGAGACAGTACGGACAGAGTAAATGGTCCTTCTGGAGCCTGATGAAGTATGCCATCACCAATGCGACGTCCTTCAGTACCCTGCCGTTACAGCTGGTGACGATCATGGGAATGATATCCATATTTTTCAGCGTGGTACTGGCGATCCAGACACTGGTACGATATATCATGGGGACAGCTGTGGAAGGTTTCACCACCGTGATCCTGTTGATCCTGATCATCGGAGGATTCCTGATGCTGAGCCTGGGGATCATCGGACATTACATTGCCAGAATTTATGAAGAAGTCAAGGGAAGACCCAAATATATTATCAGTCATGTAACGGAAAATGTACCGGGTACAGCGGTGGGAAGCTGGAAGCGGGAGCGCAGGGAAAATTAGAACATAACCAAAGCATATCAGAAAAGAGGATGCATTATGATAGATATTAAATTCAATGTACCGCCTTATGTGGACAAAGCAGCAGATTACATTCAGGAGTGTGTCAAAAATCAGAAGATCTGCGGAGACGGTGAGTATACGAAAAAATGTAACGCCTGGATCGAGGAGAGAACAGGAACCGGCAAATGTCTGCTGACCACTTCCTGTACGCATGCGACGGAGCTGGCAGCGCTTTTGTGTGATATCAGACCCGGAGATGAGGTGATCATGCCTTCTTATACGTTTGTGTCCACTGCGGATGCGTTCGTGCTCCGCGGCGCGATCCCGGTATTTGTGGATATCCGTCCGGATACCATGAACATTGATGAGACATTGATCGAGGATGCGATCACCGAGAAGACCAGAGCCATCGTACCGGTACATTATGCCGGAGTGGCGTGTGAGATGGATACCATCATGGATATTGCAAGGAGACACAATCTGAAGGTGGTAGAGGATGCCGCACAGGGCATTATGGCCACTTATAAGGGAAAGGCACTGGGAACCATCGGTGATTTCGGTGCTTACAGCTTCCATGAGACGAAGAACTACAGCATGGGAGAGGGCGGTGCTCTTCTGATCCGTGATCAAAAGGATGTGGAAGAAGCGGAGATCATCCGTGAGAAAGGAACCAACCGCAGCAAATTCTTCCGCGGTCAGATCGACAAATATACCTGGGTGAATTACGGATCCTCCTATCTGCCCAGTGATATGAATGCTGCCTATCTCTATGCACAGTTGGAGATCGCAGATGAGATCAATGAGGCCAGACTGGCCTGCTGGAACCGCTATTATGAGCAGTTGAAGCCGCTGAAGGATGCCGGGAAGATCGACCTGCCTACCGTACCGGAAGGCTGTGTACACAATGCCCATATGTTCTATATCAAGGCAAGAGACCTGGAGCAGAGGACACGGTTTATCAGCTATATGAAGGAGAACGGCGTGCTGGTCGTATTCCATTACATTCCGTTGCATACCGCTCCCGCAGGGCAGAAATTCGGACGCTTCCATGGGGAGGACCGTTATACCACCAGAGAGAGCGAACGTCTGGCCAGACTTCCCATGTATTACGGACTGACGCTGGATCAGGTAGACTACATCTGTGGTCTGATAAAAGATTTCTTTGAGTTAGAGGAGCAGTAGAATGCAGAAAGCACGCAGGGCGCTTGCGCAGATCGCAGGCAGATTTCTGTTCATAGGGATTTCGGTACAGATCGTACTGGGGATCTGTTGGATGATCAGAGCTTTTGGCATTTTCCCGGAGTTCGGGGACAGTTATCTGTGGCTGAGAGCGGCGGATACTCTTGTATGTGATGATTATATGGGGATCGGATACCCTCTTTTTCTGATGCTCGCAAAAGGGATAGAATCCATAAGTTCTATCCCTTATCCTTTTTTTGTGTACATGGTGCAGATCTTGTTCGCATTTTACAGTGGCGTCGTATTTTTAAGATCCTGTGGCATGACGAAGAAAGTGTGGCTGGTGTGGGGAAGTCTCGGACTTCTGACTTGCCCGTTTGCCCTGCAGTGTCATGTGGCGGTGCTGCCGAATTCTCCGGGATTTTCTTTCCTGCTGCTAGAATTGTCGGTGCTTATGGGGATCCTGCGTCAGGATGCGGATGGCGATCCAGTAAAATTCCCTCTCCGACAGATGTTTACGGCCGGAGTCTGGTGGGCGCTTGGCACAGTGTTTGTCGTGGAGAACCTGTGGCTTGGACTGGTGCCGCTTGCGGTGGTATGGGTTCTGCATCTGATCCGCGGCAGACAGCTGGGAAAACAGAGAGTGCTGGGAGAACTGGTGCTGCTGGCGGCAGTCGCGGGGATTTTATTCACGGCGGTATCTCTGTGGCAGACGCCCGGCAGTTACGGCAAGGCGGAGAATACGGTGAGTGCGGCAATGATGCGCAGATTTACCTGGTCCCATATGCGGGTGGAAAAAGAATACGACACCTGGCCGGAGGAATTGCGCAGTCTGTACAGCTGGGAGGAAATACAGCAGTCCGGGCGGTATGCGGGAACGATGCCGACGGATCTGCAGAAAAAGGCGGAAGAGGCACTTGGCGTCAGCGGGGCACAGCAGCTGTTCCGTAAGTACGCTGTTTATCATCTCAAGGCTTATTTTTCCGATAATATACACCAGATCGCATGGGACATGGCGGGATATGTCATGCCACCCGTGATGCTGCAGCTGTTGCTGGACGGCCGGGGGTATGATTCTTTTTCTGCCAGAAATGTGGATCTGATGATGACCGGAACCCTGCAGCTGACCAATTTCCTGCTGAAATACAGCAGTGTGTGGTTCCTGCTGGGGAGTATTGCGGCACTGCTCGGCGCACTGGCCGGGAAAAAGCGTATCCGGTGGGAGGTCGTGTGTATGTGTGGCATAACGGCGCTTGGCATGGCAGTATGGTACACCATGCAGGATGCGGGATGCTGGGATTATAAAAACGGACTGCTCCCCGGAATGTTATGGCTGGTGGGAATGATCTCGGTGGCATATCATTGTCTGACACAGGAGGAATGATGACAGAACGCAGGAAAATGAAAAAACCGGAAAATGTCTGGTTCCTTTTGGGAGCACTGGCGGTGCTGGCAATGGGAATCCCTTATCTGATACTGGGGAAAGATGCTATATTTGTGTATCACGATCAGCTGGATGGAGAAGTGATCGCTTATCTGCTGCAGGCGAGACACCTGTGGGACGGCAGTGGTATTTTGCCGGAATTTATGAACGGCGCGGCGAGGACCGCTCTTACCATGCCGGCACCGGCCTGCGTATTGTTATACTGTCTGCTGCCTGCGGAGACGGCGCTTGCCTGCATGCAGGTGGCCGGGAGCTTTGTCGGATATGTCGGAATGTTCCTCCTGCTTTGGTGGGCAGCGGAAGATTCTGAAATATTAAGCGGGAGAAAAGGAACGGTAGGTTTCCTGGCGATGATGGTAGGTTGTATGTATGCCTATCTGCCCTTTTTGCCGGTGTACGGATTGTCGCAATACGGACTGCCGATGCTCCTGTATTGTGTGTTGCGGCTGTGGGAACGGGACAGATCTATTCGCGACCGGCTGCTGTATTATGCCTATGTAGTATTTTTCGGTGTAAATTCTTCTCTGGTACTGTCTGGATTTGCCGTACTGGGGATCTGGGCCGTATGGGAGATCATTGCGGCGCTGCGCAGAAAGTATTCGGCAGCACAGGGGATCGCATGGATTTTACTGCTTCTCACTTATCTGTTGGAGAACGGTGCTCTGTTTTTGCAGATCTTCGGCGTGGGAGAGAGCACGGTTTCACATAAGGCGGAGTATACGCTGACCGCGGTATCTTTTTGGGAACAATGGAAGACGAACCTGTTACAGGGCGGACAACACAGTGTGGATTATCACGGGTGGATCCTGCTCATAGCGGTATTTACGGTGATCGCCGTGATCCGAAGAAGGGCCGTTGACAGTAAAAGAATTTTCCGCTCGCTGGCAATCTCCTGCGGATGTATTGTATTTATAGCAACGGCGGCTGCACTGTGGGACAGCGGGATCGGTGTGAGCCTGCGCTCCGGCTGGGGAGCGTTGAAGGGATTTCAGGCCAACCGTGTTTTGTGGCTGAGCCCATGCCTATGGTATTTTGCTCTGGGATGCTGCCTTTTGCTGCTGCTGCGGCAGCTCTGCGAGAAACGGTGCGTGAGGAATGTGATCCTGTTCACAGTTACAATGATTCTCACCGTGACGACAGCGGAAGAAATTCTCCTTCAGAGCAATCTGAAACCGAATCTGCAAAAGACAGTGAACCGGGAGTACGGAGCCATGAGCTTCCGGGATTATTATGCCGTAGATGTACTGGATCAGGTGCAGGAATATATTTATGATAATTTCGGGGAGCGGCCGGAGGATTACAGAGTGGTCAGCTTAGGGATCGATCCGGCGGCGGCATTATATCATGGATTTTACTGCCTGGACGGATATTCCAATAATTATTCCCTGGAATATAAACACTGTTTCCGTAAGATCATAGCGCCGGAGCTTGCCAAGAGCGAGTACCTTGAGGATAATTTCGACCACTGGGGGAACCGCTGTTATCTGTTCAGTGCGGAATGCCCCGGATATTATACGATTCAAAAGGGTGGATTCTATTTTCAGAACTATGAGATCGACACGGAACGCCTGAGAGAGCTGGGAGGCATTTATCTGCTGTCGGCAGCGTATATCGATCATAGCGAGAATACGGGACTGGAACCGGTGAGAGAGGAAGCGTTTGAGACAGAGGACAGTTATTACCGCATCTATCTCTATCGGATCATGGAAAAATAGTCCGGCGACAAAATGGATTCGCGATTCCTCCGACGAAAGGAATCGTCTGTGGAATGGAGATTAGTATGATGGAAAGCAGCAGATGGAAAAAAATCCTGCCGGAGCTTCTGGCAGTTATCTTATGTCTGGGGATCATGTGCGTGGGCATCAGTCTGAAAGAGGGCTACCACATGGATGAACTTTTAAGCTTTGAGCTGGCCAATGCCAGATACAATCCCTGGATCGTACCCACACAGCCGGAGGGACGGCTGGCGAAGTTCGTGAGGGAGGAAATTCAGGGAGATAGTTTCCCGGAGACGGTGTCTAATCTGACGGACACGGTAAAGGATGTGCTTCAGAACCGGGGGAACAGTAAGCTTCTGTCGTATAAAGCGGATGTCTATGAGGAACCGGTATGGATCTCGGCGGAGCAGTTCCGGGATTATGTGACCGTGGACGGTGACGATGCCTTTGATTATCTGTCGGTTTATTTTAATGTGAAAGATGACAATCATCCGCCGGTACATTTTATGCTGCTGCATACCATGAGTTCCCTGTTCGGTGGGACGCTGTCACCGTGGCTGGGATGTTTCATCAACCTGGTCTGCCTGGGCATCACGTTGTGGCTGTTACTGCGACTGGGCAGACAGCTTGCGGATATTTTTTTCATGCGGGAAAGGGGCAGACAGCTGGGAATTCTGGCAGTGCTGCTGTATGGATTCAGTACGGGAGCACTGGCAACGGTACTGCTGATCCGGATGTACGGACTGTTGTCCTGTCTGTGTGTGGCGCTGCTTTCTGTGCATGTGGAGAAGTGGAAGGATCATGGATTCGACCGGAAAAATAAAGGCCTGATCGCTGTTACGGTACTGGGATTTTTAACACAGTATTTTTTCCTGTTTTATTGTATCCTTCTGGCAGCGGTTACGGCAGCCGGACTGCTGTGCGGTAAGAGAACGAGAGAACTGTGGATCTATATCCGTTCAATGATCCTGGCGGCAGTGATCGGTCTTTTGCTGTTTCCTTTTGCGGTAGCGGATGTATTTTCCAGCGGAAGAGGCACCGAGGCGCTGGATAATCTGGCTTCCGGGTTCTCCGGTTACGGGGCGAGACTTCTAAGCTTTGGTAACATTGTGGCCGACCGGACGGTAGGTGGGCCGTTACTTGCTGCGGCATGTCTCGCAGGAGTGGTTCTGGCGGTGACCGCAGGCTGGCATAAATATCAGGAATATCGGGAATATCGCAGGGACGGGGCTGAGAAGGCAGGACAGAATGTGGGACCGAATGAGGGATCGAATGCGGGAATCCTGAGTCTGCTGATCGTACCGGTGATCGGTTATTTTCTGCTGGCATCCAGAATGTCACCTTATCTTGTGGACCGTTATGTGATGCCGTTGTTTCCGCTGGCTGCGTTATTACTGGCACTGTTATTGTGTTACCTGGGCAAGAAGCTTTCGGAGGTATGCGGATGGACAGAACGGGCAACGGGAATCTGCCTGATCGTATGGATCGTGGCGGTGCAGGGACTGCGGCTGGCCGGCTATGATGGGGAATATCTCTATCGGGGATACGGACAGCAGGAACAATTGGCGGAGGAATATGCGCTTCTTCCCTGTATCTGTGTTTATGCGGGAGTCGGATATTATGAGAATCTTCCGGAATTCATGCATTATGACAGCACTCTGTTAGTGACGGCAGAGGAACTGGCGGATCGTAAGGATGTAGCGTCAGTACAGTCCCTGGACCGAGTTGCGGTACTGATCAAAGCCGGAGTGGAAGAGAGCTCGGTGATCTCCGTAATGCAGGAAAAATACGGTCTGGAACCGGAGGAAGTATTACTTTCCGAAGGGGTACACGGCGATAAGATCTATTTGTTTGTAAAAACATCTGAAAACGTAAAACGAGAGTAAAGCTTGGAAATGAGAAATATGTTCATGACGTTTTGAGCCTGAATGAAGCGAAAGGAATGAATATAAAAATGATCGTAGTTCGTCTGATATGGCTGGCGGTACTGACGCTGGCACTTCCCATGTGGGTGGGCCACTGTTTCGCAGCTGTGGATAAATCTCATAAAAATGCAGTATTCCTGTGGATAAGCGGGCAGATGTTACTCTGGGCCGGATTTCAGGTGATCTGCGTTCCGGTGATCCTTTTGGAGGGGCGATTTCGGCATGTTATGATCGGATATTCGGTATACCTTCTGGTATTACTTGTACTGGCAACGGTATTTTGGTTCCGGAATCCCCGGGGACTGCGTCCGGTGCGGCAGGAGAAGGCAGCGAAGTCAGAGAAGACAGAGGTTCTGCTCTGGGTGATTTTTGCTGTGCTATTATTGATACAGCTGGTGCTGGCGGTCGTGATGGTATATGGGGACGGCGATGATGCTTATTATGTGGCGATCTCCACGGCGGCACAGGAATCCGGGAAAATGTACCAGAAGATTCCTTATACTGGCATGAATACCGAACTGGATGTGCGGCACGGACTGGCACCTTTTCCCATCTGGATCGCATGGCTGGCGCGGATGACCGGGATCTCCACGGTAGTGGTGGCCAAAACATTGCTGCCGGTGGTACTGATCTCTATGACATATGGCGTATTTTATCTGCTGGGAAGCAGGATCCTGTTTTCCGGGCAATCGGTTCCGTTATTTCTGATCTGCACGGAAGTGCTGGTAATGTTCGGCGATTATTCCTTTTATACCGTGGAGAATTTCATGATCGCAAGAAGCAGACAGGGAAAGGCGGCTTTGGGAAGTATTTTGATCCCGATGATCTTCTTCCTGCTGCTTTGGCTGTTCCGCAGACTGCAGGAGGAGAAAAAGATCACAGTCGGATTCTGGATGCTGTTGGGAGCGGTGATGATTTCCTGTTGTCTGGCAAGTACCATGGGAGCGTTGCTGGCCTGTATGCTGATGGGAGTGGCCGGGATCTGCGGAGCTGTCTGCTATAAGAGATTTCGGTTATTGCTGCCCCTCGCCGCCTGTTGCATTCCCTGTGTGATCTATGCGGGAATGTATCTGCTGCTGGGATAAGATATTATACGAGGGAGGATGGAAATGGAAGCGTTGAAGCTGTTTCAGGAATATATGGGAACGGGACTGATCATGATCTGGTTCCTGGTGAGCCTGTTATATCTGTGGGTGACAGAGAAGAGAAAATATATCCGCATCCTGTTTGTCTATGTACCGTTGGTATTGTTGCTGGTCTTCTTCAATCCGGTGGTTGCGAAGATCATATCCGGACTGGCGGATGGAGAAATTTATTACCGGATTCTGTGGCTTCTGCCGGTGACACCGGTTGTTGCATTCACTGCGGTCAGTCTCTGTGGAAAGCTGAGGGGATATCTGAAATATGTGGGGATAACGGCCGCACTGATCCTGTTTATGCTGTCCGGAAGCCTGATCTACCGCAATCCCTATTTTCAAAAAGCAGAGAATGTCTATCATGTACCCCAGAGTGTAGTGGATATCTGTGATGCCATTGAAGTCCCGGGACGGGAGGTCATGGCAGTGTTCCCCGGGGAGCTTTTACAGTATGTCCGCCAGTACAGCAATCTGGTGTGTATGCCTTATGGCCGCAATATTGTCGTAAGCAAGTGGACGGTACAGAACGATCTCTACGATGTCATGGAGCAGGAGACCATAGATGTCAGCGAACTGGCGACACTGGCCCGCGAAGAGCAATGTGCGTATATTATCCTGCCGGAGACGAAGACACTGGTCGGGAAACTGGAAGACCTGGAATATGAAGAGTTCGGGAGAATGCACGGATACGTCATCTATAAAGATGCTACCGTGGATCTGTATTACTTTATGAAATAAATTGAGAGTTAGTGAAATACATTGGCAAAATCCACGAACTCCCGGAGCATGCGATACACATGTCTCGATGTAAGGTCTCCGGATGTGAATTTTCTACGAAAAGTGATGAGTGGTTCTCGTCATGACGGGGCCGCCTACAGTCGACATCCATGTCGACAATCGGCTGACGCGGACATCGTGTCCGCTTTCCCCCTGTCTTTCAGCACTTTTCTAGAAAATATCAACATCCTCCGACAAACATCTTCGACATGTCACCGCATACTCCGGGAATTCTGCGTTTTGGAATATAAAGCTTTCGTGTTATACCTTCGTTTTTCACGATTTGGGTATCTGAGATAGAATAAGCTTCGCATACCCTCAAACTTTCCACAGCGTGGGTATCAGAAGCCAAACAAGCTTCGCATACCCTCAAACTTTTCTCAGTGTGGGTATCTGCGATAGAATAAGCTTCGCATACCCATAAACTTTTCACAGCGTGGGTATCAGAAGCCAAACAAGCTTCGCATACCCTCAAACTTTCCCTAACGTGGGTATCAGCAACAAAATAAGTAACTCATACCCATAAACTATTTACGCTGAGGCAGAAGAAGGGTACAGATTAGCTTGCTCCTGTCACCTGTGCCCACGTTGAGGCAGAAGAAGGGTACAGATTAGCTTGCTCCTGTCACCTGTGCCCACGTTGAGGCAGAAGAAGGGTACAGATTAGCTTGCTCCTGTCACCTGTGCCCACGTTGAGGCAGAAGAAGGGCACAGGAGGAGTTCGTCTAGCCGGTGGCAAGCCTGCGTTAACAATGCAATTACAATACTGCTCCTACATAGGACTTTACTGCTTCAGCAGCATAAAACTGATTTCAGGCAGTAAAGACCGGAACATCAAAGCAAAAAAATACCACCCGGAAAAGACAGCAAAGTCATCCGGGTGGCAGAAGTATGCAATCATCGATTCTATTTATTATTCCTGTGAAGCGTAACCCTTGGAATAGTAGTTCAGGAAGTACTCAAAACGTTTGGCAATGAGCTTTCGTCCTTTTACGTTCAGATGCAGGTTATCGGTCAGGTATTCCTTGGCGTTGTCTTCTGTGATGCTTCCGTACAGGTTATCCATGAAGGAAACACTGTGAAGGTTGGAGGAATAACATTCTTTGATCACATAAGTGGATAAAACATCGCGACCGTTATAAATATAGATATCGGAACTTACATAATTGCCATCCTCATCTATTGCATATGCGTAAGTAGGAGACATTACAATAATACGGATCTGCGGATACAGACGCTGCAGGACTTCGAGGCTTGCCTCCAGATTGCCGGTGAACTGCGTAGGATCCGTAGGATTGTCATCATTATACATAGCATTTCCCATCAGATAATCGGTGGCATCATACATGATCGCCACGGTATCAATGGTGTTGAAATCCAGGGTTTTCAGAGTGTTTACGACTTCTTCCGCTTCGGGTGGAGTCTTGTCACCCAAAGCTTCTGCAGCATCATTGTAATAGCCGTCCAGGGGAACTCCGGCGGCCAGATTCACCAGCCAATACAGACAGTAAGCATCCATAGGGGCAAGGGTGGAATCAAAATTGGTGTGTTGCGCGGCCAGATAACTTCCGCTGATGGAACAGTTGTATACGGTAGCACCGGTCTCCTTGGCAATCAGGTTGGCCAGATTGTCGGAAGAACCGCGGTCATCGGCAAAGGGTGCATTTCCGAACACGACAATATTAGAAGCATCGTTTACTATCATTTTACCGTTCTCATCGGTCAGGGGGAGGATAGAATCCCAGCTGTCATCATAGGATCCCTGTCCATCCTTGAAAATATCTGACTGGCTTACCCGCTGTCCCCAATGCGTAATGCGATAACCCAGCAGGCCTACCACCACAAGCAATACCAGGGCAAAAAGGACATGAAGATTCAGAAAACGCCGGATACCCTTAGGAGCGGGATGTTCCTCTTCCTCCTCTTCCCGGTCATTTTCTTCATATTCATCATCCGGATTTCCCTCGAAATCATCGGAAATATCGGATTTTCCAAAATCTGTGTCTTGCACAGTTTCATTTTCCAGGTCTACAATCTCAATATCAGGTATGTCATTCACGTGTTCGTCTCGTTTCATTCCATCTCTCCGTTTCAAGTATCTGTTTTTAAGTGGTAAAAAGAGTTATTCTGATTTTACTATTATACGGAAAGAAAGTCCACAATATTAGAAAGATTTAAGAAATTCTGAAGAAATGGACGAACAGCTTGAAGCGGCGGAAATAGAATGTTATAATGTTACGGAATTGTTACACTGAAGTACATTGAAGAATTATGAGCAGAAGGGATAGATAAAATGAAAAAATTATTTAACCATACAAAACGTCCGGACCGTAACTGGGAAGAAGACGTACAGGATGGTTACGATTGGGATGAAGAGCAGGACGGCGAAGAGTACTATGCCGACGACGAGGAGTACACCGATGAAGAGCAGGACGGCGAAGAGTACTATGCCGACGACGAGGAGTACACCGATGAAGAGCAGCAGGACGGCGAAGAGTACTACGCCGACGATGAGGAGTACACCGGAGAAGAGGACGGCGGAGAGTACTACGCCGACGATGAGGAGTACACCGACGAGGAGTACACCGGAGAAGAGGACGGCGAAGAGTACTATGCCGACGACGAGGAGTACACCGGAGAAGAGGACGGCGAAGAGTACTATGCCGACGATGAGGAGTACACCGGAGAAGAGGACGGCGGAGAGTACTATGCCGACGACGAGGAGTACACCGACGAGGAGTATATCGGAGAAGAGGACGGCGGAGAGTACTATGCCGACGATGAGGAGTACACCGGAGACGAGGACAGCGAAGAATATTACGCCGACGATGAAGAGTACTATGCCGACGATGATATGGCACCTGCTCGTGGCGGTAAACGGAAAAAGAGTAAAAAGCAGGGTGGCAATAAAATAGCTGCTATCTGGACCAAATTCCTGAACATGAGCACCATGGACCGCATTATGACGGCAACCGGTGTGGCAGTGCTGATCTTGGCCATTGTGACAGGCAGTGTATATGCCAGCGCACGTATGGTGGATCATCAGGTATCGGAGTTCGTCAGTGTGGGCAGCCAGCTGGACGGCATCCAGATGATCGGTGAGCAGGGTATGCTGGCAGTGGCAGATGCAAAGCTTGCGAAGATCGCAGCAGCCAATGCAGTCGATGATGAGAATGAGGAACAGAAAGAATATGATGAGGCCGAGTATACCAACGGTGGTACCGTTGAACTGGAACTGGTCTCCGTGCAGAAGGATCTAAAGATCAAATTTACCAATAAAAAGAGCGGTAAACTGATCTCCAATGTACCTTTCAGCGTGACGATCACGGATCCCAAAGGTAAATCTGATACCTGGACCGATGATGATATGGACGGTATTATCTACAAGAAGGGCATTACCCCCGGCAACTATACGGTAGCGGTAAATACCCTGACCGATGAAAAATATAAGGATTACACACTGCCTACCGGTACCCAGAAGGTAGAAGTCAGAAAGGATATCGCTTATAAAAAGGTCGATGTGGCAAACGAGATCAAGAAGGAATCCCAGGTCAATGCGGCAAAAGAGGACACCATGAAAAATGATACTGTGGTGGAGTCTATTCTGGAAGATACCGTGCAGTGGGTAGAAAGTAAGAAATTACCTCCTACTTATAGAGAGGTAACAAAGGATACCGTGGTAAATCCGGAAAAACAGACGGCTTACAGCGGAAGATTCCTGCGCATAGCAAATGAACAGATAAGTATCAAGGTAGGAGAGACCAAGCAGCTGAATCCGCCGGCAGGAGCCACGGTTGTTAGCTGGAGCAGCGATAATGCGGCGGTGGCCAGTGTAAATAATGGTGTGGTTACCGGCGTGAAGGCAGGTGGACCTGTAACGATCACTTGTACGTATACGGAGGCTGGCAGTGCTACACCGACTCCTACACCTACGCCGACGCCTACACCTACACCGACGCCTACACCTACACCGACACCGGAGACAACCCCAATAACACCGGAGACGACCCCAACAACACCGGAGACGACCCCGACAACACCGGCTCCGGCAGAAACGCCCGGTACACCTACAGGAGGAACAGGGGAAGGTGGCTCCTCAGGTGAGTCGCAGGCGGCTGCGCAGTCCGTGGGAGGCGGCAGCCTTCCTATAGCATATGCACAGGTAGGAAGCACACAGAAGACCTATACCTGGGAAGTTACCGTTACGGAAGTCCAAAAGCCGACCGCTGTTTTGGAACCGGCATCCCTGAACGTAGAAGCAAGAAAAGAAGCAACAGCGCAGGTTAAAGTTACGAATTTCACAGGTGCAACTTATAAGATCACTGCAAATTCCAATGATAAAGCAGCCACTGCGACGGTAGATGCAAACGGTAAGATCACAGTGAAAGGTGTAGCGGCTGGTGACGCAAAGATCACAGTCGCTGTAACGATGGGGGCTGAGACTAAGACACTGGATCTGGCAGTGAAGGTCACAGATGGAATCAAGATCACTTTGGATAAGACAGCTGTAACCGTTTATCCGAAATCTACGGCTGCTGTAACAGCCTCTGTCAGCGGAAGCGGAACCATAACGGCAGATTCCGGAGATAAGAATATTGCCACGGTAGCTGTAAGTGGCAAAACGATCACCGTTACCGGTGTGAAAAAAGGAACCGCAACCATCACTGTCACATATAAGGAGGGCAGCGCGGAAGCAAAAGCCACCTTTACAGTTACGGTAGCGGGCGATGTGAATCCCAGAGAGGATACCAAAACACCGTTAAAGGATACCAGCGGCAGACAGCTGTATGTATCCATCGGTGACAATCAATACCGGGCGGCAGCTTATGCGGATTATTACACTGCCACAAAGTTTTTCCTCATGGAGGAGGCCAGATATACCGGTTGGCAGACGTTAGACGGTAAGGTATATTTCTTCAAGGCAGACGGCAGCAAAGTGACCGGTGAGCAGGTCATCCAAGGTGCAAAATATAACTTCGCAAGTGACGGTTCCCTGGTAGTGGGATCAGGTACTATGGGCATTGATGTGTCCAAGTGGAACGGCAGCATTGATTGGAATGCGGTTAAGAATTCCGGAGTGAATTATGTGATCATTCGTGTGGGATACCGTGGATCATCTCAGGGAGCATTGATCGAGGATCCCAAGTTCAAGACCAATATCAAGGGAGCTACGGCAGCTGGTCTTAAGGTAGGTGTATACTTCTTCACACAGGCAGTGGATGAGGTAGAAGCAGTACAGGAAGCATCCATGGTACTGGACCGCATCAGCGGATATAAGATTTCTTATCCGGTATTCCTGGATGTGGAAGGCAGCGGCGGAAGAGGCGATGCCATCGATTCCGCTACCAGAACCGCAGTCTGCAAGGCATTCTGCAACACGATCAAGAATGCGGGATATACTCCCGGTGTCTATGCCAACAAGACATGGCTGACATCCAAGATGGATGCAGGTGCTCTGAGCGGTTACAAGATCTGGCTGGCACAGTATGCCAAGACCCCGACCTATACCGGCAGATATGATCTGTGGCAGTACAGATCCGACGGAAAAGTCAGCGGTATCAGCGGCAAAGTCGATTTAAATATCAGCTACCTGGGATATTAAGATTTGCAATAAAGCCCAGACCGACTGCTTGCAGGCAGGTCTGGTGCTTTATTAGCAAATCAAACACACATGAGCAAGTAGGACGATAGTCCGGAATGCGAATGTGTGTTACGGATTCGAGAGCACGAAGTGCGGAGAAGCCGTGTTGATATTTACAATGAACAGTCAGTGAGACTGCTCGCAGGCAGGACGATAGCCCGTGTTGCTATCCACCCCATTTTATGGTAGAATATCACTATCTATAGCATAATGCGCACACCTGCGCAGAACGGAGAGAAAATGAGAACTTATCTGGTAACAGGCGGTGCCGGTTTTATCGGTTCCAACTACATTCATTACATGTTCAAAAAATACGATAACGAGATCCGTATCATTAATGTGGATGCCCTGACCTATGCGGGAAACCTGGAGAATCTCAAGGATGTGGAGAAGCGTGACAATTACACTTTCGTGAAGGCAAATATCTGCGACAAGGAAGCCATCGGCAAAATTTTCGCGGAGAACGATATTGACCGCGTGGTACATTTCGCAGCCGAAAGCCATGTAGACAGAAGTATCCGTAACCCGGAGATCTTCGTACAGACCAACGTGCTGGGTACCGCAGTGATGTTAAACTGTGCCAAGGCAGCCTGGGAGCTTCCAGACGGCAGCTTCAAGGCTGGCAAAAAGTTCCTGCATGTATCTACGGATGAGGTCTACGGATCTCTTCCCGATGATGACAATGCTTTCTTCTATGAGACCACGCCTTACGATCCCCACAGTCCTTACTCCGCAAGTAAGGCAAGCTCGGACATGCTGGTGAAGGCATACATGGATACCTATCATTTCCCTGCCAATATCACCAACTGCTCCAACAATTACGGTCCTTTCCAGTTCCCCGAGAAGCTGATCCCTCTGATCATCAACAATGCCCTTCACGGCAAGAAGCTTCCGGTATACGGAGACGGCAAAAATGTCCGCGACTGGCTGTATGTAGAGGATCATGCGAAGGCCATCGACATGGTACAGGAGCAGGGAAGACTGTTCCAGACTTACAATATCGGCGGACACAACGAGAAGCAGAACATCGAGATCATCCATATTATCATCGAGACCTTACAGGAGATGCTTCCCGATTCCGATCCCCGCAAGGCACATATCAACAACGATCTGATCACTTACGTGGAAGACCGTAAGGGACATGACAGAAGATATGCGATCGCGCCGGACAAGATCAAGGCAGAGATCGGCTGGTATCCCGAGACCATGTTCAAGGAAGGCATCCGCAAGACCATCGCCTGGTACTTCGAGCATGAAGACTGGATGAACAATGTGACCAGTGGCGATTACCAGAAATACTACAATGAAATGTATGAGGAAAAGTAAAGAATATCTGCTAAATGGGAACGATGAACGTCGTTCCCATTCGGTGTGTTAAAAAACAAGTATTTTAAGGAGGTTTTTATGAAAGGAATTATACTGGCGGGAGGTTCCGGAACCAGACTTTATCCCCTGACAAAAGCAATATCCAAGCAGATCATGCCGGTGTACGATAAACCGATGATCTATTATCCCCTGTCAACCCTGATGCTGGCAGATATCAGAGAGGTGCTGATCATTTCCACCCCGAGAGATCTTCCGGTATTCAAAGAGTTATTGGGAGACGGCAGTCAGTTGGGCATGCGTCTCGAGTATGCGGTGCAGGACAAACCCCGTGGCCTCGCGGATGCTTTTATCATCGGAGCGGAATTCATCGGTAACGACAGAGTGGCACTGGTACTGGGAGATAATATTTTCTACGGGCAGAGCTTTTCGGCAGTGCTTCGTAAAGTAGCCGCCAGAGAAAAAGGCGCGACCATCTTCGGTTATTATGTGCGCGATCCCAGAGAATACGGCGTAGTGGAGTTCGATGAGAACGGCAAGGCACTTTCCATCGAGGAGAAGCCGGAGCATCCCAAGAGCAATTATGCAGTTCCCGGACTGTATTTCTATGATAACGATGTAGTGGAGATCGCGAAGAACGTAAAGCCTTCCGCAAGAGGTGAGATCGAGATCACCAGTATTAATAACGAGTACCTGAACAGAGGAACCCTGCAGGTAGAGACTCTGGGTCGTGGATTCGCATGGCTGGATACCGGCAATCACGATGCACTTCTGGATGCGGCAGATTTCGTGGCAGCGTTCCAGAAGAGACAGGGATTGTATATTTCCTGTATCGAGGAGATCGCTTTCAAACGTGGATTTATTGATAAAGAGCAGCTGCTGGCACTGGCAGAGCCGCTGCTGAAGACGAATTACGGTAAATATCTGGTAGAGGTAGCAAATGGACTCTAAGCTGCGGAAAATGGCGATTCTGGCCTCCATGGCGGTGATCCTGCTGGTGGCACTGGCGGTAATGTATGTGAACAGGGAACAACTGTCCCCCACATCCGGCCAGAACACGGAGGTGTCCGGAGCACAGAATGCAGGTGACGGCGAAGCAGTGGATCCCGTGCCGGAAGGCACCGGGGAGACGGACACCGCGGAAGCGGATGGCAGGATCGGCAACGACCTGAAAGCCTTTTTAAAAGATAATACGTTTTTTGATCCGGATGTGAATCCGATCCTGGAGGCGGCGAAAGATAACAGCCACCGCCTGTCACTGGTGGCGACTTCCGTGGAAAAGGATCTGCGTATCCAGATCGTTGACAATGAAGGTGTACCGGTGACCGGAGAGAGTTTCTATGTCCGGGTGGACGGTCTGGGAGATTACAAGGATCTGGATCAGGACGGCGTGATCTACATTGCTGATCTGGATTCCGGCGATTATTATATGGAACTGTTACCCATCGAAGGATATAAAGTTCCCATCACCGAGACCAAAGTGCATGTAAAAGAAAAAGTGGAATATCTGGCCATTGATGATATTTCTCTGTTGATCAAGACAGAGGATGAAGTCGATGCGGATGCCGAGGACAGTGCTGTGGCAGGTGCTCTGGCGGATGCAGACAAGACGGAGATCCAAAAGCTGCAGACCACATCCGGCAATGCGAAGGTCGGCATCGATGTGTCCAAGTGGAACGATACCATCGACTGGGATAAGGTAAAAAATGCCGGAGTGCAGTTTGCCATCGTTCGTGCGGGCTACCGCGGTTCGGTTACGGGAAGTCTGGTGGAGGATCCACAGTTTGTCGCCAACATGAAAGGTGCAACAGCCGCTGGGATTCCGGTGGGCGTGTACTTTTTTACCCAGGCTACAGATGAGAAAGAGGCGGTGGAAGAGGCTTCTGCCGTGCTGGAGCTGATCCGTGATTTCCAACTGAGCTATCCTGTATTTATTGATACGGAGGGTGCCGGAGGAAACGGCCGGGCGGACGGACTGGATGCGGAGACCAGAACCCTGGTATGTGAGGCTTTTTGCCGGACGGTAGAAAATGCCGGATATACAGCAGGCGTCTATGCCAGCCGCAACTGGTACAACAATAATCTGCAGACCGCCAGACTGGAGAATTATCATATCTGGCTTGCGGAGTACCGCAGTGTGCCGTTATATCAGGGATATTACAAGACCTGGCAGTATACCTCCAAGGGAAAAGTGGACGGTATCGAAGGCAGAGTCGATATAAATATCACCTATGAATGAAAATAATAAAGAGTGAGGATGAAATAAATGGGCAAGATAACAGTAGAAACATGTGAAATCGAAGGATTGAAGATCATTACCCCCACGGTATTCGGTGATGCCAGAGGGTATTTCATGGAGACTTATAATTACAATGATCTTAAAGCAGCGGGAATCCCGGAAGTGTTTGTACAGGATAATCAGTCTGCTTCTAAAAAAGGAGTTCTCAGAGGACTTCATTTTCAGAAGCATTTTCCGCAGGACAAGCTGGTACGTGTGATCCGCGGAGAAGTCTATGATGTGGCTGTGGATCTGCGGGAAGGCTCCAAGACTTTCGGGCAGTGGTATGGTGTACTTTTGTCTGAGGAGAACAAGAAGCAGTTCTTTATTCCGAAAAATTTCGCGCATGGATTTCTGGTACTGTCCGATTACGCAGAGTTCTGCTACAAATGTACCGATTTTTATCATCCGGATGATGAGGGCGGTATTGCATATAACACGCCGGATATCGGTGTGGAATGGCCCATCCCCGAAGGTATGGAACTGACATTATCCGAGAAGGATACCAAGTGGGGCACTCTGGAACAGTACATGAAGGAAAAAGAGCATGAAAAAAAGTGTGAAAATCAGTAAGAAAACAGGCATTGCCCTGTTCGTGACAGCGGCAGTGATCATGGCTCTGCTCATCGTGTTCCATAAGAATCCGGGACCTGCTGTGGATCAGAGTCAGGAGCTGGCGAAAAAGATCATCTCCTGCGTTGTCATTGCGGCGGCATGCTTTGCGTTTATCCGCTGGTACGATAAATTTACCGGACTGCCGGTAGAGTTATTCCAGAATAGACATCTGATCTGGAAGCTGGCGAAAAACGATTTTAAAAAGAGATATGCGGGTTCTTACCTGGGCGCGGTCTGGGCGATGGCGCAGCCGGTGGTAACCGTGGCGATGTATTACATCGTCTTCGACAAGATCATGGGAAATACCAGCACACCCCTGCGGGAGGGCGTGGAAGTGCCTTTTGTACTTTTCCTGACAGCGGGACTGGTGCCCTGGTTCTACTTCAGTGAGGCACTGAACAACGGCACCAATGCACTCTTAGAGTACAACTATCTGGTGAAAAAAGTAGTATTTAAGATCAGCATCCTGCCGATCATCAAGATTATTGCGGCTACTTTTATCCATGTATTTTTCGTGTGTCTCCTGTTGATCGTGGCGGCTATTTACGGCTATTACCCCACAATCTACACTACACAGATCATTTATTACAGTTTTTGCCTGTTTATATTTGTGCTGGCACTCAGCTACACCACGTGTGCGGTAGTGGTGTTTTTCCGGGATCTGTCCCAGATCATCAGCATCGGATTGCAGATCGGCATGTGGGCCACTCCGATCTTATGGAATCTGGACGCGCTGTCTCCGGAGTGGATCATGATCCTGAAGCTGAATCCGCTGGTCTATATCGTGAATGGCTACCGCAGTGCGATCTACGAGAAAGAATGGTTTTTCCGGGATTTCTTTTCCACGATGTATTTCTGGATCGTGACGGTGGTATTGTTCGGACTGGGTGCTGTGATCTTTAAGAGACTGAAAGTGCATTTCGCAGATGTGCTATAGTACGATGGATTGTTACAATTCCGAGAGCTCAAGGAACGGGGTACTGCATTACGGAACTGTTGTGGGGGAAACAGAAAGGGTGAAAGTAATTGAAGGGTGCTCTTGAAAAGTTAAGAAAAATATTGTTATGGAAGCCGGGCAGGGTACTGCTGGCAGTGGGCTGTTGCGGACTGCTGTTGTTAGCACTGATCCCACTGTTTCGACTGACGATTTATGCGGTTCCTTATTATGACGACTATAACTTTGGAAGATTTGCCAGAGCTGCCATGGAGCAGGAGCAGTCGAAATGGGCGGCGATCTCCGGCGCACTGGACTGCTCCAGAACCCAGTGGTATGCATGGCAGGGAACGTATTCTTCTATTTTTTTCATGACACTGATGCCGGCTGTCTGGGGAGAACAGTATTACTTCTTAGGATCGGTGTTCATTCTGTTACTGCTTTTGGCGGGAAGCATGGTGTTTACCCACGTGATCCTGCGGAAAGTCTTCGGAATGGAGAAATGGATCAGCCTGGCGATCCAGGCGGTGATCACCACAGCACAATTTATGTTTATCTATTCCGCGCAGAGCGGCTTCTACTGGTATAACGGCGGGATCCACTACGTGGGAATGCATGGCTTCGGACTTTTGTTTTTGTCTGTGTCCATCTGTCTGGAGAGAGCAAAGGGGAGAACTGCAAAAGGCCTGTTATTCACAGCATCGGTTCTGCTTGCCATGATTACGGCGGGGAGCAATTTTGTTACAGCCCTGCAGGGATTATGGTGTGTTCTGACGATTCTGGCAGTGAGTGTGGTGTGGGAACACCGCAAGAAGGGCTTATGGCTGTTGCCGGCTATCGCGGTATATATCATAGGTTTCGGCATGAATGTGGCAGCTCCCGGCAACTCTGTGCGGGCACAGAGCTATATCGGTTGGGGCTATGGACCGTTAGAGTCCATCGGCAGATCATTTTTGGAAGCCGTGAAACACATTCCAGAGTATACCGGTCTGGTAGTACTGACGGTGATGCTATTGCTGGTACCCATGATCTGGCAGGCGGTGAAGGGGACGGATTACCGGTTTCGTTATCCCGGAATTGTCTTGGTATGGTCCTTCTGTCTGTATGCTACAGGATATACACCGAGTCTTTATTCCCTGGGGCATGCCGGGCTGTCCAGAACGTTGAATGCGGTAAAAATCACCTATCTGCTGCTTTTATTTCTGAATGAGATCTACTGGATCGGGTGGCTGCGACAGTTACTGGAGAAAAGAGCGGAGCAGACAACCGGGCAATTGACGATACAGAAGTGGGCCATACGAAGCGATGCAGCAGCCTGGTGGTTTTATGTGCTGATCGGTGTGGCATGCCTTGTGATCTTCCGGGCATCTCCCAATCAGGCGGGACATTATTCGTCCTATGGAGCGTATTATTATGTACACACCGGGGAGGCTTATAATTTTCATCAGGAATATCTGGAACGGGTGGCAATTCTGTCCGGACCGGAAAAAGATGTGCAGCTGCCGGCCTATCAGTTCCGCCCGTGGTTTTTGTGCATGGGAGAAATCTCCGAGGATGCGGACAATGAGGCCAACCGTTCTCTGGCCATGTGGTACCATAAAGACAGTGTAACACTGAAAGAAAAGGATTAAGACATTATGCAGGATAAGAGAAAACTGGCAATTGAAGTTGATAATGTCCAGAAAATCTATAAATTATATGATAAACCTTCGGACCGTCTGAAGGAAGCTTTTGGATTCGGTAAAAAGACCAAACATAAGCTCCACTATGCCCTGAAAGGCGTGAGTATGAAGATCTATCAGGGGGAAACCGTGGGAATCATCGGTACCAACGGTTCCGGTAAGTCCACCATCCTGAAGATCATCACCGGAGTATTGAATCCGACTTCCGGACGGGTGCTGGTCAACGGGCGTATCTCCGCTCTGCTGGAGCTGGGTGCCGGCTTCAATATGGAATACAACGGTATCGAGAATGTCTATCTGAATGGTACCATGATGGGATTTTCCGAAAAAGAGATCGAGGCAAAGCTGCCGGAGATCTTAAGCTTTGCGGATATCGGAGATTATGTCTATCAGCCGGTAAAGACCTATTCCAGCGGTATGTTCGTCCGCCTGGCGTTTGCAGTGGCGATCAATATCGAGCCGGAGATCCTGATCGTAGATGAGGCTCTGAGCGTCGGTGATGTATTTTTCCAGGCAAAATGTTATCATAAATTCGAAGAATTCAAGAAAATGGGCAAGACGATCGTCTTCGTCAGTCACGATCTGAGCAGTATCAGTAAATATTGCGACCGCGTCTATCTGCTGAACCAGGGAAATATTCTGGGAGAAGGCAGCCCCAAGGCCATGATCGATACTTATAAACGGGTACTGGTGGGACAGTACGATGAATCCGAAAATGCCGGTGAGGAATCGGAGAATCTCTTAGATGATGAAGATCTGCAGAGAGCTGCTGCGAAAAAGGCGGATGGCGCAGCCAAAGATGCTGCTGAGGCTTCCGCGGAGGCGAAGGGACAGAATCCCAATGCCCTGGAATACGGTACAAAGCAGGCACAGATCGAAGAATTTTACATTACGGATGACAGGGGTGTGCCTACCAATGCCATTCTGAAGGGGACAATGTTTACCATCCATATGAAGGTCCGGTTTATGGATCCTATACCGGCACCGATTTTTGCATTTTCCGTGAAAAATGTCATCGGTGTGGAGATCACCGGTACCAATACCATGATCGAGAAGGCGTTCTTAGACAGTGTGGAACCAGGTGATGTGAAAAATGTGACTTTTACACAGAAGATGAATCTGCAGGGCGGAGAATATCTGCTGTCTCTGGGAGTGACCGGCTACAATCAGGACACCTTCGAGGTCTATCACAGACTGTATGATGCCCTGAATATTACAGTAGTATCCGATAAAAATACCGTAGGCTATTATGATATGGATTCCGATACGAAAGTATGGGATGCAGAGGAGAAATAAAGAATGACAGAGACCATCGGCAAAGTAACACTGAATCTGGATAAGTATCCCGGAGAGGATTATTATTGTGACGGCAGTGTGGAAGACGAGATTCTGGAGATTGTAAAAAAATACAGTACCGTGGAATATGACCGGATCATCGCAGAGAGAAAAAGCTGGCCGATCCTGTATCATCTGTCGGCTCTGCGGGAAAATATCGTGGATTTTCTTCCGATCAAAAAGACGGACAAAGTGCTGGAAGTAGGCAGCGGCTGCGGAGCCATTACAGGAGCCCTGTCCCGGAAAGCCGGATCGGTGACCTGCGTGGATCTCTCAAAAAAGCGCAGTCTGATCAATGCGTACCGGCACAGTGAAAGTGAAAATGTGACGATCCACATAGGCAATTTTACGGATGTGGAACCGGATCTGCCCGCAGATTATGACTATATCTGCCTCATTGGTGTCTTCGAGTACGGCCAGGCTTACATAGGCGGCAGCACACCTTATGAAGATTTCCTGAAAATTCTGCAAAAGCATCTGGCACCGGGTGGACGAATCGTTATCGCTATTGAGAACAAATACGGACTGAAATATTTTGCGGGCTGCAAGGAAGATCACTTGGGAGACTGGTTTTCCGGAATCGAAAATTATCCGAACGGTGGCGTAGTGCGTACTTTTTCCCGGAAAAAGCTGGAGAAGATCTTCGATGCCTGCAGCGTGGGGGAGCGGAGCTTCTATTATCCGTATCCCGATTATAAATTTATGACCACGGTCTATTCCGACGCGTATCTTCCGGGACGGGGAGAGCTGTCCAATAATCTGCGGAATTTTGACCGTGACAGAATGCTGTTATTTGATGAAAAAAGTGCCTTTGACGGCATCGTGGAAGAGGGACTGTTCTCTGTATTTTCCAACTCTTACATGGCAATTATCGGTAAGCCACTGGAACTGAACTATGCAAGATATTCCAACGATCGTGCGGAAGAGTTCCGGATCCGTACCGAGATCCTTACGGATACAGAGGGGAAGAAAACCGTTCGGAAATATCCGCTTACGACAGAAGCCGAAGCCCATGTGCGTCACATGGCGGAAGCATACGAAAAATTAAAAAAGCGCTACGCCGGAAGCCGGCTGGACGTTAATGTCTGTCATCCGGGAGAAGAGGACGGCATCCCTTATGCGGAATTTGAATTCGTATCGGGCAGACCGTTGTCGGAACTGATGGATGAATGTCTGGACAGACAGGATATCGAAGGATTCCACAGCCTGTTTGCGGAGTATCTGGAGAGGGTAGGATTCGGGGAAGAAGTTCCGGTAGCGGATTTTGACCTGATCTTTGCCAATATTCTGGTGGACGGGGATCACTGGACACTGATCGATTACGAGTGGACCTTTGACCGTGTCATAGATACGAAAGCACTGGCGTTCCGGGCAATTTACTGTTATGTTCTGGAGAATGAAAGACGCAATGCGTTGGAACTGGACCGGATCTTAGATCGTCTGGACATCACGGAAAATGAGGCAAGACAGTACAGAGAGCAGGAGCGGGAATTCCAGAAATATGTCACCGGACAGAAATTGTCCATGGGTGAGATCCGGAATCTCTTAGGCGGTGAAATCTATAAACCCACCGAATGGATCGGGCGTTTTCGTCAGTCAGAAGGAGAACTGCGGGTACAGATCTATGAAGACAAGGGACAGGGATTTTCCGAAGAGAAATCTTATTTCCCGGAAAATGTCTATGTTGCGGAAAAAGAGGCAGAGTTTACCGTGAAATTCGACGGTAACGTACATTATCTGCGGCTGGATCCGGCAATGTGTTCCTGCATCTGTAAGATTCGGGAACTGTCCATGAACGGACAGCCGGTTCCTCTGCAGGATAAGAAAGTGTTCACTACCAACGGAAAAATCCTGAAATCCGAAGAGGGAGCGGACCATCCCAGCGTGATATTTGCCACGGAGGATCCCAATATGACGATCCGGGCAGATGTGCTGAACCGGCAGGCGGAGAATACGTTGTCTGTGAAAATGGAGATCGTACAGATCCCTCAGGCAATGGCAAAAGATATGATGGGAGTGGAGAAGAAGGGAGCGGCAGCTTGGGTATTCGGACAGCGGTGAAGCAGGTGCTGATCGCACAGCAGGATAAAAAATACGAAAAAGAACTGGCGCAGCTTAAGGTCACCTATGAACAGTGGGCAGCGGAGCAGGACCGGGAAAGCGCCGAACCCCGGGAAATTGCGGGACTTGTGGAATTCGTCATTTTCCGACAGGCGGCGGGACGACTGGCAGATAATGCGACAGAGCGGATCAACGCTTATTTTACAAAGCATCCGGAAGCAGAAATCGTCTACGGTGATGAAGACCTGATGAATGAGAAGGGAGAGCGTTGCATTCCCTGGTACAAACCCTGTTGGTCACCGGATCTGTACAGAGCCTTTTTCTATGTGGGAAGTGTCGTTGCGGTACGGAGCAGTCTGCTGCAGAGAATGGGAGAAAATCCGGTCGTGACAGAGAACGAGAGCACCGGAAAGGAAATTATTTTTACAGATGCCGGAGAGATCCGTCCGCTGATGGATCGCCTGTTTTTGGGAGCCGGAGGGTTCGAGAGAGATTGTCATTCCGTCGGTCATATGGAAAACGTGTTGTTCCATGGAACTTTTTCTGCAGACGGAATAGGAATCCAGGGACCGGATGTACGTGCAGACCGGGACAGCCGGGAGTGCACTCCCTGGGAAAATTACCAGCTGACAAAGGAGTCACCGCAGCTGGCGGTGGAACTGGCTTCCAGGGCGGCGGAAGGTGCCAAAGAGTTATTCGCAGGAGAGCTTAAAGTCTCGGTGATCATTCCCTCCAAAGATAATCCGGAGGTACTGGAGAAGTGCCTGCGTTCCCTGACGAGAAGGTCTGAGGGCAGGATCCCTGTTGAAATTTTGCTGGTGGATAACGGAAGCAGTGCGGAAAATAAGCAAAAAACGGAAGAACTGATCGGACGGATCCGGGAAAGCGGTGTCCCTGTCCGTTATATTTATGAACCGGCGGAATTTAATTTTTCAGCGATGTGCAACCGGGGAGCTGAACTGGCGGAAGGAAAGTTTTTGCTGTTTTTAAATGATGATATAGAAGTGTGCGGCAATGATTGGCTGGACAAAATGGTGATCCGCGCTATGCAGCCTTATGTGGGAAGCGTGGGACTAAAGCTGTATTATCCGGATTCCGTGAAAATACAACACGACGGTATTGTCAATCTGCCGGTGGGGCCGGTGCATAAGCTCCAGTTCATGGAAGACGATAAGTCTTATTATTTTGGCAGAAATCGCTTTGATCTGAATTGCGTGGCAGTGACGGGTGCCTGTCTGCTGATAAGGACAGAGGTATTCCGGGAGACGGGTGGATTCCGGGAGGCACTGCGGGTGGCCTATAATGATGTGGATCTGGGATTTTGTCTGGTGGAAATGGGATATTACAATGTGGTGCTGAATGACTGTTTTGCATATCATCATGAATCCCTGAGCCGCGGAAGCGACGAAAGTCCCGAGAAAATGCGACGCCTGACGGAAGAGAGAGAACTGCTTTACCAGATGCATCCTCAGTTCCGCGGAGTGGATCCTTTTTATCCTATGGGACTGAACCGGGAAGGACTGGACAGCCGTGTGGTTCCGGCATATCTTACAGACCGGAATATTTTACAGGAGCCGGCATGGAGATGTGAGAGCTGGCAGGAGCTTCTGGAAAATGCAAGACAGGATGACTGCCTGATGGCACGGGTGGAGACTGCAGGGCCGGAGCGGATCCAGGGATACAGTGTGATCCTGGGAGATGATAACGCATGTTATGATAAACTTTTAGTATTGCTTCCCGAAGATACGCAGGGACAGCGGGAGGCGGACCGGAAGGTATGGTCCATGAAGATTTTACCTGCATATCGGCAGGAACTGGAGGAGAATCTTCCGGACCAGAAAAATGTGGCGCTGGGAGGTTTCTGTGTGAAACGGAAAACAGGGCAGTTGCCTCCGGGGAATTATGGAATCGCCGTTCTTGCGGTCCATCGGATCAGTAAGCTGAAACTGTGGAATACAACGGGAAAATATTTGACGGAGGAAAAACATGTCTGAGATCAATTATCAAGAAGCCTACGAGAGGGAGCACGAAAAATGTGCGGATCTGGCAGACAAGATCGTAGTGCTGGAATCGGAAAAAGAGGACCTGCAGTTCAAACTGGACCGGATCAAAAAGAATAAATTCTGGAAAGCCACGGGTCCGGCGAGAAGTCTGATCCATTTCGCACAGAGACAGAGGGATCGCTTGTCCCATTGTGGCGGACCGAAGGATATCCTGCGTAAGATCCGCAACAAGAGTCGCCAGAAGAGCCTGATGGAGTCCTACGGAACCGGAAGCTTTCCTGATGCGGAGCAGCGGAAAAAGGAAGAAGAGACGATATTCCCTTATATGCCGAAGATCAGCATTTTGGTTCCGCTGTGGAACAATAAAAGAGAATTCCAGATCCAGATGCTGGACTGCGTCATGAATCAGACGTATCCCAACTGGGAACTGTGTCTGGCGGACGGTTCCGACGCGGAGCACTCCTATATCGAGGAACTCTGCAGGGAGTACGCGGCGAAGGCGAATGGTCGTATCGTCTATAAGCACCTGGATCATAACGGCGGTATCTCCTATAACACCAACGAATGCTACAAGCTGGCTACCGGAGATTATATCGGCCTGTTTGACCAGGATGATATTTTACATCCTTCCGTACTGTATGCGTATGTGAAGGAGATCAATGAGCAGGGTGCGGATTATCTTTATTGTGATGAGACCACTTTCAAGGAAAATGATATTAATAAAATGCTGACCATGCATTTTAAGCCGGACTATGCACCGGACAATCTGCGGGCGAATAATTATATCTGCCATTTCAGCGTTTTTTCCCGAAAACTGTTAGAGGGAGAGGAACTGTTCCGCACCGCATTTGACGGTGCCCAGGATCACGATATGATCCTGCGTCTGACCGACAGAGCGGAAAAGATCGTTCATGTTCCCAGACTGATGTACTACTGGAGAAGCCATGAGGGCAGTACCGCAGCCAGCATTGACGCGAAGCCTTATGCCATTGAGGCGGCAAAGGGAGCTGTGGCAGATCATCTGAAAAAGCATGGTTTTAAGCATTTTCAGATCACCAGTACCAGAGCCTGCGCCACGATCTTCCGGATCCGGTATCAGATCCTGGGAGATCCGAAGATCTCCATCGTGATCGCCAATAAGGATCACGTTGAGGATCTGAAGCGTTGTATTACCTCGATCCAAAAGAACAGCACCTGGAGCAATTACGAGATCATTGTCGTGGAAAATAACAGTACCACACCGGAGATCAAGGACTATTATTCCCAACTGTTGGGATTGTCCGGCGATGATTCTTATGAAGAAAGATGCAAGCTGCATACAGTCTGCGGCCATGACGGCGGTATCCTGCACAGCGGGGACGGACGGATTTCCATTGTGACATATCAAGGTGACTTTAATTATTCTGCGGTCAATGATCTGGGAGCGTCTTATGCTTCCGGTGAGTATATTTTACTGCTGAACAATGATACGGAGGTTATCACAGCCAACTGGATGGAAGAGATGCTGATGTATGCCCAGAGAGAGGATGTGGGTGCCGTAGGTGCCAAACTGTATTATGCGGACAAGACGATCCAGCATGCCGGCGTGGTCATCGGACTGGGAGCACACCGCACGGCAGGACATACCCATTATCGCATCCCGGTACAGAACTTAGGCTACATGGGACGTCTGTGTTATACCCAGAACGTTACAGCGGTGACCGGTGCCTGTCTGTTGGTGAAAAAGAGCCTGTATGAGCAGGTGGGCGGTCTGGATGAGAGCTTTGTGATCTCTTTAAATGATGTGGATTTCTGCCTGAAATTACGTAAACTGGGACTTCTGAATGTGTGGACTCCTTTTGCGGAGCTGTATCATTACGAATCCATCTCCAGAGGACTGGACGATCAGGGAGAAAAGGCAGAGCGCTACAACAGAGAATCCGGGCATTTCCGTGAAAAATGGAAGGCTGAACTGGAGGCGGGAGATCCCTATTACAATCCGAATTTCTCTCTGGATCGCAGCGATTACGCACTGAAGGATCCGGCAGTTAGCGGACGTTAAATAATTCTTTTCAGTAGAGGGAATCTATGGTAAAATATCACCGGAGAGCGTTTACTGAAGATATTGAAAGATAGCGATAAAACAGGAGGATAGGAAAATGAGTTATATGGACGAACTGAATTTCTGGTTAAATGATGATTATTTTGACCAGAAGACCAAGGAGGAACTTCTGGCAATCCGCAATAATGAAGCAGAAGTGGAAGATCGTTTTTACAAGGAACTGGAATTCGGTACCGGCGGCTTACGTGGTGTGATCGGTGCGGGAACCAACCGTATGAACGTATATACCGTTCGTAAGGCAACTCAGGGTCTTGCCAATTATATCATCAAGCGCGGTACACAGAGTAAGGGTGTGGCAATCGCATTCGACTCCCGCCGCATGTCTCCCGAGTTTTCCGATGAAGCAGCAAGATGTCTGGCAGCCAACGGCATCAAGGCATACATTTTTGAATCTTTAAGACCTACCCCGGAGCTGTCCTTTGCCCTTCGGACGTTAGGATGCACTGCAGGTATTGTAGTTACCGCCAGTCACAACCCTCCTGAGTACAACGGCTATAAGGTATACTGGGAGGACGGCGCACAGGTAACCGCTCCTATCGATAAGGACATCATTACCGAAGTACAGTCCATCAAGGATTATCATACCGTGAAGACCATGAGCAGAGAGGATGCTGTGGCAGCAGGACTCTATGAAGTGATCGGCAAAGAGATCGATGACAAGTACATGGCAGAGCTGAAGAAGCAGATCATTCATCCTGATGTGATCAGGGAAATGGCAGATGACATCAAGATCGTATATACTCCGTTATGCGGTACCGGTAACAAGCCGGTAAGGCGTATCCTGTCTGAGCTGGGATTCAAGCATGTCTATGTAGTTCCCGAACAGGAGAATCCGGATCCTGACTTTACCACACTGGATTACCCGAACCCTGAGGATCCCAAGGCATTTACCTATGCGCTTCGTCTGGCGAAGGAGAAGGATGCGGATATCGTTCTGGCAACCGATCCCGATGCAGACCGTCTGGGTGTGTATGCAAAAGATACCAAGACTGGCGAGTATGTGGCATTTACCGGTAATATGTCCGGCATGCTGATCGCAGAATATATCTTAAGAGAGAAGACTGCGACCGGTACCATGCCCGAGAATCCCGCACTGGTAACTACCATCGTTACCACCAACATGACCAAACCTATTACGCAGGCTTACGGCGTAAAGCTGATCGAGGTACTGACCGGCTTCAAGTTCATTGGCGAGCAGATCAAGCTCTTCGAGCAGACCGGCAGCAACAACTACGTATTTGGCCTGGAAGAGAGCTACGGCTGCCTGGCAGGTACCCACGCAAGAGATAAGGATGCGATCGTAGCAGTGATGTGTCTGTGCGAAGTAGCAGCTTACTGCAAGAAGCACAACATGACTCTGTGGGATATGATGGTATCCATGTATGAGAAGTACGGTTACTTCAAGGAGACCCAGTATACCATCACCATGAAGGGTATCGATGGCGCAAGACAGATCGCCGAGATCATGGAGAAGCTTCGTAAGAATCCTCCTAAGGCATTCGGAGATCTGAAGGTAGAGAAGTTCCGTGATTACCAGAACGATGTTATCATCGACATGGAGACCGGAGAGAAGACTACCACAGGACTTCCCAAGTCCAATGTTCTGTACTTCGAGCTTCCTGACAATGCATGGTGCTGTGCACGTCCTTCCGGAACCGAGCCCAAGATCAAGTTCTACATGGGTGTCAAGGGGACCAGCTTAGAGGATGCAAAGGCTAAGGTAGAGAAGCTGACCGAGGATGTAAAGGCAGTATTATAAGTGAGATTTTATAAATTAGTATAGTTTTTTAAGAGCGAATCGTCCGGACAGGGCGATTTGCTCTTTTGTAGCAACGGAGGTATCTGTGGCAAAGCTAAACAAGGCAAACCTTAAGAAAACTCTATATTATCTGCAACGTAACGGCCTGAGGGAAACCTGGATCTCTGTGAGGGAGCGCCTGACAGAGACAGACCGCTATTTTTTTGTGCCCTGTTCGGAAGCGGAACTGGAAAAGCAGAGTGACAGAAAATGGGACAATCCCATTACCTTCAGCATTGTGGTACCCCTGTACCGGACTCCGGAGACCTATCTGAAACGAATGGTAACAAGCGTTATGGTACAGAGTTATCCCCACTGGGAACTGATCCTGGCGGATGCCACGGAGGATCGCAGTGTGGAGGAGACACTAATGCAGCAGGGATTCCTGAAGGAGCAGCCGACGGATGGGGAGACAGAACCTGTCGCAGCAGATCCCAGGATCCGCTATGTGCATCTGAAAGAAAATGCGGGAATTGCTGCTAATACCAATCAGGCGCTTCCCTATGCGAAGGGAGAGTATATCGGTCTGCTGGATCATGATGATGTATTGACACCGGATGCGTTGTACGAAATGGCTGATGCGATCATCAAAGCATATGACAGAGGTGTCAAAGTCGCCTTCGCTTATTCGGATGAGGATAAGTGCGATGGAGAAGAGACCAGATACTATGATCCAAATCATAAAGAAAACTTTAATTACGATTTAATTTTAAGTAATAACTATATCTGCCATTTCCTGGTCATGGATGCGGAACTGATGAAGAGGCTGCGATTCCGACCGGAATGTGACGGCGCCCAGGACTATGATCTGGTACTGCGCTGTGTAGCGGAAGTGCTGACAGAGGGAGGGCAGACTGCGGAGAAGAGCATTCTTCATATCCCCAAAGTGTTGTATCACTGGAGATGCCACGAGGCATCCACGGCAGCCAATCCCCACAGCAAAAAATACGCTTACGAGGCGGGACTTCGGGCTCTGCGGGATCATGCCGCACTGCGGGGGATCCCTGCGACTGCCTGTGAGACCAGGCATGTGGGATTTTATCGTTTACAGTATACCGATGTATTACAGAACCGCCCGGATGTGGCAGCCGTGGGAGGCAGAGTATTGTCCGGGAAGACTGGCAAGATCATCGGCGGCAGAATGACTGCGGAGGGAAAGGTGTTCTACGAGGGGTTGCCGCAGGGATTCGGAGGATATCTTCACAGAGCGGAATTGTCCCAAGATGCGCAGGCGCTGGATCTTCGCTGTATTCGTATTCAGCCTTCCTGCCAGGAAGTATTCGAGAAAATTGTGGGAGTTCCGTATACTGAGATACGAAGACACCCGGGAGAGCAACCGGTATTCGATGTAACTGTACTGCCGTCAGGAGTGGACATCCGAACCTTAAGTCTGCAGTTGTCCGAAGCGTTACGGCAAAGAGGAAGATTACTCTATCTGCCGGAATATCCGGAGGAGTTTAAACCATTATGAGTGAAATAACGGTTGTTATACCAAATTACAACGGAATGAAATATTTGGCAGAGTGCATGACTTCTCTGTGCAGAGAGCAGCAAAATGCCCCCGGATATGAAGTGCTGATCATCGATAATGCTTCCGTGGACGGCAGCGTGGAATATCTGCAAAAGGAATGGTGTGGGGAAGGTGTGCGCCTGATATCTTTACCGGAAAACACCGGATTCTGTCATGCAGTGAATCTGGGGATCCGGGAAGCGAAGACACCATATGTGATCCTTCTGAACAATGATACAAAGGCAGAAGCCGGTTTTGTAAGAGGCTTATATGATGCTATCCGCGAAAATGAAAAGATATTTTCCGTCAGTGCGAAGATGCTGATGTGGGACAGACCGGAGCTCATCGATGATGCCGGAGACCGTTACTGCGTGCTGGGCTGGGTCTATTCCCGGGGGAAGGGACGACCGGCGGCGGATTATGATAAGTCTGTCCCGGTGTTTTCCGCCTGTGGCGGTGCCGCAATCTACAGACGATCCGTATTTGAAGAGATCGGTTATTTTGATGAAGAACATTTTGCCTATCTGGAAGATCTGGATATCGGCTACCGTGCCCGGATCTACGGCTATGAGAACCGGTATGAACCGAAGGCGGCTGTGCTGCATTATGGCAGTGCTTCCACGGGATCCAGATACAATCCCCGGAAAACGTTACTTGCGTCTGCCAACAGTATTTATGTGATCGGCAAGAATATGCCGCTTTTGCAGTGTATTCTGAACCTGCCGTTTTTTTTGCTTGGATTTGGCATAAAGTTTTTGTTTTTTTGTAAGAAAAGAATGGGAAAACTATATCTGAAGGGACTGGCAGCTGGCCTGAGAAGATCGGTGGGAACCACGGGAAGACAGCACAAAGTTCCCTTCCGGTGGCATCATCTGGGGAATTATGTGAAGATCCAGTGGCAGCTGTATTTCAATGTGTTTCGAATTCTTATGAAATCTTAAGAAATGGCTTCATAAATTCTTAAGTTGAGAAAAAAACATCGTTATTGTAGAATGAAATCGTTAAAAAGAAGCTTTTCAGACTTACAGATTGGGTGACCCATATGATAAAAGACAACCAGAAAGTCTTTAACAGGCTTCTTGTGATAATGGATGCGCTGATCACAGCCATATCCTTTGTCCTTGCCTATTATATCAAATTTTATATATTGAACGACGGTCCCGGAATCGGTGTCCTGCCTGTGCAGGAGTATTATAAGCTGCTTCCTTTTATTGTGCCCGGTTATATGTTTCTATATTACCGGTGCAGCGTGTATTCCCCGAAGCGAACCGTCCGCCGCAGACATGAGATTTACAGCATTCTGCAGGCAAATACCATCGGCCTGGCGGCATTGATCATTATACTGTATATGATCATCCGTGAGATCAACTTTTCGCGATCCGTCATGGCAATTTTTTATGTGCTGAATGTATTTCTGACTTCGGTATCCCGCATCATAATGAGAAAAGCGTTGCGGACACTCCGGAAAAGGGGATACAATCTGAAGCATATTTTGCTGGTGGGATATTCCAGAGCGGCAGAAGAGTATATTGACAGAATCTTAAGCAATCCCCAGTGGGGATATGTTGTATGCGGTATTCTGGATGAGCACATTCCGGGAGGGACTACCTATAAGGGAGTGAAAGTCCTGGGAACGTTGGGGAATCTGGAGTATATTCTTCCGGAGAACAAGCTGGACGAGATCGCGATCACGCTTTCTCTGAAAGATTATGATTATCTGGAAGGTGTTGTGGATATCTGTGAGAAATCCGGCGTGCATACGAAATTCATCCCCGACTACAGCAGTCTGATCCCCAGCAGACCTTACACGGAGGATCTCATGGGACTTCCGGTGATCAATATTCGGTATGTGCCGCTGACCAACACCGGAAATATGATGATCAAGAGAGCCATGGATATTGTCGGCTCCCTGTTCGGCATCATCATTACGTCACCGATCATGCTGTTGTCGGCAATTCTGGTAAAATGTTCCAGTCCGGGACCTGTGATCTTCAAGCAGGAACGGGTAGGACTTCATAATAAATCATTTTATATGTACAAATTCCGCAGTATGGCAATGCAGACTGCTGCGGAGGAGAAAAAGGGCTGGACGGTGCGAAACGATCCCAGAGTCACCGGAATCGGCAAGATCTTAAGACGAACCAGCATTGATGAACTTCCGCAGCTGTTCAACATCCTGAAAGGAGATATGAGCCTGGTGGGACCGAGACCGGAGCGCCCTCAGTTCGTGGAAAAGTTCAAGGAAGAGATCCCGAGATATATGGTAAAACATCAGGTGAGGCCGGGCCTCACGGGATGGGCACAGGTCAACGGTCTGCGTGGTGATTCTTCCATCAAGAAGCGGATCGAGTATGATATTTATTACATTGAGAACTGGACCCTCGGGTTTGACATTAAGATCATTCTTATGACATTTTTTACAGGATTTATCAATAAAAATGCTTATTAACACAAGGAGAAGACAAGATGGCAACAAATTCTAACTACAATGGCGGCAATGGTCAGAGACCAGCCGGAAGCGGAAGAAGACCTTCCGGAAATGGACAGAGACCTGCGGGACAGCGACCTGCCGGATCGAGACCTGCCGGCAACAGTAACGGACAGAGGAGAGTATCTGCCAAGCAGCGTGCTGCCAAGAAGAGAAGAAAGGTTATCATCTTCGGTGTAGAGATTGCGGTTATCCTGATCATGGTAGCAGTATTGTATCTGGTAATGACCCACACAAATAATGAAGGCCCCAAGGTAACGGTATTAGAGACGGAAGAGCTTCGGATTCCGGAAGAAGTACAACAGGACGAAGCAATGAAGGGGTATATGAACATTGCACTGTTCGGTGTGGATGCGACGAAGGACAGCCAGCTGTACAAGGGCAGCCGAAGCGACAGTATTATGATCGCCAGCATCAATATGGATACCGGCGATATCAAACTGGTCAGTGTATATCGTGATACGTATCTGAACATCGGCACGGACTCCTATCAGAAGTGTAACGCGGCTTATTCCTATGGCGGAGCGGAGCAGGCAGTTAAGATGTTAAACATGAATCTGGATATGGATATTACGAACTTTGTAACCGTAGGCTATAAGGGACTGAGTGAAGTGATTGACGGTCTGGGCGGTGTCTATATCGATGTGGACTCCGAGGAGATCAAGCATATCAATAACTACCAGATCGGTATTGCAGAGGTCTTAAAATGTGACTACACACCGGTAACAGAGACCGGAGTACAGCTGCTAAACGGTCTGCAGGCGACGGCTTACTGCCGTATCCGTTATACCGCAGGTAATGATTTCAAGCGTGCCGCACGTCAGCGTGAAGTGATCCAGGCGATTGAAGATCAGGCGAAGAAGGCCGATTACGATACTCTGTCCAAGGTATTTAACAGTGCCATCGATGATGTTTACACCAGCTTGGATTCCAAGGATATTCTGGATCTGCTGGCTAACATCACAAAATATCGTATTGTGGACGAGGGAGGTTTCCCTGAAGAGACCATGCGTGCCACCGGTAACATCGGTGCAAAGGGAAGCAGCGTAGTGCCTATGGATCTGGAGAGCAATGTTGTATGGCTGCATCAGTTCCTGTTTGATGATGCGAACTACACCGTAACCGACAGTGTAAAGGAATACAGTAGAAAGATTGCGTCCGATACGGCACCTTATCTGAATAAATAAGAAAACGAATTGACGAGGGAGTCTTCCGGAGAGCACCGGAGCTCCCTCGTGTCATATGAAAAAGTCTTGTGTAACAGACGGGGATAAAGTATAATAGACCAGAGATTGAGAAAGTAAGGAGCGCTCTGCAATGGAGATCGATGTGATCATTCCCCTGTATAAACCGGGGAAAGAACTATTTACATTATTAGATAAGCTTGACAGCCAGAGCGTGCCGGTACATGAAGTGATCCTGCTGAACACCGGAGAAAAATATTTTGAGCAGCTGATCTATGGAACCAGATTTCTGGAGAAATATCAGAACATTAAGGTATATCATGTCTCCAAAAGAGAATTTGATCATGGCGGCACCAGACGCATGGGTGTGAAAAAATCTTCCGCAGATATTTTTGTCATGATGACCCAGGATGCCATGCCGGCAGATGACAATCTGATCGAACAACTGACGGAACCGCTGCGGGATCAGGTGGCGGTATCCTATGCAAGACAGCTGCCGAGAGAAGATTGTGCACCGGTGGAATGTTATACCAGGGAATTTAATTATCCGGCACAGTCACGGATCAAATCCGCAGAAGATCTTAAGACATTGGGGATCAAGACATTTTTCTGCTCCAATGTGTGTGCGGCATACCGACGGGAGATCTATGAGGAACTGGGTGGATTCGTAAAACATACCATATTTAATGAAGATATGATCTATGCGGCGAAAGCGGTGGAAGCGGGGTATGCGATCGCTTATGCGGCGGATGCCCGGGTGATTCATTCCCATAATTATACCAATGTACAGCAGTTCCAAAGGAATTTTGACCTGGGGGTATCCCAGGCAGAACATCCGGAAGTCTTCGCAGCATATCCTTCGGAGTCCGAGGGAAAACGAATGGTGAAAGATGTGACAGCATATTTGCGGAAAAATCATATGTCCGGCAAGTTGCTCCATTTTTATATACAATGTGCCTGTAAATATGCAGGTTATCTATTAGGTAAGAACTATCGCAGGCTCCCCGGAAAATGGGTCCTTGCTTTTACTTCCAACAAAGAATACTGGAAACAGAACAGAAAGGATGTATGACTATGTGTGGTATCGTAGGATATATTGGAACAGAACAGGCAGCACCGATCATTTTAGACGGTCTGTCCAAACTGGAATACCGTGGATATGATTCCGCGGGTATGGCTATTTTTGATGGGGAGAAGATCAACACCAAAAAGGCTGTCGGGAGACTTAAGGTTCTGGAAAACCTGACACACGGAGGCGAGTCTATGAAGGGAACTTCCGGTATCGGGCATACCCGGTGGGCAACCCACGGTGCTCCCAGTGATATCAATTCCCATCCCCATATGAATAACGCCGGTACCATTGCTGTAGTACATAACGGAATCATTGAGAACTATATTCCACTGAAGAAAAAGATGCAGGATAAGGGGTATCAGTTCATCTCTGAGACCGATACCGAGGTACTGGCGCATCTGTTAGACTACTATTATAAGGGAAATCCCCTGGAAGCGATCACTAAGGTATTGCATCGTGTAGAGGGCTCCTATGCGCTGGGTATCATGTTTGCCGATCAGCCGGATAAGATCTTCGCTGCCCGCAAAGACAGTCCTCTGATCGTAGGCAAGAGTGAGAGCGGCAGCTTTATCGCATCTGACGTTCCCGCAATTCTGAAATATACCAGAACCGTATATTATGTAGATAATCAGGAAGTGGTGGAACTGAAGGAAGACGGTCTTAGATTCTTCTCAGTGGACGAAGAAGAGATCACGAAAACCCCCGTGACCATCGACTGGGATGCCAATGCTGCGGAAAAGGGCGGCTATGAGCATTTCATGCTGAAAGAGATCTACGAACAGCCGAAGACGATCAACGATACCATTTCTCCCCGTATCAAGGATAATGATATCGTCATCGAAGAACTGAATATGAGCGATGAGGAGATTCAGGAGATCACAAAGATCCATATCGTGGCCTGCGGTTCCGCATATCACACCGGTGTTACCGCAAAATATGTCATTGAAGGTCTGGCAAGAATCCCGGTAGAGGTGGATGTGGCCAGCGAATTCCGTTATCGTGATCCCATCCTGCAGAAGGGCAATATGGTCATTGTCATCAGCCAGTCCGGTGAGACGGCGGATACGCTGGCAGCTCTGCGGGAATCCAAGGAAAAGGGCTTCAAGGTACTGGGTATTGTCAATGTCGTCGGCAGCTCCATCGCCAGAGAAGCGGACAGTGTTATGTACACTTGGGCAGGTCCCGAGATCGCCGTTGCAACGACCAAGGCTTACAGTGCACAGCTGACCGCACTTTACATGCTGGCTATGAAGTTCGCCAAGGTGCGTGGAACCATTGACCAGGAGAAGTTCCAGAGTATGCTGACAGATTTAAGATGTCTGCCGGATCAGATCGAACTGCTGCTGGGACAGAAGGAGAAGATCCAGCATTTCGCCAACCGTTATGTGGGCGCAAGAGATATCTTCTTCATCGGACGTGGCATTGACTATGCGATTTCCCTGGAGGGATCCCTGAAGTTAAAAGAGATCTCCTATATTCATTCCGAGGCTTATGCAGCCGGAGAACTGAAGCATGGCACCATTTCCCTGATCGAAGATGGCACCCTGGTAGTGGCTTTGGCAACCCAGCCGGCTCTGTTCCAAAAGACCATCAGTAATATGGTAGAGGTAAAGGCAAGAGGCGCTTTTGTCATGGCGGTTACCATCGAGGGCAACAAAGCCATCGAGAAGGCAGCGGATTATGTGGTATACATTCCCGAGACGAATCCGTATTTTACCAATTCCCTGGCAATCATTCCGTTGCAGCTGTTTGCTTACTATGTGGCAGTGGGACGTGGCTGTGATGTGGATAAGCCGAGAAACCTGGCAAAATCCGTTACGGTGGAATAACAAGAAAAATCCGGAGAGGTGAAAACTTCTTCGGTTTTTTTGATCTTTCATAATTGCTTCAGAAAGTTATCACAATTCGGTCACATTTGGTGGATATACTATGTTCATAAGGTGAGAGGAAGAAATGGAAATAGTAAAAAATTTCTCACTTACAGATAGAATAGGAGGAAGCATTATGTACGAGAATGATAATTTTTCCGGTTACGAAACCGGAGATGAAAATACAACCGGTACATTCAGCGGAGTAAGCGCTGCGGGAAGTGCAAACGGTTACACCACATACCAGATGGGCGGAAGCACCGGTAGCAATACAGAACCTAAGAACCCCAAAAAGCATGGTGGTTATTTCCGAAAAGCTATGGTAAGTGTCAGTCTTGGACTTTTCTTCGGACTGTTTGCCGGCATCGGGTTCTATGCAGTACAGCAGGGCACCGGGATGCTTAAGACCGGTGCGGATACCGCAGTGGTAGATGAGGTCACTTCCGAAGCTGCAACAGAGAGCAGCCAGAGTACACCGCAGCTTGCGACCAACGTTACTTATGTAGAGTCTGATGTATCTGATGTGGTGGAGAAGGTTATGCCTGCTATGGTATCGATTGTGAATAACTTTACTGAGACAGCAAATGTCTTCGGACAGCAGTATACACAGGAAGAAGCAGCCAGCGGTTCCGGTATCATTGTAGGCAAGACGGATGATGAACTGCTGATCGTATCTAACAACCACGTAGTAGAGAGCGCAGATACGCTGAACGTTACTTTTATCGACGGCAGTGAAGCACAGGCACAGGTCAAAGGACTGGATTCCGATATGGATCTGGCAGTGATCGCAGTATCTTTAAATGATCTGAGCGATGATACCAAGAATGCCATTACCGTTGCTACTTTGGGCAGCAGTGATGACCTGAAGCTTGGTGAGCCGGTGATTGCTATCGGTAATGCTCTTGGATATGGCCAGTCCGTTACTAACGGTATCGTAAGTGCCCTGAATCGTGAGATCACTCTGGAGAACGGTGCTACCGGTACTTTCATCCAGACCAACGCAGCCATCAACCCCGGTAATTCCGGCGGTGCACTGTTGAACATGAACGGTGAGGTCATCGGTATCAACTCCAACAAGATCGGTGGTACTGCCGTAGAAGGTATGGGCTATGCAATCCCTATCACTTCTGCAAGTCCCATCATTGCAGATCTGATGGAGCGTCAGACCAGAACCAAAGTAGCTGAGGATGAAGTCGGTTATATCGGTATCTCTTCTCTGCAGGAAGTAACTTCCCAGATCTCTCAGATGTACAACATGCCGGAAGGTATCTATGTAGTATCCGTAGAGGAAGGCAGTGCAGCAGCGAATGCCGGTATCATGAAAGGTGATATCATTACAAAATTCGACGGCAGCAGCATCTCGTCCTACTCTGATCTTCAGAAGACATTACAGTACTATGCAGCCGGTGATTCCGCAACCATAACGGTACAGAGACCACAGAACGGTGAATATGTATCTGTAGAACTGAATCTGACACTGGGCAGCAGACCTGCAGACAAAAAATAAATATAGCGGTTCCCAATACCGAATATTGGAAAGACAGAAAACCCCCGGAAGATCGTCTGAATCTCCCGGGGATTTTGTTTAGAAAAACTTCACTTGTAGCAGTCATTCGAATTAGATATAATAAGCGTAGGCATGAGCAGTGCAAGGATCGTGGATTACGAAAACCGACTGCTTGCAGGCGGGATTACGTAAGACACGATACGTGTAGGGCGAAGCCCGGATATCGAGGTAGCACGAAGTGATACCGAGATAAGCACTGCGCAATAGACAAAGAGGAGAATAACATGACAGATAATTACAATGATGATTATAGAGAAGTGATTCCTGAGGAAGAGAAAACAGAGACCACTCTGAACGAAAAAAAAGATAACGAAAAAAATAGCGAGAACACACAGGTAGCGGATACTGCGGGTGAAAATTCCGCTGAGAAAAAGACAGAGGACAAAAAGGACAGCGGCGAGTACGAGGATGTCTGCTTCATTTGCCGCAGACCGGAGAGCAAAGCCGGCAGAATGTTCAAGCTGCCTAATCATATCTGCATTTGCGATGACTGCATGCACAAGACCATGGAGACTGTGAGCCAGTTCGACTACCAGGGCATGTTGAATAATCCGGGCGATCTGAACCAGTTCGGTGGACAGAACGGATTCCCCAACATCAGCTTTGTGAATCTGGCAGACCTCCAGGGAGACGGCGGCATCCCCAACAAGCAGAAACTCAAGAAGAAAAAGAAAGCCGAAGGTCCCAAACCTGTATTCAACATCAAAGATATTCCGGCACCTCATAAGATCAAGGCAAGCCTGGATGAATATGTAGTGGGACAGGAAAAAGCCAAAAAAGTCATTTCGGTAGCGGTATACAACCATTATAAGAGAGTAGCTACCGACACCATGGATGCGATTGAGATCGAGAAGTCCAATATCCTTATGATCGGTCCCACCGGTTCCGGTAAGACTTATTTAGTTAAAACACTGGCGAAACTGCTGGATGTGCCTCTGGCGATCGCCGATGCTACGTCATTGACGGAGGCCGGATATATCGGTGATGATATCGAGAGTGTAGTATCCAAGCTGCTGGCAGCCGCCGGTAACGATGTAGAGAAAGCGGAGAAAGGTATTATTTTCATTGATGAGATCGACAAGATCGCCAAGAAGAAAAATACCAATTCCCGGGATGTCAGCGGTGAAAGTGTACAGCAGGGCATGCTGAAATTATTGGAGGGTGCCGAGGTGGAAGTACCGGTCGGTGCCAATAGCAAAAATGCCATGGTGCCCCTGGCTACGGTGAACACCCGCAATATCCTGTTTATCTGTGGCGGTGCATTCCCGGATCTGGATGAGATCATCAAGGAGCGCCTGACCAAGACCGCATCCATCGGTTTTAATTCCGAACTAAAGGACAAATACGATAAAGATACCGATATCTTATCTAAGGTGACCGTAGAGGATATCCGTAAGTTCGGCATGATCCCGGAGTTCATCGGACGACTGCCTATCATCTGTACTCTGCAGGGACTGAGCAAGGAGATGCTGGTGAAGATCCTGAAAGAGCCGAAGAATGCCATTTTGAAACAGTACCAAAAGCTCCTGGAACTGGATGAAGTGAAACTGGAGTTCACGGACGATGCCCTCGATGCCATTGCCGAAAAGGCCATAAAACGTGACACCGGCGCCAGAGCCCTGCGTTCCATTATTGAGGATTTCATGCTGGATATCATGTACGAGATCCCCAAGGATGACAATATCGGAAGAGTCACCATTACCAGAGAATACATCGAAGGTACCGGCGGACCTATCATTGACATCCGCAGTAATGAGATCCTGGAGCCTGTGGAGAATCTGAAGCAGATTCCGGTGGAAGAGAAATAAATTGAAAGTTAGTGAAATACCACCCGGATGACTTTGTTGTCTTCCTGGGTGGTATTTTGGTTTTGCTGTTCCGATCTTTACCGCCTGAAATCTATTTTGTGCTGTATAAGCAGTAAGTTTGAAGTGATTTTCTTTTATAGTGACTGATATTTACTGCCGGAATGGAAGCATCCTATGCCGAAGCGGTAATTGTCAGAACGTTTTCATGAATTCTTCCATAAAAATACTGCTTGGATTTCTAAAAGCACTTTCAGGGCAGTAATATGCTTGCCCTACTAAGCAGGGAGTTAGCGAAACAGCCCCGTAGCCCTCTTTCTATTGCTTTGGTGAAAATCGCATCAAAATAGCAAAATCCGTACAAAAAAACTTCTAAATCAGGAATTTTTGTACGGAATTTCTTCATTTTGCACGCTTAGCGAAAATAACAGCTTTTTACATGGCAAAATCTCATGTTTTTGTATTTTTTTAGCAGAAAATGGTGTTTTTAATACAGATAGATCTCCCCGGGTGGCAGATGGCATCCGCAATGAGCCACGCTATTCATAAGATTGGCAGCAAAAGGCGCTGCCAATCTTATGAATAGCGCGGCGTTCGCCGCATCACGGCATAAGTAAAGACAGCGATTTGTGAGCAAGCTCCCAATCACGGTTCTTATTTTGCCTATGCGCGGCTATGCTTTCGTAAACTCTCAATTTACAAAACATTTAAAAATAGTATTGACTTTTTCCCGGCATATGGTAATATAAACATATGAACAGTGGCTCATATGAATGAATATTAAAACTATATGCAAATCATTAGCATCTAAAAAGCAGGAAATGCTAATGGAGAAAGAGGAGGATATTACCATGAAGAAAACTTACAAGATCGAAGTAGATTGTGCAGCATGTGCTCTGAAGATGGAGGATGCAGCGAAGAAGGTAGAAGGCGTTACCGATGCGACCGTCAGCTTCATGACCCAGAAGATGAAAGTGGAATTCGCTGACGGCAGCGATGAGAAGGCCGTTATGGAGAATGTGGTAAAAGCCTGCAAGAGAGTAGAGGACGATTGCGAAATTTATTTATAGGATGAATTCCGGAAGGAGAGCAGATACTCTCTTTACCGGGAGACTTGATAATTTCGTAGGAAAGCAAGGAGGATTCCTATGACAAAGAAACAGAAAAAAGTATTGATCCGCATTATTGTAGCGGCAATCTTATTAGTTATTTTACATTTTGTTCCGCTGGAAGGGCTGTGGCTGGGATTGCTGTACCTGATCCCTTACGCGGTGATCGGATATGATATTTTAAGAAAAGCCGTTCTGGGCATCATGCATGGTGAAGTGTTTGATGAGAATTTCCTGATGGCAGTAGCGACAGTAGGTGCTATGGGACTGGGAGAGTATTCCGAGGGCGTGGCAGTTATGCTGTTCTACCAGATCGGCGAATTGTTCCAGTCGGTCGCTGTAGGCAAAAGCCGCCAGAATATCAGTGCACTGATGGATATCCGTCCCGACTATGCTAATATCGAGGCCGAAGACGGCAGTCTGGAGCAGGTAGATCCTGATGATGTAGAGATCGGAACCATTATCGTGGTACGCCCCGGTGAGAAAGTTCCCATTGACGGTGTGGTTGTGGAAGGCACTTCCACTCTGAATACCAGTGCCCTGACCGGTGAAAGTGTTCCCAGAGAGATCACTGTGGACCAGGATGTGATCAGCGGCTGTGTGAACCTGACAGGACTATTAAAGATCCGCACTACCAAGGAATTCGGAGAATCTACGGTATCCAAGATCCTGGATCTGGTAGAGAACTCCAGCATGAAGAAGTCGAAATCTGAGAACTTTATTACGAAGTTCGCAAGATATTATACCCCGGCTGTCTGCTACAGTGCCCTGGCCCTGGCCATCCTGCCTCCTGTGATCAACCTGATCATGGGCAACCCGGCAGCCTGGAGCACCTGGATCATCCGTGCTCTGACCTTCCTGGTAATCAGCTGTCCCTGCGCGTTGGTCATCTCCATTCCGCTGAGCTTCTTCGGAGGAATCGGTGCGGCAAGTGCCTGTGGTATTCTGGTGAAGGGGTCCAACTATCTGGAGGCATTGTCTGAGACTAAGTATGTGGTATTTGACAAGACCGGTACCCTGACTAAAGGCGTATTCGATGTAACGGGCATCTATCCCGGTCAGGGTTTTACAGAGGAAGAACTGCTGGAGTATGCTGCTTACGCGGAGAGTTATTCCAATCATCCTATCAGCAAGAGCCTGAAGAATGCTTATGGAAAAGAACTGGATGCCTCTAACGTCAGTGACGTGGAGGAGATCAGCGGACATGGTGTAACTGCCAAAGTGAACGGCAGACAGGTGGCAGCCGGCAATGCAAAGCTGATGAAGAGCCTGAACCTGGCTTATACGGAAAATACCGGTGTAGGTACAGTGGTTCATGTGGCGGTAGACGGTAACTATGCAGGATACATCCTGATCTCCGATGTGATCAAGGATGGTGCGAAGGAAGCAATTGCCTCCCTGAAAAATTCCGGCGTGAAGAAATGCATCATGCTGACCGGTGACAGCAAAACAGTTGCAGAACATGTGGCCGGTGAGTTAAAATTAGATGAGGTACACAGTGAGCTGCTTCCCGCAGACAAGGTAAGCTGCGTGGAGAAGCTGTTGCAGGAGAAGGGTGCGAAGGAAAAACTGGCATTCGTGGGCGATGGTATTAACGATGCACCGGTATTGTCCCGTGCTGACATCGGTATCGCCATGGGAGCACTTGGTTCTGATGCAGCCATTGAAGCTGCAGACGTGGTCCTGATGGATGACAATCCTGCCAAGATTGCCCTGGCTATGCGGATTTCCCGCAAATGTCTGCGTATCGTCTACGAGAACATCGTATTTGCGCTGGCAGTCAAAGCCATCTGCCTGATCCTGGGTGCGCTGGGTATCGCCAATATGTGGGTTGCTATCTTCGCAGACGTAGGAGTGATGGTACTGGCTGTTCTCAATGCCATCAGATGCCTGCGCATTAAAAACAATTAACCGGATGCAGTAAAAATATGCCGGCGTCATGAGATAGCCGGTATTCCGGGAGAACAGGTGAACATGCAGACTTTTTTTTCAGAAATTACAGCACTGTGCAGGAACGAACAATTTCTGCACAGTGTGATGGAAAAATATCATTATGATCCGGAAGAATATCCCAATCTGAAGAGGCTGGCAGGTGAGATGATCCCCTGCCTGGAGACAGAAGCGGGATGGCAGGACAGAGAAATCAAAGAGACTTTTCCCGGGAGGGATCAGTCTTTTTTGGCTGTAGGCATTACCCTGGGAAAAGGGATCGATGCACTGCAGGAAAAGTATTTGCAGAACGGATTTCTGACAGAGAGTTATATGATCGAGGTGCTGTCCAGTGAATTATTATTAAAAAGCTACCGGGCTTATACAGAGTGGGTGGTTGTACATCGGAATCTGCATGTTGCCAGACTGCATTTTTTAGGGACCGGGATTTCTGAGACTTCAGAACAAAAAATAAGCAGTCGGCTGCGGCTGGCGAACCTTCCCATGCTTCTGCAGGAGCTTGCATTGCCGGTTACCTGTAATACAGCGTATTGTATGATCCCGAAAAAAAGTGTGGTATTTTATGCGGAGCTGACGAAGGATCCTTTTACCAAATGTGCCGGAATCTGTCTGGGGTGCGGCAGGAGAGACTGCCCGAACCGCATGGAGGAAAAAGAGAATTTTCCTTTGCGATTTGCGGATATGACGGACCGTCCGTTGTCTTATGGGTATGCCAGAATTTTTTCCAAAAGCACAGATGAAAATGGAAGATAACGTACAAAACAGAAGTCTCTATTGGCCGAAATATTAAAATTCTGATAAGATTTATCAGACGACTTGTAAGTAAGATAAGAATATGGTATGATGCAATCACTTTCAAAGAGGAGAGATATCGCGTGTGCGGTGTTTCTCCTATTTTTGTGTATAGGATGAGCCATGTATGGGCTTGTTCCTGTGTATAGGATGAGCCATGTATGGATTTGTGCCTGTGTATAGGATGGGATTTATACATGCGTATACGATGGGCGAGTGAAAGAGTTGGGAAAAGAGGTGGATCATGGAAGTTTTTTTAGAGGTAACGGTACAGCATAAAAAATATCATGCCGGATTTATGGACAAAATGCGGCAGCAACCGGAGGTTACATCCTGCTATCAGGTGGAAGGGGAATATGATTTCCTCGTGAAAGCGGATGTGACCTCGGAAAAGGAACTGGAAAAACTAGAGCGCAGCGTGCGTAAGATTAACGGCGTCTGCTGTGTGCAGCCGGTCTATGCACTGCAGGAGATCATATAGTCATACCCGGAGCAGGGCATTGAAGGTTTCCTCTAAATTCAGTCTGCCGTAGCCCCATTCCCGGTTGGGGTAGTTCAGACCCTGTGTACGCACGGCACCGCGTATGAAATAACTGCGGATCTCCCGGCTTTCCGCCAGCCGGTTATTGCCCTCAATGACTGACCATTGGAAAAACTGTGCTACGGCTCCGGCAGTGATAGCAGCAGCCATGCTGCTTCCCGTACGGCGTCCGTCAATGGTGGAGATGTTTACTCCGGGAGCGGATAAGTCCGGACGGATCTGACCGGTGCGTCCGAAGCCTCTGCCGGATTCTGCGTAAAAACTGTTATTTTCCGCGTTGTAAGTAGAAACGCTCAGAACCTCCGGCGCCATCGAGGGCTCCGTCAAAGTCATGTCGGGATCCGGATTGAGAAAATATACCGGAGTAGACAGAAATTCTGTGATAGGCAGCCACATGTGAAAATTACCGTTATATAAACTACCGGAAGCAGAGACATGAAAGGTCCAGATACCGGGGGTAGGATCCTGGATGCGTACAAGGATCAGTTCCTCGCCGGAATTTTCTTCCACAAGAGCAGAGTCGATAGTGACTCTGCTTTTTTCGTAGATAAAGGAATAGGTCACGCTTTGTTGCAACCCAAGGCGCAGTTCGGGAATATTTTCCCCGCCGGGAGTGCGGATGCTCAGATTAAAAGCATCCGGCAGAGCACCCCAAAGCTCCAGCCAGAATCCGATACAGCCTTCGCTGACCCGGAGCTCCACATCCCGGGAATCCTCCCCAGGTGTCTGAGCGCTTAGTCTTCCATGGTAATGGTGTGAGGCGTTCCCTTCATTTCCCCCGCAGACGATGGCGGCACGGCTTCTGCGGACAGCGAGGGAAGAAAGATACCGTGACAGGGAGGAATTGCCCGCATGATCTCCCTGGTTGGTTCCCAGACCCAGACAGATGACTACCGGACGCTCGAAGAGCCGCACGAAGGATTCCGCGTATTTGATGCCCAGCATAATATCATTTTCCTGATAGGCGGGAACACCCTCGGGCACCAGATAAAAGCTGCGCAGATATTGCTTACATTCCTTGAGCTTCACCACGACGATGTCGGCACCCGGTGCAGCACCGATATAAGGACTGCCTTGTCTGACGATACTGCCGGCTGCGACTCCGGCGAGGATACTGCCGTGTCCGTTTTCGTCCCTGGAGGGAACGATGGAATAAGGATCCTCGGAACGCAACGCCAGGTTAATATCCTCTCTGCGGTATTCAGAACCATATTTTAACCCATCAGGGGGCGCTCCGGTCTGAACCGTCTGATCCCAGATCGCCAGGACACGGCTGTTGCCGTTCTCGTCCAGAAACACAGGATTTTGGTAATCAATACCGGTATCGATAAAACACAGGATCACGCCCTGCCCCGTGAGACTTAGGGGTGGACGCTGCACCTGGGTGATCCCACTGGCAATCAGACTTGCCGGATCAAAGGGAGCGGCACCGGGTGGCGTCTCACCGGAGGGAGATAGCTGCATGAGCCCGTAAAGCTTCGGCATATTGTGATAGGGGAAAAAATCAATCTTTGGATTGCGGATTCCCAGATTGGCCAGATACAAAATCAAAAAATCTTCTCCGATGCGTTCATAACAATTATTGTCATCTCCCAGAAATTCCGATGCGGAAAAGTCTGTGATAATGTCATAGGTGTCCTCTGACAGGATCATTTCCTTGCAGTCCATGGCGTTGCTCCGAAGAATCCATTTTTATAATATATACAACGGGATGAATTTTGGTGTGTATGCGTGGGGAGATCCATGACATAAGGGAAAAGCTATAGTACATAAAATATTATGAATATTATAGAAGAGACGGGTAGAAATACCGGTAAGGGATCGTGAGATGTGGGAAAATCCTATTTTCAAAAAAGTATGGGAAGTCGGGAAAAAATCAGCGGTATTGATGAAGAAACATTATAAGAATGGTCTGATGTTGGGAGTGCTCTTGCTAGCAATGTTTTTCCTCGGAAGAAGCATCGGAGCCATTGCCTACGGTCTGCGTATGCAGCGGGAAATAAAGACACAGGCGACGGCGGGAACTGCGCTGGAGAACACCGAAGCGTTATTTTCAGCAGAAAACTGGGGATTGGGATTCGGGACGGAAGGAACACAGCCCACCGGCACGGCATCTGCGGAAAAACTAAAAGAGTACAATGCCTATTATGTGGGAGATGCGGAGGAGAAAAAAATCTATCTCACTTTTGACTGCGGCTATGAGAATGGTAATAGTTCCGCCATATTGGATGCATTGAAAAGGCACAATGCACCGGCGACCTTTTTTGTGGTAGGACATTTTCTGGAGTCGGCGCCGGAGATGGTGAAACGCATGGTGGAGGACGGACATACGGTGGGAAACCATACCTATCATCATTATGACATGTCGAAAATTTCTGATCCGGCGGTTTTCCGGAAAGAGATGGATGACGTGAGAACTCTTTTTCAGGAGACCACCGGCACGGAGATGGCAATGTACTACCGGCCGCCCCAGGGAAAATACAGTGAGACGAATCTGCAGATGGCAAAGGATCTGGGGTATGCCACTTTTTTCTGGAGCCTCGCGTATGTGGACTGGAACGTGGATGCCCAGCCCAGCCACGAGGAAGCTTTTTCCAAGCTGACAGGCAGGATCCACCCCGGAGCGGTGGTGCTGTTACATAACACCTCGAAGACCAATGGGGAGATTCTGGATGAACTGCTCACGAAATGGGAAGAAATGGGTTATACCTTCGGAAAATTGGAAGAACTGGTGCAGTAGGGTTTGACTTCCCCTGCCCCATACCCTATAATAGAGGACAGAAAAATATACTGGAGGACAACCATGGAAAAAGAACTGGTAGTTGTCATTGATTTTGGCGGACAGTACAATCAGCTGGTCGCCAGAAGAGTCAGAGAATGCAATGTATATTGCGAGATCTACTCTTACAAGACAGACTTGAATAAGATAAAAGCGATGAATCCCAAGGGAATCATCCTGACCGGCGGCCCCGCAAGCTGCTATGAACCCGGCGCAGCTACCTGCTCCGAGGATCTGTTTCACTTAGGAGTTCCCGTGCTGGGACTCTGTTACGGCGCACAGCTGATGACCCATGTGCTGGGTGGTAAGGTAGAACGTGCAGCCGTTCGGGAATATGGCAAGACTGAGGTGAAGGTAGACCGCAGTTCCAAGCTGTTTTCCGATGTATCCGAGAATACGATCTGCTGGATGAGCCATTTCGACTATATTTCGAAACTGGCACCCGGCTTCCGTGCCGTAGCTACCACTGCAAACTGCCCTGTGGCAGCAGCAGAGTGTGTAGAGCGCGGACTGTATGCGATCCAGTTCCACCCGGAAGTACTCCACACGGTGGAAGGCTCCAAGATGCTGTATAATTTCGTACGTAATATCTGCGGATGTTGCGGTGACTGGAAGATGGATTCTTTCGTGGAAGAGTCCATTAAGGCAATTCGAGAGAAGGTTGGGAATGGTAAAGTCCTCTGTGCATTGTCCGGCGGCGTGGATTCCTCCGTGGCAGCAGTACTGTTATCCAAGGCAGTCGGTGAGCAGCTGACCTGTGTCTTCGTAGATCACGGACTGCTTCGTAAGAATGAGGGCGATGAGGTAGAAGCAGTCTTCGGTCCCAACGGCAATTACGATCTGCACTTCATTCGTGTGAATGCGCAGGAGCGTTTCTACAGCAAGCTGGCAGGTGTATCCGAGCCGGAGCATAAGCGAAAGATCATCGGCGAAGAGTTCATCCGTGTATTCGAGGAAGAGGCGAAGAAGATTGGTGCCGTGGACTTCCTGGTACAGGGAACCATCTATCCCGATGTGGTAGAGAGCGGACTGGGCGGTGAATCCGCAGTGATCAAGTCCCATCACAACGTAGGCGGCCTGCCCGACTATGTAGATTTCAAGGAGATCATCGAGCCTCTGCGCAACCTGTTCAAGGATGAGGTCCGTAAGGTAGGACTGGAGCTTGGCATTCCGGAGCATCTGGTATTCCGTCAGCCGTTCCCCGGTCCCGGACTGGGTATCCGTATCATCGGCGAAGTGACCGCTGAGAAGGTCAAGATCGTACAGGATGCAGATGCCATCTACCGCGAGGAAATCGCTAACGCAGGTCTGGACCGCGAGATCAACCAGTACTTCGCAGCCCTGACCAATATGAGATCCGTAGGCGTTATGGGTGATGAGAGAACCTATGATTACGCCATCGCACTGAGAGCCGTGAAGACCATCGACTTCATGACCGCAGAGAGCGCACAGATCCCTTATGAAGTATTACAGAAGGTGACCAGCAGGATCATCAATGAGGTGAGCCATGTGAATCGGGTAATGTATGATATTACCAGTAAGCCGCCTGGAACGATTGAGTTTGAATAAATCGAGTTGCTTAAAAAAGCCAGTGTTTATGCGGGTTTCAGCGATTTCGATTAGTCTTTTGATAACAAATTGATAACAGTCATAGCAAGTGCCATTATTCTTGTTATCCAGTGGTTTATGGGTAACGGAACAATTAACAGGTGGCTTGCAGACTAAAGTTCGGAGCTTGGCTCTGAACAAATTCCATATTATAAACTAAGCCCTTAGCTGTGGTTAATAACCATAGTTAAGGGCTTTTTTGTCGTTGCCAAAGCATCTGTAGGGAGCTGCCAGTGGCAGGTCCTGTAGGTGCTTATTTATCTTTCAAGTGGTCTTTGAATGCTTCCACGAGAGCGTCACTTAATTCCTGTGATGGAACTTTTGCCCAACGCTGTGTGGTGTCGAACTCTGGATAATGGTAACGCCAGTTATCGTATTCTTCTCTGTTGATTTCTTCGGAAGATAGCTTGTCTGCCTGTTCTTTCCAAGCATACAGCATTTTGAGGAGTTCATATGCTTCTCTGCCTTTGTCCTTGTTGACCTTTAAGCATACCTCTCCGTCTGCTTCACTGACAGTAAGACCGTAAATATCTTCAAGGGTAAACAGAGTGTGCATAAGACCGATATAGCTGTCTATGTCAGGAACATCAAGAGCCTGTGGAGAAACATCAAGCACCTGTGCCAATGCATTTGTAAGGTCTGCTTTCGGTTTGCGTGTACCAGTTTCGTACTGTGCCAAACGCACATCAGCACTCTTTTCTGGAAAACCGATTGCTGTACCGAGATACTTTTGTGTCATACCACGCATTAGTCTGAAAAAATGTATTCTTTCGCTGATAGCCATAATGATACGCTCCTTTTATATTTAGTGAAATAAGTATAGCAGAAATGTTTAGTGGAAGTCAAGAAAAACCGAAACAAAAATGTTTAATATTTTCTTTGCAACCACTTGACAATAGCAAATATGTTTAGTAAAATAAATTACGAATTAAACAAATATGCTTAATGCGACAACTGAATGACCGTCCGAAAAGCCAAACCGCCAAGACCTCGTCGGAGCAAGTTCCGTATCGTTCGCTTGTGTGCAAGCACAAAAGCTCATTCGCTGCACTGCTCCTCCTCTTCCCCAAAAGTCTCCGACTTTTCGGGAACCCCTATACGAGCGAGCGCCTGATGTACTGCGGTGCATTGGGACAGCACAGCGCCTGCCGACAAGCAGGAGTGCCTGTTGGAACTTTAACACGGAGAAAGCGGCAAGCAAAAAATTATTTTAAGAAAGGAAGAAAAAGGATATGGAAAACAGATTTATCCGAGCCGAAGATGTGGCTAAGGAACTAAACGTATCAAAACCTTATGCATATAAACTCATCAGACAATTAAATGAGGAATTGAAAGCAAAGGGCTTTATTACGATTGCAGGGCGTGTAAATCGCCAGTATTTTTACGAAAGGCTCTACGGAGCAGGAAAGGGGGAAATGTAAATGCCGGTATTTAAGAATGAAGATAACGGTACTTGGTATGTGATGGCAAGGTATGTGAACTGGAAAGGGGAACGCAAGCAGAAATGCAAGCGTGGCTTTGCTACCAAACGAGAAGCACAGGAATGGGAAAGAATGTTCAAATTGCAGACTTCTTCAGACCTTGATATGAGTTTTGAAGCCTTTACGGAGCTTTATATCAATGATGTGAAGAACCGTTTGAAGGAAAACACGTGGCTTACCAAAGAGCATATCATACGCACAAAGATACTTCCGTATTTCGGGAAACTGAAAATCAGCGAGATTTCCACAAAGGAGATTATTACTTGGCAGAATGAAATGCTTGCCTATCGTGATGAGAAGAAAAAGCCTTATTCACAGACGTATCTGAAAACGCTGCACAATCAGTTGTCCGCCATTTTCAATCACGCTGTCCGCTACTATGAACTGCGTTCCAATCCTGCGGCAAAGGTGGGAAATATGGGACGTGAGGAACACAAGGAAATGCTGTTCTGGACAAAGGAAGAATACAAGAAATTCTCTTTTGAGATGATGGACAAGCCTGTTTCCTTTTATGCGTTTGAAATGCTTTACTGGTGCGGTATCCGAGAGGGCGAGCTGTTAGCTTTGACTCCGGCAGATTTCAACTTTGATAAGGAAACAGTCACAATCAATAAATCCTATCAGCGTTTGAAAGGGCAGGATGTGATTACTTCTCCGAAAACGAAAAAGAGCAACCGCACGATTAAAATGCCGAAGTTTCTGTGTGAGGAAATGAAAGAATATCTCGGTATGCTTTACGGATTGAAGAAGAAAGACCGTATCTTTACGGTGACGAAAAGCTATCTTCATCACGAGATGGACAGAGGGGCAAAGGCGGCAGGCGTGAAGCGTATCCGCATTCACGATCTCCGTCACAGCCACATTTCACTCTTGATTGATATGGGCTTTTCTGCGGTGGCGATTGCTGACCGAGTTGGTCACGAAAGTATTGATATTACTTATCAGTACGCACACCTCTTTCCGTCAAAGCAGATTGAGATGGCAGAAAAATTAGATGATTTAGGGAAAGGAGATTTTGAAAATGTCAGCTAAGAACAGAGATAACAAAAATCGTTGGAGGAATATCACAGTAGGGTTTCGAGTATCGCCCGAAGAAAACGAACTCATTAACAGAGCTGTAGCTCTATCAGGATTGCCAAAACAGGAGTATTGTTACCGCCGTTGCTTAAATCAGGATGTGGTGGTACAGGGCAATCCGAGAGTGTATAAGGCGTTGAAAACGGAATTTGCCACAGTCCTTGCGGAACTGAAAAGGATTGAAGCAGGAAAAGGTGTGGATGATGAACTGCTGAGTGTAATAGAACTGATTTCCATTATTCTCGGCGGTTTGAAAGGAGAGGATGCGAATGGAGAATAAAAAAGAAATGACTATTCCAAATGTATCTGCGGCAACAGATGCGGAACAGTCACTTTCCAAATGTACTGACAATAGTATAGTCAATCAGGATACGGATTTCAAGGGGTACGAGCAATCTTTTGAAGAAATGCAAAGGGAAATACTCAGACAGTTAGACCCTTCCTATCTGAAAACAGTATCAATGACAACGCTGTATGATACGGTGTTTGAGGTTCAGACACCACTTATCGACGGTCTGCTCCAAAGGGGAACTTACCTTTTCGTAGGTTCCCCGAAAGTGGGAAAGAGCTTTATGATGGCACAGCTTGCCTATCATATCAGCACAGGCACACCGCTTTGGGAGTATAAGGTGCGTAAGGCAACGGTGCTTTATTTTGCCCTTGAAGATGATTACCCACGTTTGCAGAAGCGATTGTTTCAGATGTTCGGTGCAAAGGAGACAGGCAATCTGTATTTCGCAACGGAATGTAAAACGGTCAATGGCGGACTGGAAGAACAGATAAGAGGGTTTATGAGGGAACACCCAGACACAGGCTTGATTATCATAGACACCTTAAAGCGTGTGCGTGAAGCAGGCGGAGCAGATTACAGCTACGCAAGTGATTATGATGTTGTGGCAAGGCTGAAAGCGTTGGCAGACAGTTACAAGGTTTCAATGCTTATTGTTCATCATACACGCAAACAAAAATCGGAAGATATATTCGATATGATTTCAGGCACGAATGGTCTGATGGGTGCGGCAGACGGTGCATTTGTTCTCAGTAAGGACAAGCGTACTTCCAACAATGCCACACTTGATGTTGCTGGCAGAGACCAGCAGGATATGAAAATCCATCTTGTAAGGGACAGCGAGCGATTGGTGTGGAACTTTGCAAAATCGGAAACGGAGATGTGGAAAGAACCGCCCGAACCTCTGCTTGAGAAGATAGCGGATACGCTCTTTTCGGAAAGTGACAGATGGGAAGGAACTGCTTCGGAACTTTGCGAAAGGCTTGCGGTGGATATAAAGCCGAATGTACTTTCTTTAAGGCTCAGTATCAACGCAAGCAGGCTGTTTCGTGATTACGGTATCCGTTATCAGAACAGCCGCACACACGACGGAAGAAAGGTTTCACTTTGGAAAGAAACCGAGCAGACGGCGTGACAAACGGTGTCAAAGGTGTCAATGTTTTTGAGAGCAGCACGCTGTGAAAAACATTGTCACCATCGTCACACTTTGACACCGGATAAAGTTTAGGGGAGTGTGCAGAGAGTGCCTTTTCAAAGGCGGCTCTTTGGTCTCGCCTGCTGGCTCGGTCGGTTCGCAGGCGTGTGTGCCACCGGCACACGCTCACCCCTCGGAGAGCCTTCGGAGAACGCAAAACCTGTTTACAGGTCGCATTTTTGATGGGTGTACCCGTCAAAAGTGCTTTTGCGTTACTTTTGACAAAAGTAACAAAACCTGAGAATGTTGAAATTTACAGATGGGAGATGAAAAAATGCAGAGAACGATAAGTGCAATGGTCGGTAAAGGCTCGGTCAATCACAATAGCCGAAAGTTCCGAGCAGAAAATGTAGACGGAACTCGTACTCATCTCAATATCGACTACTGCAATGAAAATATAAAGACAGTTTATCACGAATTGTTTGATGAAGCATTGGAAAGATACAATGCCAAGCAGATAAGGTCAGACCGAAAGATAAAAGATTATTATGAAAAAATCCGAAGTTCCAAGCAGGAAAAACCGTTCCACGAAATCATTTTACAGGTGGGCGGTAAGGGAAATATGAACGCCGATACGGAAAACGGAGAACTGGCAAAGCAGATTTTAGATGAATACTATCAGGGTTTTCAGGAGCGAAATCCACAGCTTCGGGTGTTCTCGGCTCATCTGCATATGGATGAAGCTACACCACATCTGCACATAGATTTTGTACCTTTTACCACAGGCAGCAAGCGTGGACTTGATACAAGAGTGTCACTAAAGCAGGCTCTTGCAACGCAAGGTTTTAAGGGCGGCAGTCGTGGCGATACGGAGTGGTCGCAATGGATACAGTCCGAAAAAGAACAGCTTGCGGCGGTGATGGAACGTTATGGGATTGAGTGGGAACATTTAGGCACACACGAAAAACATCTTTCTGTTTTGGATTATAAAAAGCAGGAAAGAGAAAAAGAAGTGGCGGCATTAGGTGCGAAAATCGAGCAGAAACAGATTGAATTTGATGTGTTGTCGGAACGAGTATTGAACTATGATAAGGCAAAAGACGAGCTGTCAAATCTTGAAATAGAGCTTGATACTGCACCGAAATATCAGTTGCCAGAACCAGAGAAATTTATGACTGCAAAGGCATATAAAACCAAAATGGCAGAGCCGGTTGTAAGGAAATTGAAGCAACTTGTCAAAACGGTGCTTGCCCGCTGCTTTGAGGGGTGGGACAACTATCATAGGCTGAATACAGCGAATGCACAGTTATACCGCACCAATCAGCGTTTGGAGAAAGTCAATGAAAGATTGACCGAAGAAAACAAAATCCTAAAAGCAGAAAATAAAGATTACAGCCTGCTCCGTAAGGTTTTTGGTCGCAAACAGATAGATGATTTGTTGGAGCAGGCAAGAACAGTTAAAGGTCGCAAGCGTGATAATACACGATCACGATAGACAAAAATCACAGGAGGAAAAGGAAAATGACAAAGACAATTTTTGAAGAAATGGGCGGAACTTATAGACAGGTGGGTGATTATTTATTGCCGAACATCACAGTACCAGCCGAAGAAGAAATAGAGCCGATTGGTTTATGGGGGAAACGACATGCAAGGCATTTAAAGGAACACTATAAAGTGTTATATATGAACCTGCTGACAAGCGGAAAGCTGCATAGTTATCTTGCAGAAGTCGATAAGCAAGCAGAGGATATGTTTCTTCGACTGGTAAAGGAATATGCCGACAGACAAGATGTGACGGAACAATTAAAGAAAGATAATCCCTACGAATGGATTGGAAGAATGAATAATATTCAGGCTTGTGTGAGGGAAGTTGTAGGAACGGAGTTGATTTACACATAAGCGTTTTACGGTATGGTGCTCCTGCGTTTGCTGGAGTGCTGTGGTTGTGGTTGTAAAGAGGTTGTGAAAGATTGAATTTCGTAATGGTTGGATGTATAATTAGGAAGTGAAAATTTTAATTTGCACTTCCATAAGGTGAAATGTATTGACACAAAAAATACAGTATGATAGTATTGCCATTAGAAGAAAGAAAGGCACATTTTGTGTAAGGTGAGGAAATGATTAATAGATAATTTGATTTAAGTAAGACACATATAGTTATTGAGCCTGTAGAGAATAGGTTTGTTTTGTGTACGCTTAAGTTGGATTATCGCAAGAGGCATTTCCTTTGTTTTCCTTTTGGAAAAGAAATAAGGGGCTATTTAGCGAGTCTATTTTTGCGTATGCAAAAAAGACTCGTTTTTGTGTGTTCAAAATAATAATTGGCTCAGACTTCGAAAAGGAGAAACTTTAATGTTGCAGATAAAAAAATTAAATTTAACACATAAAAAAGACCTGAGAATAATTCTTAATGATTTCAACCTTGTGCTAAATGATGGAGATAAGGCAGTTATTATTGGAGAAGAGGGAAATGGGAAATCGACATTAATGAAGTGGATATACAATCCGTCGCTTGTAGAAAACTATATAGAAGCAGATGGGGAAAGGATAATGGGACACGAACGTCTTGGTTATCTTCCGCAGGAGATGCTCGATGAAGATAAGGAAAAAACAATATACGAATATTTTTCTGAAGAGGAAATATTCTGGGAGAAAACGCCTAAAGAATTGTCTGTTATTGCGGGAAAATTTGGAATGAAAAATGATTTTTTCTACAGTAACCAGACAATGGGTAGTCTTTCAGGAGGCGAAAAAGTCAAGACACAACTTATGAGGCTTTTCATTCGCGATGTTTCTGTGCTGTTGTTGGACGAACCTTCCAATGACATCGACATTGCGACGCTTACATTACTGGAAAAAATCATAAATGACTGGAAGCACATTGTGCTTTTTATTTCACACGATGAAACGCTGATAGAGCGTACTGCCAACATGGTGATACATATCGAGCAGATTATACGAAAAACAAAGGCGAGATATACCGTGGCAAAGCTTCCCTATAGACGCTATGTGGAAGAACGGCTTCATAAATTTGAAATCCAAAAACAGCGGGCACTGAGTGACCGTAGGGAGAAAAAGATTCGCGATGAAAAATATCAAAGAGTTATGCAGAGTGTACAAGGTGCATTAAGAAGTTGTACCAGACAAGCACCGTCTGTTGCCAAAAACTTAAAGGACAAAATGCATACGGTTAAGGCAATGGAACGAAGATTTGAAAAAGAAGATGAAAATATGACTCAGATGCCGGAACAGGAAGAAGCAATCTTTGTCAAATTAGGGGATGAAAACTCACACATTCCCGCAGGAAAAACGGTCATAGAATATGAACTTTCAAAGCTTGTGACTCCGGATGGCAAAAGAATTTTAGCAGAAGGAATTCATTTAAAAATAAAAGGTTCAGAAAAAATCTGTATGATAGGAGCCAACGGGGCAGGAAAAACGACTCTTCTAAAAAAGATAGCGGAAGAACTCCTAAATCGGAATGACATTAAAGCAGAATATATGCCTCAAACTTATGAAGACCTGCTGGATTTGGATGTTACACCGGTTGATTACCTTGATAAAACAGGAGATAAAGAAGAGCGTACAAGAATTAGAACATACCTTGGTTCACTTAAATACACACCAGATGAAATGGAGCATCCGATTCGGGAGTTATCAGGCGGACAAAAGGCGAAAGTGCTTCTCTTGAGGATGAGCTTAAGTGGTGCAAATGTTCTTATTCTGGATGAACCGACAAGAAATTTTTCACCATTGTCCGGTCCGGTAATAAGAAAAATGCTCCGAGAATTTCCGGGGGCTGTCATTAGCATTTCTCACGATAGAAAGTATATTGAAGAGGTGTGCGATAAAATATATCAGCTAAATCCTAATGGATTACAGCTAATTGGTGATTGATAACAAAAAGGATGAAAGACTGACAAATTTCAGGCTTTTAGTGAGTTGGAAAGCATACAAAGATTTGAATTTGGAGGATAGATTATGGTACGTACAGAAGATGCATGTGAAATTATAAAATATGCTTTGCAAAACGAAATTAAAGTATATTTAGATGGCGGATGGGGTGTTGATGCACTTCTTAAAAGAGAATCAAGAATACACAATGATATTGATTTGTTTGTTGAACTGAAACATTATCATGATTATATTTATGTGATTAAGCAGCATGGATTTGAGGAAGTAAATACTGATTATACAACGGATGGTCATACTGTCTGGAAAGATGATAAACAAAGAATCATTGATTTACATTGTTTTGAATTTACAGATGACGGAATTGTTTATGAGGGAGATATATTTCCATCAAAAACTTTTTCCGGTATTGGAAAAGTTGGAGATATAACTGTTTCTTGTATTGAACCATTGAGTCAGGTAATGCTTCATTTGGGATATGAACACGATAAAAATGATGTGCATGATGTGATGCTGTTGTGTGAAACATTTCAAATAGCAATACCAGATGAATATAAGGAAAAGTAAAATTTCAGTTTTGTGTTGAATCTCTAAGCAAAATAGCTTATAATTTGACATGCTACATATAGTTATTATCCACAGTTATCGAGTAGGTGTTATCAATGCCGATAACAAAATGATAACATTAGCTCGTATAGGCAGGATAATATGGATATATCAAATAATCAAAAGAACGAGAAACATTACAGAGAATAATTCCTAAACAAAAAGCGTTAGTCTTTGTAGAATTTGAATAGTTGGAGCAGAGCTTCAAAGCCTTTATTTTCAAGGGTTTTGAGGCTCTTTCCTTTTAGAATTGCATTTTGATTGCATTTTTTTATTCAATGGCTCTGTGATAGATTGCTGTATGCTGATTGCTGGTGTAATCGGCAACACTGGTTGTTGCCGGAGTATAAGTGAGAACACCAGTTAATTTTTTGGCAACTTCCACGTTGGTGTTGGGATATAAATGTCCATAGGTTCCTAACGTAGTCTGTATCTTTTCATGCCCCAGACGTTCTTTAATCAATAAAGGATTTTCACCCATACTGATGAGCAGGGAAGCATGGGAATGTCTGAGTGCATGAATCTTGATACGGTGTACGCCTGCCAATCCAGCAAGTTTTTCTAATGCCCGTGGGAGGGTGTGCTTACTGGTGGGAATCCCATTGTAGCTTAGTACAAGGTCGCAGCCCTTTAAAACCTTTTGCTGTACTTCCTGCCATGCTTTCAATTCTTTGATGGTATCTGTGTCAATATAGATAGTGCGAATACTAGCTTGTGTCTTTGGCTCCACAAATTTGTATTCGTCCATTGTTTTATAGTACAGCGTTTTTGTTATACTTAAAAGTCCGGTTTCAAAGTTGATGTCCGACCATTGCAGGGCTGCGGCTTCTCCGATTCTCATTCCGGTCATAAACAGGAGCCAGTATGAAATGAAAAGGTAATGTTCGTAATAATCTCCCTTGTAGAGCAGGGAAATTACCTTTTGAAATTCATCCAGTGTCCAGAAATCCACTTTTGTTTTCTTGCTCTTGATGTTTCCTATCATTCGTGATGGATTTTTCTTTGCAAGACCGAGAACAACTGCTCTGTCAAAGGCAATAGAGAGCATACCCTGTACAATACGGATATAGTTTGGACTAAATTCTTTTGCGAGTTCAAGCTGCCAGTTCTGGACGTTAATGGGTTCTATCTCATCCACCGTCATTTTGTAAAAGTATGAAAAATGCTTCTGAATGGTAGAACGGCGGTTCAGATAGGTGCTTTCCTTTACTTGTGTTTTATACCAAGGAAGATAAGTTTCCTCAATAAACTGTTGAAAAGATAGCTGCTGTTTCTTTTCTGTTAATTCCTCTGTGGATGTCAGCATAAGTTTTGAATATGCTTCTCTGGCTTCTTTTTTTGTCTTGAATCCACTTTTGTATTTCTGAATCTGTTTTCCGGTAATCGGATGAAAACCTAAGTTTGCTCTAAAATAATAAGTTCCGTTTTCTGCTTTCTTAATAGGGTCTTTTGCCATGATTTCACTCCTTACATAAATGTGCAAGAAGTACAATCAGTTCGATTTATCAGTAAAAGTAATCCCTAGCAATTCTTCCACAGCTTCTCTGGGAACCCTGTCCAGTTTGCGTGACTGATAGTAGGTATGCCCTTTTGAAATCATAAGTTTTTTTGCTTCTCTTATGATGTCTGCTGCGAATGAAGTTCCATAACCCAGTTCTATTAAGTCTTTTTTTGTTACTGTAATCATGTTCCTCCTTTCCATAGACCAGATATGGAACCCTCAATATCTGTCTATATTATATCAGATTTTGTGGCAAAAGTAATATTAAGATTGTATTTCCTGCAAATAGTTATTTGATTTTGAATGAAAAATTCTAATTCAAAATGGTATCTAAGCAAGCCGAACAGCTTTCGCTAAAGCTCATGGGAATCTCACCCCTGCATGGTTCTCATCCAGCCGTACCCTTTGCCAGCGGTGCTACATCATCACACGGACTAAGGCTGTACGGAAGTATCATTATCACAATAGAAAGGTCATGGCGGCAGCTCTGCGGTAAGCTACTTATGGAACGCTGGCAGGAATCGCTATCCGGTATCATCCCTCCTTTGGTGGGTTACGGCGTGCCAGCCCAACGGCTCTCTTTCTATCGAAACGTATTCGGCTGCTTTATGCTGCGTTGATTAGACGCTTTCTTTTTCAAGGAACAATCCGGCTTTATCAGCCTGTTAAAATGCACTGGTGATAATGCACTTTAATAGACTGGCAAGCTCTGTCTGGGAAGCATGGGTTTGTCCACGCTTCCACAGGCGAGCGTTATTTCTAGTTTGGTTCCCTGATTTCAAAAGATAAAATCTTTGCAATCAGACGTGTTTCCATCCGGCGGCGTAGGGTTTCATCTACAACCATGTGGGTATTTCCATATTCGTCTTTCATGGGACGCATGGAACGGCTGGCAATAAAACCGCTGTAATGGCGTACAATCTGGTTGACTGCTTCAATATCGCCGTCCGTAGCTCTTACAATCACAGGAAACGGAATCATAGGGTGCTTTGCTGTCATGCTTCGTCCTCCATAAATTTTTTGATAAATTCCAGTCCGGCGTGTCTTCTTCTCTGGATGGTAGAACGGTTGACTTCCAGAATTTTTGAGATTTCCGTATCGTCAAATCCAAGAAAATAATATCGCAGGATAACGTCACGTTTCTTTCCGTCCAGACTTTCTAATGCTTCGGCTAACAGGCTGTTTTCAATGCGGACAGTAAATCCATCCATTTCAAAAGTATGGAAGTGGGATGGATAGGTGTCTTCGGAAGAAAACAGATTGACGGTGTAATCGTCCATATCACAGAACAGGGTTTCCCGTTTACACTGTCTGGACAACGCTTTGAGATAGTCTTTGCGTTCATCCTCCATAGCGACTTTACAGATATAATCAAACTGGTTCTCTATGGTTGTCTGAAATTCAGATGGCTTCATTATTGCTCACCCCCTTTCCAGCCTTGAAAGGGAGCGAGTTGATAGGAATTTCTGCTTCTTTCCCCCTTTTCGCTCTTAGTCCCGACAGGACAGGGGGCACAGTTGCATTTTTGAATAAAAAAATACACCCATTTTAAAATAAAAATGAGTGCATGAGAAATAACAGTAGAATAAATATGACTTGTCAGTTCATATTCAAAGTTGGACTTCCACAGTGGAGGAGCTATACTTTTTTTAATGAATGTAGCCTATGTACGTTATATAGCAGCAAAGAAATCCCCATAGCGGCAATCCTCCTAAATGCCGCTATTTATATTCTGCGTCATTGTTGGTTCAGTAATAGACAAAAAGAAGCGGCGGCTCTAAAAATCAAAGCCACCGCTTCAAAAGCACGTGAAAATCTGTCTGCGTTACGACGGCTTTTTTTCTTTTGCCGTCGTCCGGCAGATAACAAACAAATATTATGTTTTGATTTATTTTATCAATATCAACTTACTTTAAGATGAATTTTAGCTTACGGATTTGTAAGATAGAAAAAGAGGGGGCACTTTTGAAATTCCCCCTCTCAAAAGATTATTGTGCACTAATATTTTCGACGATAGACATTCGCTGTAACCGTTTTGCAGGTCCTTTAACTGCCAAAAGAGAAGTCAACAGTACAATAGCGATTATGAGTATAAGGGGAATAAACGGAACACTCCATGCTGTTCCCCAAATATTTGTTATAAGACTTACATAGATAACCCAGTGCATAGGAAGTCCAATGATACAACCCCAAATCACTCCGCTTATTGCGTAGGTTCCTGCTTCTGCGATTATCATTTTTATAAGTTGGCGATTGCTCATTCCAATCGCTCGCATACTTCCGTATTCTTTCATTTTTGCGGCAACTCCCAGATTGATTGTATTCATAATATGGAAAATGGTAATAGCAACGATAATAGATAGGAAGCCGTAAACAAGAACTGCAAAAGTATAATACAGATTTCTTTGCTGCTGCACTTGAGAAAGGCTGTCTGAAAATATTACGCCACCATTAGTAAATATGTTTTTAATTGCGTTTACATCTTCACTGGAAGCGTTGTTCTCAAATTGAATGTCGATAATAGTATAGCCAGTTTCTCCGGTCAGTGCGCTAAAGGTTGCTTCCGAACAGAAAAAGGTTTCCGTACCCTTTACACGGGCTAAGGGGCTATCAGACAAAATTCCTGCAACCGTAACAGTTTTTTTCGTATTATTGATAGATAAAGTTATCTTGTCGCCAACTTGTACATTAACATTTCCCGTCTGTACGAATAGCACTTGATTTTCTTGCTGCATAACTGTTTCTATGGAACCTGCTACCAAAGAGTCCGCCGCCCATTGAAATTGATTTTCCTCATAGGAAATAAGATTTGCATTGTAGCTTTTTCCACTATTTTCTGATGGAACATCATAAGCAAACATACGCCCGTATGCCCGCTTGACATCATCATTTTTCTTAATCTGTGCTAACATTTCGCTCTCAATCGAACAAGTATTAGTTTCACTTGCTATGGATAATTCCGGCGTATAAACCGGGGGCACAAAAGCATTTTGCATAAAATCAACAAGTGTACTGAACGTGAGAAACAATGTAATACAGATAGCAAATGCCCCTGTCATTAAAATGTAATTTCTTTTCTTTGCTTTTGCGTGATGAATACCCAATGCGGTTTCAATTTTAAATGTCTTTGTGTTAGCTGCTTTGTGAAATGTAGCTATTTGTCCAGCATTTCCTGATACAGCGGTAAGCGGAGAAACTTTTGCGGCTCTTCTTGCCGGAGAACGAGCAGCCAGTAAAACGGTCAGCAATCCTAACAAAATACTTGCAACTATACTTATCCAACTAATACCCCAAATCGGCATTGAAGAAAACCATTCTGGACTTATTACCCGCATGGCGGCAGACAAAATCCAAACAATCACAATGGAGAATATAATTCCAATGGGAATAGCCGTTTTACACCAATACAGCCCCTCTAAACGTACAAATCGCATTATTTGTCTTTTGGTTGCCCCCAGACACCGGAGCATACCAAAAAATTCTGTTCTCTCTGCGACATTGCTGTTTAGACTGCTTGAAATCATCAAAATGCAAGTCAGCATGACAATAAGGGAAAGAATAAAGGCTACTTGATAAATCTGATTTACACCTGATTTCCCCTCTATTTGCCCTTGTATGCTCAAAAGAGGTGTATTTCCGGTTATCTGTTCATCAGTCAGATGATTGGCTGCTTTTATATCATTGATTGCGTCCGGTATATTACATAAATGTGAAAACTGGGCGACATAACTTTCATTCGCGTTAGAAACAGCAAGCGTTCCTAAGCCCTCTGGTGTCATTACTACAATCGGCAAATTCTCAGCAATCAAGTGTGAAGTTTTTGTATCGTCTAAAAAGCCAACTATCTGATAATCTGCCATACTTCCGTTCGGATTATACAATTCAACTGTATCATTCAACAAAACAGAGGCAGTATCTTTAAGTGAAGAAGATATTGCAATCTCGTTTGGCGCGTCTGGATATTTTCCCTCTGCAATCCCGTTCAGAAATATATCGTCAAAAACCCCTTTATCTTGCGCGCTGATAGTAATAGGCTGTTCTTTAATAAAATATCCTGCTTCGGAAGAAACTGTATTATGCCACCCGGAAATTTTTACCTCTGGACGAGCTGAAATAAAGGAAGCTGTCTGCGAATCAATAGCATGAAACGCATAATGCCAGTTTCCGCTTTTCTCTATTTCGTGTTGCGTAACACCCTGTAAATACATATCGGCAAGACCAAACATGACAGCAACCAAAATAACCGCAAGAGTAATACAAATACGGGTCATTCTACTTTGCTTGCGGTGGATTTTGGTTGATATAGGGACAAGTTTAAGATAATGCTTCATTTGCTGTCCCCCCTAAGTCTGTAAGAATACCGTCGCTCACACGAAACACCCTGTCAACCGAAGATGTTAAATTATTATTGTGCGTTATCATCAAAATTGTTTGTTTAAAATGTCTTGACGCACTGATAAGCATATCAATAACGTCTTGACTATTTTTACTGTCGAGATTTCCCGTCGGTTCATCGGCTAAAATTAGTTTTGGCTGTGTTATCAAAGCTCTCCCAATCGCTACTCGTTGTTGCTGTCCTCCGGATAATTGTCTCGGTAAATGATAGCGGCGTTCTGCCAATCCAAGTAAATTGAGGATTTCGTTTACTTTTTTAGGGTCTGGCTTTTGATAATCTAACAGTAGAGGGAAAATAATATTTTGTTCTACATTCAGCTCAGACACAAGCTGGAAAGACTGAAAAATAAATCCTATGTTGCGTCGTCTGTAAATTGTCCGTTTTTCTTCTTTCATAGAAAACAGATTTTGCCCGTCAATAAAAATAGAACCCGAAGTCGGCGTATCTAAAGCACCGATGCAGTTAAGCAAAGTACTTTTTCCAGAACCAGATTCACCTACAACAGCAGCAAATTCCCCTTTTTCAAGTGAGAAAGACACATTTTTTAAAGCATTTACTTTTGCTTCGCCTTTCCCGTAAGTTTTACATAAATTTTCAACTTTTAAAATTTCCATAAATCATAGACCTCCTTTCTTAAAGGATAACAGGAACAGCTTACAATCCGGTGAATTCCACCTTACGATTTCGTAAGGAAAGAAACTGAAAAAGTAGTACCTTCATGTAAAACACTTTGAACAGAAATGAGCCCCTCTTGTCCCTCTATAATAGATTTTGCAAGAGGAAGTCCTAATCCAATTCCCGGAGTGTTGAGGGAATATTTACTGCGATAAAAGCGTTTGAAAATATGGTGTATATCTTCCGGGGCAATTCCACTTCCATTATCAGAAACTAAAATTCGTATCATAGTTGGTGCACTTTCCCAAGTAATCTTTACTATTCCTCCTATTTCTGTATGGTCTAACGCGTTCTTTACAAGGTTTCCAATCGCTTCACTTGTCCAATCCATATCACACATAATAACTTGATTAGATGTTCCATTTACAATAATCTGTTTTTTTTCTTGTGTAGCTCTTATTGTAAGTTCACTGATAGCGTTTTTAACTAATTCCTGTATAAGACAGGTACGCTTGTCAAAAAGAATATTTCCAGTATCTAAACGTGCGATTTTAAGCATAGACAAAATAAGCTGTTCTATTCGTTTTAAGGCGGTTCCGGTTTTTTGCGAAAATTTTTTTACTGTTTCAGTATTATCCGGTTCCGCTTCTATAATTTCTTGATACATCATCAAAGCTGCTAATGGAGTTTTCAGTTGATGTGAAATATCTGAAATTGTGCTTTTCAAAAATTCTTTTGTTTTATGTTCTGTTTCACTTTTGGCTTTAAGCATAGTTGCAAGCTGTTCAACAGATGCAAATAAATGAAAAAGGTCTCCCTCACTGTCTTGCGGTAAATGACAAGAATAGTCATTGTTAATATAGTTATCTATAATTTTTCCAGACTGTCGATATAGATTATTTCTAATTTGTAGGAAAGAAATAACCCCAATGACAAGAATTATCACTAGACAAATTCCCCCTCCTAATGCTATATGCAAAAAGTGATATTGAAACTGGGAAAAATGTGGCAACAAGCTACCAAACGTATTTGTGGTAATTCCCAAATTATCTAAAAATTCCATTCCCGCGGTACTTATATCTGTGGAAGAAATAGCATTGGCAATTACTTCTTTTGAAACCTCCTGTTCCAACAAGGCAGATACAATAGCTCTATCATGTTCCAGATACATAGACTTTGCTGTATTTAATTGATTTATAGAAAACCATGTAGAAACTCCCACAAGTAAAATACTGTATATAGCAATAAAAAGAGAAAAATGTTTTATTTGCTTGTCACGAAAAATATTCATACTTACACCTCTTTCCACTGATAACCAAAGCCGCGAATGGTTATTAAGCGCTGCGGGTGGGAAGCGTCAGTTTCCACTTTTTCGCGAAGCCGCCGGATATAAACCGATAAGGTGTTATCGTCAACAAAATTTCCTGTACCGTCCCATAAATCATTTAGAATAATATCTCTGGAAACAATGCGATTTGCATTTCGTACTAACAGACAAAGCAGACGGTATTCTGCGTTTGTCAGTTCTAGTATTTTATTGTTCAAAATTACGCGGCAACTTAAAAAGTCAATCGAAATGTCCCCACATTTCAATACACTTGCCTTGTCCTGCGGTGTTACTCCTGCACGTCGTAACAAGGCACGAATACGGGAACATAGTTCCCCCAACTTAAAGGGCTTTGTAACATAATCGTCCCCGCCGCAATCCAAGCCACGAATAATATTGACTTCTTCATCAGAAGCAGTCAAAAAGATAATCGGTATCTGTTTGTTATGTTTCCGCACATTTTCGCAAACCTCAAAGCCTGTTCCGTCCGGCAGTGTCACATCAAGAATAAGCAAATCGTATTTTTCGATTTGTGCTAATTGCTTTTCTGCTTCTTCAACAGTACGGGCAATATCAACGTAGAAACCATTTTTCTTTAGAGAGTAATGCAACCCGTCTATTAAGCTAATATCATCTTCTAAAAGTAATAAGTTACTCATGCTTAAACTCCTTTCTCCTTGCGTCAACAGGTTTTTCTGCATCCTTTGGTATCAACCACATATAACCGATTTTTGAAACTCCCGGTATTCTATCTTCCTTACAAAGAATCTGTACTCGTCGTTCAGAAATGCCCCATTTTTTAGCTGCTTCGGGGCAAGACATATATTCCATAACAGTCCCAGTCCTTTCTATAAACCATATTATCATAATTATAGTCGGACATACGAATAATAGCAAGTGCAAACATATGAATTATTATGGCTACAAATAGGAACTGTATAGACGTATTCAGTATGAAAGAGGAACAGTAGAATGTATATGGGTGAATAAATATGGCAAAAAGACCAACAGCTAAATATGACTTTAAGGCTTTCGGACAAGCTATCAAAGTAGCGAGAACCGAACGAAAAGAGAGCCGCAAGAAAGTAAGTGATGAAATGTATATCTCACCACGTTATCTTGCTAATATTGAGAATAAAGGGCAACAGCCGAGTTTACAAATTTTTTATGAGCTTGTAACACGTTATGATATATCCGTAGACCAATTCTTTTTTCCGAATAAATCCGCGGAAAAAGATACACAACGCAGACAACTTGATACATTGCTTGATAGTATGAGTGAGAAAGGAATACGGGTAGTCACCGCCACAGCAAAAGAGATAGCCGAAGTCGAAGCAGAGGACAGGTGAATGTCCAGAACAGAATTTTAAAATGAGAAGACACATTGTAATTTTTTGAGAAATACAATGTGTCTTCTGTTTTATATAGCTTATTTCACAATCTTCCAGTTTTCCCCGTTCTTTTCCAGTACAAGGTTAAACTGTGATACCTGTGTTGTCATGGTCTGGTTATCCAGATATTTTACTGCAAGGGAAGCTGTCACCTGATTTCCGTTTCGGTTATAAACCGGATTTACCAGTTCCGAGAAAATATACTCTTTTCCCACAGTTTTCAGCACACCCTCATTTACATAATAGGTCAGTTCCTTTGCGGTTGCCGTAGGGTACAGCTTGAAAAAGGTGGTGAGAAATTCGTTGATTTCCTCTGTGGTGATGGAATCCACCGTACCGTCACTTTGTACCGCTTTGGGAGTGTAACCGGATTTTACGGGAACACTGGTAATGGTTGGATTCTGGATAATCGTCAGGTTTCCAGAGCCGTCCACATAGACTGTCACCTGATAGGCGGAACGGACGGTTTTACTGGATTCCCCCTCTGTGATACGCTGTTCCACCGTATAGGTCACTTGATAATGCTGCTCTTTTTCTTCTGTGATTTCCCATATCTGAAAATCGGTCAGGGCAGACGATACGGGGATGTCCTTTCGGACAGTATCTACATTCAGGGCTTGCAGCTCTCCGGTGAGATACCCTTTTAAAGCGTTTGTCCGGTTGTCAATGGAAGCGGCGGACTGTTCCCATGAATAGTAGACTTCTGCGAAATTCTCCACAAAATTCTCTATCTTGTGAGTGTCGAGGATTTGTTCCTCAATCACTTTCGTTTCATGGACAGTGTGAATGTCTATCGCCGTGAAATTCTTATAGACGGCAAACAGGAAGCTCATTGCCAGCAGCACCCACAGGGCAATCACGGTTTTCTTATGGGTATTGACTTTGTAGACTTTCAGTTTCTTTTCTTTCTGCTTTTTCTGGTTTTCCTCTTTTCTAATCTGAATCATATCGGTTCATCCTTTCTTATTGTTTGATTCGTCCGGCTCCAGCAAGGTGCTGTTGCCAGTAGGAGCCTGTCAGGTCTGCGTAACCAATGGGATTTCCGGCATGGTACATCCGGTTATTTCCCACATACAGTCCCACATGGGTGATGTAGGTTCCGGCGTTGTAGGTAGAGTGGAAAAAGACCAAATCCCCTGCTTTTGCTTCGGACAGGGGGATGTGCTGCGTTACATTGTACTGTTCCTGTGCTGTCCGTGGCAGGGCGATTCCTGCCTTGCCATAGCACCACTGCACCAGTCCCGAACAGTCAAAGGAAGTGGAGGGAGAATCACCCCCGTACACATACGTCCATCCCTCATACTTTAAGGCTTCCTCCATGATAGCCTGCACCGTTTCATCATCAAACTGTGCCACGGTCAGGTATTGCGATACCAAGAGGACATAGAACATATTTCCGTAGGAATACCGCCAGCCTCCGTTTTTCTCTACCGCAACAGGGTTGGTGTAGGTGACTTTCTTTCCGCCGGATTTGTCCCTTGCGAAGCTCTCTGCCAGTTCAAAAGTGTATTTTTTCCCACGCCCTGCCACATAGTCTAGGAAGCCGCCGCCGTAGTTGTAGGACTGAATCACACTGTTTAAGTCACAGCCCTTTGTTTCTGCCGCTGCGAGCAGTTCCGAGAAATATTTGCAGCCCTGTTTGATGGATTCCTCTGTACTAAGGGAGTTTGGGGGAAGCCCCAGAGATTCCGAGGACTGCATAACGTCTTCCAGTGTGCCGCCGGATTCCACCTGAATGATGGCGAGCAGCACATTTAAGTATTCCTCTATGCCATATTCCCTTGCATACTTTTCCAGCATAGGTTTATGGGCGAGGACTTCCTGTGATACGCTCACGCCCCCAAAGATAAGATTTCCGCCGCTTCCTCCGTCTTCCTCATCCGAGAAGACAATCACCACCAAAAGGAGCAGGGAGAACATCATCACGAACACGCCGGAACAGGCAAAGAAAAGGTGTCTTAATTTCATGGTTTCTCCCCTTTCTTTTGTTTGGCAGCCGCTTTTACCGTTTTTGTCCACTCCTTTCTGGCGGTGGTACGCCGGATGGTAAAGTTTGATTCTTTTACCGCAGGGGCAGCCCGTTTTCTTTCCGATATCACAGGAGCCGTATCATTCTGGACAGGTCTTGCCGGACGGGGAGTAGCCTGTGTGATAGTGGGAGCCGTCTTTTGTCTTTCATTTGGCTGGGATAGGGAAGCAGATGGGACTATCTGGCGTTCTGTCCTTACAGGTGGCGTTTGTTCATGGTGGATGGAAGCAGCTTTTACCACCGGAACCGAAGCCTGTTCTGCCACAGTTTCCCCATAAGGAACCTGTCCCCGTTCCCTGATGGATAGGGAAGCAGGCTGCATGGCTGGTTTTACTGCATGATGTCGGAAATCTTCTGGCTGCTTTGCAGTAACAGGGCGTTCATGGACAGGAGCTGCCCCTTTGGGTGCTTCGGAAGCTTTCTGTTGCGGCTGTTTTGCCTGTTCCAGTTCCGCCCTGCGCTCTGCAATGGTATGTCTGCGGCTTTCTGCCTGTGCGTTTCGCTGTTCCGCTCTGGCAGTTCGGGTCTGGGTCACGCTGGAAGTAAAATCCCGTACTCCCTCTGATACCTGTGTTTTCCCGTGGTAAAGGGCGTACTTTGCATTGACGGGCAAATCCTTTGCCTGCTCCCGAAGCTGTCCGGCAGTATCGGCTATCTTATCTTTGGTATCTGCCGCCGCACCTACCGCAGAACCAGCCCGTTTCCATACGGATTCTTTTTCCGGTGCTGCCTGTCCGTCTGGTCTGCTGTGGTCTGCCTGTGTGCGTTTGGAAGAGCCGAAGTGGGAAGCATTTCTATGGTCTGAGCCAGCCTGTTTTCCTGCGTGGTATGCAGCCGTTCCAGTTCCAAAAGCCGCCACAGAACGTCCTAGCTTATGCTGTAAACGGTGCATATGGGCGTGCATGAGCATACGGGGTCTTCGCATGATACGGCTCCCCATGCTTTGGGAATCCCCACTCTGTAAGGAGAACATCCCCATCAAATCTCCCAGCTTGAAATAAATTCCGGCAAAGGTCACTATCTGCAAGAACGCCGTCAGGAAGAACGGATATTCCCCAGACAGGTTGTAGAGCATGGTGGAAATACTGAACGCTACCGTGATAATCAGGGTGATTCCGGCTCTGGTAAGGATAGTGTTGAACAGTTTCGTAATGGCACGTTTGAACATCCCCTCAAAAGAGGGAACCATGCTAAGGAGGAAGCTCACAGGCAGGAACATGGCGTAGATGATAAAAAGCACCTGTGAGAAAATCATTATCCCCGTGAGCAGGAATACAAAAACGGAGATACCGATATTGAACATGAACAGGAAGAAGACGGTTCCCAAACGATTGATGGTCTTTGTGATGGTAAGGTTCGTGTTTTCCCTGTCTTCGATTTCCTCCACTACGATTTCTTCTCTGTCCTGTCCGTTGTTTTCGTCTGGACTGGTTGAAAGCAGGTTTTCCACACGGTCTGCTCCAATGCTTTCCATATCTGAATTGCCATATTGCAACAGGAGCCACGGTTGCTTGACCTGAATGGAAAACAGGCAGTCCCGTATCAAATCCACGCTGTCTTTTCCCTGACTTTCCGAGTTAGGCAGCACAATCTTTGTACCAAGGGTCAGGCTGGCATTGCTGATGTCTGCGGAAAATTCATTGATTTTCCCGATATAATCAGGAGCATAAGCGATAAAGGCAGCGGACAGCACGAACACCACCACGAAATTGACAACGGCATGGATGGCTTTTGTGGTTTCCCGTTTGATAAGCCCTGTGTAGGCAACGTAAATCCCCACCACCAGAATGAGAATCAGCAGAAACCCGATATAAAATCCCTCCGAGGACAAGCCGCCTGTGGTAACGCCTGCAAGGGTCTGCATATTTTTCCCAATGGAATCCGCCGTAGAGGAAATGAAGTCCAGCGAGTAGGCTTCCTGAATCAGATACCCCGTGGCGTTGGAAAGATACAGGCTGATTGTCCAGATAAAATTTGTGATGGCATACAGCCCGTACATCACCTGTTTTCCGATACCGTCCAGCCAGTTCCACGGGAGCCAGTCCCATCCGCTGTCCACATAAAAATCAAGCTGGTAGTTGTCCAGAGGATATTTGCTGTATTCGTTGGCAGCGTCCACCGTATCATCCACCAGTCCGGCAGCGTGGGCGGCTGTGCCGAAGACTGCAAGCAGCAGGAGGATGAGCAGGAGTGCCAGAAGCACCCTGCCAATCATTTTTCCTGCCGTCTTCCAAGACAAGCCCTTTTTTGTGTGATGAGGAACTGGGAATTGCGGTCGGTTGGAAGTTCTATGTATCACCATCATTCCACCTCTTTTCTTACGGGCGGTCTGGTATCAAAGGCGTGGAACAGGTCTTCAAAGATAGGATGGAACTGTATCACGCCCACACGCCCGTACAAATCACTGATAAGGCACTGTCCGTTTTCCAAGTCACGGAGCCGCTTCTGGTTGTTTTCATCTTCGGAATCTACCCCGAAAAAGGCGAGGGTCTTCTTGATTTCGTTGATGTCCGTGGAACGGAACGCAAACTTCAAGCCCAGATTGTTTTTCAGCTTTTCATCCAGCAAATCGTCCGTGTTCTGGGTCACAAAGTAAACGCCTGCGTTCATGGCACGTCCGGCACGAACCAGCTTCATGGAAAGGGTCTTGCCCTGTGCCACCTGTAAGAAGCTCCATGCTTCATCCAAATCCACAATCTTAAACACGCTGCGGTCGGTGTGGATGAAGTCGAGGGCAAAGGTGCTGATTACAATGAGCATTGCCACGGAAAGCAGCTCCATTGTGGTGTATTCTTCAAACGAGGTTTCTTTATCTGGCAGCACCAAATCTGCCACCTGAATGATGTTGAGCTGCTTTTCAAAGCTGATGGACTGTGTGACATCTCCATCCGAAAAGAGCAGGTGTGCAAAGTCATAGTCCGTAAAGGATTCGATATGGTCGGCTATGCTGGTGCTGATGGTGGTTCCCTCCGCCCGAAGTTCCTCAATCACCTTGAAAAGCCCCCGTTCCTCACTGTTTGTCACCGCACGAATGGCTTTCCGAAGAACAGGGAACTTTTCCCCGTCACGGCTGGAAATGCCCGTTAAAAAGGTCAAGATGTCGATTGCCAGTGATTCAGAATCCTTTGGGTTTTCCATAATCACATACGGGTCGAGTAAGCCCCTGTTCTGTTCTTCCGAGGTCAGGTTTACGATATTGATTTCATGGGCGATTTCCGGCAGGGTTTCTTTCCAACGTCCCCGTTCCGCTTTCGGGTCAACAATGAGTGCCTGTGCCCCAAATAATACGGAATAATAGACAATCATGTTGTTGCTGAATGATTTTCCACCGCCGAGGGAGCCGACAAAAGCGGCAGCAAGGGCGTTGGTGACGGAGCCTTTTACCCCTTGACTGGCAAGGGCAGGCTTTAAGTACACGTTTCTTCCTGTATCAAGGCTGTACCCGATATAAATGCCCTCCGGTTCCCCCAACATCTGTGTTGCCCCGAAGCCAAGACCAGCAAGGAAGTCACTGGTGACATACTGGATATAATCGTTCAGATACCGTTTGCTGGCAGGGAGAAATTCCCCATGCAGCCCCAGCATATCCCCAAAGGGGCGAACCAGTTTCACGTTCAAATCGTCATAAAAATCTTTCACCTCATTGCAGCGGCGTTTCAGTTCTTCCAAGTCGGGAGCCGTCACACGAACCACATAGGACAGCTTATACATGGATTCCTTGCTCTGGTCTAAGGTGGATTCCAGCTCATTCACGCTGTCTAAAGCGTCCACCACGTTTGTACTGGTTTCGCTGTCATTCTGCCATGCGTGGTTGTCCAAATCTTTCAGCTCTTTTTTCTTGTTCCGCACCGTGGAGAGGGCTTTCCGGTTTGTCACAATCTCCACATTCATAGAGGTATCAATGGGAAAGGTGAATTGCTGCTGCTGATAGTAAAAGATTTCCGAGGATGGGAAGTCCAGTTCCCCAACAATGCTGTTGATGGTAAAGTAGGCAGCATAGACTGTCCCGTCTTCCTGTTCGATTTTCAGATACCGCTGGTTTTCCTCTATCAGACAACGGGTGGGTTTGATGAGGTCATAGTATTTCACCAGCGTTTCCTCCTGAAACCGTTTTTTCGGAAGATAATACTCATAATCTTCGTAGGCGGTTCCGGTCTGCCCGTATAAATGTTCAATCAGATAGCCGAAATCGTCCTTATCAAGCCGCCGTACTTTGAAACGGCGTGAGATTTTATTTTCCAGTAGTTTTTCCATCTTCTGAAACCGCCAGATTTCTTCATTGCTCATGGAAACAAAATCCCCCATGAGCTTGTGGTTGACTTCATGGAGGAAGTCGGAAACAGCAGTCTTTGCTTCCCTGCCAAACTGCTTCATGGTGACTTCCTGCTCATTGACAAGCAGCTTAAAGCCGATAAAAAAGCGGTAGTCCACCTGATTTTCCCCTATCATGGAAATCAGGGCTTCGGTCTGTGCGTCAATCTTTGCACAGGCAACGTCTTTTAACTTGCCTGTCACTTCCTGTTTGGAGCGTTCCTGTGCCGCCCGTATGCTGGATTCCGTGCTGATTTGCAGGGCGTGAATCTTCCCGTCCCTGTTCTGGGCGATAAGCTGCCGGAACGAATCGTGTACCTGATACTTCTGTTCAGGGCTTAAAAAGGAATAGTTGTAGGGAAGCAGCTCATAGTAAGCAAAGCACTCCCCGTCATGGTTGAACACAAGGTTATTTTCGATATACTTAATCGGATATGCCATAAATATCACTCCTTACTGCCGTGATGGGCTGTGCCGGATATTCCTTTTCCAGCTTCACGGGCTTTCCTGCATACGTTAGTTTCGGGCGTACCAGATATGCCAGTACGGATTTCAGGAAGCCGTAAGGCTTCTTCCCGTCAAAAGTCTTCTGGCACATGAACCAAGTGAGGGCAAAGGGTATGCCGAAATATTTTAAAAATGCCCCGTCAATGAACGAAAGAGGAGGAAGGTTCCCCAAGAGTATCACTGCAAGTACCGATACCACGAACCACGCCATCTGTGTGAACGTGATGGGGAATGGCAGCTTAAAATCATTGATGGAATAGAGTACCTTTTCCACCGACCAGATACTGGTATAGCTTCGTATTTTCTTCATGTTGTCCGTCCTTTCTAAAAGATGGGGCAGCAAAAGCCGCCCCTGAAATAAAAAAGCCGCCTGTACTTTCAAAAAGAGATACAGACGGGTCTATCGTATGATTTCATATACGCCGTGGTTCGTGACAATAAAGGTTCCATCCAATTCCATGTCACGCCCATAGGCAGCATAGTCGATATAGTTTTGTAAGTGTGCCGGAAGTTCCCCAAGCTGTCCGCTTTCTTCCAGATAGTAGCGAGCCACATCCGCCATATCATCACAGCCGGAATGGCAGATAATATCGTCTTCATGCTCACAGAGTTCTTCGATACTGCCAAAGTAGGATTGCAGCTCTGATAGTTCCTCCTGAATGTACTCCGGTAAGTCCTCCACCATTTCACACAGGCGGTTGACTTCCTCAATGGGGGTATATTCGTCAATCTCAAAGGGCAGCTCATAATCATGGATGGTGTATTCCTCATATTCATCATTCAAACCGATACGCTCTTTGACTTCCTCAAAGTCCACAGGCGGCGTGAACCATGCCCCCACCAGTTCGCCCTCATTGTATTTGCCTAAGTTGGCAATGTAAATCCGCATTTCTTCCAAGTTCCTCTACCTCCTTTTAGCGGTAATAAAAGATACCATTGTCTGTAAACAGGTAGTTTTCGCTGGTTTCCAGTTCCCGACCAATGGCAGCGTAGTCGATATGGTTCAACAGGTCTGGATGTACTTCTCCAAAGAGCTGTACCTCCTGCACCAGATAACGGGTGAGGGATTCCCCGTCCTGCACCGGATAGCAGCGTATCTGGTCTTTGTGGTCGATAAATTCTGTAAAGCTGGAAAACCACCGCTTTTGTATTACATCCATTTCATAATAGAGGGGCGTTCCCTGCATTTCCTGTACCATCCGGCAAAGGGCGTTGATTTCCCAGAGCCTTGTGTTGCCCTCCAATGGAAAGGGCAGCTCATAGTCTTCAATTTCGATTTCTTCCTCACTCTGAACCCCAAGACGTTCCCTGATTTCTTCAAAATCCACAGGGCAGGAAAACCATGCCCCAGGATATTCCTCAAAATCCTCATGGTAAAACCGTGTGGTGTTCAGGATGTAGATTCTCATTTCCTCAATCAGTATCACGTCCTTTCTTAGAAAAAAATGGCAACTAACTTTGTTTGTCAGTTGCCATTTTTCTAATAAAATATTCGCTTTAATTCTTCATCACTATTGATTTTTTTAATTACCCAAGGTTGTAAAAAATAATTGATTTGTGGGTCTAACATACTTACTAAATGAGTTTGTCCGGCAGGGGTTAATATTTGTAAATGTTGAAGTTCTATTACTAATCCATTGTTCATGGGTAATGGCAGGGTGTGAGTTGGTTCACGTAAAAACTCCCGAATGATTGTCATCTGTTCTGGTGTCATATTTTTCAAATATTTAATCTGAGCAGTTCCCAATCTCTTAGAAGCATACTTGTCATAAAAAAAATGAAAAATTTTAGATAGTAATAAAACGATTAGTAAAGCTGTGGAAATCACAAAAACAATGCCTATTGTAAAACCATATTTTTCTCGAAAATTTATAATATAAAACTTTTGGGCTAACTTTTGAGGCAATAATAATAATGTACCACTGGCAATAGATAAAGCTCCTAAAATGTTCGGCGGTAATTTCAAAAAATCAATAAAATCTTTCATACATTTCCTCCACTTTCAATTACTATTAAAGAAATTATACCACCATTCTTAGTTTATCTCAATTATCATACACTATCATATTACATCTTCTTTCTTTTGGGGAGTTACGCTCCCCAAGCCCCTAGTGGACTTCCGCCATGAAGCAATCAAGGCTTGCTCCATAACGGAAGTGTAAAATGGGTTTCCTATGCTCCGATAATCTTATTGAACAGTTCCAGTAAGATGTCCTTTACACCGTCAGCATTGAAGACCAGACCGACCGCTACAAGGGACACCACCAGAAAGCCGATAAGTTTGGAAAATTCCCTCTTAAATCCGAGGTACAGTCCAATCACCACGATTGCCAGCAACACAAGGGACTGGGCGTTGGATAAAAACCAGTTGTAAAGATTCTGTCCGAAATTCATAAAAGCTCCTTTCTTTCCTGTAAGAGTTCTTAGCTTCCAAGATTGCCGCCGTTAAAGCACCACCTCCTTTGCAGCGGCGGCTTGCTGCTTCAGGATTTTTTCATGCTTCTCCGTCAGCCTTGCATGGGTGATGATGTCATGGACAATCTGGGTGTGGTTCATCTTATCCAGACGGAGAGCCAGCTTTAAGGTGGGTGCTACCTGATGGGAGAGCCAGTGCAGGGTGCGTTCAAAGGAATAGGGTTCCGGTTTGGTTGTCAGTTTCAGGCTTCCCCTGTGTTCCCCCATAAACCACGCCCATTCCTCACTGATACGCCAGTCAGAACGGGGCTTTGTATCGTCCCTGTCCACGAACCGGACATAGCGGTTGATGATTTGAAAGGCTGTCTGTTCTGGATTGTCATGTTCTAACAGGTCACGGATGGCGTAAAAGGCACGCTCATTTTTCAGCCGGATTTCAAAGCGGTTCTTTACCTCTGCGTCCGCAATGGGAATATCATGCTTCTTGTACTGCTCATAGTCCTTTTCGTAAATGCAGAAGTACACCTCACTTTGGAGGGAACCAATATACAGGGTGTTCCCCATACATTCTTTTTCCCCACGCCGTACCAGTTCGCCGCTGCGGTAGCTTTTGAAGCTGCGGAAGACCGAGATACATTCCTCATTCCGGCACTTCTCTGTCAGATGGGGAATGTTCAGGATTCCTGTTTTGTCATTGATGGCAAGGTCAAGCCGCTTCATTACGCCGTCCTCCATGAGAACATCCATAAAAAATTCATACCAGCTCCGTTCCTGTGCCAGCAGATAGCTTTCAAACTGGCGGCAGCCACGCCCTTTCAGTTCCAGCAGCACCCCCTTTTCCAGTTCCGGCGATACTAGAACGAAAATATCCCCCAGATAGTAATGCTCCGTGTAAGAGTAAAATCCGTAGTCTTCATGGATAAAGTAGGGGAGTTTTAGCCGAAGCACGTCTTCCACGATATGCTTCACATCCGTAGTGGGGAAGCGAATCCGAACATAGTCAAAGAGCATTTCAAGGGGATTGTCTGGATTGAAGCGTTCCAGAGCTTCCGTGATGGCTTCCTGTAATGCTTCGGATGGGTGAGCCTTGCCCGTTTCAATATCGCTCAGGTACGGACGGGTGATTCCGGCAGCTAAGGCAAGTTTCTGTTGTGAGATACCGTAAACTTCCCGTTTCTCTTTGATGTCCCGTACCCATGTTTCTTCATTCAGTGAAAATCCCTCCTGTCTAAAAAAGCGTATGTCAACTTTCAGAGCCTTGTTGACACACGCCGGATATGGGAAAATCCCTTGTGTACCGTGGGATTCTGCCCTGTTATTTGGTTGTTGCCTGTCGATTTGTACCCCTCTGTTAGATACGAGGGGTTCATGCTGGCGTGCCTTGCGGCACACCAGCCACAGCAGGTCAGTCCGTTTCTGCGGCTTTCGCTTCGCACGCCGCCTGCACTTCCTGCCTGCTGTCTATGAGTTTTTTTATTTCTTTGAGGAAATCGTGTCCTTTTGGCACAAGGGGCGTGTAAAATTCCGAGATAACGCTGGTTCCCACATCCACATAGCCACGCCCTTTTATCTGCTTTAGGAAGAAATCCTTTGTGGTTTCCCCGAACATCATCCCATAGCCCATTTCCGACATCCGTCCCAGAGCTACACGGAAATTGAACTGGTCACGGATTCCGTCCCCCAGATACTTTGCGTCCGGACGCTGGCAGGCGAGAATCAGGAAAAAGCCAGCCTGCCGCCCAAGCATAACGATTTGTTTTAACTTGTTGAGGACAGCGGCGTTTTCCTTTGTGCCAAGCATTTCCATAAATGCCACATATTCATCAAAGATAAGGAAATTTGCAGGAAGCCCAAGATAAGCGTAATTTTCCCCTGTCCGGTAATTTTCCATGAGCTTCATGTCTTCGCTGCGTTTCATCATTTCTTCATAGAAACGGTCAATACAGGCGAGCATATCTTCCTTTTTGTAGTACACATCCGGCATAACCGCCTGTAAATCCGCAAGGTCGGCGTTCTTTGGGTCTAACACGAACAGGGCGGCGTTGGTGCGGAGCAGGGCTTCAATGAGGGTCAGGATGAAATAAGTCTTTCCGCCGCCGGTTCCTCCGGCAATGAGCATATGGGGGAGCTTGTCATACTCCCACCAGACATTTTCCATGAGCCGGAGCCTGCCGTCCTTTGCCTGTACATCTTCAATGGAGATACGGTTCGCAATGGTGTCATAGAGCAGGGTGTACTCCACGTAGGAATCCTTTAATTCCTTATCCTTCAGCTCACAGTACAAGCCGCTTTCCAGCTTTTTCTCCAAGTTTAAGAGCTGTTCCTGATATTTCCCCAAGGTGATTTCCACACGGATATGGAGCAAGCCCTGTTTCATCCTGTAATAGATTTTGGGAAAGTAAGTGATGGTTTCTTTGGAACGGCTGGAAGACAAGTCCTTGAAAAAAGCGTCTTCTTTTCTCTGCTCTGATTCATACCACTTGTTTTCCAACACCATCCTTGCCAGCTTTTGGCGGTGGATGAGCTGCTTTACTCCATCCATGCGGTATCGCCAGAACAGAAGAACTGCTGTAAGGCACACCAGCCCTGCCACGCCCATACTGAATAACAGGTAAGGGAGATTTACGTCCTGTGCTATCTGGGAGAAGGACACTTCCTGCCAGTTGGTTCCGGCAATCTGCCGGATATGAAACAGCAGGACAACCAGCATGAATACAGGGGACAGAGCGGCAAGGGCAGTATGGAACACAAGGTCTTTATCCGTGGGACGGATACGTTTTCCACGGGGGAAAAGCTGCTTCATGGGAATAATCCTCCTTTCGCGTTCTTCTTATGTTCCTGTTATTTTACAGGGGGAGCGTCTTTCTTCGGCGGCTGCGGATTCATGGCAGCCCCTTTTTTCAGGACAATATCCTCCGCCTTGATGTACCAGTCCACCTCTGCCCCTTGAAAAGTAGCCGTTGCCACGGTGTCTGCCACCGGATTGATAAGTTCCACCTCTGCGTTGTAATCGAACTCCTTTAACGGCACGCTGGCAGGGATGGAAACCTGAATCATACGCCCCTGTCCTCTGGATTTTAAGTCATAGGTACGCTCCTTGATTTCTTCTGATACCGAGCCGTCTTCATTCTGGAGGTGAATCTCACGGCGGAGGGCAGAAAATTTCAATGCCCCGAAAGTTGCTTCCTTGTCAATCACGATTCCGTTTGCTAATCTCATAGTCTGATGTCCTCCTTTTCCTTACGCTTTTACCATATCGTCAGCGTGCAAAATGTAGTTGGTAAAGCCCCTTGTGCCGATTTTATAGCCCTCTGCGGTGATACGGGGATTGACGAGCTTCACACGTTCCTCAAAGTCAAAATGTTTCTCTCCGGCTTCGGCAGGGAGGATAACTACAATATCATCCGCTCTCTGTACGTCCGAATACAGATTGAAGCTGCGGGAGAATACCGTCATGCGTCCGTTGATTCTTCTCTGTTCTGTTTTGTCTTCTCCGGCGAACTCCAAGTTGCCGAATGTCTTTTCCACGTTGGGGATAACGAATTTTAATTCCATATAGATGTACCTGTCCTTTCTGAATGTTGCGTTTGATGGTTAGTTTTGGGTTCTGGTTTGAAAGTCGGAGGGGAACGCTCCGGCGGTGGTGATTTCTTCGTAGTATCACATCCTTTCTGGGGCTATTGAAGAAATTACAGGGTTGTGATATTATCTAGGTGTTAAAAATTAAATCGTCATGGTTAGGATTGTTAGCTTGTGTTTTTTCATGTAGCTCTGTCATGTACTCCCAACAACTTAAAAGTAGATTTCAGTGGAGATTTATAATATCAGGAGGTACGCTTATGACAATAATAACAACTGTAAAAAGCATTATGGTGGGCGACGGAATTTCTGGGAATTTTTGCTAAAGTGTGCAGGGGCAATGGAAAAAATTACGGCTGGCATGACATGAAGAATCCGGGAGGGTCAAATCTCCAATTCCCATCGGGGCTGTTTTCAGCCCCATTTAATTTTGAAACAAAAAATAGACGCCCATTGTTGAACGTCTATTTTGGGATGATATTGAGGTTTGCTGGTCTATCTTATAAAATCTGAATGTACTTCGATTGCATTTTTATTGCATTTTTAATCTGTTTTCATATAGATTTTAGTGGTTGATAGTTCCTGAAAATGCCTTAAAATCAATGATTTTTATTTATATGGCATACTGTCTGTCTGGAGTTTGAATAATGGATTAAAATGCCGAAAGCCTGTATTTATGCGGGCTTCCGGCATTTGTTTTATCGAATGGCTCTAGTTTGGCTCTATTTGTGGGCGGAGTAATGCAATGCATAATGAGATATGTATTTTAATTTAATGATTGGAGGCGGTTAAGTGGATATTTTATTTAAGAATGATGATTTCGTATTTTCGTATAGGGTTGGTGGCATATTGACACACAATGGGAAAATTTTATTACAGCGTCCGAAAAATGATGATTATGCAATTATTGGCGGACACGTAGTAGCGATGGAAACAAGTATGGAAACGCTAAAAAGAGAATTTGAAGAAGAGATTCATGCTAAGATTGAGGTAGATAATTTACTGGCAATTGGTGAAATATATTTTCCATGGGGTAAGATACCATGCCATCAGATTTGCCTTTATTATAATGTTCACTTAGTAGATGATAGTATTCCTTTGGATGGAGTATTTCATGGATATGATGAGCTGGATAATGAGAGAATTGATTTAGATTTCTGTTGGGTTCCGCTAGAGGATTTAAAGAAAGGTACTAAGGTATATCCTTTGGAGTTGATACCATATATTCTTGAGCCGGGGAAAGAGATTGTACACTTTGTTTCAAGGCAAATATAATGATAGAGATTTCAGTGGAGGAAGAAGAATATGTTGGAAGTGAAATTCTATGATTCAATAGACGATTCATTGTTGAAATTTGCGGTAATTATTTCACAGAGTAATGGCAAATGGGTATTTTGTAAGCATAAAGAAAGAGACACATTTGAAGTGCCGGGAGGACACAGAGAAGCAGGCGAAAACATTCTTGAAACAGCTAAAAGGGAGCTACAGGAGGAAACAGGAGCTATTAAGTTTGATATTAAGCCAGTATGTGTATATTCGGTTACAGGAAAGACCAGAGTGAACGATACGGGGGAAGAATCGTTTGGAGAACTTTATTTTGCAGAGATATCGGAATTTGCAAAAGAACTTCATAGTGAGATGGAAAAGGTTGTTCTCATGGATGAGTTGCCAGATAATTGGACGTATCCGTTGATACAGCCTAAACTTATTGAGGAATGGGATAGAAGAGAAAAATTTGAAAAATAAAAGGTAAAGAGATAATGAGAAACGATATCATAGAATATTTACACAAAGAAGTTTATCAGAGATGTAAGCAACCAACTAATAAATTTGGTATGGGATGTTATTATCACATTGAGTCTGTAGCGAAAAATGCAGAGCTACTGGCAGAAAAATATGGTGCTGACAAGGAAGTTGTTATTATTGCATCATGGTTGCATGATATAGCATCAATAACTGATTACTCAATGTACGAGGAACATCATGTATATGGAGCAAAAATTGCAGAAGATATTTTAAATGAATTGAATTATGAAGATGAAAAAATGGAATTAGTACAAAAATGTGTTTTCAATCATAGGGGAAGCGTGAATTTGGAGAAACTCAGTAAAGAAGAGTTGTGTGTTGCTGATGCAGATGCCATTTCACATTTTGATAGTGTTCCTAGCTTGCTTTATTTAGCTTACGTAGAAAGAAAAATGAATATTGAGGAAGGCGTACAATTTGTAAAAGCTAAGCTTGAACGAAGCTACAACAAGCTATCAGATGAAAGTAAGTTTTTTTATAAGGAAAAATATGAACGAGTAATGGCTGTATTGCAGGGGTAAAAGGAGATAAAAATGTACATTATATTTGACATGGATGGCTTGATGTTTGATACAGAAAAAGTATTTATTATGGCTTGGGACTATGCTGGTGAAAAGATTGGCATAGGTAAGGCAGGATATATGGTCTACAAGACTTTAGGAATGAATATTGTTTCATCTTATAATGTATGGAAAGAAGAATTTGGAGATAGATACAATCAGGAAGAGCTTAGAAAGTACACAAAAGAATTCTTACAGAAATATTATAGTGAGAATACAGTGCCAGTAAAGAAAGGGCTATATAATCTGCTGAACTATTTAAAAGAAAATAGTTGCAAAATGGCGGTTGCTTCATCATCCCCAAGATGGGAAGTAGAGAAGCATTTAAAAGATGCAAATATATACGAGTATTTTATTTGGATTGTTTGCGGTGATATGGTTCAAAACTCGAAGCCGGATCCGGAGATTTATTTAAAAGCATGTGAATTGCTGAAGGCAAATCAATCGGAATGTTACGCTTTGGAAGATTCAAAGAATGGTTTGTTGTCTGCATATAGAGCGGGATGTAAGCCAATAATGGTTCCAGATTTATGGCAACCAGATGATGAAATATTAAATGTTATTGTTGGAAAATATGAAGATTTAGACGAAGTGAAAGCTGCTTTTGAGAATATAGATGTATAAAAGATACAATAAGCTATCAAAGAAAAGCAAATAATTTTATGGAGTAAAGTATGGTCAGGTGATGTCTATTATATAGTAATATATGACCATGCTGGGGAAAGGATTCATATATGAACAGTGATAAAATAATTGAGAACAATAAGAATTATTGGAATGAACATGCCGATTTGTGGTTTGGAACAACAGCACTTCCAGTGTATGGGGTACGATTTCCAACAGAAGATGATTTACACCTGTTTGGTGATGTTACAGGGAAGAAGATGTTGGAGATATGCTGTGGAAGTGGGCATTCTTTAAAATACAATGCTGAAAAAGGTGCAGGGGAGTTATGGGGCGTTGATTTGTCACAAAAGCAACTTGATAATGCAGCTAAACTTTTGAAGGATAATGGATATTCTGCTAAACTAATATGTTCAAAGATGGAAGATGAACTTGATGTGCCCAGAGATTATTTTGATTACGTTTATTCCATATATGGTATTGGCTGGACAACAGATTTGCAAGGCACATTTGATAAGATTGCTTCGTATTTGAAAAAGGATGGCATATTTATATTTAGCTGGCACCATACATTGAATTATTGTGTAGCGTGGTCCTGTGATGAACGTAAAGAGGTTTTTGAGGATGAAAAGCTGGTAATGACGAAGAGTTATTATGATGAATCATATTTTAAAATGCCTGTGCATGATAGTGAAATTGTTCTGTGTAATAGAAAGATTTCAACATACATTAATGCATTGGCAAAAGCTGGATTTATGGTCGAGCAATTAGTGGAAGAATCAGATGATAAATCATTAAATGCTACAGGAGGTGTTGATCCAAAAACAAAGAAAGCAAAGATGTTGCCGATTTCATTTTGTATAAAGGCAAGAAAGCTTTAGAATCTTGAGAACATAAACAATAAGGATAATTTTATATGGATAATTGGGCAAATATACTAGTGTACTGACATATTGATATTTAGTTAAATATTTCTGGCTGTTATTGCCGTTTTATGGTACAATAAAAGAAACGGCGGTGATATCCTATGGCAAGACCAAAAAAGTACAAAATCAAACTTACGGATGATGAATTAAAAGAATTTAAATCTGTCATCCGAAAAAATAAAACATCCAAAACAATCCGATGCAGATGCCAGATTATTATTGACCTGGATGAGTCCCACGGAAAAGTATTGACTCATGAGCAGTCTGCAAAATCAAATGGTGTATGTCTGGCAACAGTAACCAATACTGTGAAAAAATATTTTGAGGGTGGTATTGATGCAGTAACTGAGTTTAAGCGTAATGTTAATTCTGATAATGCAAGGCGTGTGCTCGATGGACGTGCTGAAGCCCGTATCATTGAACTTGCCTGTGGTCCGGTGCCGGAAGGACATTCAAGGTGGACCATCCGGCTGCTGGAAGAGAAATCAAAAATTGTTCTTGATACTCCGGTCAGCCGTGAGGCAATCCGAAGAGCCTTAAAAAAAACAAACTTCGACCTCACAAAAACGACTACTGGTGCATCCCCAAAAAAGATGATGCCGAATTTATAGCATGTATGGAAGATGTCCTTGATGTATATGAACTCCCATACAATCCTGAAAGACCAGTTGTATGCATGGACGAAAAGCCTTACCAGTTACTGGGCGATGCAAGGAAACCACTGCCCATGCGTCCGGGTGACAATCAGAAAACAGATTCGGAATATGTCAGGAATGGTACCTGCAGCATATTTGCTTTTGTCGAACCGCTTGGAGGCACTCATCATGTCAGCGTGCGAGAACAACGTACTGCCTTTGACTGGGCAGAAGAGATAAAATATCTCGTTGATGTCATGTATCCTGATGCAGAAAAAGTAATTCTTGTTATGGATAACCTTAACACCCATAAAACGGCGTCCTTGTATAAAAGGTATCCAGCAGATGAGGCAAGACGAATTATCAAGCGTTTGGAAATTCACTATACACCCAAACATGGAAGCTGGCTTGACATTGCAGAAATAGAACTGAATGTAATGACCAGACAGTGTTTGTCACGAAGGATTGAAAACATTGCAAAACTTCGTGGAGAGCTAGCTGCGTGGGAAGTCGAGCGTAATACAGTCGCAGCAAAAGTTAATTGGCAGTTCCGAACTGCCGATGCAAGAGTGAAGTTGAGTTCATTGTATCCTAGGTTTACAACAGCTTCCGAATAGGAAGTTGTTGTAATGCTAAAAATCAATGTGCCAATACACTAGATAAAAACATTGTAAAAACAAATGTGAATTTTGCAGCACTATTTGTAATGAATTGTGAATGCTTAAAAGACTATGTAATAAGCCAAGTGAAGGGATTTTATTGTGATGACCTTTACTTTGAAAATGATGAAGCAATTTATATTGAATCCGAAGCATATAAACAAGAAGTTAGAACATTGGATAAGCAGTTAGAAAATGCATCGTTAAAATGGTTTATGGAATCCGAGGCTGTTACACAAGAAGATTTTGATAATTATCAAAAGATACGGAAGCGGCGAAATGAGATTAATCATGAATTATTAAAAAATCTAAATATTGGTTTTACAGAAGATGACATAAAATTATTTGTTACATTAACTAATTTATATGAAAAAATTGACAGATGGTGGATTAATGAGATTGAAATTCCGACATCTGCAGATGAAATACCAGAAGACTATGATAGAGATGGAGTTTGCGGAGGACAAGCAATAGTGCTGTCAATTATCAATGATATTGTATTAGGAAATGGTGGGGAAAAGTATAAAAATATATTAAATGAATTGTTGAAACAAAAATAGACTTTTATTGCAATGTTTAGTATGTGTATGTTAGAATATTGCCTAAGGAAAGTACCCATGACAGGGCGTTAAGCGTCCGGGGGACGCTTGTTTAGCGCCGACCGGAGCGTAGCGTAGAGGTAGCCTCCCGAGTTTTATGATACCGGTCTACCGGAATACATAGGAAGGTCGCTGGATGTCCAGTGGACATCCGTTTAGCGAGGACCGAAGCGGAGCGTAGACGGTGGCGCCGATGACGGCTTATGAGATCATTTCGATTTTCATTGGGATATTAGCTTTGCTGATGTCCTTTGGTAGCTTGATTGTAGCGTTGCTTGCCTTTCTCGATAAGAGAAACAAGCAAAAATAAAAATGCCTATCCTGTCTGATCCACAGGATAGGCGGTGTCCGTAAGGACATTTCTTTAGCCTAAACTCGGAGCATCCACCTTTGGAGTGGGTGCTTTCTGTTTAATTAGATACTATCATCTTATGTCTGATAATTCAAGAGGTTTCGCTAATTTGGAAAAATTTTTACAGTAAGCTTGTCAGTCCCTTTCGACACAACCATGTTGTCATCAAGCAGATGCTGCTTGATTTCTTCAATGTTCTCATTAATACGCTGTAAACTGGCGTTGAATTCTTCTTCAGAATAATCATCTTTTGTATTTATCATATTTTCACGAATTTCCAGAGCTTTCATATAGGTACAAAGTTTCTTGTTGATGAGATTGTTCTTAAATGAGAGCTTAACAGTTGATGGCTTGAAATTGCCCTCATCATCTTTATCTGCTTCAAATTTCATATCAATCTGATCGTCTAATTTAAACAGCAATGATAATACATCAGAAACTGTTTCTATATCAAAATCCATGAAAATGTTAATACTGATGCCTAATGCATTGGCAATCTTTAAAAGCTGGTCAGGTTTTGGATTTCGGATTCCGTATTCATATTTCTTTATGGTTGCGGAGTTTATGCCGGATAGCTGACCAAGTGTTTCTTGCGATATTCCACGCATATTGCGAAAATATTTAATCTTTTCTCCAGTAGTCATAAAACAGCTCCTTTATGATTTGTTAGCTCTATTCTATCACAACAGGACACATTTGTGTATAAAAAGTTTGATGAATTACTTGACAGACACAAATGTATACTATATAATACGAATAAACAAGGTCACAAAAGTGTACCAAAATGAAAACAGGAAGGAGGCATTTGATGTTGCATTTCCTCTTTCTGGATATTAGTCGAAATTGGGTTACAGACAAAAGGATATAATATGGCATCTATGCAATAAAAATATGCTCCGATAAAATCTAAATTTTGAGAATAAACTTTTCTATAGAAAGTTCTATGTTATAATAAGTTTATACTAATAGAAATGGTAAATAGAAGAAAAACAAAACGAAAACTTAATGAATTTAGATAGGAGCGTTTGTGTTGAGAAAAGATAGTGAAAAATTTTTGGAGATACTTTTGGGAAAAAGAGGAAAGTTAGGTCAAGATGCTATAAGTTGTGGCATAGATGAATTTATGGAAATACCTAATGTTAAATTTAATGCTAAAGCAATATTAGATGATTTGAAAATGTGTGGTTGTATTACGAATGCTAGTTCAATGTATATTAGCGGCAGGTTGGATATTTATTTAACAATGGTAGGTATAGATTATTTTCAGGATAAAGAAAAAAAGTATCAGGAGGTATGTATGAGCAGTAATACAAATAATTTTTATGGTAATGTAAGTAATATACAACTTCAGCAAGGAAATGTTAATTCGATACAAACACAAACGGTTACTGCTGTAGAAACACTAGATTTTGATAGGGTTTCGGAGTTCGTTACAAAAATAAAGAAGTATGATTCTTTGTTAGAAGATGAGTTTGGGGATAAAGCAATGGAAGTTAGACAAAAAATAACAGAAATTGATGCTTTAGTCCAAAAGAAAGAAAATCCTAGTAAAGTGAAAATGCTTTTAATGGATTTGAAAAATTTATCTATTGGTGTGACTGGAAGTCTAATTGCGACAGGGATTGTAGAAGGAATAAAATTACTTTTTATATAAGAGGAATGAATTATGAATGGTATTGTTTTGGAACTACAAAAAGAAGCTATGGATAAAAAAGCAGATATAGAATCTTTATTAAGAAAATCATACGTTATTGCACGTAAATTGAAGCTGCCAGAATTTCAAGAATGGATACAGTGTGAGCAAGAAGGATATGGGAAAAAAGAGGTTCCTGAATATAGAATGATACAGGGACAATTGAAAGCATTAAATCCTGTAAGGGGATGGATTCCGGTTGTGATGGATTCTGCAGTAGCTGAAAGCGCTTTTACGAAAACAAAATTGCAAAATTCAGTTTCAGAGCTATATGATTTATACCAAAATGCTGAAAGCTCAATGTTAGTGATGAATTTACCTGCTGAGAGGAATAAGCATGTAGCAAAGTGTTGTGGATTTAATACTCAATTTAGATTAGAATTTGGAAAAAATCAAATATATTCTATTTTAAGTAGAGTGAAAAATAATATTTTAGATTGGGCTTTGACGTTAGAAGAAAGTGGAATAGTTGGGAGAGATTATTCATTTTCAGAAGAAGAAAAAAAGATTGCGCAAGAAAAAACAGAAATAACAAATTATATAACAAATTTTTGGGGAACAGCAACAGATGTGCAAATGCAACAGGGAAACGTAGATTCATTACAAGATAAGTAGAAAAAACATAAGAAAAATTTTGATTACGAATGAAGGAATAAAAAATGGGAGAAGTTACTAATCAGTATTCTGCAGAAGAGATAATAGAAAAATACCACAAACATATCCATAATTATAATAGTATTATCGAAGAATTAAAAAATATTATGGAAAACGCATATATAAAAAAGCAGAATATTGGTGATTTTTTTGAGTTACACCTTCGTTTTTGTGTAGAAGCGGTTAATGTTTTGAGTGAAGCTATAGAAACAATTCAGAATGATATGGTTAATGAAAGCATGTGTATGCGTTTAGAAGGATTATTTAATAGTTGCGCAAGAGAACATAAGGATTTAGAAGATGTATATAGTAATGTGAAATATAATGATGAAATTTGTGGATATGAAGATGTACTTATAAGATTACGAGATGAATGTGAAGACATGGAATATTGTGATGAAACAGTTAAATTTGTTAGGGCAACAATTCGAAATACTATTAATGCTAATAATTTTTATGGAGATGTTAAAAATATACAAATTCAGCAAGGCACACGAAACTCATTACAAAAAGCTTGCGAATCAACATATAGTATGCGAGACACTATAATTGAAAAGGAAAGAACTTCTGTTAAAGAAATTTTGAAAAGTAAAGCATATGAAGGAATAGTAGCCTGCGTATTATTTGCAGTTGCATCAATACTTTATAATGTACTAACAAAAGAGATGCTTGAAAAAATACAGAGCAGTACAAAAATATTTTTGCTGTTTACTATGGCCATTTTTTTTGTGTTTGGAATAGGTTTATTGATTATATGTGTTTATGATATCATAAATATGTTACCTTTGATGACAAAAGGTGCTTTTGTAGAATTAGAATCTAAGATTGAGTGGCTAGACAAATTCCTTGCTTTTTTTCAAAAGTCAGATGAGTTAGTACAAAAAGATATAAGAACAACGGGAAAGTGCTACAAGAATATAGATGGAGTAATCTATAGAATAAAAGGGAAAAAGTGTCCATACTGTGAGACGCAGCCAATAGGAGAAATGTTTTTAAATTACTCCAATTATAAGAAAATGTATTTTTGGGAATGCAATCAAAACCAATCACATGTAGTTGAGTTTGATTATAAGAAGAAAATATAGCAATTATTATTGATAACAGCATAGAGCTGACAAAATAGTAAATCAACGGTATAATACCCTTGCAAGGTCAAATTCTCCTTATCCTATGGCAACGCCCTTTATCCTCAAGGGGCAAAAATCTTTAGCCTAGGGAATGAATAAAATAACGAGAAAATAAAGACATTGTAGAGCGGAAAAACCGTTCTAGGAGGTCTTTTTCTTTTACTTAAAACCATGGAGAAAGCCTTGAAAATAGAGGAATATCGAGAGATAAGAGAGAAGAAATAGAGAGCAAGCCAAGACCTTGAAGGAAGTCCTAAAATGCCTTGAAAGAGAAAATAGGTGAGGATAAAGGATTTTGCCTTTTGAGGATAAAGAGGGTTGTCTGAATATAAATGTACATGAGCCAAGAAATGCCGAGTTTACAGCGTTTCTTGGCTCGTTTTTGGTTGTGTGACAATCAAATGACAATAATTTTTGAAATTAGTATTTATCTTAACAAAATGGTAAATCTAAGTCATCGTCTTTAGAAACCTCAAGTATGATAAGAAGTATGTTCCGAATAAATAGCTCTTTCATTTCATCGGATAATGTATCATAAAAGTTTAGCAATTCGATAAATGGTGTCTTATCTAAATCATATTTGACATTTTTATAAAATGTAATCTTAGTTACTCCGGAAATGTGATTCAATAGTGATAATAAGTTTACTGTACTTTGGAAGGCAGAACTTTTAATATGTTCTCTATATTTGTTATCTAACCATTCTGCTATGATTTCCTTTGTTGGCAAATTTTTTGGATAGAAATGTAATATAACACTTTCGCTGAGCATTTTTTTGAAAAAGTCAAGGGAAAAGTTATGTGGAATAATAACAGTGTCACTCTTCTGAACAAATTTTTTGAGTTCTACAGCATCTGAGAATCTTTTTTCTGGCTTGAGTGATAGACAGATTTTCACAGCTTCCTTTAATTTGAAGGTACACTCAGATTCGTCTATTGAATCTGTTGAATCTGGATTATAGTCATCAAAAGTATTTCCGGTAATAAGTGTATATAGAATAGCACCAATACAATAGACTTCAGTGCGAAAAGTGTATTTTTCATTTGGAATGACAAATTTACGTTGTATGTCTTTGTATTTGGTATCGTAGTTTGTATCATCAGCATTTCGGGCAAAACCAAAGTCGAGAACTTTAATCTCGTTTGCTTTGGTTACCATAACATTTGAATAACTTATATCACGATGCATATCTGTTTGTGAATGAATATATGACATTGCATCAATATATTGATAGCAAAGAGTATCTATTAAAGCCGGGTTAAGAGGTTTGTTTGAAAGTACAAAATCGGATAGTCTATCTCCAGAAATATATTCCATCTTTATGTATGCACTTTCGTCACCAAGAAAGCCATAATCAAATGCCTTAACCACATTAGGGTGGGAGTAACTCAATAATTTTTTCCCTTCTCGTAAAAATCTTTTTTTCATGATCTCTGGGCTGCTATTTTGAAAGATACTTGGCTCATATATTTTTACCGCAATTAGTTCTTCTTTTTCTTCATCATAATATTTGTAAACAGTACCAAAACCACCATGACCTATATTGTTGGTTGAAGAACGATCAATTTCAATGCTTGTTGTTATAGTAATTTTATCATCTGTCATAGAGGTTGCATTAGTTACAGGGGAGATATGGTTCTTTGCAATGATTTCTAAGGACATAATAAGATAATCATCTTGGTTACCATGAATCTTAGAACATAAAGAGTATAAAGGATCTTTGTATTTTTCTAGTTCAATACGGTCCTCAGGTGCACAAAAAATCACGAGATTACGTTCATATGTGTTCCAAATAACTCTGGTAAAGTAACTGGTATCATTGAATTGAAATTTTGAATTTTGTAGTATTGATTCTACGAGTGGGGAAAACTCACTATTTCCTTTTATGTTTGCAATAACATCTTGTCGAAATTCTTCGGCAGTATACATGATATATTTCCTCCTTGTATAGATTTTGCATGTTAATTATCGCTTTCGTCTTGTGATTTAATAATATCTGCCGCTGTATCTATAATTTTTTCATTGTCTTTATCGTCTAATGCACTTAAATCACCTTTAATAAACATTTTGTATGCTCTGTTTGCAATAACTTTGGTTTCTACTAAATCAAATCCCCCACCAATGACGCCGCCAACAACAGGGACTAATTTAGCAATATTGATAATTCCCTTTTCTCCAAATTTGGTTAAGAATCTAAATCCTACCTTCTGATTGATTTTTGTTAAAACAGTACTGGGAATCTTTTTTACCATAGCAGTTGTAAATTTAGTTCCAAATTTTATGCCGGCTTGTTTGATTATTTGATCAATAGAAATGCCTGCAAGACAAGCATAAACTAATGTTTGTACCTGATCGCTGCTAGTATCATAACCACCCATATATGCAAGGCAAGCAATCATACGCATTTGAACATACATTACACTGCTGACATTTGCAGGAATGGTGACTGGTAATGTAATAAGTCCGCCTAATCCGGTTACAAATCCTGAAGTTGTACACTTGGCAACTTGATAATTTACAAATTGTCTTGCTGCTTTTTCTGTTGAATTATTTTTTGATAAGTAATCGTTTGCTAAAACATCAATAGGTTGACTTAGTTTAGGGATGCCGTTTATGGATTTTTCATATAATGCATCCAATAGTTCCATTATTTGATTTTGATTCATTTCCATATGTCGAATTCTCCTTTATCTTTTTTAGAGACAATGTAAATTTAGCGAAAGTTATTCCTTCTTCGGTTTCCTTTTCCTCTTCACATAAGAGAAATCTGGAAACAAGTCTTTTAACAATTCAGCAGTTTCTTCTGCATCGTCATCCTCGTTCATATTCTGAATAAGTAACTGGTCGTCATCATCAAGATTCAGCGAAACAGTATACTCTTTATTCGGACCTGTTGGGTTCATTGGATATTTTACCTCTTTGAGGTAATACTCTGTTTCGGATATTTCATCATTTTCCAGCTTGTCTCGTAAACGAGCCCAGTATTCAACTATCTTTCGGAAGTTATCAAGGTCTTCCTGTGGACGGGGACCGGCACTTGGAAGTCTCTCCTTAAATTTGAAACATACTTCACCATCTTTCATAGTAGGTCGTAATCCATATGCCCATTCAATGTCAAACAGTACATGAAGTGCACTGAAAATATTTGCCACATCAGGGGCAGATAATGCATAAAAGCTGACCCCCAGATTGTTTGCAATATTTAATAAAGTTGCTTCATCGGGATATCTGTTTCCAAGTTCATAGTTTCTGATGGTGGATTCGTTTAATCCACATTTATCTGCTAATTCCTTTTGCGTCATGTCAGATGCAATTCTGAAATTTCGAATCAAATAGCCTACCCGGCTGGTGAAATTTTCGCCCATTTTTACTGCTCCTTATTCGTGGAATGAGTGTTGTAGAATGCATGAAGATACGAGGTACAAACCATGCATATACAATTAATACTTAATATGTTTTCTGCGAAGGCAAAAACTCGAAAAAACTTCGGTTTTCCTCGTTCGCGGGCGCGTTCTCATGGTGCTTTGCCGCTTGTTTATGCTTCGCATATTAATCGTCAAAACTCCATGCTCACTTTTGTCTTCGCGTACATTATAACACCAACAGTGCAAAAGTGAAATGTTTTTTGCTAAAAAGTATTGACAGTACAAAAATGAACTGTTAATATAAAGCGCATCAAAACAGTTCAGAAATGAACTGAATAATAAAACAAAAGAGAGGAGGCATTAGCTTATGGAGAACAAGAGATTTTTGACCGCGCAGGACGTCATGGAAATGCTGGGAGTTTCACTATCGTATTCCTATAAACTGATACGACGGCTGAATGCAGAACTTGAGGCGGATGGATTCGTGACAATAAAAGGACGTGTCAGTACACAGTATTTTCTGAAACGAATCTACGGGCTATCTACGGATAAGGAGGTGGGATAGATGGCGGTTATCAAGAATAATAAGACCGGAATGTGGGAGGTGAGAACCTATTATAAGGATTTGACCGGAGCAAGAAAACAGAAAACCAAGAGGGGCTTTGCCAAGAAGAGCGAAGCCCATGAATGGGAGAGGAATTTCAAACTGAAAGAGGATCAGAGTATCAGTATGAGTTTCAAAAGTTTTGTGGATATTTATCTGACGGATTTAGAGCTAAGAATAAAACGCAATACTTTTCTGACAAGAGCGACAGCTTTCTTGATGAAGTGAAACGCTCCTACACTGACCTTATCAATATTTATGTCAAAGATGACAAGCAAAAGCTCAAAGTTTTTGACAGAAACGGTGTGTATCTGCCTACGAAAAAGATTGGCAAGAATAACCCAAAAGCGGAGCAGATACGCACAGATAATCAGTACCGTACCATGTGGAATCAGACTGTGGACAGAGCACTAATTAGCGGTGTGCCGGAGAGGCAGATTTTGGAAGTGAAGCAGAGCGAAATCGGACAGAAAGTAAAGGCTTCCATTCAGAAGTCGGGAAGAAATCCGGCACTGCTAAAAAGCCTGATTATGACCGCTATTTTTCTCATTGGCAAGGTGTTCAAAATGGTTTCACAAAAGGCAGATAAGGGCATAGAAACAGTTATTAAAGCAGAGCCGGAGCAGACACCTGTTAAGAGGGGAAAATCGTTTGTAAAAGTCAAGAGTGAGTCTGTGCCAGAAATGCCTAAGAAGTCTAAAGTGTACCCCTTGTCAAGGACAAATTAAGAAGAAGGGATTTGTTCTTTCTAACCAGTAGATGGCTATATCAGTTTGTTTTATTACCTTCTTCATCATACATATCCATAGAAGGGATTTTTCCCTTAATCGGATATATGCCTGTTGTTATATATTTATAGTATTCATTGGGAGAAAGCTTCGCTAATTCCCACTGATATCTATCATTGTTATAATAATCCATCCAATCGTCAATAATGGCACGAACCTCGCTATATGTTCCACATTCTTTTAGCCTGTCTCCTATATGATCCTTCATACGTCCAAAGAAACTTTCCTGAGGTGCATTGTCCCAACAATTTCCTCTTCTGGACATAGACTGTCTTAAGCCTTTATCTTTGACAAGTTGTATAAAACTGCAACTCGTATAATGGCACCCTTGATCACTATGTAAGATTGTTTTAGTTGTAAGGGAAACTCCATGCTTTTCTATCATCAGGTTGACTGTTTCCAAAACAAAATCCACTTCTAAAGATTCGCTTAACACATACGATAAAATTTGTTTTGTAAAGGCATCTATAATTGTTGATAGATAGCAGAATCGACCATCAAATGGAACATAGGTTATATCCGTAAGCAATATCCTTCTCGGACCATATTTTTCAAACTCCCGTTTCACAAGATTATCAGCAACACTATTCGTCTTTATCGCCTTTGCCATCCTTCTGTAAGGGTTTGCCTTTCTTATGTTACATATAAGACCATATTTCTTCATCAACCGTCTTATTTTCTTGACATTCATAACGATTGGCGGATTCATATGTAACAATCTCATATAGATTCCTTGAGCCCCTTTATCATAACCTCTGAAGCTATATGCAGCTAATACCAATTCAAAATCGGCTCTATCCTGTGCTTCTTTTTCTGCTCTTTTATCCGCTGAATGTACCCAGTTGTAATAACCGGATCTTGATACTCCTGCTATTTCACAGAGCATCTTAACTGACAATGTATTATTTGCTTTATTTATCGTCTCATGGATGATTTCAAATTTGCTTTCTGAAGTCTCCATGACTAATCTCTCTTCCTCGAATTGTCCGCAATAATAATTTTTTTTAAAAACTCTACTTCTTGTCTTAGATACAAAAGCTCGTTCTGCATACGTTCTATGGATTGCGGTGATGACAAGTCCTCTTCATTTGTTGCTTTCATAGGAATTCTTTTTTGTCTGTTTTCGCCCTCGGTAAAGCCATTGCCCGATAGAGCCTGACGCTTTATTCTTTGCACAATGTCATCTATCTGTTTTTGTCCAAAGTACTCTAGATTATATCCAAAATCCAGAAGAATTTTTCTTGGAGCGTTACCAGCCTGATAGCTGATCCAAAAATCTTCTTTAAATTTAGCTGTAAAATAAAGCTTGTTCTTTGTCACATTAAGTGTGTACGGGTTAGCTTTGAGTTCCCTAATTTGTTTCGGTGTGTATTCTTTCATATTTCCTCCGATAGATACTTTTATTATACATCATCTACCAGAAGAAATCCCTTCTTTTATTGTCCACTAACCAGGATTTTATCCTTTCTTCTTGTGTCCATTTTTAAGGAGCCCTTCTTCTTATCGTGTCCACTTTATGGGGTATATTTTAGTTGTCAGACAGAAAATAGTACTACAAGGGAACAGTAAACGGGAACAGCGCTTTAATTGTGGAAAGAAGGTGGAATAAATGGGAGTCGGAGTAAAAGTAAATGTATGGGGAGACTATGCATTGTTTTCGAGACCCGAACTCAAAGTTGAACGTTACAGCTATGACATCATCACGCCCTCAGCGGCACGCGGCATTTTGGAAGCTATATACTGGCATCCGGGAATGCGGTGGATCATCGACAAAATCTATGTCAAAAACCCTATCCAATTTACAAGTGTACGACGAAATGAAGTAAAAAGCAAGATCCTGGCAAGCAATGTATTGCAGGCATACAATGGTGCAGACAAACCATTGTATATCAGTACAAAGGAGGACATTGTACAGAGAGCATCACAGCTGCTCTGCAATGTAAGCTACACCATCGAGGCTCATTTTGAGATGACAGAGAAAGCCAATACTTCTGATAATCCCGGAAAGTTCAAGGACATTATCATGAGACGGCTACGTAAAGGTGAATGCTTCCATGCTCCATATTTTGGCTGCCGGGAATTCCCTGCCAATTTTGCTCTCTGTGAGGAAGAAGAGATTCACACCGCCTATGATGTAGTAGCAGAAAAAGATCTTGGCATCGTGTTGTTTGACATGGATTACAGTGATCCGGAAAATATCAAACCTATGTTTTTCCGGGCAGTAATGCGTCAGGGCGTGGTGGATCTGAGAGATTGCGAGGTGCTACGATGATATTACAGGCACTGGTAAAGTATTATGAAAATCTGGCGGAGCAGGGAAAAGTTTCCATGCTTGGATGGTGTCATGCAAAAGTGTCCTACGAAATCCATTTGTCTTCAGAGGGGGATATCATAGGTATTACCTCCCGGAAAATAGAGGATATGCGTGGCAAGAAAGCAGTATGGGTACCGGCAAATCTCGTCGTACCGGAGATGGTTACCAGATCCTCCGGCGTGGCAGCAAATTTCCTGTGCGACAATTCCAAGTACATGCTGGGCATTGATGCAGAAGGGACGAACCCGCGTGTAATGGATTGTTTCCAGGCGACAAAAGAAAAACACGGACAGATCCTGCAATCTGCACAAGGGAAAACAGCCCGGGCAATTTTAGCCTATTTTGAAAAATGGGATCCGGAGAAAGCTGCGGAACATCCCGTGATCCGGGAGAACTGGGAAGAGTTGACAGAAGGCGGCAATCTTATTTTCTCCGTGGAAGGGCAGGAAGCACAGGATGATCCGGAGATTCGTGATTGCTGGGAGAATTATCGGGCACAGAATGACGGAGAAGATAACGGCATTTGTCTGGTTACCGGTAAAAAAGCTGAGATATCACGAATCCATAAAGCAATCAAAGGAGTACCCGGGGCACAGTCCAGTGGAGCTGCACTGGTGTCATTCAATGCACCGTCATTTGAGTCTTACGGAAAGGAACAGAGTTACAATGCACCGGTGGGAAAATATGCGGAATTTGCCTATACCACTGCGCTGAATTATCTGTTGTCCCAGCGAGACTACACTTTTTCCATGGGAGATTCCATGATAGTGTACTGGGCGGAAAGCGGTAAAGAGCAGTATCAGAAATGCTTTCTGAATATGTTTAGACCCACGAAGGATAACCAGAAAAAATTGAAGGACATTTTCGACAGTTTGAAAGAAGATACGAAAACCTATCTGGAAGATGCGGAGATGGATCCCAAACAGAATTTTTACATACTGGCATTGGCGCCAAATGCAGCGCGATTGTCAGTCCGCTTTTTCTATATGAATTCTTTCGGAAACATTATACAGAATATAGCTGACCATTATGAACGGCTCAAAATCATAAAACCGACATGGGCGGAGCAAGATTATCTGGGGATTCGTGACATGCTGAATGAAACAGTGAATCAGAAATCAAAAGATAAGACACCGGCTCCGGACATGGCTGCGCAGGTATTGCAGGCAATTTTATCCGGTGGGCGATATCCGACAAGCTTATATGCGAACACTCTGATTCGTATTCGGGCTGAGAGTGGGGATAAAAAAATAAGCTGGGGACGAGCAGCAATCATTAAGGCGTATTTAATAAAAAACTATGATTGTATGAAAGGAGAAAAATTTATGGGACTGAATAAAGACTGCAATGATGCAGCCTATGTGTTGGGCAGATTGTTTTCTGTATTGGAAACTATACAGAAGGAAGCAAATCCGTCAATCACAACAACAATCCGTGATCGCTATTTTAATTCCGCTTGTGCAACACCTGCGGTTATTTTCCCGGTGCTGATCAAACTGAAAAACAGCCATGTGAAAAAGCTGGAACGGGATAAAGGCGGTACAAAAGTCTATTACGAAAAAGAATTGACGGAAATTATGGGAAAACTGGATGATTTCCCGAAACGTTTGTCGCTGGAGCAACAAGGACAGTTTGATCTTGGCTACTATCATCAACAGCAGGAAAAATATAAAAAAGGGGAGGACAAATAAATGAGTGAAGTGATCAAAAACAGATATGAGTTCGTAGTATTATTTGATGTGGAGAATGGCAATCCCAACGGAGATCCCGATGCTGGAAATATGCCAAGAGTGGACCCGGAGAGCGGACTGGGTCTGGTAACGGATGTCTGCCTGAAACGTAAGATCCGTAATTATGTCGAGACTGTAAAAGAGGATGCTCAGGGGTATAAAATCTACATTAAAGAAGATATACCGTTAAACCGCAGCGACAGAGAAGCCTGTGCAGATATGGGAATCACCGAAACAGATGATAAAAAGGTGACGGAGGAACTCAAAAAGCTAAAGAAAAATGATCCCGGTGTAGATCTTAAATTGAAAGACTATATGTGCCGGAATTTCTATGATATCCGTACTTTTGGAGCCGTAATGACTACGTTTGTAAAAGCATCGCTGAACTGCGGGCAGGTGAGAGGGCCTGTGCAGATCGGATTTGCAAGAAGCATCGATCCGATCATCAGCCAGGAAGTAACCATCACCAGAGTTGCTATCACCACAGAGAAAGATGCGGAAAACAAGAATACAGAGATGGGAAGAAAGACCATCGTCCCTTACGGTCTGTATCGTGCAGAAGGCTATATTTCCGCAAATCTGGCACGGAAAATAACCGGATTTTCCGAAGACGATCTGGAACTGTTATGGGAAGCAATCCTTAATATGTTCGAAGTGGACCATTCCGCAGCGAGAGGCAATATGGCGGTACGGGAACTGATCGTATTCAAACATAGCAAAGAGTTGGGTGACTGCCCGGCATATAAATTATTCGATGCCGTAGAAGTGAAGAAAAACGAGGATGTGGAATATCCAAGAAAATATCAGGATTACACAGTTACCGTTCACGAGGAGCAGATTCCTGATTCTGTGGAAGTGAGAAGGATGAATTAATGGAATATGCAGAAGATGATTATCTCATGATATCCGGGATCCAGCATTTCAGATTCTGCAAAAGACAGTGGGCACTGATCCATATAGAGCAGCAGTGGGCTGAAAATGAACATACGGTCATTGGTGAATTGATGCATAAGAAAGCACATGATCCATATCTTACCGAGAAAAGAAGAGACACGATCATAGCGAGAGCATTACCCGTGGCGTCCAGAGAAATGGGCGTCACGGGTGAGTGTGATGTGGTGGAATTCCATAGATGTGAGGATGGAATCCGCCTGCACGGGCACAGGGGTAATTTTTCGGTATATCCGATCGAATACAAGAAGGGAAAGCCGAAGATCACAGAGGAAGACAAATTACAATTAGCGGCGCAGGCAATGTGCCTGGAAGAAATGTTTTCCACACAGATTCCGGAAGGTGCACTCTTTTACGGAGAGACAAAACGGAGGGAAATCGTGGAGATCACGGAAGAACTTCGCAGCGAAGTGCGGGAGATGTTTCAGGAAATGCATCAATATTATGAACGGCGGTATACACCGAAAGTAAAGATGGGAAAGCACTGTACTTCTTGCTCTTTAAAGGAACTTTGTATGCCCAGACTCGCAAAAACCGGTTCTGTGAAAAACTATATGGATCAGGCACTTATGGAGGAAAACGTATGAAAAAATTATTGAATACGTTATATGTTACTTCCGAAAACAGTTATCTGGCGTTAGATGGTGAAAATATTGTTATTTACGATGATAAAAAAGAACTTGGCAGAGTTCCGCTACATAATCTCGAGGGAATTGTATCGTTCGGATATCGGGGAACCAGTCCGGCACTTATGGGTGCCTGTGCAGAACGAAATATTTCTCTGTGTTACATGACTCCCCAGGGAAAATTTCTGGCACGGGTCACCGGAAAAGTGAGGGGCAACGTGATCCTGCGGGAACAACAGTATACCAGCAGCAAAGATGAACTGGTGGGATTGGAGATTGCTAAAAATTGTATCCTCGGAAAAGTACATAATGCCAGGTGGGTTCTGGAGCGGGCAGTCAGAGATCATAGTATGCAGATTGATGCAGAGCAGGTAAAAAAGGCATCCGAAATGCTGAAAAATTCTTTGATGTTGATTCAGAACAGTACCTCCGGGGACGAACTCAGGGGATATGAAGGAGAGGCAGCCAGTATTTATTTTAGTGTGTTTGACGAATTGATTCTGCAGCAGAAAAAAGATTTTACATTTCAAGGCAGGAATAAAAGACCGCCCTGCGATAAAATGAACGCAATGATGTCTTTTGTGTATACATTACTGACAAATATGGAAGCATCTGCACTGGAGTGCGTAGGGTTAGATCCCTGCGTGGGATATCTGCACACAGAGCGTCCGGGCAGAGCATCGCTGGCACTGGATATGATGGAGGAACTAAGATCCGTGCTGGCGGATCGCTTTGTGCTGTCGTTGGTAAATAAACGGATGATCACAGCTAAAAATTTTACCCAAAAAGAAAACGGCGCGGTTCTGCTGGATGATGCTGGACGAAAGATAATACTGACGGAGTGGCAGAATCGTAAAAAGGAGACCATAACGCATCCCTATTTGCAGGAAAAAGTGGAATGGGGCATGGTTCCTTATGTGCAGGCAATGCTGCTGGCACGATTTCTACGTGGCGACTTGGACGGCTATCCTGCATTTCTATGGAAGTGAGGTGTGGTATGTTAGTATTGATCACATACGATGTCAACACAGAAAATGCAGCCGGCAAAGCAAGGCTGCGAAAAGTGGCAAAGCAATGCGTCAACTATGGCAGAAGAGTTCAGAATTCTGTATTTGAATGTATTTTGGATAATGCACAGAGCATTGCGTTGAAAGCAACACTTGAGGATATCATTGATACAGAAAAGGACAGCCTTCGCTTCTATTACCTGGGGAATAAATACCAGACCAAGATAGAACATATTGGAGTGGATAGAGGAATAGCTCTGGATCAGCCACTGATTTTGTAACTGATGCGAAAGCCAAGCATACATAAAATGCCTGGGGGATTCGCACCTTATAAATTATGCGATTTATTGAAATAACATACAAAGATATTTTTAATTAAAATAATTTGTTGTTAAGATTAAATATTTTAGACAATTTTTGCTGAGAGAAAAGAGAACTTTTTGGCGAAAATTGCTGTCGCTCCCCTCGTGGGAGCGTGGATTGAAATTTCAGTTGTCTCAGTGGTTTCAGTGGTTTCAACGAGTCGCTCCCCTCGTGGGAGCGTGGATTGAAATGTTGCAGCATAATCATAATGCCCCAGGAACACACGTCGCTCCCCTCGTGGGAGCGTGGATTGAAATACCGTGTTGGATGTAAGCAGACGTTCCGGATCGCGTCGCTCCCCTCGTGGGAGCGTGGATTGAAATTGTACTACATTCCTGTAAACGGTGCGGATCTGGATGGGTCGCTCCCCTCGTGGGAGCGTGGATTGAAATCCATTTGCTAAAGTGCTGTAAAAGAAGATTGTGCGTCGCTCCCCTCGTGGGAGCGTGGATTGAAATACAGGTAGGAACTTGTGTTGCAATCGTGGTTATCGTCGCTCCCCTCGTGGGAGCGTGGATTGAAATACCGAAGGAATGCCTTCAAGACCATTTATGTACGTCGCTCCCCTCGTGGGAGCGTGGATTGAAATCCAGTGGGCAACTCCTGATCCGGTTGCTGAGTGGGTCGCTCCCCTCGTGGGAGCGTGGATTGAAATCTACCGCAGCAATGGTACACGCATTTGATACCGAGTCGCTCCCCTCGTGGGAGCGTGGATTGAAATAGTAAAAGGCGGTGGAATATGGGCGGTTGTTGCCGGTCGCTCCCCTCGTGGGAGCGTGGATTGAAATGTTTCCATAAATGCATCATCACTTTTTAGAGCTGTCGCTCCCCTCGTGGGAGCGTGGATTGAAATCGGCTGGGGGAGCTTGGCTGCTTTGTGATTATGCGTCGCTCCCCTCGTGGGAGCGTGGATTGAAATGTAATACTCTGGCACTGTCAGTCACTATTTTCCGTCGCTCCCCTCGTGGGAGCGTGGATTGAAATCAGCAAGTATTTCGCACATATACTCGGTTATACCGGTCGCTCCCCTCGTGGGAGCGTGGATTGAAATTGCAAAATGATATAATAATCATATCAAAAAAGAGTCGCTCCCCTCGTGGGAGCGTGGATTGAAATACAGAAAACATACAGAAGCACAGCACGGTTTAGGTCGCTCCCCTCGTGGGAGCGTGGATTGAAATCGTACCTATATATTTAACATCATAGTTAGCAAAAGTCGCTCCCCTCGTGGGAGCGTGGATTGAAATTGAAATGGTCGCCATCGGCTCTGCCTGGCTGCTCGCCGTCGCTCCCCTCGTGGGAGCGTGGATTGAAATCTGGCGAAGCCCTCTTTCGTACACGCTGTTAATGTCGCTCCCCTCGTGGGAGCGTGGATTGAAATCTGTCACCGTATCCGGTGGCAATGCGGAAGCGATGTCGCTCCCCTCGTGGGAGCGTGGATTGAAATGCTAACCAGTACGACATGAAGGATGAAGCAGGCAACGTCGCTCCCCTCGTGGGAGCGTGGATTGAAATCTGTTATAGCATTAACAGTACTTTTGGATGCCGGTCGCTCCCCTCGTGGGAGCGTGGATTGAAATACCGTGTTAGATGTAAGCGGACACTCCGAATCCCGTCGCTCCCCTCGTGGGAGCGTGGATTGAAATTAGCGTATCTTACGGTATCATATTCTAGATCATAGTCGCTCCCCTCGTGGGAGCGTGGATTGAAATCGCTGATCCTTTGCATATGATCTACGCATGGTCTCGTCGCTCCCCTCGTGGGAGCGTGGATTGAAATAAGAACAGGTGATATACATCCACTCTGATCTCATGTCGCTCCCCTCGTGGGAGCGTGGATTGAAATATACCGATCCAGCCCTGCTCCAGAACCGACCGTTGTCGCTCCCCTCGTGGGAGCGTGGATTGAAATAAGATTCTAAAGAAAGGAGATACAACACTATGGGTCGCTCCCCTCGTGGGAGCGTGGATTGAAATTACCCTACACAAGAAATTTGCCGGTGCGCATAGGTCGCTCCCCTCGTGGGAGCGTGGATTGAAATTCTGCTCTCTCGGAAAAGGTGGTTGCTGTCAAGGGTCGCTCCCCTCGTGGGAGCGTGGATTGAAATATCCACGGCACGCATACGGTCAGCAACCGCCACGTCGCTCCCCTCGTGGGAGCGTGGATTGAAATGCCAACTGTGTATATTCGTGTTTGGCGATGCCCTGTCGCTCCCCTCGTGGGAGCGTGGATTGAAATCAGTCATGGTATTATTTATTTGAAGAGAACAAATGTCGCTCCCCTCGTGGGAGCGTGGATTGAAATTAAAATGCATCAAAATTGCGTGCGTCTCTCATTTGTCGCTCCCCTCGTGGGAGCGTGGATTGAAATCCTGAGGTTCCCGGTATCTATGAAGCTGATCTGGTCGCTCCCCTCGTGGGAGCGTGGATTGAAATTGCTTTACGAAGCGATTGACGCATTGATCCAGCAGGTCGCTCCCCTCGTGGGAGCGTGGATTGAAATATATACCAGTAAATCGAATTTTGAATCAACTGGCGGTCGCTCCCCTCGTGGGAGCGTGGATTGAAATCTGGCGAAGCCCTCTTTCGTACACGCTGTTAATGTCGCTCCCCTCGTGGGAGCGTGGATTGAAATCAGAATATCAAAACAGCAATCGAAACCAATAAACGTCGCTCCCCTCGTGGGAGCGTGGATTGAAATTGCCATCATGGCGTTAAATTTCTCCTGGGACATAGTCGCTCCCCTCGTGGGAGCGTGGATTGAAATAATGTTAGTCCGTATGACGACGAAGGACGTAGCGCGTCGCTCCCCTCGTGGGAGCGTGGATTGAAATCTTTTCCGGCAATTCCCCACGGCGCTTGTCCGCCGTCGCTCCCCTCGTGGGAGCGTGGATTGAAATTCCTGGGACATATCAAGCGCGGATTGTACGTCTTGTCGCTCCCCTCGTGGGAGCGTGGATTGAAATATAATAGCATTTGCAACCGCCGGAATGGCCGTTGTGTCGCTCCCCTCGTGGGAGCGTGGATTGAAATTGGTTGGAATCCAGGATCAGAACCCGAACCGCCGTCGCTCCCCTCGTGGGAGCGTGGATTGAAATGGTAAAATCACCGAGAATAATGTGGTGTATTACAGTCGCTCCCCTCGTGGGAGCGTGGATTGAAATCAACCATGAGGGATACTACTGTTCTACGTGTGCCGTCGCTCCCCTCGTGGGAGCGTGGATTGAAATAAAACGTTGCAAATACATACATCGACTATCTGAGTCGCTCCCCTCGTGGGAGCGTGGATTGAAATACATGATAAAATTAAAGACGTGCTTTCCACGATCGTCGCTCCCCTCGTGGGAGCGTGGATTGAAATCGAAAAATAATTATGACTATTCCAGTTTAGAAAGTCGCTCCCCTCGTGGGAGCGTGGATTGAAATATGGTCTTCTTAAAAAAAAGGTCATTACCTACTAGTCGCTCCCCTCGTGGGAGCGCGGATTGAAATACATGGCAACGGAAATGCCGGAGGAAGTGCAGCGTCGCTCCCCTCGTGGGAGCGAGGATTGAAATAGCGGCATGTTAAAGCGCATCCACTCGGCATACTCGTCGCTCCCCTCGCGGGAGCGAGGATTGAAATCTGGAACTGATGATCCTATATTATCCGATAGCAGTCGCTCCCCTCGCGGGAGCGAGGATTGAAATTGCTCCATCTCATCCAGCTTGTCCTCCGGGTAGTGGTCGCTCCCTTCGCGGGAGCGAGGATTGAAATAATAAAGTCGGCAAGGAATGGGGCAAGGACTTTGTCGCTCCCCTCGTGGGAGCGCGGATTGAAATTTTACATTCCCGGGAACCCGTGTTATATTGAACGTCGCTCCCCTCGTGGGAGCGCGGATTGAAATAATTCGACGCTGATTCCTAAGCCACTGATTACGTTGTCGCTCCCCTTGTGGGAGCGCGGGTTGAAATCCCACCTGGGCACCACGTAGAGGGTATGGACAAGGTCGCTCCCCTCGCGGGAGCGCGGATTGAAATTGTTGGCAAGATTTTGGAGGATGCCCGGAAGCGGTCGCTCCCCTCGCGGGAGCGCGGATTGAAATTTGCAAAAGACCAAGAATATGCCGGATAAGGAGGCGTCGCTCCCCTCGCGGGAGCGCGAATTGAAATCTATGATACCAACTTCATCCCGCTGGACTTCGATTGTCGCTCCCCTCGCGGGAGCGTGAATTGAAATCATATCGTACTCGGTCTGCTCGCCGAGAAGAGTGGTCGCTCCCCTCGCGGGAGCGTGGATTGAAATGCTTGTGGGCGCTGTCCTTGGTCACAAGGCTAACCGTCGCTCCCCTTGCGGGAGCGTGGATTGAAATCGCTTACAAGCTGTTGGGTTATAAGAACGTGTACGTCGCTCCCCTCGCGTGAGTGTGGATTGAAATGTCACCTACATGAATACCAAAATCCTCACGGGCGTCGCTCCCCTTGCGGGAGCGACGATTGAAATAGAAAAGACAATCGTATATAATGTACTGTGTGATTACATAGAAGGAGGACATTTAATTGAGCAAGACGGTCAGGCAAAGCGATTGGGCAACGGAAACGCTTATGGAAGCCCCATTTTGGAGAAACGGAATGACACCGGAAGAATACGAGATGGAAAACAGATATTTGAGTAAAAATTTTTATAAGCAAAAAGATGGAAACTATATGCCACTTTGGATGCAAGAAGAGAACATGAAAGCATAATTAGTTCTTTGGATTTTTTCATTTACAGACAAGAAATGCTTTATATTGAAATCAAAACAGATTGTAATCATTTCTTATACTATTCTATTTTATGTCTGATATTGTATAGCATGTTGATAATTACGATATCTTTTAAAGTCAGTTTTAACAGAATCTATTTATATTTCCTATGTCACAATTTGAATTTTTAATGTTATAAATATCACATGATTTTTGCGTAAATTTGCGTATTTTGCTATTGATTTTGTGTAATGTTGTGTATAATATAAAAGGAGAGAAGAATGCATCCACGAAAGAAAACAATTAAAGAATTGGAAAAGAACGGTTTTATTTTTAAAAGACATGGAGCAAGTCATGACCTGTATTTCAAACCGAATACCAAGCAGACCATTCCTGTAAAACGTCATGATTTTAATGAAAATGATATGCGATATATTTTGAAAGAAGCAAATATAGAAGGAGGTAAATGATATGCAATACACATATACTGCTGTTATTACCGAAAAAGACGGCACTTTCTATGCGAAGATTCCGGATGTGGACGGGTGTATTACAACAGCACCGACTTTGACAGAAGCGATTGCACTTATTACAGATGCATTGAATCTTTGTCTTGTTGGTCTGGAGGATGAAGAAATTACTCCGAATGAGCCTACACCCCAGGCAGAGATTCCTCATTTACCGACAGATATTCTTACGATCATCCAGGCAGATACGATTAAATATCGCAGCATGACTGACACCAAGGCGGTCCGAAAAAATGTCTCGCTTCCGGCATGGATGTCCAAACTTGCCGATAAACGTGGAATCAACTGTTCAAAAGTACTGCAGGAAGCACTTACCACAAAACTTTTATAAAATCAGTATTTTTACAAAGGAGGTCCTCCCCATGTCCCACCCCATCCAATCCGAAGCCCATCTCACGACCTTCGAAGCCATCAGCATGATCGTCGGCAACAGCATCGGTACCGGCATCATCGCCGTTCCGTATCTTGCCACGAAGAACAGCATGATGGATGTCGTGTGGATGGTATTGATCGCCTATTGTGTGAACGTGATCTTGCACCTGATCATTGCCGAGCTGTCTTACAATAACGGTGGTGTCCAGCTGGTGAAAAGCTTTGAGGGAGAGCTGTTTCATGGGAAAATGAAGCAGATCTTCAGCTGGAGTGTATTTATTGTCTATGGGCTGGCAATTATGATTGGTGTCAGCGGCAATATCAACGGCGGAGCACAGATTTTTGTGAACTGGTTTGGAATGCCTTTTGTGGCGGCGCAGGTTTTGTACTATGTGATCGCCGGAGTTGTGGTATTTATCGGAATGAAAGCCGTGGGCATCGCGCAGAAGTACGCAGTCATTGTCCTCATGGGAATTGTGGCAGTGATGACGGTAGGCACATTTATGCATCCACTGAATTCTTTGCAACGGGCACAGTTCCACTGGAACAATCTGCTGGCGCTGTACAGCATGGTGGTATTCGCCACTTCTGCCAATCAGGCAGTGATCCAGGTGGTGAAAGGTCTGGATGGCAACGCGAAACAGATCCGCCGCTCCATCTTCATCGGTTTTGGGCTTTCCTCAGTGTTTGTTCTGATCGTAACGGGCACGGTTCTCCTGGGAACCAAGGGAGCGCTGGAAAAAGAACTGGCATACATGCAGTTGGGAGAGAGTATCGGTACCTGGGCAATGATCCTGGCAGGCATATTTTCCTTGTTTGCTTTACTTACCACGTTCTGGAGCAATACTCTCGCCCTCCGCGATGTGGTTCATGAGCAGATCGGCAGCGGCAACCGCATCAGCTGGCTGATCGCCACAGTCCCCTGCATCCTGTTTGCTGTGTTTGGCGTGAACAGCTTTATCGTTCTGACCCGGATTATGAGTGGCGTTGTGGTACTGGTGAGCATCATGCTGGTGCTGACCTATGGAAAGTCCAGGAAAAAAGCCGGCAGCAGTCCTATCTGCGGCGTGATCGGCACAGTGCCGTTTCAGGTGCTGATGGTGCTGTCTACGCTGCTGTCTGCAATCGGTGCGTTGATCCCATTGAGCTGATTTCAAAAAAACTCAAATACAATAGTGAAACAGATTAAGTGACAGAAAAGAGATTCCTATGTATACCTCTCAAAATTTTCAAATTCTGGACGAAGAGACTTTTTCTCTTCGCATCCCGACGGACAGAGATTATAAAATATTACAGCTGACAGACCTGCACCTTGGTTTCGGCATGTTTTCCGGGAAAAAGGACAGACTGGCGCTGGCAGCGGTGACGGAGCTGGTCCGCCGGACGCGACCGGATCTGATCGTCCTGACCGGGGATTCTGTGTTTCCGTTTTTCCCCAAAAGCGGGACGATGAATAATAGGAAACAGGCGCAAAAGCTGTTAGCGTTTCTGGATGGTTTTCAGATTCCCTATACGTTTGTATTCGGCAATCATGACTGTGA